>JBJMKO010000083.1:0-23237 GCA_045805805.1 Solirubrobacterales bacterium | reverse complement strand
CTTCGCCGACGTCCGCACCGCCCGCGCCTGGCACCAGGCCCTGATCGAGGCCAATATCGAGGCCGCCCTCACCGCCGACTGGCCGCTCGACCGCTACGGCCGCGGCGACATCTCCCTCCGCGTCCCAGCCGAGCGCTGGAGCGAGGCCGAGTGGCACCTCTCCAACCTCGACGACGAGTGGGTTTGACAAGCGCTCTGCGGTGGTAAGTTTGAACCAGGCTCGAGCCCGTACGAGAGCCGTCTCACCGTTTGACCCAACACAAACGGCGCGGGAGCTGATCTCTCTCGGTCCTGTGGGACTGCGAGGAGGCCCCCACCCTTTACTTCAAGGGATCAAAGCCAGAGGCGGTACCGGCGGGCTGGAACCTCTTTTCGTTGCGCAAACGTGACACTCGGCGCGCCACATGTGCGTTGCGGCCTCGCATCATCAGCCGCGTGCAACGCCAAACGGCTCCCAATGCTGAAGCGCGCTCCCTTCGGTCGCCTATGGAGACGAAACGGAGCACGCATCAAGATGTGGGGCGTGGCCAAGATATCCCCATGCTGGCTGAGGGCCAGCATGGGGTTGTTGCTCGCCGGCAGCTGATCGAGCTCGGTCTGACCGACGCCCGAATCAAGGGGCGAATTGCCGAGGGTCACCTTCATGTCGTGCACCGTGGCGTCTACGCGGTTGGACACCGCCGGCTGAGCCGGCACGGTCGTTGGATGGCCGCCGTGCTCTTCGGCGGGCCGGGGGCCGTCCTCAGCCATCGATCCGCGGCCGAGCTCTGGGGCATCGCGTCTCCTCGGGGCCGGGCGATCGACGTCACCCGCAGGAGAGGTTGGCGAGCATCGCCGGGAATCGTGGTCCATCGCAACTCGATCTCCGCGGATGAGATCGAGACGGTCGCGGGGATGCCGTGCACTTGCGTCTCCCGCACGAGCCTCGACCTCGCTGGGTCGACTTCCCGGGACGAACTGGAGCGCACGATCAACCAGATCGAGGTGAGGCGCCTGACTTGCTCGCTGTCGATTTACGACCTGTTGGAACGGTACCCACGGCGGCGAGGGGCGCCGATGCTGCGGGCGCTGCTCGACGATCGCGCGGAGACGCGTGGAATCACCCGGAGCAGACTGGAGGAGCGTTTCACCGCCCTCCTCGCCCGCTCCGACCTGCCTCGTCCGCAACTCAACGCCGACCTCGCGATGCGCGGGCGCTTCTTCGAGATCGATTGCCTGTGGCGGGAGCAGGGTGTCATCGTCGAGCTCGACGGGATGCGGGCGCACGGGACCGATTTGGCTTTCGAGAAGGACCGCGAACGTGACCGCCTGCTGATCGCCGAGGGGTGGCGGGTGGCCCGGATCACATGGCGCCAACTCCGTGACGATGCGCCATCCGTGCTCGCCGATTTGCGCAGGATACTGCGCTCATAGCCCGCTACTCCTACCCTGTGTCTCATGAGCCAGGAGATCTTCGAGGCCTACTTGCGAGACAGGAGCCGGGTCGGGCCGGCGGGTGAGGCTGCCTTCACGGGCGCAGCCGGGGGCGCGGCCTGCGGGGACCTGGCGCGGATTTCGCTTGCGATTGAGGACGGCGTGATCGCTCGGGTCACTTTCGACGCCGAGGGGTGCGGGGCGACGCGGGCGGCTACGGCTGCCGTGGCGGAGATGGTCGAGGGGGAGGCTGTGCTCGAGGCGGCTCGGGTCGGAACGGATGAGGTCGACGAGGCGATCGGGGGGCTGACGCCGGCCAAGCGGCATGCGGCGCAGTTGGCTGCCGATGCGCTGCACCGGGCGCTGGCCCAGACCGCTGCGTCGACGGAGCGGTTGGGTGAGTCAGATGGCGAGCGGGTGCTGGTCGCCATGTCCGGCGGCGTCGACAGCGCTGTGGCCGCGCTGCTCGAACAGGAGCGGGGGGCAGAGGTAGTCGGCGTGACGCTGAAGCTTTGGGCAGACCCTGAGACCGATGGGGCCAAGGCCTGCTGCTCGCCCGAGGCGGTGCTCGGCGCCAGGTCGCTGGCGCACTCGCTCGGCATCCCGCACCTGACGCTGGACCTGGAGGAGGAGTTCCGCCGCCGCGTGGTCGCCGAGTTCGTCGAGGGCTATGCCGCGGGCAACACGCCCAACCCCTGCATCGCCTGCAACGGCGAGGTGCGGATCGCGGCGATGGTCGACCTGGCCGGGCGGCTGGGGGCCACCCATCTCGTCACCGGCCACTACGCGCGGATCGTCGACGATGGGAGTGGCCCGCTTCTCGCCGCCGCCTCCGACGAGAACAAGGACCAGAGCTACATGCTGGCGGCGCTGCCGCCGAGCCTGCTCGAGCGGGTGCGCTTCCCCCTCGTCGAGCTGACCAAGCCCGAGGTGCGCGAGATCGCCGCCCGTCATGACCTTGCCGTCGCCCGTAAGCCCGAGAGCCAGGACCTCTGCTTCCTCTCCGGCCAGGGCAAGGCGGATTTCCTGCGCCGCCACGGCGGCCTGCGCGAGCGCGAGGGCGACCTGCTCGACCGTTCCGGCCGCGCGGTCGGTCGCCATCGCGGCCATCACAACTTCACCGTCGGCCAGCGTCGCGGGATCGGAGGCGGGGCGGAGGAGCCGCTCTACGTGCTCGAGACGGATGCGGCCGCCAACACCGTTACGGTGGGCCCGCACCGCGAGCTGTTGGCACGCTCGGTGCGGCTGCGCAACGCCGTCTTGCACCGAAGCGGGCAAAGCATCGACGCGGTCCGCCTGCGCTATCGGTCTCAGCCTGTTCCTGCCGTGGTTGCGACCCCCGAGGCCGGCAGCCATCGTGAGCTGGAGGTCGAGTTGGGCGAGGACTTCGCCGGTGCCTCGCCCGGGCAAACCGCCGTGCTGCTCGCCGGCGAGGCGATCGTCGGCCACGGCACCATCGTCGCGGCCTCCTGACGGCGCCGTAGTCCTTAGGCTCTCGCTGATGAAAGCTGCCGAGATCCGTCGCACCTATCTCTCCTTCTTCGAGGAGCGCGGGCACAAGATCGTCCCCTCGGCCTCGCTCGTCCCTGCTTCGCACGACCCGTCGGTGCTGCTGACGACGGCCGGGATGCAGCCGTTCAAGCCCTATTTCCTCGGCCGCGAAGAGCCGCCCGCCCGCCGCCTCGCCGACGTGCAGAAGTGCTTCCGCACCACCGACATCGAGGAGGTGGGCAATACCGCCCGCCACCTCACCTTCTTCGAGATGCTCGGCAACTGGAGCTTCGGCGACTACTTCAAGGAGGAGTCGATCCCCTGGGGCTGGGAGCTGTCGACGGAGGGCTTCGGGATGGACCCGGAACGGATCTGGGTGACCGTCTTCGGCGGCGACGAGGAATTGGGCCTCGGCCCCGACGAGGAGGCGATCGCGGTCTGGCGGCGGGTCGGAGTCCCCGACGAGCGAATCGTCCGCCTCGGCCGCGAGGACAACTTCTGGCAGGCCGGCCCGGCCGGGCCCTGCGGGCCGTGCTCGGAGCTCTACCTGGACCGCGGCGAGGACTTCGGCGCGCCCGGTGAGCGCCCGGGCGAGGACACCGACCGCTTCCTCGAGTTCTGGAACCACGTCTTCATGACCTATGACCTCGGCGCCGACGGCTCGCTGGCCGAGCTGCCGATGCGCAATATCGACACCGGCATGGGCCTGGACCGGATGGCGGCAATTCTCCAGGACGTTCCCTCGGTCTTCGAGACCGACCTCGTCCGGCCGCTGATCGACCTTGCCGAGCAGATGTCGGGTCTCTCCTACGCGGACGGAGGCGCCGTCACCCGCGCGATGCGGATCGTCGCCGACCACTCGCGCGGCGCCGCCTTCCTGATCGCCGACGGCGTCGTCCCCTCCAACGAGGATCGCGGCTACATCCTTCGCCGGATCATGCGGCGGGCGATCCAGCAGGGCCGCACGCTCGGCCTCGAGGCACCCTGGCTCGGCCGCTTCGCCGAGCGCGCGATCGAGGTCATGGGCGAGGCCTACCCGGAGCTGGCGGCGGAGCGCGAGACGATCGGCCGCTGGGTCGGCGACGAGGAGGAGAGCTTCGGCCGCACGCTCGAGCGGGGGACCGAGCTGCTGGAGCGGCTGATCGCCGAGGCGCGGGAGTCGGAGACGTCCTGGATCGGCGCAGCCGACGCCTTCAAGCTGCACGACACCTTCGGCTTCCCTTACGACCTGACCAAGGAGCTGCTCGCCGAGAAAGGCCTCTCGGTCGACGACGGAGGTTTCGAGGAGCTGATGGAGGAGCAGCGCCGCCGCGCTCGCGTCGGCTCGGCGACCGCGCACGGCTCCGAGGACCGCCACGAGCGGGTGATCGCCTTCGCCGGCGCGGTCCCGCCAACCCGCTTCGTCGGCTACGAGGAACTGCGGGCGACGACCGGCCTCGCCGCGGTCGAGAGCGACGACGGCCGGGCCCTGGTCAAGCTCGAGGAGAGCCCCTTCTATGCCGAGGGCGGCGGCCAGGTCGCCGACTCGGGCGTGCTGCGTTGGCCAGGGGGCGAGGCCCGGGTGGTCGACGTCTACCGGGTGGGCGAAGACCAGGCGCTCGAGGTCGAGCCGTCGGGCGAGATCGACGCGAGCGTCGCCGTCGAAGCAGAGGTGGACCGCGAGACCCGCCACGCGACGATGCGCAATCACACCGCGACGCACCTTCTGCACGCGGCCCTGCGAGAGCGGCTCGGCACGCATGTGCGCCAGGCCGGCTCAGCCGTCCGCCCCGACAAGCTGCGCTTCGACTTCACCCACGGCCAGGCACTTGGCCAGGCCGAGCTGCGGATAGTCGAGGACCGGGTCAACGAGTGGATCAAGGCAAGCCGGCCGGTGCGCTGGCTGGAGATGGAGCGCGCCGAGGCAGAGCGCCTCGGCGCGATGGCCCTCTTCGGCGAGAAGTATGGCGAGTGGGTGCGGATGGTCGAAGTCGACGAGGTCTCCCGCGAGCTCTGCGGCGGCACCCACGTCGCCAACACGGCCGAGGTCGGCATCTTCAAGATCTCTTCGGAGGGTTCGAGCGCCGCCAACGTGCGCCGCATCGAGGCGCTCACAGGCCCGGCGGCGATCGACTGGTTCCGTGAGCGCGAGGACCGTCTGGGAGAGATCGGAGAGCTGCTCGGCGCGCCGCAGGATCCTCTCGCCGGCGCCCACCGCGCCGCCGAGCGGTTGCGCGAGGCCGGCGAGGGCGCGCAGCAGGCGCAGAAGCAGCTGATCGGCGACGAGGCGGAGCGGCTGGTGGCAGAGGCAGCCGAGGTCGGAGGTCTGATGCTGGTCGCATCGAAGGTCGCCCTGGCCGACCAGAAGCAGCTTCTCGAGCTGGCCAATCGCGTTCAGTCCAAGCTGGACAGCGACTCGGTCGTGGCTCTGGGCGGCGGCGAGGGGGACAAGGTGGCGCTCGTCGTCCTCGTCTCCAAGGGCGCGGTCGCACGCGGGCTCTCCGCCGCAGAGATCGTCCGCGAGGCGGCGCCGATCGTCGGGGGCGGGGGCGGGGGGCGCGACGACATGGCGCAGGCCGGAGGGAAGGATCCCGCGAAGCTCGACGAGGCCCTGGCGGTGGCCCGGGCGGCGATCGAGCGCAGGGCCGGGTAGGGCCATGCGCGTCCTCGCCCTCGACCACGGCACCGCCCGCATCGGCTGCGCGATGTCGGATCTGAGTGGGACCCTGGCGACGCCGCTGCCGGTGATCGAACCCCCGGAGCCTCGATTGGTGGCCGAGCTGGTTGCCGAGCACGAAGTGGAGTTGGTCGTCGTCGGCCTGCCACTTCACCTCAGTGGGGAGGAAGGAAGCCAGGCCGCGCTGGCCCGTTCCTTCGGTGCGGAACTGGAGGCGATCCTCGGCGTATCGGTCGAGATGTACGACGAGCGCCTGACGACCAGGATGGCCGATGCGAGCAAGCGTGGCGGCGCCTCGGCGGCACCGGATTCGCTCGCCGCGGCGCACCTGCTGCAGACCTACCTCGAGAGCCGTGCCGCGATCGAGGAGCCCGACGATGAGTGACGATCCATCTGCGGCAGGACGCGAGCAGCGCCGCCGCGAACGGGAAGCACGCCGGATCGGGGCACAGCCCGAGCCGGAGCCTGAGCCTGAGCTGGGCGGGACGCCCAAGAGCCCCGAGCTCCGGCCCGCCCACTCGAACCGCCGGCGCCTCGGGGTTGCCCTTGCCCTTGGCGTGGTGTTCCTCGGACTGGCGGCGATCGCAGCCCTCGCCTACCGCCACTTCCACCGCAGCCCGCCCCCGCCGGTGGTGGTGCGGACGATCACGGTGACCATCCCGGAGGGATACACCCGTTCTCAGACCGCCGAAATCGCCGAGCAGGAAGGGCTGCGGGGTGACTACGTCGAGCAGAGCGCTCATTCCAAACATCTCGATCCAGCCAAGTACGGCGGCAAGGACGCCAAGGATCTGGAGGGCTTCCTCTTCCCCGATACCTTCGAACTGGAGAAGCACGCCAAGGCCGCCGATCTGGTCCAGCTCCAGCTCGAAGACTTCAAGCGCCGGATCGCGGGGGTCGACATGGGCTACGCGCACTCGAAGAACCTGACGGTCTACGACGTGGTCACGATCGCCTCGATGATCGAGCACGAGGCCGGAGTCGCGAGCCAGCGCAAGCTGGTCGCGGCGGTGATCTACAACCGCCTGCACGAGGGGATGCCGCTGGGCATCGACGCGACGACTCGCTTCGCGACGGGTAACTACACCCGCCCCCTGACCGAATCCGAATTGGCGGTCGACTCTCCGTACAACACGCGCACCAATACCGGATTGCCACCGGGGCCGATCGACAGTCCGGGACTCGCCTCGATCGAAGCCGCCGCGCACCCGGCCAAGGTCGACTATCTCTTCTACGTCGCCGAGCCGGGCGCCTGCAACAAGCTCGCCTTCTCCTCGACCGAAGCCGAATTCAACGCTGACGTCGAACGCTACAACTCGGCCCGCGAAGCAGCCGGCGGCAACTCGCCGGACAGCTGCGAGGGGTAGGGCCGTGCCGCGCCTCGCCGTCCTCGGGCATCCGGTCGGCCACTCGCGCTCTCCGGCGATCCACAACGCCGCGCTGGCCGCGCTGGGCGTGGGCGAGGAGTGGAGCTATGAGGCGATCGACGTAGCGCCCGATGCCTTCGAGGCCGGCGTACGGGCGATGCCGGGAGAAGGCTTCGCCGGGGCAAACGTCACCGTCCCGCACAAGGGCGCGGCGCTTGCGCTGGCGGACGAGCTGTCCGAGACGGCACGTGAGATCGGCGCCGCCAACACGCTCGTCTTCGCGGGTGGCGAGATCCGAGCCGAGAACACCGATGCAGACGGCCTGCTGAACGCGCTCCCGGCCTCGCCCACAGACAAGAGCGCGCTCGTGCTCGGCGCCGGAGGCGCCGCCCGCGCAGTCGTCTGGGCCCTGCTGCGGGAGGGCACCGAGGTGGACGTCTGGAACCGCACGGAGTTGCGCTCGCGCAATCTCTGCGAGGAGCTGGGAGGCGCGCCGGTCTTGGACCCCGACCAAGCGGCCTACGAGTTGATCGTCAACTCGACCGCGGTGGGCCTGGGGGGCGAGGATCCCTTCGCGGAGCTGCCACTGGATCCGACCCGCTTCGCACCTGAGCAGACCGTGGTGGACATGGTCTACGGGCAGGAGCCGACGGCGCTCCTCCGCGCCGCCGAAGCAGCCGGCGCCAGTGTCGTCGACGGCCTAGAGATCCTCGTCCAGCAGGGCGCCCTCTCGCTCGAGATCTGGACCGGTCGCAAGCCCCCGCTAGACATCATGCGTGCCGCCGCTAGGGCATAGGGCATATCCCGGCAGGGGTGGAGCGTCTTGTACTTTTTCGCGAGCGCGCGCCCGAAGCGTCAGCAGTCCAGCGATCCACGAAAAAGTTAAGCGGAACCCCTGCCGGGATATGCCCCCGCACGCCTACCGCCTATAGCCTTGCACCCATGAGCACCCGCTTTCGGTTCACCACAGCAGGCGAGTCGCACGGGCCCGGGCTCGTCGCGATCGTCGAGGGGATGCCGGCCGGACTCGAGCTCGACCGCGAGGCATTGGACCGCGACATGGCTCGTCGCCAGCTCGGCCACGGGCGCGGTGGGCGGATGAAAATCGAGACCGACACGGTCGAGATCCGCTCTGGCTTGCGCCACGGCCGCACCCTCGGCAGCCCGATCGCCGTCCTCGTCGCCAACCGCGACTACGCCAACTGGGAGGAGCGCATGAACCCCTGGCCGGTCGAGGTCGAGGTCGAGGTCGACGAGGTTCACCTGCCGAGGCCCGGACACGCCGATCTGGTCGGCGCGCAGAAGTACGGCCACGACGACATTCGCAACGTCCTTGAGCGAGCGAGCGCGCGGGAGACCGCCGCCAGGGTGGCCGCCGGCTCGATCGCCCGCGGCTTCCTCGCCGCGCTCGGCGTCAGCGTCCACAGCCACGTCACCCAGATCGCCTCCGTCACCGCCCCGGAGCGTCCCGACCTGGGTCCGGAGGACTTTGCGGGCGTCGACGACGATCCGGTTCGCTGCCTCGACGCAGCGGCGAGCGCGGCGATGGTCGAGGAGATCAACCGCCTGCGCAAGGCCAACGAGAGTCTCGGCGGCACCTTCGAGGTGCGTGCCTTCGGCCTCGTGCCGGGACTCGGCTCGCACATCTCCTGGGAAGACCGCCTCGACGGCCGGCTCGCGGGCGCCGTCGCCTCGATCCAGTCCGTCAAGGGCGTCGCGATCGGAGAAGCTTGGGACGTTGCCGGTCGCCCCGGCTCCGAGGCCCACGACGAGATCTTCTGGTCGCAGGAGCGGGGCTACCACCGCGAGACCAACCACGCGGGAGGGGTCGAGGGCGGGATGACCAACGGCCTGCCGCTCTCGGTTCGAGCCGCGATCAAGCCGATCTCGACCCTGACCAAGCCGCTGCGCTCGGTCGACACCGAGACCAAGGAGCCTGCCCAGGCGCTGCGCGAGCGCACCGACTCGACCGTGGTGCCCGCCGCGGCAGTCGTCGCCGAGGCAATGGTCTGTCTGACCCTGGCCGGCTGCTACCGCGAGAAGTTCGGTGGCGACCACATCGACGACGTTCTCGCGGCCGTCGAGGCGTACAAGCGCAGAATCGACTTCCGCGGATGAGGTCGCGATTTTCCATGCTCCACATGGGAAATCGGCGTTTCGTTCGGTGATGCGGCCCGCTCTCGTCTTCATCGGGTTCATGGGTGCGGGGAAGTCGACGGCGCTTGCGGCTGCTCGCCGGGCTGGACTGAAGGCGATCGAGACCGATGCGCGGGTCGAAGACGCGCTTGGCAAGCCCATCTCTGCTGCTTTCGAGGAAGACGGCGAGGCCGCGTTCCGCGCTCGGGAGGCCGAGGTCGTCGGTTCCCTGCTGGAGCGGGCCGACGGTGGCGCGATCGCCCTCGGTGGCGGCAGCGTCCTCTCCGAGCGGGTCCGCGAGGCGCTGAGCCGCCACATCGTCGTCTGGCTCCAAGTCAGCGGAGCGGAGGCCTGGCGGCGGATCGCCCGCAGCGACCGTCCGCTCGCTCACGACGCCGACGGCGTCGCACGCCTGCTGGAGGAGCGGATCCCCCTCTACGAGCAGTTGGCCGACGCGATCGTGCCGGCGGGGGACCGCGACGTTGTCGTCCGCGCGATGCCGTCGCTGCTTGCGCTGAGCCAGTTGCCGGGCGGGACGAAGATGCTCTGGGCCGCGAGCGCCTCCGGCGAGTACCCCGTCTTCGTCGGCTTCGGCCTGCTCGAAGCCGAACTGTGGCCGCTTCCGAGCCGCCGCTTCTGTGTCACGGACAGGACGGTCGGGACCCTCTACGCATCGCACATCGGTCCTCTCGCCGCTGTCGCCGAGGTGGAGCCGGGGGAGTCCGCGAAGACGATGGTCGAGGCCGAGCGGGTGCTGCGAGAGCTGGCTCGCGCCGGGATGACCCGTGAGGACCACGTCGTTGCCCTCGGTGGAGGAGTCGTCGGTGACCTGGCAGGCCTCTGCGCCCACCTCTACCAACGCGGCGTCTCCGTCGTCCAGGTCCCGACCACGCTCGTCGCCCAGGTCGACTCCGCCTACGGGGGTAAGACCGGCGTCGACCTCCCCGAGGGCAAGAACTACGCCGGGGCCCACCACCTGCCGGCGGCGGTGATAGCTGACACCTCGACGCTTGGCACGCTGCCCGCCGAGGAGATGGCGGCCGGCTTCGTCGAGCTGCTGAAGACCGGACTGCTGGCCGGCGGTGAGCTCTGGGAGCGCGCCGGCGCGCTCGACTCACTCGACCCCGCGTCCCTCGAGGAGCTCGTCTTTGCCTGTGCTCGCTACAAGTGCGAGGTCGTCGCCGCCGACGAGCGCGACGCGGGACAGCGCGCGGTCCTCAACCTCGGCCACACCGTGGGCCACGCGATCGAGGCGGCGAGCGGTTACACCCGCTATCGCCACGGCGAGGCGATCGGCCTCGGGTTGCTGGCGGCGCTGCGGCTCTCCGAAGCGCCCGAGCTACGCGAGCAGGTCGAGACGATCCTGCGGCGGCATCGCCTTCCCGTCGTCCTCGACCCGGCTGTCGACATCGATGAGACCCTCGCCGCGCTCCAGCGTGACAAGAAGCGGACCGCGGACGGCGTCGGCTTCGTCCTCCTCAGCGAACCCGGAGCCCCTCGAACTGGAGAGCTGGTCGATCCGGCTAAGGTCCGTGCCGCCGTGGAGGAGCTGTACGGATGACCACCGCCCACAACCGCGTCGCCGTCCTGCACGGCGTCAACTTCGACATCCTCGAGCGCCGGGATCCGGCGGTCTACGGTGGGCTCTCGCTCGCCGAGCTGGAGCGGAAGGCCGGGGGCTGGGCCCGTGAGCTGGGCCTGGAAGCGATCTTCTTCCAGACCAACTCCGAGGGCGAGTTCGTCGAGTACCTGCACCGGGTGCCGGAGCTGGCCGACGCGGCGCTCGTCAACGCCGGCGCCTGGTCCCACTACAGCCGCGCGATCGCCGACGCCCTGGACGTCGCCCGCCTGCCTGCGGTCGAGGTGCACCTCTCCGACGTCGAGTCGCGCGACGAGTGGCGTAGGCTCTCCGTCTTCGACGGCCTGGTCCTGGCGAAGATCTCTGGCAAGGGCCCGGACGGCTACCGTGAGGCGCTTGAGCTGCTCGCCGCCAAGCTCGGCGCCGGCCCTGCCTGATGCAGGCACGCGGCGACCGCCTCGCGACTTTGCTGGCCGAGCGCGAGCTCGACCGCCTTCTCGTCACCGATCTGGTCAACGTCCGCTACCTGACCGGCTTCGGCGGCACCAACGGGGCCTGTGTCTGCGGCGTCGACGCTCGCTTCTTCTTCACCGACTTCCGCTACACCGAGCGTGCCGAGGCAGAGGTCCAGGGCTGGGAGGTCATAACGGTTACCGACGACTGGCTCGGCGGGATCGCCACGCACCTGGCCGGCAGATCCGGCTTCGAGGACCAGCACATGGCGGTTCGAACGCTGAAGAAGCTGGAGAAGAAGCTGCCCGACGGCGTCGCCTTGGAGGGTGCGGGAGGGACGGTTGAGAAGCTGCGCCGGGTCAAGGACGAGGCGGAGCTGGCAGCGATCTCGTCGGCGGCCGAGCTCGCCGACGAGATCTGGCGGTGGTCGCTGGAGCGCGGCCTCCGCGGTCGCAGCGAGCTCGGGGTCGCGGCCGCCGCCGAGGCGCGAATGCGGGAGCTGGGAGCGGAGCCGTCGTTTCCGACGATCGTCGCTGCCGGGCCCAACGGCGCCCTGCCTCACGCCGAGCCGGGCGAGCGCGAGATCGACGCCGGCGAGCTGGTCGTCTTCGACATGGGGGCGAAGCTCGACGGCTACTGCTCCGACGGCACCCGCACCTTCGCCACCGGCGAGCCGGGAGAGCGCGCCCGCGAGGTATACGAGACCGTGCGCGAGGCTCAGGAATCTGCCCTCGCCGCGGTTCGTGTCGGCGAGCGCGCCGAGGCGGTCGACAAGGTCGCACGAGATCTGATTGGGGCCGCCGGGCACGGCGAGCGCTTCGGCCACGGGCTCGGTCACGGGGTCGGCCTCGAGGTGCATGAGGAGCCGCGCGTCTCACAGCGCTCGGAGGACGTTCTGGGTGCCGGCGAGGTCGTGACGATCGAGCCCGGGATCTACCTGCCCGGCGAGCTCGGTGTCCGCATCGAGGACTTGGTCGTAGTCACCGAGGACGGCCATCGCAACCTCAGCGGCCTGCCCAAGGGCCTGCAGCTCGTCGATTAGCGCAAGCAGACAAAACGCCTAGACGGAAGGCCCCTGCAGCCTCAAGTCGGGGCGCCCAACGGCCGATGGCACCGGGTGAGAACCAGCACCAAGATCGTGAGTGCCGCAAGCGCTCCCCCAAACGGCGCCGGGACGTTGCGACAGCCGGACTCACTGGCGGAAATCCGCGACGACGCCCGTCGGGAGCGCCTGCTCGACATGCAGGTTCGGCTGCGCCCTTACCGGGCCGCCTGCTTCGCGATCCTCGCCCTGGCCCTGGCCTCGGTCTCCTCGGAGATCGGCTGGTGGTGGGTGGTGCCGCTGGCGGCCGGCTTCGCCGGCTTCACGGTCGCCGACCACTTCATGAAGAACAGCGGGCACCCCGGGCTCTGGGCCGGGATGGCGTGGGGAATCCTGCCGTTTCTGCTGAGCGATGCGATCGTCATCACCGGCGGTGCGGCCAGCCCGGTGCTGATGTGGCTTGCGCTGCCCGCGGTGACGCTAGGAGCGCGGTTCTCGCCCCGCGGGATGGTCCTCGGAACGGCCTACATTCTCGTCCTGTTGCTGCTCAGCACTTTCGGCCTGGACCAGGCGACCGCTTCGGAGCACCACAAGGAGGTGATCGCGGCGGCGGCTCTCGTCCTCAGCACGGTGATCCTCTCCGGGGCCCTGGTCGAGTCCGACCGCGCCCACCGACGCCGCTCGACCCTCGATCCGCTCACCGGGCTCTTCAACCGCAACGCCCTCGAGCAGCGGCTGGGCGAGCTCGACGGACAACCGTCGAACCAGGAGGAGGGTCTCTCTCACGCCCTCTTGCTCTGCGACCTCGATCACTTCAAGCGGGTCAACGACCTGCTCGGCCATGCCGCCGGAGACGCGGTGCTCCAGGACGTGGCCTACACGATGCGGGCGACGCTGCGGGCGGGCGACTCGATATACCGGGTCGGGGGCGAGGAGATCCTGGTCATCCTGCCGGGCGCGGACGAGGAGGCCGCTGTGGAGATCGCCGAGCGCCTGCGGCAGGACGTCCGCCGCCGCCGCCCGGTTGGCGTTGCCGTGACCGTGAGCATCGGAGTTGCCGTCTCCCAATCCGACGTCGTCAACACCGATGACCTGGTCGAACGGGCCGATGCGGCGCTCTACTCGGCGAAGGCCGGGGGCCGTGACGTCGTCATGGTGGGAGCCTGACGCCTAGCGGCTGAGGTCGACGCCGTCGTCCAGCCGAGCTGCGAAGGCGGCGATCAGCTGCACCGTGGCCTCGACGTCGGCGAGGTCGACCAGCTCGACCGGAGAGTGCATGTAGCGCAGGGGGATCGCGACGAGGGCGGTGGGTATGCCGGAGCGAGCGAACTGAACGCCGTCGGCATCGGTGCCGGTGGAGTTGCCGGTGGCGCCGATCGTGTACTCGATGCCCGCCTCCTCCGCGGTCTCGACCAGCAGCTCGAAGACCTTCGGCGAGAGGGTCGCTCCGCGAAAGATCACCGGGCCGGTGCCGAGCGTGTGGGTGCCCAGCTCCTTCTCGTCGATCCCGGGGGCATCGGTGGCGTGGGTGACATCGACGACCACGGCGAGGTCGGGGCGGACGGCAAAGGTCGAGGTGCGTGCGCCGAAGAGGCCGATCTCCTCCTGCACGGCGGCGATCGCCGCAAAGCCGGCGGTCAGCGGGCCGCCTTCGTGGCACCGCCGCAGCGCCTCCAACGCTACGTAGGCCCCCAAGCGGTTGTCCATCGAACGGGAGATCAGGCGATCGCCAATCAGGTGCAGGGGCTCGCTCGCGATCACGACCGGGTCGCCGACCCGGACCAGCTCGGCTGCCTCCTCACGGCTGGCCGCGCCGATGTCGATGTGCAGCCCTTTCAGCTCGACCACCTTCTTGCGGGCGTCAGCGTCGAGGAGGTGGAGCGGCTTGCGGCCGGCCACACCGAGCACCGGTCCTTCGCGACCCTGCACCTCGACTCGTTGCCCGACCAGGATCTGCGGGTCCCAGCCACCGATCGGGGCGAACCACAGAAAGCCCTTCTCGTCGATGTGGCGGATGACCAGCCCGATCTCGTCGATGTGGCCGATCACCGCGAGCAGGGGGGAGGCGTCTCCGATTCGGGCCACCGAAGAGCCGATCCCATCGGCCGAGAGCGAGGCGAAGGAGGCTTCCTGGCGCCACAGTGCGGCGGCGGGAGCCTCGTAGCCGGAGGGGGCGGGTACGCGCAGGAGCTTGTCGAGTAGTCCGGGGGTCTCGCTCACGAGTGCGGCAGTATGTCGAACCGAACAGACGTCCGTATTTGTCGCGATCCAATAGCGTTGGCGCAGTGAGCCCGAGCGCCACAACGGCCTTGGTCACCGGCGCTTCCAGCGGTATCGGCGAGGCCGCCGCCCGGCGTCTTGCCCGCGAGCCGGGCGCCGAGCTGATCCTCGTCGCCCGCCGTGAGGATCGCCTGCGGGTGCTGGCCGAGTCGTTGCCCTGCAAGGCCACCTACGTCGCGGTCGACCTCACCGACGTCGACGCGCCCGAGCGGGTCGGCGCACACGTCGATGCCCAGGGGGGCCGATTGACGCTGCTCGTCAACAACGCCGGGGGGGCCTGGCGCGGGACGTTCGGGGAGGGCGGCTACGCCAACGTCCAGCGCCACATGGAGCTCAACTTCGACGCCGTCGTCCGCCTCACCGAGGTGCTGCTGCCGGTACTGCGCTCCTCGGCGCCGAGCTCGATCGTCAACATCGCCAGCACCGCCGGCCGGGTGTCCCGCGCCGGGACCGGCTCCTACTCGGCCAGCAAGTTCGCGCTGATCGGCTGGACCGACTCGCTCTACGCCGAGGAGCGCTCGCTTGGGGTCCACGTGGGTCTCGTTCTGCCCGGCTTCATCGCCACCGAAGGCTTCCCTGCGACCGAGCTGCGCGAGAAAGCGCTGACCCGCTGGATCGTCTCCAAGCCCGAGCGGGTGGCGGAGGCGATCGTCGAGACCGGGCTTCGCGGCAAGGCGGAGCGCTACGTGCCCCGCGGCTACGCGCTTGCCGGAGTTGCCCGCGTCCTCGCGCCGCGGCTGGTTCGTCGCGTTCTCTCCGGCGCCGCCGCATCCAGCCTCACCACCCGCACCGCGGCGGAACAGAGCGACGCGTAGCAGCGATTCGGCTGTCGCTACTCAGGTGAACTCAGGTGAAGCGGGACGGCGTGATCCGGCAGTAGTGGAATTCGAAGATGAAGCCGACGTTGTTGGCGGCATTGCTGCTGCGTTCGACCCGGATCGATTCGTGGGCTGCTTTGACCCTTTCATCTGCCTTGAGCGCCACGCCAAGTTTGCGCAGGTTCGCCTGCACGATGCCCAGGAATTTGAACCACTTGAGCAGCCGTTCGTCGTCAGCCGGGGGGCGGGGCACTTCGGAGAGCTTCCCGACGGTGATGCCGAAGGCCGCCGAGGAATGGATGAACTGTGCTCCCGCCGCGTCAAGCTTGCCTGCCTTCGCCTTCTTGCGGACGTCCTTGAGGATCCGTTTGTTGGCGATCGTGTTCGCTTCGCAGATCGGCTCCACCTGCGACACGTATTCCGCCCGGCTCGGCGGCGCCTCTCCTTCGGCATGGGCTATCCCCGCGAGAAGAAGCGTCGCGGCTGCGATCAAGACGGCGATTCGAAGAGTCCCCCTCATTCCCTGACTAACCCAAGCATACGTCCTTCGACTCGGCTTCTCCAGATGGTTGACCCCACGACCCCCCGCACCTGGATGACGCGCGTGGCGCTGCGCATCTCTGCGTCTTCGGGCTTGCCTTTGGCGCCGCCAAAGGCTGCACCCTGCGTCCTTGATCTGCTTGGCCACGCACGCCCCCAGTCACACGCGGTCGTGGGGTCAACCATCTAGGATTCGCCGCCGTGATCAGCACCAACCAGTTCAAGAACGGCTCCCACATCGAGATCGACGGGACGATCTTCCGGATCATCGAGTTCCAGCACGTCAAGCCCGGCAAGGGCGGGGCCTTCGTGCGGACCAAGCTGCGCAAGATCGAGGACGGCACGGTGCAGGACAAGACTTTCCGGGCGGGGGAGAAGTTCCGGCCGGTGCACACCGAGTCGCGCAAGATGCAGTACCTCTACGACTCCGGCGAGGCGGCGGTCTTCATGGACAGCCGCGACTACGAGCAGATCGAGATCGCCGGCGAGGTGCTCGGCGATGCAATGCAATGGGTGGTGCCCAACGCCGAGGTCGAGGTCCTCTTCGTCGACGAGCGGCCCAGCGACATGCAGGTGCCGAGCGCGATCGAGATGAAGGTGACGCAGACAGAGCCCGGAGTGAAGGGCGACACCGCCTCGGGGGGCGGCAACAAGGCGGCGACGCTTGAGTCCGGCGTGACCGTCCAAGTGCCTCTCTTCATCGAAGAGGGCGAGATGGTCCGCGTCGACACCCGCAGCGGCGAGTACGTCTCGCGCGCCTAGGGCCCGACCGGCGAAAGCGCGAGAATGCAGGCTGATGCGTAGGTCCGACCAGCGCCGCGACGCCGTCTTCGCCTGTTACCAGCGCGACGTGACCGGCCGCCCGCTCGAGGAGCTGGTTGCCGAATCGCGCCCGTTCACGCGGGAGCTGGCCGCGGGGGTCGAGGCCCACCGGCCAGAACTGGACGCGGCGATCGCCACTCACGCCAAGGGTTGGGAGCTGGAGCGGATCGCGCCTCTGGAGCGCAACGTGATGCGAGTCGCCCTTTACGAGATCGAGCACAGCGCCGACGTGCCGACCGAGGTCGCGATCGACGAGGCAGTCGAGATCGCCAAGGAGTACTGCGGCGCCGACGCCCCCGGCTTCGTCAACGGCGTGCTCGGTGCGATCGCCCGGGGGCGGGAGGGAGTCCGGTGAACCGCCTGCGCGAGATCTCCGAGCGCCTGAGCGCAATCGCGGCGGAGCTGGAGGGTAAAGGCACGGACGACGCCCGCGCGGCCGAACTCGCCAAAGAGGCGGCCGAGCTCTCCACCGAGGCGGTTGAGGAGGCGAACCGTCGCATCCGCGAGGGCGAGGCCGGTCCCCGCCCGTGAGCTACCCCGAGGATCTTCGCTCTCTAATCGACGCCGAGCTGGAACGGCTGCGCTTTCCCGCACCCGCGATGGCCGCCGGCCTGGAGGAGGCCATGCTCTACTCGCTGCTCGCCGGTGGCAAGCGGGTGCGGCCGGTGCTTGCCCTGGCGACGGCCCGGGCGCTCGGGGCTGAGCCGGAGCGATTCCTGCCGGTCGCCTGTGCGATCGAGCTGATCCACACCTACTCGCTGATCCACGACGACCTGCCGGCGATGGACGACGACGAGCTGCGGCGGGGCCTGCCGACCTCCCATCGCAAGTTCGGCGAGGACGTGGCGATCCTCGCCGGCGACGGCCTCTTCGCCGAGGCGATGCGGCTCGCCTGCGCGCAGCCGGGCGAGCCCGTGCGGGTGCTCGGCGCCCTGCGCGAGCTGAGCGCGGCCACCGGGGTCGACGGCATGGTCGGCGGCCAGTACGTCGACGTCGCGGTAGCGGAGCGCGACGAGGAGGGCCTGCGGACGCTGCACGCGCTGAAGACCGGCCGGCTGATCGTCGCCAGCGTCGGCGTCGTGCTCGTGCTCGAGGACGTGGCCGAACCTGAGACAATTCCACTTCGCCGATTTGCAGCCGAGCTGGGCGTCCTCTTCCAGATCGTCGATGACATCCTCGACGTGACCGGAAGCGACGAGCGACTCGGCAAGACCCATGGAAGCGACGAGCGACATGGCAAACTCACCTACGTCAGCCTCTTCGGCCTCGAGCGGGCGCGCAGCCTTGCCGCCGAGTCCCACGAAAAGACGATCGAGGCGCTGGCCGCGGCCGACGGCGAAACCGAGGACCTGCGGCGGGTGGCCGACTACATCTTCACCAGGAACGAATGACTGAGAACGGCAAAGCGACAGAGAGCGACAACGGCGCTGAACGCCTCCTGGATGCGATAGCGGGACCCGCCGATCTGCACGGCCTCGACGACGCCCAGCTGCAGCAGGTCGCGCAGGAGATGCGCACATACATCATCGACACGATCGGGGAGATCGGCGGCCATTTCGGCGCCAACCTCGGCACCTGCGAGCTGGCGGTGGCGCTGCACAGCCTGCTCGACTCGCCCCGCGACAAGGTCCTCTGGGACGTCGGCCATCAGGCCTATCCCCACAAGATCCTCACCGGGCGCCGCGAGGGCCTCTCGACGATTCGCCAGTACGGCGGCCTGGCGCCGTTCTGCTCGGTCTTCGAGTCAGAGCACGACATCATGGGCGCCGGCCACGCCTCGACCTCGATCGGCTATGCGGTCGGGCTAAAGGAGGCGATGCGCAAGGGGATCGGCGAGGACGGGAGGGTGACGGCCGTCATAGGCGACGGGGCGCTGACCGGCGGCGTCGCCTACGAGGCGCTGCAGGCCGCCGGCGGCCTGCAGACCCCGGTGGTGATCGTGCTCAACGACAACGGCATGTCGATCTCCCCCAACGTAGGCGCCCTCTCGCGTTACTTCAACCGGGTGCGGCTCAACCCCCGCCTCTACCACGCCCGCGAGGGGGTCGAGGACCGGCTGACCAAGCTGCCGCTCGGGCTCGGCAAGCGGATCGAGCGGCTGGGCCCGGAGATCAAGTCGGCGATCAAGGCCTACTGGGCGCCCGGCCTCTTCTTCGAGGAGCTCGACCTCGCCTACATGGGCGTGATCGACGGCCACGACGTCCACGCCCTGCGCGAGGCCCTGCGCGAGGCCTTCGAGGCCGACCGTCCGGTGATCGTCCACATCCACACGGTCAAGGGCAAGGGCTTCTCCCCGGCCGAGGAGGGCGGCCTCGCCGGTATGGAGAAATGGCACGCGGCAAAGCCCAACTCCATAGTCAACGGCGCCCCCGCCAAAAACCCCGCCGACGGGCCTAAAACCGGAGCCGGGGTGGGGTTTTCGGCCCATCGGCGGCCGGTTGGGGTGCAGGAATCGGATTCGCCCGCGGGGATCGCGCCGGAGCGGCTGGAGGTGCCGCCTTCGCCCAGCGCGCCGCCGCAGTACACGCAGGTGTTTGGAGACGCGATCGTCGCCGAGGCGCGGGGCGACTCGCGGGTGATCGGGATCACCGCGGCGATGGCGGGGGGGACCGGACTGCAGAAGCTCGCCGACGAGATGCCGGAGCGCTACTACGACGTCGGCATCGCCGAGCAGAACGCCGTGCTGCTTGCCTCCGGCCTGGCGATCCAGGGCGCGAAGCCGGTCTGCGCGATCTACTCGACCTTCCTCCAGCGCGCCTACGACCAGATCATCCACGACGTCTGCCTGCAGGAGCTCGACGTCACCTTCGCGATGGACCGGGCGGGTCTCGTGGGCGACGACGGGCCGACGCACCACGGCGCCTTCGACGTCTCCTACTTCCGCCCGATCCCCAACGTCGTCGTGATGGCGCCGCGCGACGAGGCGATGCTGGTTCACATGCTTCGCACCGCGATCGCCCACGACGGGCCCGCGGCGCTGCGCTACCCGCGCGGGGTGGCTGAGGGCGCGCAGCTTCCGTCGCAGGCGGAGGAGATCCCGATCGGCAGCGGCGAGCTGCTGGAGAACGGTGAGCGGGTGGCGCTGCTCGGCTACGGCTACGGGGTCTCGGTTGCCCTGGACGCGGCCCAGGTCCTCGCGGCCCACGATCTCACGGCGACAGTTGTCGACGCCCGCTTTGCCAAGCCGCTCGACGGCGAGCTGCTGGAGCGCCTCGCCCTCGACCACGACCTGGTGGTGACGATCGAGGAGAACGTGCTGCCGGGGGGCTTCGGCTCGGGAGTGCTGGAACATCTCGAGGACGCCTTCTCCGGGCATTCCGAAGAGCGCGCTCGCGTCCTCCGCGTAGGCCTCCCCGACCGCTACGTGACCCACGGCAAGCCGTCGATCCTGCGCGAGGAAGCAGGCCTCAGCGGAGATTCGGTCGCCGAGCGGGTCCTCGCCGCGCTGCGCTCAGGCGAGCCCGCCCTGCACTGAATCCCGCAGCCAGGGATCGAGCTTGCGCCAAATCGCTCAATCGGTTAGCCTTTCGGCGTCTCTTCTGGGGTTATTAGAGGGAGGAGAGGCACCTCTATATGTATGTGGTCCGCACGCAGGGAACGTTCGCGGATCTTCAGCATTGCCGCGTCGGTGCCAAAAGCGCCCCGTCGCGGCGCCTGGTCCGCCCGACAGCGGCCTATCCTCTGAGGCGTGCCTGATCTCCAGCCAAGAGAGCCCCTGGCCGCGGCTGCCCTCTCTAACCGGGAGCGCCAAGTCGTCGAACGCCTCACCGGCCTGCTCCAGGACGAGCTGTCCGACGATCTGCGCGCGATCTGGCTCTACGGCTCGCGCGCCCGCGGCGATGCGACAATCGACGAGACCGACCCTGACCTGAAGTCCGATATCGACCTGATGGTCATCGCCGAGGGCGGAAGGCAGCGCTACGACGCCAAGGTCACCGAGCTCACCCACAGAACCGTCGTGGCGGCTGGAGAGAGTCCAGTCTGGTACTCGGTTTCCGTCTTCGACCCCGAGTGGCTCCGTAGTCGTCGGGAGATCGAATCCTTCTTCATTCAGAACGTGGATCGCGACAAGCTCCTCCTTGCCGGAAGCGCCCTGGAATGAGCCCTCGTTCAGAGGAGTTCATGGTTCAAGCCCGCGATCGCGCCGTTGCCGCCAAAGAACTCCTTGCGGCCGGCCACCTCGAGCCCGCCGTCAGCGTGGCCTACTACGCGATGCTCAATGCCGCTCGCGCCGCCCTCTCCGAGGACGACCAGCACTCACGCACCCATCGCGGAACTTGGCACCTCTTTCGCGAGCGCTACGTCGTCACCGATGCCTTCGACGAGAAGCTCTACACCCTTGCGATCAATGCCCAGGGCGCTCGCGAGCGCGGGGACTACGAGGCCGTAACGCCCAGCTCGGCCGAGGCAAAGGAGATCGTCGACGGTGTCGACACGTTCGTCGTCGCCGTCGAGCACATGCTCGGCACCTAGCCCCACAACAGAAAACGCCCCGCCGGGGAGCCGAGGCGTTTCTGGGGTTACTACAGGGAGGAGAGAACTCCGCCCACCCGCATGGCAGAGCGAAAAACCGCCTACAGAGTCAAATCCCATCCGGCTGACTCCGGTTGTAACCGGCTGAATCCGTGTCTGACTGTGGCACGAGTGTGGCACCGGAGGGCGCAGGCGCAACCCCGAAGCCGGGGTCCTACGCGCTCAGAGCGAGCGTCAGCTCGGCGGCCGGCACGGCACTCGGCACAGGCATGGTGACGCGCAGCTCGCCGTTTCGCTCCAGTAGTCGCTTGGGGCGAACCAGCGTCAGCCCGACCAGCTCGCCGTTGCGGTCGAAGCGGACCGCGTGGCCCTCCGGCGTCTCGTCATAGTCGACGGCCCGCGAGGGGTCGCCGACGTGGAGGTAGAGCACGTCGGCGTCGGCGTCGTACTCGACGCGATCAAAAGTGATGTCTGCGATCGTCACGGTCATGGCTTCCTTCGCCGGGGGAATGCAGTGATGATACGCCCGCTGCCGTCCCTGTCGAAGACTACGACGACCTTTAGCCACCGACTCGGACCGGCTCCCTCCAGGTAGAGCCACTCTTCGCCAGACTCGCGGCCCGGCAGAGCCGCCGTCGGCGATTCGACCGCGCGGTGGATCTCCTTCGCGTAGATCTCGATCTCGGGATGGCCACTGACGATGTGTCGCCAACGCTCCGGGCTGAGCAGAACGTCACGGCCCTGGCGGTCTCTGGTCTTCTGGGGCTCGTCCATCGCGCGGGAGGGTACGGGACCCGGTTGGCGGACGAACTGGTTGGCGGGCGCTCAGCGACCTGCACGCCGACGTCGACGGGTCTCGTCCTCGCAATTCTCGGCCCGTGCTTCGACACGGCGATCAGCGATCAACCCGTCGACCAGGCTGCGCTCAGGAGCCACGTCGGCGAACAGGCCGCGCAGTCGTTCGGCCGCCGCGCTGTGCCGCTCCCGGAGTGCGTACGCTTGCTGGCTTGAGCCATGCCCAGGACGGTATCGGCCGCTACGGCGCGCTTTGACTCAGAAGCTGCTCGGTGTCACGGATCAGCAGAAGGCCTCGGGCTCGCCGACCTACGGCGATTGAAGCACCGGGGAGCCGACCGTCAACCCCCTTCGGGGGTCGGGCGGGAGCACCCTTGACGGTCGGCCCCCCGGTGCTATCGCTGCAAGTAGATCGGCGGGACAGGTTCGTAGAGTCCCGGCATGGCGTGCATCTTCTGCGGACGAACGGGCAAGATGTCAAAGGAGCATCTTTGGCCGGAATGGGTCCGGCGCACGCTCGACGAGGATGAGCAACGCGAGCGCATACCCCACTCGATTGAACACCATGATCGGCGGCCCGCGCAAAACTGGTCAGCGCCAGCCTTTACCGCCACTCTCAAAGGGGTCTGCGTTTCCTGCAACACCGGTTGGATGGCGCAGGTCGAGGGGATCGCTAAGGAGTTTGCCGAACCGCTGGTCAAAGGCGAACCGTGCTTCCTCGACAAAGAGGCCCAGATGTTCATCTCAGCCTGGAGCTACATGAAGATCCTTGTCCTCGAGCGCGTCGACCGCAGCCGAAGGATGATCCCCAAGGACCGATACCGGCGCGTCTTCGCGGCAGCGCAAGTCGGCGGGATGACCGTTCCGCCGACTGCGACGATCTTCATCACCTCCCACGTTGGCGGGCTTGCCGGCCAGTATCAGCACCGTGGCCTTGCACCGAGAGGCCAAGGCGCCTCTCGCCCGGATCTTTTTGTCGGGACCTTCACGCTCCGGCATCTGGTGGTTCAGGTGATCGAGAACCTCAATGGCGATGGGCCTCGCCTGCCCGAGCGTGAACCGGCGGTTGATGGCCGAGATCGGTCGATCTGGCCGCCTACGAATCGCAACTTCTGCTTGCTCCCTCCTGCGCGGGGGCTCAGGTGGCCTCCTGCCACGCCACTGAGCGATGGCGAGTTGACGGTTTTTGCCGGCCCTCTGCCGGATCGCTATTTCGCGTCCGCTGAGACCTAAGACGCCAGCCGCGTGGACGAAACCGTGGATCGCCAGTCCACCGCCGCGCCGCTTGCCCAAGCGGTTTGAGGTGGAACCCAGCAGCCGACCCCGCCCACCCACCATTCGGTGTGCGACCGGGGTCGGCTGCTGGGTTCCT
>JBJMKO010000082.1:0-3367 GCA_045805805.1 Solirubrobacterales bacterium | reverse complement strand
CCGGCGACGAGGACGAGATCGTCGGGATCAAGGACACGACCACCACGGTCGTGACCGGGGTCGAGATGTTCCGCAAGATCCTCGACGAGGGTCAGGCCGGCGACAACATCGGCGCCCTCCTGCGCGGCACCAAGCGCGAGGAGATCGAGCGCGGCCAGGTGCTCTGCAAGCCCGGCTCGATCACGCCGCACACCAAGTTCAAGGCCGAGGTCTACTGCCTGAAGAAGGAGGAGGGCGGTCGTCACACGCCGTTCTTCTCCGGCTACCGGCCCCAGTTCTACTTCCGCACGACCGACGTGACCGGGATTGCCAACCTCCCCGAGGGGACGGAGATGGTGATGCCGGGAGACAACGTCGAGATGACGATCGAGCTGATCCAGCCGATCGCGATGGACCAGGGCCTGCGTTTCGCCATCCGCGAGGGTGGCCGGACCGTCGGCTCGGGGGTCGTCGCGGAGATCGTCGAGTAGCGAGTCGGGCGGCACCGGGCCGCCCGTCGCCGCCGATTTTGGCGGCGAGACAACTGCAAAAGCACATACGACCGGGGCGGCGCCCCACAAAAGGGGCCCCGCCCTTATTGCGCGGTAGGACGCGCGGGAAAGACAGAGACGATTTAGACAGTGGCAGCGATAGCGGCACAGAAGATTCGAATCCGGCTCAAGGCGTACGACCACGACGCCATAGACCGGGCTGCCCGCGAGATCGTCGAGACCGCGGAGCGCACTGGCGCCAGCGTGTCCGGTCCCGTGCCCCTGCCTACCGAGAAGAACGTCTACTGCGTGATCCGCTCGCCGTTCAAGGACAAGGACTCGCGCGAGCACTTCGAGATGCGCACCCACAAGCGGCTGATCGACATCCTTCAGCCATCGCCGAAAACCGTCGACTCGCTGCAGCGCCTGGACTCGCTGCCCGCCGGCGTCGACATCGAGATCCGACTCTAAGGCGATGGCTGCGATCCTCGGAAAGAAGCTCGGGATGACGCAGGTCTTCGGGGAGGATGGGACCGTCGTCCCGGTCACCGTGATCGAAGCCGGTCCCTGCAAGGTGACCGCGGTGCGCGAGCCCGAGCGCGACGGCTACACCGCCGTCCAACTCGCCTTCGGCGAGGTCAAGGAGGGCAAGCTGACCAGGGCCGAGGAGGGTCACCTGAAGAAGGCCGGGGGGGCGCCGATGCGCCATCTGGTCGAGTTCCGCGATGAGGACCTCGGCGGAGACGACCCAGTCAAGATAGGCGACGACGTCACCGTGTCTCTCTTCGAGGCCGGCCAGAAGGTGAAGGTGTCCGGCACTTCGATCGGCAAGGGGTTCCAGGGCGGGATCAAGCGCCACAACTTCAGCCGCGGTCCCGTCAGCCACGGTTCGCACAACGTGCGGGCGCCGGGCTCGATCGGGGCCAGCACCTTTCCGGCCCGTGTCTTCAAGGGGATGAAGATGCCAGGCCAGATGGGCAACAAGCGGGTCACGCAGAAGGGGCTCGAGGTCGCCGACGTCGACGCCGAGCGCAACCTGCTGCTGATCAAGGGCTCGGTTCCGGGCTCGCGCAACGCCGTGGTCGAGGTGAGGACCGATGTCTAAAGCAGCGGTGCTCGGCAAGACGACCAAGACGGATCTGCCGAAAGAGCTTTTCGGCGAGCCCTTCCACCACTCGCTGGTCGACGAGGCCGCCCGCGCCGATCTCGCCTCCCGCCGCCAGGGCTCGGCTTCGACCCTGACCCGCGGTGAGGTCGCGATGACCGGGGCAAAGGCCTGGCGCCAGAAGGGCACCGGCCGCGCCCGCGTAGGGGCGCTCAGCTCTCCAAGCCGCTTCGGCGGCGGCGTCGCCTTCGGCCCCAAGCCGCGTCACTACACGGTCAAGGTCAACCGCAAGGCGCGGCGCAAGGCACTGCGCTCGGCGCTCTCGACCCACGCGGAGCGCGACAGCGTCGCCGTGCTGGATGCCGGCGCCTTCGCCACGCCATCGACCAAGGCTGCCGCCGACGCGCTCGACAAATGGGGTGCGAAGCGCTCGACTCTGGTCGTCCTCGCCCCCGATGACGTCGGCGCGGCGAAGAGCTTTCGCAACATCCCCCGGGTTCAGGTCGCCGAGGTCAGCGCCGTCGGGGTCGCCGATGTGATCGGTGCCGCCTCGCTGGTCGTCTCCGAAGCCGCGCTGGCGACGCTGCGGGAAAGGCTCGGCTGATGGACGCGCGCACCACGATCATCCGCCCGGTCGTCTCGGAGAAGAGCTACGCGCTGATCGGCGAGGGCAAGTACACCTTCCGGGTCGACGACCGCGCCCACAAGACCCAGATCGCCCATGCGGTCGAGGAGATCTTCAGCGTCAAGGTGGCAGCGGTGCGCACCGCCAAGGTGCGCCCCAAGCCCAAGCGCCGCGGCCTGCACCAGGGCAAGACGCGGGGTTGGAAGAAGGCCGTCGTCCAGCTCGCCCCGGGTGAACGGATCGAGCTATTCGAGGGCGCAGAGACTGCTTAGGGAAATAGGGATGCCGAACCGAAAAACCAAACCAACCAGTCCGGGACGCCGCTTCGCGACGTATCCGCTGCGCGAGCAGCTGACCGCTTCCAGTCCGGAGCGCAAGCTGACCGAGGGCCTGCGCAAGTCGGGCGGTCGCAACGTCAACGGGCGCGTCACCGCCCGCCACCGCGGCGGCGGCGCGAAGCGGCGCTACCGGCAGATCGACTTCAAGCGCCTGCGCGACGGCATTCCCGCCAAGGTCGCGACGATCGAGTACGACCCCAACCGCAGTTGCTACATCGCCCTGCTGCATTACGCGGACGGTGCCAAGGGCTACATCCTCGCGCCCTCGGCGATCTCGGTGGGGGACGAGGTCCAGTCCGGGCCCGGCGCCGACATCCGACCCGGCAACGCACTCCCCCTCGGCGAGATGCCGACCGGCACGATCGTCCACAACGTCGAGCTCACCGCCGGCCAGGGCGGCAAGCTGGGCCGCTCGGCCGGCACCTCGATACAGCTGGTGGCGAAGGAGGGCGAGATGGTGACACTGCGTTTGCCCTCCTCGGAGATGCGCCTGGTCCGCGCCGAGTGCCGGGCCACGGTGGGCACCCTCTCCAACGCCGAGCACCAGAACATCAAGATCGGCAAGGCCGGCCGCAACCGGCACAAGGGCAAGCGCCCGCAGACCAGGGGCGTGGCGATGAACCCCGTCGACCACCCCCATGGCGGTGGCGAGGCTCATCACACCCCCGGTGGGCACCCGGTCACGCCGTGGGGCAAGCCGACCCTCGGGTACCGCACCCGCAAGAAGGGCAAGGCCTCCGACGCGATGATCGTGCGCGCCCGCCGGCGCGGAAAGAAGAAGAGGTAGATGGGACGCTCGACGAAGAAGGGGCCCTGGGCCGAGGAGCGG
>JBJMKO010000081.1:0-2179 GCA_045805805.1 Solirubrobacterales bacterium | reverse complement strand
GGTCCGGGCGCTGGCCGACTCCGTCGCCGCGGGCCGGCTCCCCAAGCTCGCGATCGAGAAGCTCGACGGCGACCCCGTGATCGGCTCCGGCCACGAGGACGCTTTGCTCGACGCAGGCTTCAGCCGTGGCCCCCGCAAGCTCACCCTCGCCGCCGGCTGAGCGTTGCGGGGCCTGACCGTGATAATCCCCCTATGGCGGATACCGAGGAGAGCCTGAGCCCGGTCGAGCTGCTGCGCAGCGTGCCGCTCTTCGCCGATCTCGAGGAGGGGGAGTTGGAGCGCTTCTCGCAGGTCGCTGTCGCCCGTTCCTTCCCGGCCGGGACACGGGTCTTCCACGAGGGGGACCACTCAGACGCTTGCTACATCGTCCGCGAGGGCAGCTTCCGGGTCACCCGCGAGCACTCCGACGGGCGCGCGATCACGCTGGCGACGCTCGGCCCCTGCGACATCTTCGGCGAGCTGGCGATGCTCGACGGCGAGGTGCGCTCGGCCAGCGTCGAAGCGCTCAGCGACGGCGAGCTGCTCGCCCTTCCGGCCGGTGAGGTGCGCTCGCTGCTGGCTCGCCACCCCGAAATAACCGTGAAGCTGATCGCGGCGCTGGTGCGGCGGCTGCGTACGGCGAACGAGCGGATCTCGCGTCAGTCCTTCCAGACCGTTCCCAGTCGCGTCGCCGGGGTCCTCTCGCAGCTAGTTGCCGAGGAGTCGCCGCGCAGCGGTGAGGGTGCCGAGGTGACGATCCGGATGAACCAGACCGACCTGGCCCAGCTCGCCGGCACTTCGCGGGAGAGCGTCAGTCGCTTTCTCGCTGACCTTGAGCGGTCGGGCATCGTCCAACCCGGCCGCGGTCGTGTCACGGTCCTCGCCCCAGAGAAGCTCCGCAACTACATCTACTGAGGACCCGCGACTCAGCAGCCGACTGGCTTGGGATCGATGCGATCCCTGCTGAAGCTGTCATCTCCGCCGCCGCACTGGATCGACTTGTCGCGCTTGCCGTCGATCGCTTCGATCGTGTCGGCGCCGCCCTTGCCGATGAAGGTGTCGGCACCGAGGTGCCCCAAGAGGCTGTTAGGGCCGTTGTCGCCGATTAGAACATCGGGACCGTCTGATCCCTCGAGGCTCTCGTTGTCGCCGAGGACGGTGTCCGGCGTGCCGCAGCCAGGCGGGGCGCCCGTGCCGCCGAGCTGGACGATCAGGTTGGCGTTGGAGCGCCCGTAGGAGACGGTGTCCTGGCCGGGGCCGCCGCTGTAAGTGTGGCCCTGGCAGACGGCGACCGAGGAGACGAGCAGGTCGTTGCCGGGTCCACCGGAGAGCTGGTCGGAACCGGGGTCGGCGTAGAGGACGTCGCTGCCGACGTTGCCAATCAGGGTGTCGTGGCCGCTGTCGGGGTTGTTGTAGTTCTCACCCGCTTCCAGCACGTCGTCGCCGACGCCGCCGCTGAGCGTGTCGGAGCCGGCGTTGCCATTGGCGCGAACTTTGACCCCGGCGGGAACGCTTTCGGCGATGTCAACGGAGTCATCACCGCCACCACCGGTGATCACGGCAAGCCCGACCGCGACGCTTGCCGGGCAGGCGACGGACGTATTCGATTCGTCCACCTGACAGCCTTCGCCGGCCGCAGCCAGGCCGTCGGTGGAGACGAACCAGCCGCCGTCGAAGAAGTGCACCCCGATGTGGTTGGGGCCATCGTCACCCTGTACCACGAGGCTGCTGCCATCGAGGCCCTGGTTGAGGATCACGAGGGTGTTGCCGCTGGGCGGGTTCACTTCCGCTCCGCAGGAGTGCTCGGTCGCGAAGCCGTCGCATTCGTCGCTGCCGGCGCCGCCGAACGCTTCGTTGGTGCCCCCCAGGCCGTCGAGGTCGTCGTTGCCGACCCCGCCGTCGAGGCGGTTGGCCCCGCCATCGCCCACGATTTGATCGCCCTGGGGCGAGCCGACCACGTCCTCGAAGCCGACCACGTTGTCGTGCCCATCGCCTTTCGCGCGGCCTGTCTCGAGGTCGATTTCGATGCCGCTGCGGGTCGCGCTTGCGTAGGAGACGATGTCGCGGCTGCCGGGGCCGCCGTCGAGGGTGTCCTCGCCGCTATCACCGCGGACCACGTCGTTGTCGCCATCGCCACCACCGGCGATGTCGCTGCCGGCACCGCCGAAGACGAAGTCGCTGCCGCCCCCGCCTTCGAGGT
>JBJMKO010000080.1:0-1537 GCA_045805805.1 Solirubrobacterales bacterium | reverse complement strand
TCGCCGAAGATGTCCTCCTGCACCGCCTCCCAACCGGTGTCCGCGGCCTCGGTCTGGATGCGCAGCAGCTGCTTGCGGTAGTTCCACTCGTAGAGCGCCTTGGCCTCGTCGAGGCCCTCGTAGCACTGAAGGCGGATCAGCTTGCGGCCCGTGGTGCGCGAGAGCGCCTTGGCGAGCTCGGTCTTGCCGACGCCGGCCGGGCCCTCGACGAGAACGGGCTTGCCGAGCTGGCCGGCGAGGTACGACACGAGGGACGCCGACTCGCCGGCGAGGTAGCCAGCGTGCGCGAGGCCTTCGGTCATCGCCTCGACGCTCTGGATCGCTTCCGTCACCGGCTGAAGGATACTTCCGCCAGCTTGCTCCCCCTGGCCGCCCAGCACGCGCACGACTTCCTCGGCAAGGACTTCAACTTCGAGCCGGCCATCGGCCCGTTCATCGCGCTGGGGGTGGTCGGCTTCGTCGCGGCGGTGCTGGGGCACGTCTACCAGTCGAAGACGGTGGTGATCGCGGGGATCGTGATGGTGTTCGCCGCGGTGCTGATTCTGCCGCTGGGGTTGTATCTGGCGGGGCGAGGGTAGGTCGCGGGGCGCGAGCACCCCCTCAGCACTTCGCCAACGCCCGCGCGTAGAAGCGCAGGTAGCGCGCGATGTGGGTGCGCCAGTACTTCCCGGTGTGGGCGCCGCGCCAGACGTGCGAGCTCAGCGATGCGCCGCGCCCTCGCAACGCCCGCACGATCGCCGCGTCATACGAGGTGAACGGGTCGTGGTTGCCGCGATCGATCCAGAGCGGTGTCGATCCGTACGGGTGCCGGCGGCGTTTGACGTAGCGGTAAACCGAATGGCGGCGGAAGTCGCGTGCATTGTCGAACGCGCCCGGCGCGGTCTGACCGAAGGACAGCCACAATGCCGGCGAGTGACCGCCGACGGCGCAGAAGCGCCGCCGCCGCGCCAGGTCGAACGCACCGTAGCCGCCCATCGAGATCCCGCCGATCGCCACGCGCGACGAGTCCACCGGCAACCGCTTGACGGCCGCGGGGATCGCCTCGCGCAGCACGTACGAGCCCCAGCGAGCACCGTGGCGGTCGTGCCAGTACGAGTGGTCGCCGCCGTCCAGGGCCACGACCACCGGCGCGAGCTTGCCGAGCCGCGCCAATCCTGCGAAGAACTGCGCCGACAGGACGGATCCGGGGCTCTGCGAGCGACCGTGCAGGAACACGAGCATGGGGCGCTTCTCGCCGGACTCGAACCCTGCGGGCACGACCGCCACCTCGTGCAACGTCCGATGGACGAAGCGCGACTTCACCACGAACCGCCGCAGGGACGCGCCGTGGCGGTCCGGGCCGGCCGCGCTCCCCACCGCGAAGCCAGCGGCCGCCGCCGTGATCGCCACCGCCACGAGGACCTTCGCAGCCATCCTCCCAGTGTGACCGCTCACTATCCTGACCGTCTCAAATGCGAGGAAGAAGGAGCAGAGGCGCATGGCGGTAGCCGAGGTTCAATCCGGGCTCGAGGGCGTAGTCGCGTTCGCGACCGAGATC
>JBJMKO010000079.1:0-2947 GCA_045805805.1 Solirubrobacterales bacterium | reverse complement strand
GAAGACGTCGCCCCGGGCGGCGGCGTCGAGCGCCGGCATGACCTCGAAGCCCTCCATCCGGGCCTCCAGCGCGCGCATCGGGTCGACCTCGCAGACGATCACCTGCGCGCCGGCGCCGCGGGCGCGATCGGCGATCCCCTGCCCCGTCGTCCCGTACCCGAGCACGACCAGCGTCTTGCCGGCGAGCAGCATCCCCGTCGCGCGCAGGATGCCGTCCAGCGCGGACTGGCCCGTCCCGTAGTGGTCGTTGAACAGCCGCTCCGTGCGGGCCTCGTTGACGGCGATGACCGGGCAGGCCAGCCGGCCCTCGGCCTCGAGCGCGCGCACGCGCACGAGCCCGGTGGTCGTCTCCTCCGTGCCCCCGAGCAGCCCGCCGGTGCGGCCGGCGGCGTGCAGGAACGTGATCAGGTCGGCGCCGTCGTCGAGGGTGATGTGCGGACCCGACCCCACGACGGTGGCGACGTTCTCCGCGTAGGCGTCGAGGTCCTCGCCGCGGCGGGCGCGCACCAGCGCGTCGCCCGAGGCGCTGAGCGCGGCCGCCACCTCGTCCTGCGTGGCGAAGGGGTTCGACGCGCACAGCGCGACGTCGGCGCCGCCGGCCGCCAGCGTCCGGACGAGGTTGGCGGTCTCGGACGTCACGTGCAGGCAGGCGCCCACCACGAGGCCGTCGAGCGGGCGCTCGCGCGCGAAGCGCTCGCGGATCGAGCGCAGGACCGGCATCTGCCCGTCCGCCCACTCGATGCGCGCCTCGCCCGCGTCGGCGAGCGCGGGGTCGGCGACGTCGGAGCCGGCCATCAGCCCCTCAGGCTACGACCGAAGGCGGCCGCGAGGCGATCGATGTCCTCCTCGGTGGTCGACCAGTTGGAGACCGACACACGCGCGGCGGCGCGCCCCTCCCACACGGTCCCGCCCAGCCACGCCTCGCCGCTGCGCTGGACGTCCTCGATCACCGCACGCGTGGTCGCGTCATCGTCGCCGAAGCGCACGAGCACCTGGTTGAGGACGACCTCGTTGAGCACCTCCGCGCCGTCGAGCTCCTCCATCGCGGCGGCCAGGCGCCCGGCCAGCGCGCAGCAGCGGTCGACGAGCTCCGCGAGCCCGTCGCGGCCGAGCTGGCGCAGCGCGGCGTACACCGGGATCGCGCGGGCGCGTCGCGACATCTCGGGCGAGAGGTCGCTCGGCTCGCGACCGGCGTCGGCGGGGATGTACGCCGCGGTGACGCCGATCGCGGGCCGCACCGCGTCGCGGTCGGCGACGATCGCCATCGCGCCGTCGTAGGGCACGTTGAGCCACTTGTGCGCGTCGACCGCCCACGAGTCGGCGCGCTCGGCGCCCGCGACGAGGCGGCGCAGGCGCGGGCTGGCCGCCGCCCACAGGCCGAAGGCGCCGTCGACGTGCAGCCAGGCGCCGTGCCCGCGGGCGGCGTCGGCGATCGCGCCGAGCGGGTCGACGGCGCCGGTGTTCACCTCGCCCGCCTGCGCGCACACGATCGTGGGGCCGTCGCCGATCGCCGCCGCGAGCTCCTCGGCCCGGACGAGTTCTGGCGCGCCCAGGCCGGCGTAGCGGAGCGCGACGAGCATCGACGCATGGACGTGCGTGCCCGCCAGCACGTGGATCCGCGGGGCGCCGGCCAGCCCATCGCGCTCGACGTCGTGGCCCGCGCGCCGGAGCACGGCGTGGCGCGCGGCGGCCATGCCCGTGAAGTTCGCCATCGTCGCGCCGGTCGTGAAGCCGACCGACGCCGTCGGCGGCAGGGCGAGAGCCTCCAGCACCCAGCGCTCGGTGACCGCCTCGATCGCCGTCGCGGCCGGCGAGCTGACCCGGCTGAACGCGTTCTGGTCCCAGGCCGAGGCGAGCCAGTCGGCGGCGAGCGCCGCGGGCAGCGCGCCGCCGGTGACGAAGCCGAAGTAGCGGGGGCCCGGGCTGGCCACGGTGGCCGGCCCGCCGACGCTCGCGAGGTGCTCGATCACGGCGACGGGGTCAGACCCCGTCGCGGGCAGCGGCTCGTCGAGCGCCGCGACCGTGTCATCGTAGGTCGTGATCGCGCCGACGCGCCGCTCGCCGAGCCCGTCGAGGTGGTCCTCGGCCAGCTCGGCGGCGCGGCGCAGTGCGGTCATCGGCAGACCCTAACGGGCCTGCAGCGCATCCATCCCGACGGCGGCCGCGAGCACGAGCCGCCGGTCGAACCGGCGTCCCGGGTCCGCCGAGAAGTCGATGTCGTAGATGTCGCGCAGCTTGCCGAAGCGGCGCTTGTTGATCCCGATCGCCTCGCCGTCGTGCAGGAACTCGAAGTTGTACGGGATCGGCAGCCAGTCGGCGTAGTTGCCGACGTACGGAAGGAAGCCCACGAGCCGCCGGAACAGCGCGATCACGAGGTTCTGCTCCTGCGCGCGGACGGTCATGGCCGGTGAGCTGATCTCGTAGGTGGAGCGGAGCAGGCTCGCTCCGAACACCTTCTTGATCTCGCCGATCTTGGTGCCGTCGGCTCCTGTGATGTCGTACGTGGCCCGCGGATCGAACCGCTGGCGGGCCTTGATCCGCAGGAGCTCCGTCGACTTCGAGTCGTCCGTGAAGAAGCGGATGTCCTCCTTGAACTTGAAGCGCGCCTGCTCGACGAAGCAGAACGAGTTGGCCTCGTCCTCGGGCAGCGCGAACTCGTACTGGTTGATGACGAGCTTGATCCGCTGGCGGAGGACGAACTTGTCGTGCTGGTTGGGGTCGACGAGAGCCACTACTAGTAACGGTAGTGGTCGGGCTTGTACGGGCCCTCGACGGGCACGTCGATGTAGGCGGCCTGCCCCGGCGTCAGCTCGGTGAGCTTGACGCCGAGCGCGTCGAGGTGCAGGCGCGCGACCTTCTCGTCGAGCTGCTTCGGGAGCACGTACACGCGCTTGGAGTACTCGTCGTTGCGGGTGAACAGCTCGATCTGGGCGATCGTCTGGTTCGT
>JBJMKO010000078.1:0-50998 GCA_045805805.1 Solirubrobacterales bacterium | reverse complement strand
CCCAGGGCGGCGCGTTCGCCGGCTGGGCCCTGTACCTGCACGACGGCAAGCCGAAGTACTGCCACAACCTCGCGGGGCTCCTGCGCTTCTACGTCGAGGCCGAGTCGGCCATGCCGTCCGGCGAGCACCAGGTGCGGATGGAGTTCACCTACGACGGCGGAGGCCTCGCCAAGGGCGGAGCGGTCGACCTGTACGTCGATGGCGACAAGGTCGGCGAGGGCCGCGTCGAGGCGACCGTCCCGATGATCTACTCCGCCGACGAGACCTGCGACGTCGGCTACGACTCGGGAACCCCCGTCGCCGAGGACTACACCAGCGAGACCAGCCGCTTCAACGGCACGGTCCGGTGGGTGCAGCTCGACGCCGGCCTCGACGACCACGACCACCTCATCACCGCCGAAGAGCGCTTCCGCGTCGCGTCGGCGATCCAGTAGGGGCCCGGCCCGGGACGGCACCGCCGTCCCGGGCCACCCCGGACTACACGCCGAAGCTGGCCTCCACCCGTCCGTCGGCCACGGCCTGCTCCAGCGCGCGGAAGTCGAGCTCGTTCTGGTCGGCGTAGGCCTCGGCGAAGGCGGCGATGGCTTTGTCGAAGGTGTCGCCCTTGCCGAGGTAGGCGGCGATCGCGATGCGGTCGCCGCTGCGGGCGTGGGCGTGGGCCAGGGTGGTGCCGCAGATCTGGGCATAGGCGGTTAGGGCGCGGGGGTCCATGCCCTCGACCTTTGCCGAGCCCTTCTGGTCCCAGAGCTGGCGCACGTAGAAATCGCGCTGCCGGCCGTCCAGGCCCGTCGCTTTGACCCAGCCGAGCAGGATGTCGCTGGCGGCTTGGGTCAGACGCTGGCCCTGGACGACCCGCTCGCCCTGGTTCTCGAAGGCGCTCGGCTCTGCGTAGGGCTCGAGCACGGAGCGCTGCGCTTCCTTGACCTGGAGGAAGAGCGGATCACCACCGTCGCGACCCAGCAGCAAGGCGATGAAGGCGCGGGCACCGACGCTGCCGACCCCCACCACCTTCATCGCCGCGTCGACGAAGCGGTAGCTGTCGAGCAGAACCCGGCGGTCCTCGGAAAGAGTGTCGCGGTAGGCGGCAAGGACCTCCAGCACGCGTGCTTCCACCTCATCTTGGGTCTCATCGACCAGCTCGCTCATCGGCACGATCAGCGGCGGTTCGCTGACGATGCGCAGCTCGCCGTCGACCTCGCGGGTGAGCTTGGAGAGCGCGCGCATCCGGTCCTTGGCCTGGGTCTTGGCCAGGTTGCGCCTGAAGGCCTCGCGCTCCTTCCTGCCGACCGCGGCGCCCCAGCGCTCGGCGACCGTCGCCACGTCCATCTTCGTGTACCAGACCTCGAGGTTGCCGACCTCGGCCAGGCGCCGCATCGCCCCCCGGTACTCCTCGGCCATCGCGGCGACGATCGCCAGTCGCTCGCGCTTCTTGAAGGCACTCGCCCGCCCGGCGACGGCAAAGCTGGCGGCGAGTCGCATCACGTCCCACTCCCACGGCCCCGGCAGCGTCTCGTCGAAGTCGTTGAGGTCGAAGATCAGCTCGCGATCGGGCGAGGCGAAGGCGCCGAAGTTGGAGAGGTGGGCGTCGCCGCAGAGCTGCACCGTGAAGCCGCTGCGCGGGGCGCCCGCCAGGTCCCCCGCCATCACCGCCGCGGCGCCGCGGTAGAAGGCGAACGGCGAGACGAGCATCCGCCCGTAGCGGAGCGGGACGAGCCGGCCGACCCGGGAGCCGGCCTGAGCCTCGAGCAGCTCGACCGGGTCCGGCCGGTCGCCGGCGGGCGCCCACTCGCCGTGGCTGGAGCGTGGCGCATCGGTGCGGACAGCCTTGCCGGCGGCGGCGCGCTCGGCCGGGGGCTTCGGGCTCTTCAGCAGGTCGACCATCAGGCAGTTGCGGACCGGGGTTCGGGACCGGGCGGATCGGACCCGGCCTGTAGTTCGTCGAAGCGCTGCACGGGCAGGCGCCGGGTCATCCAGAACGAGGCCAGCGTGAGCATGGCGGCGAAGAGGAAGGCGGTCTTCAGCGCGTTCAACTGGGCGTCTTCGTAGTGCTCGACCAGGGCGTCGGTGGTCACGGCATCGACGCCGGCGGCCGTCGCACCCGCCCGGACCTCTTCGGAGGAGACGAAGCTCCCCCCCGCGCTCAGCTTCACTTCGAGCCGGCTCTGCACCTCGCTGGAGATCTGCGGGTCGTCGGCGACGTTGGCGGTAAAGGCGGCGACCAGGCCGGTGATCACGATCGCACCGAGCAGTGCCGTGCCGAGCGAGGAGCCGAGTTGCTGCGAGGTGCTCTGCAGCCCGCCGGCCTCGCTGCGGTCGTCGTCGCCGACGGCCGACTGGACCACGTTGCCGAGCTGGGAGACGATCAGGCCCATCCCGATCCCGAGCACGCCCATGGCGAGGAGGAAGGAGGCGTTGTCGAGCTCGGGCTCGATCGTGCCCAGCAGCATCAGGATCGAGAGGAAGACGACGGCCAGGCCGGTGCGGACCAGCGGCCGCGGGGCGAAGCGCTTGGCCAGCGCCGAGCCGGCGAGCGCGGCGAAGAACAGCCCCGCCGAAGCGGGCAGCATCCGCACCCCGGTTTCGAGCGCGTCGAGGCCCTGGACGACCTGCAGGAAGAGGGGGATCGTGAAGAAGACGCCCATCAGGATCAGGTTCTGGGCGAGGAACATCGCCACCCCGCCGCGCAGCTGGGGGATGCGCAGCAGGGGCAGGTGGACGAGCGGTTCGAGGCCCTGCTCTTCGCGGCGGCGCTCCCAGGCGACGAAGCCGGCGAGGAGCAGCCCACCGGCCGCGATCACGAACGGGGTGAGCGAGAAGCCGAAGGGTTCGACCGGAGAGTCGCTCGGCCGCAGCCAGCCCCAGTTGCTTGCCTGCAGGACGCCGAGCACGACCAGCGACAGGCCGGAGGCGGAGAGTAGGCTGCCGACCCAGTCGAGCCGCGGGCTTCCCTGCTCCCGCTCCGGCTCCCGGATCAGCCGCGTCCCCAGCAGGATCCCCAGCGCCACGACGACCTCGCCGATGAAGACGACCCGCCAGCTGAGCTCGGTCGTCGCCCAGCCGCCAAGGATCGGCCCGACCGCGATCCCGGCGCCGGCCACACCGCCGAGCACCCCGTAGGCGATCGCCCGGTCGGCACCTTTGTAGTTGCCGGCGACCAAGGCGATCAGGGCGGGGATGACGAGTGCCGCGCCGATGCCCTCGAGGATCGACCAACCGAACATCAGCGAGGGCACGCTCCACGATGCGGCGGTCAGGGCCGAGCCGGCGCCGTAGATCACCAGGCCGATCGTGAAGGCGCGGCGCCGTCCCCAGATATCGCCGAGCTTGCCGCCGGTCATCATCAGCCCCGCCATCACCAGCGCGTAGAAGGCGATCACGGCCTGGATCGTGGTGACGGTGGTGTCGAAGTCTTCGACCAGCTGGGAGATCGCGACGTTCATCACCGCCTGGTCCAGCACCATCAGGAACTGGGCGGCGCCGAGGACGACGAGCACTCCCCACTTGGCCATCGTCAGCTCACCAACTCGACGATTCCACGGATGATCAGGAGCCCACCAAGCACGGCGGCGACCATTATCCCGGCGCGGCGGCCGTTGCGGGCGAACCAGTCGCGAAACCCGTCAACCGCGCCCTGGGTCGCCTCTGGCCTGAGGATGTACCCGACCAGGGGGACCTCCAGCAGCAGCTGCTGGATCAGGCAGAAGGCGATGACCAGGAGCGCGGTCGGCGCGGCGGCAGCATCGAGCTTGTCGATCTGACTGAGCCCGGCCAGGTAGGAGACACCGGGGAAGCTGAGCAGGAGTCCGACGACAAAGGCGATCCGGGGTGACCCGCGGCCAAGCAGGCGCATCGGCAGGGGTTCTTTCTTCTCCCCGTTCTTGGCCTGCTTGGCGACCTTGCGCCTTTCCCGGCGCTCACGCAGCGGCTGGTCGCGGTCGGTGCCGAGGACGAGCGCGACGAGTAGAAGCAGCCCGCCGATGACGAGGTCCTCGACCGGCCCGATCGTCTGCTTGCTCGTGCTGACCGCATCCGAGTCGTGCAGGGCGAAGACGATCGCCAGCCCGAGCGTGATGCTGGTCGTGTAGGCGCCCAGCAGGTAGCCGAGCATCAGCCGCTTCGGGTGCTCGGTCAGCAGCATCAGCGTCACCGCGGCAAGCAGAGTTGGGTTGAACATCGCCAGCAGCGAGAAAAAGAAGATCTGGCCGAGGTCGCTCACCAGGCGGCATTCTCTCCTTAATTCAGTTTGCGCAGCGCTCGCAGAGCCCGCGCAGGACCACGTCGTGGTCTGAGACCTCGAAGCTGATCTCGGCCGAGAGCCGGTCGATCGCGCGCTCCAGCGAGGGGTCCTCGAAGGGGACCATCCGCCCGCAGCGGCGGCAGATCGCGTGGTGGTGGTGCTCGCCACCGGGCTCGACCCGCTCGTAGCCGGCGGTGCCACGGGTCACCTCGAGGCGCTGCACCAGGCCAAGCTGCTCGAGCTGCTCGAGCGCCCGGTAGACGCTGGCGCGGCCGACCGCAGGCTTGCGGCGGCGCAGCTCGTCGTCGAGGTCCAGCGCGGTGACGGCGCAGTCGTGGCGGGCAAGCGCCTCGACCACGGCAGTGCGGGCGCCGCCGCGACGATAGCCCGCGTCCTGCAACGCGGTGAGTGCGTGCTCGGCCCAGGCGCTGTCGACCTTGGTCGGCATTCAGGTGACTGTAGCTTCCGCGTGGGTGGCCGGAGGACTCCGCATCGCGCGCAGCCGGCCGACGGGCAGCGCGACCAGATAGACGGCGACGATCGCCAGCGCCACCGAGGCCCCGCCCGCCGTCCCCGCGTAATAGGAGAGGTAGAGACCGCCGACACCGGCGATGACCGCGAGCGCGGCGGCAAGGATCATCATCGGCAGCATGCGGTCGCTGAGCCGCCGTGCCGCGGCGGCCGGGCCGACGAAGACCGCGACCACGAGCAGGTTGCCGAGGCCCTGCACGGCGACGACGATCCCGGCAGCGAGGAGGACCAGCAGGGCGGCGTCGGCGAGCGTCGGGGAGACACCGAGCGATCGCGCCGTGCCGCGGTCGAAGCCGGCGACCAGAAGCCGGCCGTGCAGGAGGCGCAGCGCCACGGCGACGAGCGCCACGAGCGCGACGGCCGTCACCAGGTCGGCGTCGGTGACGCCGAAGACGTCGCCGAAGAGCAGCGACTCGATCCCCGGCGGCGATTGCGGCGAGAGTGCCAGCAAGACGCCGAGGCCGAACATCGTCGTCACCACGACCGCGACCGCCGCCTCGCGGTCGATCCCTGGGATCCTCGCGACCAGGGCGATCGCGAGCGCGGCGACGACGATCGCCGGCACCGCGCCGAGCAGCAGGGGGATACCGGCGATGGCGGCGAGGACGAGCCCTGGAAAGATCGAGTGGGAGAGCGACTCGGCCGCGTAGGAGAGTCCGTAGAAGACGACCCAGCAGCCGAGCGCGCCGCCGGCGACGCCGAGCAGGACGACCTCGGCAAGGGCACGCTGCATGAACGGTTCTTGCAGGGGGTCGAGCATCTCAGTGGTGGTGATGGTGCGGCGGCAGGATCGCCCGGCCTCCCGCGCCGGGTATTTCGACGATGGCTCCGCCGTAGGTGGCTTCGAGGATGCCGAGGTCGACCAGAACCTCGCCGGGGGGCCCACAGGCGACCTGGCGCTCGTTGATGCAGAGGACGAGGTCGCAACCCTGGGCCTGCTCGAGGTCGTGGGTGGCGATCACGACTCCCCGCCCCTCCGCTGCCAGCTCCGCGATCAGGGCTTCCAACCCTTCGGCACTGGGCCGGTCGAGACCCGAGAAGGGCTCGTCGAGCAGCAGCACGCCGGCATCCTGGACGAGCGCCCGGGCGATCAACACGCGCTGGCGCTGGCCGCCGGAGAGGCGCCCGAAGGTCTCCCCCGCGAGGTCCCGCAGCCCGACCCGGTCGAGTGCCCGCGCCGCCGCCTCGCGCTCGCGGCGGCCCGGCTGCCGCCACCAGGGCAGGCTCGCGATCGTCCCCATCGTCGCCACGTCGAGGGCGGAGACCGGGTAGTCGAGGCGTGAGCGCTCGGTCTGGGGGACCGTGCCACAGGTCGTCCCCACCCGGAGCGTCCCCTCGACCCAGCGCAGCTCGCCGAGCACCGCCCGCAGCAGGGTCGTCTTGCCACCGCCGTTGGGACCGAGCAGCGCCAGGGTCTGTCCTGGCAGCAGAGTGAACTCGACGCCTGAGATCGCCGGCGCCCCGCCATAGCCGGCGGCGAGCCCCGTCGCCTCGATCAGCGGCTCGGCCGGCATCCTCGCCTCCCCACGGTGAAGCCGCGGACCATCGAGTCGGCGTTGGCCACCTCCATCCCCAGGTAGGTGGCGCCGTCGGATCCTTCCGGGCCGAGCGTGTCGCCGTAGAGCGAGTAACTCGCGGAGGCCTCGGCCTGGCTCGCGATCGTCTCGGCGACCTTCGGGCTCAGCGAGCTCTCGGGAAAGATCGCCTTGACGTGTTCACGTTCGATCAGATCGGCGAGCGCGCTGAGGTCCTTCGCCGAGGCCTGCGCCTGGGTTGTCTGCGAGGGGATGACCGCCCCGATCACGTCGATCCCGTAACGATCGGCGAAGTAGCCGAAGGCGTCGTGGTCGGTGACGAGCTTGCGGCGCGGGGGCGGGACCAATGCCATGCAGCGGACGATCCCAGCGTCGAGGGCGCGTAGCCTGGCGAGATAGGCGTCGGCGTTGCGTTTGAACAGGCGCCGGCGCGAGGGATCGGCGGCCGCAAGCCGGCGCTCGATTTCGCGCACCGCGGCCTCGGCGTTGCGCGGGTCGTGCCACCAGTGCGGGTCATAGCGCGATGTCTCGGCGCCGCTCGACTCGCCCGGCAGCCGTTCCGGAACGCTCGCGCCGAGGTCGACGACCGGGGCATCGCCGCCGCCGTCGGAGACGACCTGGCCGATCCAGTCGTCGAGGCCGTCGCCGCTGGCAAAGACGAGCTTCGCCTCCGCCGTGCCAGCGACGTCGCTCGGCCGTGGCTCGTACTCATGCGGGTCGGTGTTCGGTTGCAGGATCTGGTCGACCGCAACCGCCTCGCCGCCGACCTCGCGGACGAAGTCGCCGATCTGGGTGGTCGTCGCCACCACCTCGATCTGTCCGTCGCGGGCGGTCGGAGCGCTGCCGCAGCCAATCGCGATGAAGGCAGACGCGGCCAAAGCGGCGCCGGCGAAAACCGGCGCGCGTGGGACCGGCACAAGCGCTCGCGCGCCGGCGGCTAGGCCGAAGATCGCCCCGGAGACGGCGGCGATCGTCCCCCCCGGCGGCGCATCGGTCTTAACCGAGAGCCAGAGCCCGACCGTGCCCTCGAGCGCGACCAAGGCGATGCTGGCGAGCTGCCAGGTCCGCATCCGCTCGGCGAAGAGGCGAATGGTGAGCGCCGGCACGACGAAGAGCGCGGCGACGAGCAGGGCGCCGACCACCGAGAGCGCCGCCGTCGTGGCGAGCGCGATCAGGCCGAACAGGGCGACGTCAAGCGTGCGGCCGTGGGTCCGAAGGGCGCCGGCCGCGCCGGGGTCGAAGCCGACCGCGAGCCAGCGGTGGCCGAGCAGCAGCGAGGCGACGACGGTGGCACCGGCCGCGACCGCGGCAAGGGCGATGTCGCCACTGTCGACCAGCAGCAGACTGCCGAAGAGCAAGGTCTCCACGTTTGCGCCGGAGCCAAAGACATCGCTGGCGAGGATCACCCCCGCGGCGAGGCAACCAACGAGGACGATCGCCACGGCGCTATCGCGCCCCTCCTCGTCACGGCGACCGAGGAGCGAGGCCCCGACGCTGAAGACAACCGCCGCGCCGAAAGCGCCAAGTGGCGCCGCGAATCCCAACCCATCGGCCAGCACCAGCCCGGGGAAGGCCGCGGTGCCGACCGCGTGGGAGAAGAAAGCGAGCCCGCGCAGGACGATCCAGGTGCCGAGCAGCCCGGCAGGCACGGCCAGGATCAGGACCTCGATCAGGCCTCGCTGGACGAAGGGCAGCTGAAACGGCTCAAGCACCAGAGCCGGGAGTAAATCAAAATGAGATCCATTTTTATTTTCTCGGTGCGCCCGACTGAACTGCATCGACTTCTCCACCTGGCAGATAGAGAAGTCGATGCAGTTCGCCGGTAGCGTGGGCGGCATGCGGTGGAGATCGCGATGAGGGCGCTGGTGCAGCGGGTGAGCCAGGCTGCCGTTGACGTTGAGGGGGAGCGGGTGGCGCAGATCGGGCCGGGGATCCTGGTCCTGCTCGGCGTGCGGCGCGGCGACACAGCCGACGACGCCAACCGCCTCGCCGACAAGGTCCAGGCGCTGCGGATATTCGACGACGCCGAGGGGCGGATGAACGAGCCGCTCGGCGACCGCGAGATCCTCTGCGTCAGCCAGTTCACCCTCTACGGCGACACCCGCAAGGGCAACCGGCCCGGCTATGTCGACGCCGCGCCCGCCGCAGAGGCCGAGCCGCTCTACGACCGCTTCTGCGAGCGCCTCGGCGCCGCCAAGGGCGTCTTCGGCGCCTGCATGGGCGTGGCCCTGGTCAACGATGGACCGGTCACGCTGTTGCTCGAGCTCTGACCGTCCCCGCAAGTGCCGTTCCTCGGCGTACCATTGGGGCATGGCTTCACATTCTCGACCCCTTCTCGCAATCGGCAACGAGGCTGTCTGGGCGCAGATCAACCGGGAAGAGGGCAATCAACTGCGCACCGCAAACACAGCGCTGACACCCGCGCAGCGCCTCGACCAGGGCCAACGGCTGTCCCAGCAGGCCGTGTCGCTGCTGGCCGCCTCGATCCGCGCCGGCCATGCCCCCAAACGAGCCCTCTGGTCCTGATCTCGCCGGCGTCGTGGCCGACGCCGATGCCGTTAGCTTGGGCTACGTCGTAATCGGCGGCTTCAGCGTTATCTTTCACGGCTTCATTCGGGCGACCAAGGACTCCGACCTACTCGTGCCCGACGGCTCGGACGCAGATGCGGCAGTGCTGCGCTTTCTCGAGCTCTGCGACGCGAAACGACTCCGCGACGGCAAGATCCTCACAGCGGATGACGTCGTCGAGGCGGAGCACCTGCGCATAACAAGCCGCAACGGAATTGTCGACATCATGCGTGGTGGGCTCCCCCCGCTCGACTACGAGACAGTCGCTCAGCGAGCCGAGTCAGTGGACTGGAACGGCCAAACGGTTCGGATCGCCGCCCTGCCCAGCGTCGTCGGCTTCAAGCGGCTGGCGAGCAGGCCCCAAGACAAGGTGGACCTGGCCGAGCTCGAAGAAATCCACGGCGAGCTCCCCGTTGAGCCGATTCCCGGACTCGATTCGTGAGTCATGGATCCAGCGACGCGCTCGCGGTTGACGCCCCCTGACGCGTCGCGAGCCGGCCGGCCAGAGCGGAGGTGAGCGCCGTGGCCTCCAGGACGAAGATCGTCGGGACGCAGATGGCCGAGATGCGGGGCCAGGGCTGGGCGAACTACTGCGGCGCAAGCGACCAGTGATGATCGCCCAGTTCACCAGCGCCCTCTGGGACAGGCCCGAGTTCTTGGACGAAAGGCACGGTCACCTCCGCACCCTGCCCGAGCTGGACATCGGCCTGTGCCTGGTTTGCGAAGAGCTGTGAGCGACGACCAGGTCATCCGTGACGCGAGCGTGCACGATTGTCGCGCGATAGTCGATCTCTGGACCGAGGCCTACTTCACCGAAGGCGAGGGCGGCCGGGACACGCCCTATCGCCATGCCGACTTCGATGCCACGGCCACGGCCGCGGCGCGCCTCCTCGTCGCCGAGCGCGACGGCGAGGTGGTGGGCGTCGTCGCCCTGCTCGCTCCCGAGGAGCCCTCGCGCGCCGTCGCCGGCGAGGACGAGGCCGAACTGGCGCGTCTCGTCGTCGGCTCGGACGCTCGCCGCCACGGCACCGGCCGCGCTCTGGCCGAACGCTGCGCCGAGCTGGCGCTGACGGAGGGCTGGCCGGCGATCGCGCTCTGGAGCCGCCCCTACCAAATCGCCGGCCACCGGCTCTACGAATCGCTCGGCTACGAACGGGTCCCCGAGCGCGATTCGGTCGACGAGACCGGCTTCGGCCGCCTCGTCTTCCGGCTCTCACTCGAGCAACAGTCGCCCTCCCAACGCTGACTTCGCCTTTTTGGGTGCATATATCTCCCCATAAAGGCGAAGTCAGCATTGGGAGAATGGCCCCCGTAGCGAATCGGCTGGGCCTGGCTGCACCCGAGCGCTTGGCGCAGCGGCGCCAACGTCGAGGCCAAGCTGCTGATGCGCACCTACTACAGCGTCATCGACTCCGAGTGGCCCGAGGTCCGCGCCAACCTCGAACGCCGCCTCGCACGGACCCAGACTTAACCGCCCAGCGCCCGGTCGATGAACGGGCCGAGCAGATCGCCAGCCTGCGTGGCGGTCTTCTCGGGGGGGCCGGTGGGCGCGGTGATGTAGCTGATCGCGAGGCGGACCAGCGACTCGGCGAGGAGCTTGACGTCCGCCTCAGGTGCCTGGGGCCAGCCTTCTTCGATCGTCGCGGTGAGGCGAGCAGTGGCCCACTGGACCACCGGCATGCCCTGGGTGGTGACGAAGGGGAGCATGCCGCCGGTGCCGTCGTCGCTGAGCAGGATGCGGACGAGCGGGTCCTCCCCCGCGGCGAGCAGGAACTTCGAGAGCGCGGCGCCGATCGCGGCGCGCGGGTCGTCGAGGTGCTGGCGCACGGCCGCGTCGACACCGTCGAGGAAGCGTTCGCCCTCGTCGATGACAAAGGCCTGGCCGAACTCGTCGCGGCTGCCGAACTCCTTGTAGAGGGTCTGGCGGCTGACGCCGGCCGCGCCGGCGATGTCGGACATCGTGATCTCCGACCAGGCGCGATGCTGGAGCTCGTCGCGCGCGGCGCCGAAGAGCGTCTCGCGCAGCAGCTCTTTGGCGGCCTGCGGGTAAGGGATGCGAGCAGTGGCCACGGCGGGAATCGTGCCAGCCGCCGCGGTCACTCGCCGCCGGCCTCCCCCTCGTCGGGCTCGAAGTCGACCTTCTCCCGCACTCCGCAGTCGGGGCAGGCCCAGTCCTCGGGCACCTCGCTCCACGGCGTCCCCGCCGGGAATCCCTCACGCGGGTGGCCCTGCTCCTCGTCGTAGACGTACCCGCAGCCCGGGCAGCGCCAGCGGCTCACGCTCCGGCTCCGTAACGGGCGAGAATGCGACCGGCCTTGCGCGGCTGGATGTTGGCCCTGGTGACGTCGCCCTCGTAGTGCTCCAGCAGGCGGGGATCCATCACCCGGCGCCAAAGCGGCGGAACCCAGGCGAGCACGATCATCCCCGCGTAGCCGGTGGGCAGCTGCGGCGCTTCGTCGACGTGGCGCAGGGCCTGGTAGCGCCGGGTCGGGTTGGCGTGGTGGTCGCTGTGGCGCTGCAGGTGGTAGAGCAGGACGTTGGAGGCGACGTTGTTGCTGTTCCAGCTGTGCTCGGGGAGGCAGCGCTCATAGCGGCCGTCCTCGCGCTTCTGTCGCCGTAGACCGTAATGCTCGAGGTAGTTGACGACCTCCAGCAACGAAAAGCCGAGCACCGCCTGGATCAGCAGGTAAGGCAGGACGACCGGCCCGAAGGCGACCGTCAGGCCGGCAAAGAGGACGACGGTCATCGCCCAGGCGCCGATGACGTCGTTGCGCAGCGTCCAGCGCGACTTGCCCATGCGGTCGAGGCGAGCCGCCTCGATCCCCCAGGCCGAGGTCAGGCTCCCCTTCACAGTGCGCGGCAGGAAGGCCCAGAAGCTCTCCCCCAGCCGCGAGCTGGCGGGGTCCTCGGGGGTGGCGACGCGGACGTGGTGACCGCGGTTGTGCTCGATGAAGAAGTGGCCGTAGCCCGTCTGCGCCAGCGCCACCCGACTCAGCCAGCGCTCGGTGCCGTCGCGCTTGTGGCCGAGCTCGTGGGCGGTGTTGATCCCGATCCCGCCGACCACCCCCATCGTCAGCGCCAGCCCGAGGCTCTCCAGGGTCGAGAGCTCGCCACTCGACCAGAGCCAGCAGGCGAGGACGAGACCGGTGTACTGAACCGGGATGTAGAGATAGGTGCACCAGCGGTAGTAGCGGTCCTGCTCGAGCCACTTGAGCACGCTGTCGGGGGGGTTGGTGGCGTCCAGCCCGATCGCGATGTCGAGGATCGGGAAGGCGACGAAGACGAGCAGCGGCCCGAGGGACCAGAGGACCTCGAGCCCGGTCACCGTGACGCTGGCCCAGGCGAGGAAGGGGGCAAAGGGAATGAGGAGCCCCAGTAGCCAGGCGTAGCGCTTGCCGTCCCGCCAGCCGGGGGGATTCAGCTCGATCGCGGGCCCGTGGTCATGACTATGGGTTGCGGCCTCCATTCGGCAATCCTCCTTGTCAAACTTAGAAACAGCGTCTCCTTAGTTGACAATATAGCGACTTTTGTAAATCTAGGCAACAATCGCTCTTCTCTTGTCGAGGACATCGAGGCCGGCTCCCCCCTCCGCCCTGCGCGGGTCTTCAACGAACTGTCCGCCTCCTCGCTACCATCCTGCGCGTGGCCACGCTTCTAGGAATCCTCCAAGTGATCATCTCCGCCGTGCTGATCTTCCTGATCCTCCTGCACTCGGGGAAAGACACCGGCCTCTCCGGCGCCTTCGGCATCGGCGGCGGAGGCAGCTCCTTCGGCGGCGGCTCGATGGTCGAGCGCAACCTCGATCGAGCGACGATCTTCTTCGCCGTGCTGTTCGCGGTCAACACCCTGGTCCTGCTGAAGATCTAAGCCCCGTCCGGGCGGGTGGGGTCCTGCGAGCCCATCCCGGTAGGGGTGGAGCGTCTTGTACTTTTTCGCAAGCGCGGTTCGAGCGCAAGCAGTCCCGCCCCCTCGAAAAAGTTAAGCGGAACCCCTACCGGGATGGGCGGTCGAGGATCGCGATGGCCTCTCCGCGCAGCTCGGCGTCCAGCAGGGCGAAGTCTCCGTCGGAGAGCTTGCCCGCGGCGTGGTCGAGCTCGGCATCGCGGATCTCCCGGTACTTGGCTTCCTTGAGCGCCTCGAGCTCGGAGTCGGCGACGAGGACGCGGCGGGTGCTGCGGGTGGGCCAGAGGCCGATCAGCGCCCCGGCCAATGCGATCAGGCCGCCGATCCACATCCAGGTGACGAGCGGATTGACGATGACGCGGAAGGTCGCCGGAGTCCCTTCTGCCACATAGCCGGCGGCGATCTGCTTCGCCGTCTGCAACTGCAGCAGTTCGATCTTCGCCAGGGCCACGGGACGCAGGCGCGGATTGACGAGTGCGTCGCGCATCAGCGCCCCCACGGCCCGGCACTGGGGAGGCACTCCGGGCCCACCTCCCACGCACCGTTTGAAGATCCGGTCGGCGGCGCGCGCGTGCCCCTGGACCCCCGAGATGTCTGGCTGGTTGGCAGTCCAGAAATCCTCTCCGAACCCCGCCTTGAGGCCAATCTCGCTATCGGATTCGCCGGCGAAATAGCTGGAGATTCCCCCACCGAGCTGACCGGTCGGCCGGTAGAAGCGTCGGGTCGGATGCAGGGTGAACCTGTTGCCACCATCTTGGACGCGCAGCACCGCACCGGCGCTGAAGGCGAGCTTGTCGACGCTGGCGGTCGGGCGCACGTAGGTGACCTTGCGACCGTCGACCACCGCGCTTTCTCCAGGCCTCAAGACGACGTCACGCTTGGTCTGGAAGCTCGAGGAGGCGGCGATCCCGATCAGCAGCACGGCGATGCCGATGTGGACGATGTAGCCGCCGTAGCGCCGCCGGTTTCGCGAGACGACGCCGAGCAGCGCCGTCGGCATCGAGCCGCCCTCGAGCGTGCGCCGCGCCTTCGCCCCGCGCCAGAACTCCTGCCCCAAGCCGACCAGGGCGAAGCCGGCGAAGAGGAAGAGCGCGAAGGCCCAGGGCTCGTGCAGCGCGTCGGTGAAGAGCGCGAGGGCGACCCCGACAACGGCGGCGGAGACCGCCGGGGCGAGGAAGACGCGCTTGGCGGTCGCCCAACTCACCCGTCGCCAGGCGAGCAGCGGGCCGATCCCGGTGAAGAGGACGAGCAGGATCGCCAGCGGGGCCGTGTAGCGATCGAACCAGGGCGCCGCCAGGGAAGACTTGGCCCCGGTGAACAGCTCGGAGATCAGCGGGAAGAAGGTGCCCCAGAAGATCGTCGCGCAGAGCGCCACCAAGAGCAGGTTGTTGACGACGAAGACGGACTCGCGCGAGGCCAGCGAGTCGATCCGCTTCTCGCTGCGCAGGTCGTCGAGGCGGGAAACGATCAGCGCGGTCGAGCCGATCAGGACCACCGCGATCAGGCCGAGGATGTAGGGGCCGACGGTGCTGTCGCCGAAGGCGTGGATCGACTGCAGGACGCCGGAGCGGACGAGGAAGGTGCCGAGCAGCGCCAGCGAGAAGGTGGCGACGATCAGGCAGGCGTTCCAGGCCTTCAGCATGCCGCGCTTCTCCTGGACCATCACCGAGTGCAGGAAGGCGGTGCCGATCAGCCACGGCATCAGCGCCGCGTTCTCGACCGGATCCCAGGCCCAGTAGCCACCCCAGCCGAGCTCGGTGTAGGACCAGCGAGCGCCGAGCAGCAGGCCGAAGCCGAGAAAGGCCCAGGCGATCAGGGCAAAGCGGCGTGTGGCACGGATCCAGGAAGCGTCGAGGCGGCGGGTGACGAGGGCGCCGATCGCGAAGGCGAAGGGAATCGTGAAGGCGACGTACCCCGAGTAGAGCATTGGCGGGTGGATCATCATGCTCGGGTGCTGCAGCAGCGGGTTGAGGCCGATCCCGTCGATCGGCGCCGGGCTCAGCTCGGGCTTGGCGAACGGGTTGACCCCGCCGGCAAAGAGCATCAGGCCGGTGAAGAAGCTCGCCACGCCGGCCATCACCGCGGTCGCGTAGGGGACGATCTCGCGCAGCCGGTTGCGGGTCGCATACAGCGCCAGCGAGGAGGCGATCGAGAGCACCCAGGCCCAGAGCAGCAGCGAGCCTTCCTGGCTCGACCACATCGCGGCCAGCTTGTAGAAGATCGGGGTCTCGATCGAGGAGTGCTGCTGGACGATGTGAAAGGAGAAGTCGTCCGTCGCGAAGGCGATCTCGATCAGGACGACGCAGAATGTGAGCAGGCCGCAGGCCGCATAGACGGCGCGGCGCGAGGCGAGGACCCAGCGCTCGTCGCCCTTGCGGCCGACCAGCGCGAAGGCTGCCGCGAGGACCATCGCGAGGAAGGCCAGCGCCAGCAGAGCGCTGCCCAGGCTAGCTGTCATTCGAGGTGGTGAACTTCGACGGGCACTTAGTCACCAGCGTGTCGGGCTCGCCGACGAAGACGCCGCTCTCGACCGCTCCGGTGAGGACGATCTCACGGCCGCCGCGGAACGGGTCGGGAACGGTGCCGCTGTAGGAGACGGGGAGACTTTCGTCACCGCCTTCGCGATCAACGACGCGAAAGCGTAGGTCATCTCCGTCGTGGCGGATCGAGTCGGGCACAACCTTTCCCGTGAGGTCATAGGTCATCCCCGGGGCGGAGCCGAGGATCTGCGAAGGCTCCTTCGCCTCCGTCGATGCGCTGAATGACGTGTAGACGAGCGCAGCCGCGAGCATCACGGCAACGCCGAGGGCAACTACAAGTCGGATCTTCCGCTTACGCTGGGGATCCACGAGGCGATTATCGCAAGCGGGGTATGAGGACAGGCCCCCTGGATCGGTGGACGCGCTTCGCGCTGAGCGTCCGTAGGTCGGGAGGGCGGGACTCCCGGGTCGGCGGACGCGCTTCGCGCTGAGTGTCCGGCGACCCGGGAGTCCCGCCCTCTGCCGAACACGCTGGAGCTGAGAGAATGGGGATGTGGTGGAGGATCCCGTACTCCTGATCACCGGCGCGAGCAGCGGTATCGGTGCTGCGACGGCACGGGCTGCGGCTGGGAAGTACCGGCTGGTGCTGGCGGCTCGGCGGCTGGAGCCTTTGGAGGAGCTGGTCGCTGAGCTCGGTGGCGATGAGCGGGCACTCGCGGTGCGCTGCGACGTCACCGAGTGGGACGAGGTGCAGGCGATGGCCGCGACGGCGATCGAGCGCTTCGGCCGTATCGACGCCGTCTTCGCCAATGCCGGCTTCGGTGCCACCCGCGGCTTCCTCGAGGAGTCGCCCGAGCACTGGCGCTCGATGGTCCTCACCAACGTCTACGGCGTCGCGCTGACGATCCGCGCCACCCTCCCCCACCTACTCGAGCGCGGCGACGGCCACTTCCTCGTAACCAGCTCCGTGGCCGGGCGGCGGGCGCTGCCCGGCTCGCTCTACTCGGCGACCAAGTGGGCGGCGACCGCGATCGGCGAGGCACTGCGGGCGGAGCTGCGCCAGATGCACGAGAACCGCGACATCCGCGTCACCCTGATCGAGCCAGGGATGACCGATACCCCGTTCTTCGACAACCGCCCGGCGAGTGGGCGCTGCGCGACGACGACATCGCCAAGGCCGTGATCTACGCGCTCGAACAACGTCCCGGCGTCGACGTCAACGAGATCTTGATCAGACCGACCAGCCAACCGATATAGAGCCCATCCCGGCAGGGGTGGAGCGTCTTGTACTTTTCGCGATCGCTCGCCCGCGCGACCAGCAATCCACAATCCTCGAAAAAGTTAAGCGGAACCCCTGCCGGAATGGGCTCAGTGCCGACTGTGGCGACCGTGCTGCTTCTTCTTGCACGGCGTGCGCAGCTTGGGCTTCTGGTTCGCTTTCTTGCCGTTCTGCCCGGTGAACTTTGCGATCACCCTGTACTTGCGGGCGCATAGGTTGGTGGAGTTTTCCAGCAGGCCCTTCTTGCCGCCTCGCACGGTCAGCGAGAATTTCGAGACCGGCACGTCGGGGACGACGTCGAACGTGTTGCGCATGCGGCCGTTGACCTGATCGATGCGGCCAGCGAGATCGACCTCGACCTGGCCGCGCAGCGCCACCACCAGGTCCGGCAGCAGGTTGTCCGAAGAGCGCAGGTAAACCGGGCCTTTCAGCGGCGCGTCGAGCAGCGGGGTCTCCGCGGTGGCATATCCGTAGATCGACTTCGCAGGGCATTCGTGGGCGGCAAACTGGACGCGGGTACAGATCTTGGCCAGGCTGCTCTGCCGGAGGAAGAACGGCCGTGGCAGGGTCACCGCGGCGCGGCCGATGTTGGCGTCGCCTTTCCGGGCGATCAGGGTCGCGCGCAGCTTCGGGCTTTTCGCCCGGCGGGTCCCGCCGAAGACGCGCATGTAGAGCTTCGGTTTGAATCCGAGCCGCTCGCATCCCTGGGCCTGGAAGGGCGCGGAAGCGAGGGAGCTCGTGAAGGCGGCCGGGTCGAGCGGGTTGGCGCCGCCACCGTGCAGGTTGGCGCCGATCGTCATCGGCGAGCAGTTGGTGGGGTTGAGCTGGAAGCCCTCGCGGTCTGTCGTGACCTTGACCGAGCGGACGTCGACGAGGGCGCCACCGAAAACGTGGGGGATCGGGTCGGAGACGGCTTTGACCTGCGCGGTAGCCGGGTCGACAAACAGCGCCACCCTCACCACGACCGCGCCGAGATCGAACGGCCCGGCCGTGGCGGGGGTGATCACTGCCAGGGAAATGGGGGCACCGTGGTAGGGCCCTGCGAGGAAGGCTTTTCCGGCGAGGGAGATGGGTTCGGGGCCGGTGCCCGTCGTAACGGCCGCGCTGCCGACGTTGCTCGATGCCGGGCAACTGGGGCTGGCCGCCTCGGCGATGCCGCTGTTGGCGGCCGCGGCGGCGATCGTCTCCTCCGGGCAATAGCGGACCCCAGCCAGCTTTGCGGTCAGCCCGGGGGGCAGTTGCACGTCGACGCCCTTCAGCTCCTGATTGCCGTCGGAGCGGGCGACTTCGATCGTCAGAGGGCTGTAAGCCCCACCCTGCGGGTTTGCCGTGTGGGCCCCGAAGCTCGGTGCGAAGGGCCGCGAGGCGAGGGTTTTCGCACATTTGCCGCCTCCCGGCGCTTCGGTGAGCGTGAATTCGTCGCCCGGTTCGGCCGGCGGTTCGGTGTTGGGGCCGGCTTCTTCACCGGGCGGGACCGAGCCCAGCGCGGTCGACCACGGCGTCATCTGCGAGGTCGTCCTGTGCGGCCCGCAGGTCGGCGGGCTGGTCAGCGGCGCTCTCGGACCGTCGTTGAAATCGAGTGTGAAGGCGCTGAAAGGCACCTGGGGGTTGTCGGCGAACGTGGTTGTCAGCTGGCCTGTCTGGGGGTTCGCTTTTGCGTTGCCGATCAGGCGCGCGGAGATTCCGTAGCGTTCGGACTCCACGTCAACGAAGATTCGGTACTCCTGACCGGACGTGGGATCGCGGCTGAGCTGCTGTCCGAGATAGACGTTCCCGGCAAGCGAGTCGGGTGGCAGCGGCGGCGTCTGGACCGAGACCGTGCCGATCTGCGAGGCGGACGGGCATTCGACCGGATGCGCCGTCCCCTTGCCGAACTGCCCATCGGCGCAGGCTCCGAGGCCGTTGGCGGCCGAGGGATTGAGGCCCATCCCGGCCGGCAGGGTCACGCTCGCGTCCTTCACGTGGGAGCTCGCCTGCTTGGTGAACGCTTCCCCTATTTCTTTGACGCTCGGTTCTTCGAACGGCACGGTCACTTCCACGGCCGGACCGGCCGGCGAGTCGGTCTGGCCGGTCTGCGGATCGACTTCAACCCCAGGTTCGAAGGGGATCGTGTCGCATTCCTTAGGGGAGGTGAACGAGGGGATGCGGGACTCGAAGAAGGAGGATCCGTCCGGGAAGTTGGGGTCGGGTTCTTTGTAGGAGTCGGCGCGCAGCCAGGTCGAGTAGACATGCTCGAAGGGCGAGACGGGCGGCCCCAGGCACGTGGTCGGCGTGGTGATGAAGGTGCCGTTGCCCGAGCGGCCTTTGAAGACGAGCCGGTTCTTGAGGATCAGGCCTTTGATCAGCGGTTCGAGGTTCGCGGCTTTGGGGACTTCGATTGTGAAGCCCTCGTGGTAGTCGCCAACCCAGTCGACATCGGCTTTCAGGTAGACGAATTTCCCTGCGAGTTCGAAGCCGAAGAGAGCCGGTTCGCCTTTATCCGGCACGATGTTGTAGACCGTCGCTTCCAGGGGAACGGAGGCAGGCTCACCCAGCAGTGAACCCGTTACGAGGCTTTTTCCAACCGCCGACTCAAGCGGACAGGCTTTGGCTTCGAGTTCCGGCTTAGTGCACTGTTTTTTTGTCGCCTGCGGGTTGACGCTGAGGCCGACAGGAAGGTCGACCCGAACGGTCTTCAGTTCGCCCACCGGTTCTTCGGGCCCAACGAGCCCATCTTCGTTCTTGACGATGATCTGCGTGAAGCCGAACTGGGGATGGCCGGCCGCCTGTTCGAAGAACTGTTTTTTGGTTTCGATCGAGCAGTAGTTGGCTGCCGTTCCGCCGGCTGCCGGCGGTTCGTTGTTGCAGGTCCCCGCCTGCCAGCCGCTGTCTACTTTGGGGTTGGCGGGATCGGTGGGAGCGACGATGTCGCCGGTGTCGGCCAGGGCCATCGAAGCGCAGAGAAGCAGCACCGTGACCCCGGCCGCGCCTCCGGAAATCCCCGTCCTCCAATTCATCTGCCGTCCTCCCTGGTTGCCATCTTGAAAAAGAGTCTACCCAATTTTGATGATCTAGTCTACTATTTTTAGGTATCTAATATCCTCAAATGGAGGTAGCTACAATGGACTGGCAGCTTCTCGCTCGCGCAAATACCCATCCGCTGCGGATCTCAATCCTCGAAGTCCTCGCCATCGACGGGGGGCGAACGCTCTCCCCCAGCGATCTCAGCGTCGAGTTGCGAATGCCACTCAGCAACGTCAACTACCACGTCACGGAGCTCTCCCGCACGGGCTTGGTGGAGCTGGCCGGGGAACGCCCGGTGCGCGGCGCGACCGAGCACTTCTACCGCGAGAAGCGGGCAGCGAGAGTCGAACCGGCGATGGCAGGCGGAGCCTGAGCCGGTGATGAGGCGGGCTGGGACTCGTCCACGGCGGGGCCGGACCCCGGCGGGAACCTTCCCCATGCTCGCGGGAAGGCCGACGCTCCGCGGGATGTGGCGGCACCGGAGGTGAGAACCCCCGGCGCTTAAATATCGCTGGACCCCACTAAGAAAAAGGTTAGTCTGCTTTTGTGGGGGCTGCGGCAGCACCGAAAACCGGGGCAGAGTGGGCAAGGCGCGCATACGAGGGTATGGCGGCCGCCTATGACGACTTCACCGCTCATCACGAAGACGAGGCGTGGATCGCCGACCTGCTGGCGGCCCTGAAGGACCACGGCCTGGATGGCAATCGCCTGCTCGACGTCGGCTGCGGGACTGGCAAGAGCTTCGTGCCGATGCTGCCGCGCGGCTGGGAGGTCACCGGCTGCGACATCTCGCCTTCCATGCTCGAGATCGCCCGCGAGAAGGCCGGCGAGACGGCCCGCCTCGAGGTCGCCGACATGCTGGCGCTGCCGAAGCTCGGCGAGTTCGACCTCGTCTGGGCGCTGGACGACACGCTCAACTACCTGCTCAACGACGAGGAGCTGCTGCGAGCGCTGACCGGGATGCGGCAGAACCTGGCCCCGACCGGCCTGCTCCTCTTCGATCTCAACACCCTGCTCGCCTACCGCACCTTCTTCGCCGAAACCACGGTGATCGAGCGGCAGGGAAAGCGGTTGGTCTGGCGCGGCCTGGCGGCACCGGACGTGGCATCCGGCTCGACCTGCGAGTCGCGTCTCGAAGTGGCCGGAGGCGATGAGGACGGGGAACGCGGTGAGGCGGCCGTCCTCACCCATCGTCAGCGGCACTTCCCCCAGGCGGAGGTGCTGGCGACCCTGGAGCTCGCCGGACTGGAATGCCTCGACGCCTACGGCATCTACACCGACGGGATCCGCAAACAACCGCTTGACGAATCGATCCATACGAAGGCGATCTATGTCGCTCGATGCCCTCGCCCGCGGGATAGGCCCAGGCGATCGCGGTCCTAAGGCCACGGATCAAGCGCACCGTGCAGCGATTCGACGCCCCGAACGGCGACGTCTACCTGATGCGCGGCGGCGCTTCCACGGACATTTGCATCGAGCAGCCCGAGGCGAAGGAACAACGACTCCTGGCCTCCGTCGACGGCACCCGCAGCCGCGATCAGCTGGCTGTTGAGTTCGGAGAGCAAGCCGTCGATGACCTCCTTGCTCAATTCGGCAAGCTGGGCTTGCTCGAGGACGCGGCCGATGACGACCTGGTCGCACCGGATGTCGTTGCTCGCTTCGACCGCCAGCTTCGCTACTTCAGCGACATTTCCGAAGGTCCCACGGCATCGGAATGCCAGGGCCGCCTGGAAGCCGCCCGAATCGCCGTGCTGGGCGTCGGCGGCCTCGGCGGCTGGTCGGCGCTCGGCTTGGCCTGTTGCGGCGTCGGCGAGCTGCTGTTGATCGACTTCGACCGGGTCGAGCTGACCAACCTCAACCGCCAGGTCATCTACACCGAGGCCGACATCGGCCAGCCCAAGGCATCGGCGGCCGCGAAGCGCCTGCGCGCGTTCAACTCCTCGATGCGAGTCGAGGAGCGTGTCCAGCGCCTCGATTGCGAGGCGGCGGTTGCCGAGGCGATCCAGGGCTGCGACCTGGTGGTCGCCTCCTGCGACTGGCCTGCCCACGACATCGAGAGCTGGATCAACTCGGCCTGCTTCGCCGCGGGCATCCCCTTCATCGCGATGAGCCACTTCCCGCCGGTCGCACGGGTCGGCCCGCTCTACGTGCCTGGCGTGACCGGCTGCTACTCCTGTCAGGAGATCGGCTACCGCCGCCGCTACCCCCTCTTCGATGAGGCGATCGAGCAGCAGCGCGGCAAGGTCTCCTCCGCCGGCACGCTCGGCCCCGCCTGCGAGCTGATCGGCGGCCAGGTCTCCCTGGACGTCATGCACCTGCTCACCGGCCTCGCCAAGCCCTCGACACTCGGCGAAATCCATATCTACGATCTGCGCACGATGGAGGTCGAGCACGAGTCGATCTCCCCGGAGCCCGACTGTCCGGTTTGCGGTGGGCTCCGAGGAAACCGGCCCGCTTAGCGCCGAGCGTCTTTTTGCGGGCCGGTCCCCTGTCCGATGAGAGCGGGCGGAGACCGGCCCACTATTCGTGCCTAGTGCTGCTTGAAAATTTGCAGCAGGGGCATGACCTGCTCGACAGGCTTGACCGTCATCCCACTCACCTCCCTCCCGCTCGTCAGCACCCGGCCTTCTGCCGGGGCGGGAGGAAGAGAGTAAGAAATTCATTAGCGCTGTGAATTTCGTTACTTCATAAACCTGTCTTCAGGCAGTCACTATGCTCGGGTGCCACTGATTACGAGCGCGGACGCTGACTGGAGGACTGGCCGTTGAACCAGCACGAATTGCAGATCGGGCGGAAGCCGATCAAGGAGCGCACGAAGCAACCGGCCGACGCGCTGCCCCATGCCCTCAATCACTGGATCAGGCTGGAAGCGATCTCCATCTTGCACCAGGGCGAGTTCAGCGCGGGAGAGGTGGCCGAGATGATCGGCGAGGACGTCAGATACGTCACCGGCCACATCCGCGACCTCTACGAAGCGGGCTGCATCGAATTCGTCGGCTACAAGCTGATTGGCAGCCGCATGAGGCCCGTCTTCCGCGCTGTTGTCCTACCGGTGATCACCGATGAGGTGTATCGCACGATGTCGAGGGATGAGCGCTACGACTCGGCCGGCGCGATGACTCAGGGGTTTCTGGCGGAGACCTTGTCCGCCTATCGCAACCGGAAGATGGATGGCGATGAACCGCCGTGCGTGGTCTGGGATGCCCCGCCTCTAGACGCCGAGGGCAGGCGGAAGCTTCGGGAGCGCCTGACCGAGGTATGGGAGGAGGACGTGCTGACGATCCATGGCGAATCCGCCAACCGCGTTGCCGAGTCGGGAGAGGAGCCCGTTCCCACCGTCGTCGGCCTGTTCAGCTTTGAACGGGGACGACCAGAGGAGTCGAAGGTCTACTACAGCACGACCGGGAATAAAAAAATTAGTAGTAATTAAATTTAAGTTGCCCTTGGGTGCATTGAACTGAAACAGTTCAATGCACTAATAAGGTGAATCGCTTGGAGCCTCAGTGGCCCGGCGAGTTCATGGGTCTGCAACCTGACGGGAGTCCCCATGCACGACAACGACGCCGAGCCGACAACCCGGCTGCAGGACTTCGCGCGCAGCCACACCATCCGAGCCAACATCCTCACCCTGTTCACGCAGGACAAAGGGCGATCGCTCGATCCGGCGGACCTGCTCCAGGATCTGCCTAACAAGGCGACAGCGGTCGTGATCAGCTACCACCTGAAGGTGCTGAGATCGGCTTCTCTCCTGCCACCCCAAGCGGCAAGCGTCTCGTAAAAGCGGACGACGGGGGTCGAACCCGCGACCTCGAGCTTGGGAAGCTCGCGCTCTACCAGCTGAGCTACGTCCGCGTGGGGGCTGATTCTAGGCCTGTCACGCCGCTGCCGGGGGCGGGGGCTATCTAGAGTCCCTCGCCCGTGAGCGCGCGCTTGTTTTTCGCCTTCCTCGCCGTGCTGGCCGTCGTCGGCCTGCTCGCCTTCGGCCTGCTCAGCAAGGGCAACGCGAAGATCGCTGTCGGCGAGCAGGTTCCCGACAAGGTGCTGCCTGTGCTGCCGGGCCCTGGCCACGGCTCGATCACGGAGTACCGGGGCGATTGGGTGCTGGTCAACCTCTGGGCCTCCTGGTGCATCCCCTGCCGCGAGGAGGCGCCGATACTGGAGCGCTTCTACCGCCGTCATCGCGACCGCGGGGTGACCGTCGTCGGCATCAACGTGCAGGACAACCGCGACGACGCCGTCGCCTTCCTCGACGACCACCCGGCCACCTACCCGCAGCTGCGCTCGATCGGCAACGAGCGCAGCGCCGCCTTCGGCTCAATCGGGGTGCCGGAGAACTTCCTCGTCGACCCGCGCGGCCGCCTCGCCCTGATCTGGCGCGCGCCGGTCGACGATCGCATCCTGGGCGAACGGGTCGTCCCGCTTGTCGAGGAACGGAAGTGAGCCGGGCGGTGACACTTGCCGCGCTCGCGCTCGGCTTGCTGGCGCTCGCCCCCGCGGCGGGCGCGATGCCGCAGACGACTGTGAACGAGATCGAAGGCGAAGTGATGTGCCCGATCTGCGGCACCCTGCTGGAGCTCTCCGACTCGCCGCAGGCCCAGCGCGAGAGGGTCTACGTCGCCAGGCTGGTCGTCGCCGGCAAGTCCAAGGCCGAGATCAAGGATGACCTCGTCGCCCAGTACGGACCGGCGGTCCTGGCGCTGCCGAAGGCCTCCGGCTTCGACCTCACCGCCTACCTGGTCCCGGTACTGGGGATCCTCGTCGCGGCCATAGCCCTGGCATTCAGCGTCACCCGCTGGCGACGCGACGGAAAGCGCTTGCCACCCGAGGACGCAAAGGAGCCGGCGCCCCAGGGAGAGGATGCCGAGCGCCTCGAGGCCGACCTCTCCCGCTACGACCTCTAGTTCTGAATCCACCCGAGGTTCTCGGCCGCTATAGCCTGAGCTGAACCGCGTGGGCATGGATCCCTGCTCCAATGCCCTTCGCCCTCAGGTGTCCCTGACTCTTCAGCAACTGAACGGCCTTGGCGCTGAGCTTGACCTTGAGAGTCGTGGAGGAGTTGGGGACGAGGCTGAAAGTGGCGCTGCCGATCGGCACGCGTTTCTGGCCTTTGAGCTTTGCCAGCAGCCTCAAGGAGCCTCGACAGGAAGAGGGCCCGCTGCACCGGACGCGGACGAACGCCTTGCCGCCTTTGACCTTGGCGACCTTGGCGACCACTGCGACTCCCGTAGACGACGGCGTCGGGGTCTTGACGAAGGTCGCGGTGACGCTGTGGGCTTCCGACATCTGGACTTTGCAGGCTTTGGTGCCAGAGCACTCACCCGAGAAGCCCGCGAATGTGGAGCCGGTGCCCGCCACCGCGGTCAGAGCGACCTTGGTGCCCGCGACGATCGACGGGCTGCAGCTTGCGCTGCATTCGACGCCGATCGCTTTGCTCTTCACGGTGCCCGTGCCCGTGCCGCCGATGGCGAGCGTGAGCGTGCGCACACCCACCGCGGTGAAGATTGCTCTCACCGTATGCGATGTTTTGACCTGTTTTTTGCAGGGTTCCGATCCAGTGCAGCCCCCGCCCGACCAGTGGTCGAAGATCGAGCCCTCCGCCGGGATGGCGGTGAGGGTGGGGTCGAATTTGGAGCGGACTTCCGCTGAGCAGTTGGGGCCGCAGTCGATCCCTGCTGGAAGGCTGGTAACGGTCCCGCTTCCAGTACCAGACTTCACGACTGAGACGGTGTAGAGGGAGAAGGGGGTTTTGACTTTGTAAGTCGCGGTGACCGACTTGGCGGAGCTCATCGTTACTTTGCATTCGTTTTCGGTGACTTCGTTGCAACCGCCCCACTGAACGATTTCGCTCTCCAGGCCTTCGGCGGCGGTCAGGGTGACGGTCGAGCCCTGGTCGAAATCAGAGGTGCATTGGGCACCGCAGATGATCCCCGCCGGAGAGCTGGTCACCAGGCCCGGGCCAGTGCCGATCAGGATGCCCGTACCGGGGCCGACCTCGGACACTTCGAGCTGGGCCTGTTTGAGCATGAAGGTGGCTGTGACCGCTTTGACAGCGCTCATCGTCACTTCGCACGCTTTTTCGACCCCGACTTCGACGATTTTGGCGCAACCTGACCATGCGACGGGCAGGGAGTTTGGGCCAGGCACGGCGGATAGAGCGACGACGGAGCCGAGGGTGTAGCTGGCTGTGCATTTAACGCCGCATTCGATTCCTGCCGGCGAGCTTTCAACCGTGCCGGTGCCAGAGCCCGCCTTGACCACTTTGAGTTGGCGCTGAATCAGGTTGAAGGTCGCGGTGACCGCTTTTGCGGCGCTCATCGTGACTTTGCATTCGTTTTCGAGGTTCACGGCACTACAGCCGGTCCAGACAACGGCTCCGGTAATGGCACCAGAGGTGCCGGTCAAAGTGACGACGGCGTTGTCGGCAAAGCTGGACGAGCAGGTGGCGCCGCAATTGATCCCGGCAGGGGAGCTGGAGACGGTCCCCGTTCCTGTGCCCGCTGTGGTAACGGTCAACGTCTGCGACGCCGAGGCGGTAGCCGGGAGCACGGCTGCGAGGGCGATCGCCGCCGAAACGAGGGCCGGGGCCGCGAAACGCACGGGCCGAGACCGCAAGCAGGACGTGCCTCGCTGACTACCACTCGCTCCCACTCGATTCATTCCCCTCTCCTAAAGTTCTGCCGCTGCCCTGGGCGAGCCGACGATCCGGATTCCCCGCCGCCCGCTCCTCGGGGCAACTTCGCGAAATCGCGACGTACCTTAATCGTACCCGAGAAATACAGCAACTTGAGCAAACTGACCGGGCGCTCCCAGCCTCGTCAACTAATACGGCTCAACTGCAGACGACTAGCCCTGCGACCGGGATCGGCACCCGATCAGCTCGTCCGCCACAGACGATCGTCGCATCGGCCAAGCCGGTGAGCTTGCGCACAGCCTCAGGATCTCGATCGAACCCTGGGCCGTCGATGACGAGAAGGTCATAGGCGGCGCGCAGCCTCCCAATCGCGTGGCGGCATCGCTCCGTCGCGAGCAGCGGCACCGACGCCGACCCGGACTCTCCGGCAACGATGCATGCAAGCGGTTCGACGGCGAGTCCCGATGCCGGGCCGGCGAGCACCAACGCCTGGAGGATCTGCCGCGCCGCTGCCTCGCCGAGAAGGTACTCGTGCAGGCCAGGGCCCGGCGAAAGCCCGAGCTCACCGGCGAGTACGGGGGCAGCGAGATCGGCCTCGAGCAATGCGACCCGGGCCCCCTCGGCGGTCGCCACCGTGGCGAGGCCAAGAGCCACTTCCGACTTCGCCTCGCCGGTCGCCAACACCGCTCGCGATCCAGCGAGTGCGGTAGCCAGGCGCGAGAAGGCCGCCAGCCTGCCCCGGTCCAGCGCTCCCAGCCGGTACGGACCCCCATGGGGCGGGGGGATCTCTGCCAGCACAGGCCGCCTCCGTCGCCGGCCGCGCATCACATCCTCTCGGGTGTGGAGATTCCGAGCAGGCCGAGCGCGCCCGCGATCGTGCGCTTTGTGAGCAGGGCGATCGCCAGGCGCGAATCCTCCACGCCCTCGCCCTCTGCGCCAACCACCTGGCAGTCGCGATAGAAGCCGTGAAAATCGGCGGCGACCGAGGTCGAGTAGGTGCAGATCCTGTGGGGGGCGCGCCGCTCGGCTGCCTCGCGCACCTCGCCGGGAAACTCGAGCAGGCGCTTGACCAGCTCACGCTCGGTTGGCTCGAGCGGGGTGTCCGGCGTAGCGATGCCGGCCCCCGCGGCCACCCGCTCGGAGTCCCGCTCGGCCTTGCGCAGGATGCTGGCGATGCGGGCGTGCGCGTACTGCACGTAGTAGACGGGGTTGTCGTTGGACTGGCGGCGCGCCAGCTCGAGATCGAGGTCGACGGTGGTGTCATGGCTGCGCCAGAGCATGAACCAGCGGGTCGCGTCGACGCCGATGTCGTCGAGCAGCTCGTCGAGGCTGATGAAGTCGCCGCTGCGCTTCGACATCTGCGCCCGCTCACCGCCTTCGACGATGTGGACGAGACGCATGATCAGCGCCTCGAAGCGGTCGGGGTCGGCGCCGAGGCCGGCGATCGCCGCCCGCAACCGCGCCACGTATCCGTGGTGGTCGGCGCCGAGCACGTCGATCAGCCGCTCGAAGCCGCGCTCCAGCTTGTCCCAGTGGTAGGCGACGTCGGCAGCGAGGTATGTCGGTTCGCCGTTGGCCCGGATCAGCACCCGGTCCTTGTCGTCGCCGAAGGCCGTGGTGCGCAGCCAGAGCGCCTCTTCGCTGCGGTAGGTGTGTCCCTCCCGCTCGAGCTGAGCGAGCGCGGCGTCGACCTCGCCGCGGCTGTAGAGGTCGCGCTCGGAGAACCAGTTGTCGAAGCGGACCCCGAAGCGTTCGAGGGTCACCCGCACGCCATCGAGAATGAGCTCGACGCCGCGGGTTCCGACCGCGCCGAGATCGCCCGCGTCGATCCCCCCGGCGGCGATCCGCTCCCCCAGCTCCCCCACGTAAGCGCCTTCGTAGCCGTCCTCGGGGATCTCCTCGCCGCGCATGCGGGCGACGATCGAGGCGGCGAAGCGGTCGACCTGGCCGCCCGCGTCGTTGACGTAGAACTCGCGTTTCACCTCGTGGCCGACCGCCTCGAGGAGGCGGACGAGGGCGTCGCCGTAGGCGGCGTGGCGGCCGCCGCCGACGTGCAGCGGCCCGGTCGGGTTGGCGGAGACGAACTCGACCAGGATCCGCTCCGGTGAACGGTCCGGCGCGGGACCGAGGCGCTCACCGGCGGCGGCCAGGGTCGCCATCGCGCTCCGGTACCAGCCATCGGCGAGGAAGAGGTTGACGAAACCCGGGCCGGCGACCTCGATCCGCTCCACGCTCTCGCCGAGCTGCTCGGCCAGCTCGGTGGCGAGACGAGCGGCAACGTCGCGCGGGTTTTCGCCGAGCGGCGCGGCGAGCAGCATCGCCGCGTTGGAGCTGTAGTCGCCGAGCTCCGGCTGGGGTGGGCGGTCCAGGGTCGGCTCGGGGCCGATCGGCTCGCCGTCGCGCAGAGCAAGAGCCGCACGGTTGACGGCCAAGCGCAGCTCGGCGATCGGATCGCTGGTTGCGGTCATCGCGCGCATCGTATGGAGGGGCGAGCGCCGAAGTACGCTGGCTGGCGTGCGGATCGCTGCGATCACCGACGTCCACGCGAATCTGCCTGCGCTCGAAGCCGTCCTCGAGGCGATCGACGCCGGCGGCATCGAGGAGACCTGGTGCCTCGGCGACATCGTCGGCTACGGAGTCGAGCCCGATGCCTGCGCCGACCTCGTGCGCGAGCGCTGCGACCTCTGCCTGGTCGGCAACCACGACCTGGCCGTCCTCGGCGCCCTCGACATCTCTTCCTTCTCCGAGGCGGCGGCCGAGGCGGTCGAGTGGACCCGCGGCAGCGTCGACGCACGCACGCTCGAGTTCCTCGGCGAGCTGGAGCCGAGTGGAGAGCGCCACGGCATCGGCCTCTTCCACGCCTCCCCCCGCGATCCCGTCTGGGAGTACGTGCTCTCCGGAGAGCAGGCGGATGGTGGCATGGACGCCAACCCACACCGCATCGGGCTGATCGGGCACTCTCACGTCGCCCTCTTCTTCTCCCGGCCGGAGGGGGACGGAAAGGGAGATACGCGAGGCGGACAGGCCAGCGACGGAGCCCTCCTCGACCTCGGCCGGGGGGGCTGGCTACTCAACCCAGGCAGCGTCGGGCAACCCCGCGACGGCGACCCGCGCGCCGCCTGGCTGGAACTTGACACAGAGGCGGAGACGGCGTGCTTTCACCGCGTCCCCTACGAGATCGAGCGCGCCGCGACGCCGATCGCCGCCGCCGGGCTGCCCGGCCGGCTGGCCGACCGCCTCTACGCCGGCCAGTGACAGGTGACGCTCAATTGCAGGTAAATCTGTCCAACAAGGGGTTCTCTAGACTCGCAGCAATGCGTCGCCTGTCCGCGTTCACCCTCGTCCTCTTCCTCGGTATCGCGATGGCGGTGGCGCTCGCCTCCTGTGGTGGAGGCGAAGACGCGAAGCTCCTGCCCGGCGCCACCGCGCAGGAAATCACCGAAAACCTCGACTTGGTGAAGCAGTACGCGGAAGAAGGCGAATGCGTCGGTGCCGCGGATGCGGCCGGGGAAGTGAGCGCCCAGGTCGAAGCGCTGGGCGAGGTCGACCCGAAGCTGAAGGAAACGCTGCAGCGAGGCGCTGCGCGGCTCAGCGAAGTGGTTGCCAGCTGCGAAGAATCGAGTACGGAAGCCGTGGAACCGCCGAGCGAAGAGACGACCGAAGACAAGGAACCACCGGGGCAGGAAAAGAAGGTCGAAAAGGAGCAGGAAAAGGAAGAAAAGGAGCGAGAAAAAGAAGAAGAGGAGCAGGAAAAGCAGGAATCGCCGACCACCCCCACCGAAACGACGCCGGAAGAATCCGTCCCGCCCAGCGAAGGCGGCGGCACAGGCGCACCGGGTGGCGTCAGCCCGGGAGCCCCGGCCCCGCCCGGGAGCGAATGATGGCGAGCGGAATCCTCTCCGGCCGCTACGAGATCGGCGACCGCCTCGGCTCCGGTGGGATGTCGAACGTCCACCAGGCCACCGACCTGATCCTCGAGCGCACCGTCGCGGTCAAGATCCTCGCCGAGCACCTCTCCGACGACGAGCGCTTCGTCGAACGCTTCCGCCGCGAGGCGCTCGCCGTCGCCAAGCTGATCCACCCCAACATCGTCCAGGTCTACGACACCGGCATCGACGAGGGGCGCCACTACATCGTGATGGAGTACGTGCAGGGGCGCTCGGGGGCGCAGATCCTGCAGCGACAGGGGCCGCTCGACGGCGACACGACCGCCGAGATCGGTGCCCAGGCGTGCGCCGGGCTCGACTACGCCCACCGCCGGGGGATCATCCACCGCGACGTCAAGCCGGGCAACCTGATGGTCGTCGGCGGCCCCGTCGGGGGCGGCGAGATGACGATGAAGCTGACCGACTTCGGCATCGCCCGCGCGGTCGAACAGACCCGGATCACCCAGGTCGGCTCGGTGGTCGGCACCGCCGCCTACCTCTCGCCCGAGCAGGTCCGCGGCGAGGAGGCGACCCCGGCAACCGACGTCTACGCGCTCGGCGTCGTCCTCTACCAGTTCCTCACCGGGCGCCTGCCGTACGAGGGATCGAGCCTGGCCGAGCTTGCGGTGCGCCAGCAAAACGAGCGCCCGCTCCCGCCAAGCACCTACAACGACGCGGTTCCCGAGATGCTGGGAGCGGCGGTCCTGCGCGCGCTCGAGGGAGATCCGGCACGCCGCTACGCCAGCGCCGGCGAGCTCGCCGGCGGCCTCCAGCTGGGCCTGCGGGGCGAGGACGTGACCCTCCCCCCGGGGGAAGGGTCAACGCCCACCCGCGTCCTCGGCGGCGAGACCGCCACCCGGCGCCTCGACCGCACCGCGCAGACCGAGTATCGCCCGGTTCCGTCACAGACCCGGCGACCTGCGCCGCGCGCGCCGCAACCGCTGTCGCCCGCACCTCCACCGGTCCTGGCCCAGCAGAAGCGTGGCACTTTCTCCCGCTTCGCCAGATTCGTGATGGCCCTGGTGGCCCTCGTCCTGATAGCCGCCGCCGTAGCCGCGGCCGTGATCTACTCGACCGACAAGGCGACCGGAGTCAAAGCGACGGAAATAGCCGGCCACACGATCGGCAAGGTCGTCGAAGAATTCAAGGACGCCGTCAAAAAGAACACGGAATAGCCGCCCACGGCGGCTTTCCCCCCAAGACGACATCTGAATATGCGGTGAAGGCTCCGGCTTCGATCGCCGCTCGAGCGTGTGCAACGAGCTCCTGCAAGTAGGTGAGGTTATGGAGGCAGAGGAGACGGACAGCGGTCAGCTCCTCGGCCCGAGAGAGGTAGCTGAGGTAGTCGCGGTCGTGGCTCTGGCAGGCAGGGCAGGGGCAGCCTTCGACGATCGGGGTGCGGTCGCCCTCGTGGCCGGCCTTGCGCAGGTCGAGGCGGAAGCGGTTGTCGGGGTCCGGAACCAGTGCGACGCCGTGGCGGGCAAGGCGGGTCGGGACGGCACAGTCGAAGACGTCGAGGCCGAGGGCAATGCCGGAGAGCAGGTCGTCGACCTCGCCGATGCCGAGCAGGTGCTTGGGCGCCTCCTCGGGCAGCAGCGGCGCGGTCATCCCAAGCACCTCGCGCATCTCGGCCTTGTCGCGGCCGAGGGTGCCGCCGATCGCAAGGCCGTCGACCCCGGCGGCGGAGACGTACTCGGCCGATTCGCGGCGGAGGTCCTCGTGGACGCCGCCCTGGACGATCCCGAAGACGGCCTGGCGCTCAGGCCCCTCCTCCCCATGCCAGGCGAGGCAGCGGTCGAGCCAGCGGTGCGTGCGCTCGGTCGAGCGCGCCGTGTACTCGCGGTCGGCGTGGAACGGCGTGCACTCGTCGAAGACCAGCGCGATGTCGGACCCCAGCGCCGCCTGCACCCGCATCGAGACCTCCGGCGAGATGAACAGCGACGCCCCGTCGCGATAGGAGCGAAACCGCACCCCCTCCTCTCCGATCGAGACAACCGAGCCGTGATCGCCCCCCTGCCGCCCGCTCCCCTTGACCTCGTTGGCAACGCCGCCGTGGGCAAGCGAAAACACCTGGAAGCCACCTGAATCTGTGATCAGCGCCCTGTCCCATCCCATGAACCCGTGCAGTCCCCCGGCCTTCGCAATCCGTTCCGGCCCCGGAGAGACAAACAGGTGGTACGTGTTCCCAAGCACCATCTCGTAGCCCAGCCCAGCTACCTCGCGAGCCTCCAAACCGCGCACCGTCCCTTTCGTAGCCAGCGGAATGAAGGCGGGCGTTTGGACCGGCCCGTGCGCGGTGTGCAGCACCCCGGCCCGCGCGGCTCCATCCCGCGCGGCGATCTCGAACCTCAACCTCTCCGACGCGAATCTCATCTCGTTGAAGGATTACCGGGGCTATAGGCCGGGAAATGCTTCAACGGACCGATCAGGCGATCAGGGAGTGGCCGGTCATCGGCGCGGGCTGGGGAATGCCGAGTAGCTGCAGGACCGTGGGGGCCACGTCGGCGAGGATGCCCTGCTCCCTCAGGGTCAGGCCCTCGGCGGTGACGATCAGCGGCACCGGGTTCAGGGAGTGCGCGGTATTGGGCGAGCCGTCGGGCTCGAGCATGTGATCGCAGTTGCCATGGTCGGCGGTGACGATGCAGACGCCCCCCTTCGCGCTCACCGCCTCGATCACGTCGCCGAGGCAGCCGTCGACCTCCTCGACCGCCTTCACCGCTGCGGGAATCACACCCGTGTGCCCGACCATGTCGGGGTTGGCGAAGTTGATGATGCCGAAGCGGTAGTCGCTGTCCCTCCAGTGCGAGGAGAAGGTGTCGGCGGCGACGCGGGCGCTCATCTCGGGCTTGTGGTCGTAGGTCGGCACATCGCGCGGCGAGTCGACCAGCCGGCGTTCCTCCCCCTCCCACTCCTGCTCGCGCCCGCCGTTGAAGAAGTAGGTGACGTGGGCGTACTTCTCGGTCTCGGCGACGTGCAGCTGGCGGCCACCCGCCGCCGAGATCGTCTCTGCCAGCGTCGTCTTCGGCCGCGCCTCGGCGAAGGCGACCGGGTAGGGCCAGCCCTTGCGGTAGGAGGTCATCGTGGTCAGGTCGAGGACCGGCCCGCCGGACCGCGAGAACTCCTCGAAGCCGGGCTCGGCCAGGGCGCGGGTCATCTCGCGCGCCCGGTCGGGGCGGAAGTTGATGAAGATCCCGACGTCGCCCTCGGCGACGCCGTCGTAGTCGCCGATCACCGTCGGCTTGACGAACTCGTCGGTTTCCTCGCGCTCGTAGGAATCGCCGATCGCCTGCTCGGCACCGGCGGCATGCAGGCCGCGGGCGTGCACGATCGCGTCGTAGGCGAGCTTGGTCCGCTCCCAGCGCGTGTCCCGGTCCATCGCGTAGAAGCGACCGCTGACTGTGGCGACGCGGCCGGCATGGCGCAGCCAGCGCTCGAGCTCGTGCACGTACCCCCTGCCCCCGTGGGGCAACGTGTCACGGCCGTCGGTGAAGGCGTGGAAGACGACGTCGGGGACGCCCTCGTGCGAGGCCAACTCGATCGTCGCCTCGATGTGCTCCCAGCCGGAGTGGACGCCGCCGTCTGAGACGAGGCCGAGCAGGTGAAGGCGCCCCCGCGGGCTGCGGCGAGCGCGGTCGCAGGCAGCGAGCAGAGCCTCGTTCTCGAAGAAGCTGCCGTCGGCGATCGCGTCGTCGATCCGGGCCAGGTCCTGCTTGACGATCGCGCCGGCGCCGAGGTTGAGGTGACCGACCTCGGAGTTGCCCATCTGGCCGTCGGGCAGGCCGACGTCACGGCCCTGGGCCGAGAGCTGGGTGTGGGGAAACTCGGCCCAGAGACGATCGAAAATAGGCGTCTCGGCGAGCGATATCGCGTTCCCCGGGCCGGGATCGGCCAGTCCCCAGCCGTCGAGGATGACCAGCGCCAGCGAGGGGACGGGAAGCGTCAACCGGCCGCCCTGACTATCGCCGCGAAATCTGTCGGGTCGAGGCTGGCGCCGCCGACTAGCGCGCCGTCGATGTCGGGCTGTTCCATCAGCTCTGCCGCGTTGCCGGGCTTGACCGAGCCGCCGTAGAGGATCCGCACGGCGCCGGCGGCGCCACCGCGCTCACGCAGCATGTCGCGGATGAAGGCGCACGCCTCCTGGGCCTGCTCGGGGGTCGCCGTGCGCCCCGTGCCGATTGCCCAGATCGGCTCGTAGGCGATCACCACCTCGCCAAGCTTGCCACCCTCCACCGCGGCGAGATCGGCTTGCAGCTGACGCTCCAGCACGGCCTCGGTCTGACCGCCGTCGCGCGCTTCCTCGCTCTCGCCTACACAGAGGATCGGCTCCAGGCCCGCGGCAAGTGCCGCCGGCACCTTGCGGGCCAGTGCCTCGTCGGCCTCACCGAAGAGCTGGCGGCGCTCGGAATGGCCGAGGACGACGGCCTCGACGTCGAGCTCAGCCAGCATCGTGGCCGAGATCTCGCCGGTGAAGGCACCCGAGGCCTCCTCGTGCATGTTCTGCGCGGCGACCTTGACGGCGGTGCCGTAACGGCGCTCGACCACGGCGCTGAGCGCCGTGAACGGTGGGCAGATCACCACGTCGCTCTGGGTCGCGGCGATCTGCGGCAGCAGCGTGTCGACGAACTCAGCCGCCTCGGCGACGGTCTTGTGCATCTTCCAGTTGGCAGCGAAGTACGGAGTTCTCTCAGGCATCTGACAGCGCCTCCACTCCGGGCAGCTTCTTTCCCTCCAGCAGCTCCAACGATGCGCCTCCTCCGGTCGAGAGCCAGTCCACTTTGTCACCGAGCCCAAACTGCTGCAAGGCGGCAACCGAGTCGCCGCCGCCGACAACCGTCGTTGCGGTCGCGGCCGCGACGGCCTCGGCGACGGTGCGCGTGCCGGTCGCGAACGGCTCCAGCTCGAAGGCCCCCATCGGACCGTTCCAGAGCACGGTGCCGGCCGAGCCGATCGCCTCGGCGTAGGCGGCCGCGCTGCGCGGCCCGATGTCGAGGCCCATCCAGCCATCGGGCACCTCGATCCCGTCGCTCTCGCGCACCTGCGTGGCAGCATCGAAGCTCTCGCCCAGGACCAGGTCAACCGGCAGCCGCAGCTCGCAGTCGGAGCGCTCGGCCCGCTTCAGCGCCTCGGCCGCAAGCGTCACGCCCTCCTCCTCGACCAGCGAGTCACCTGTGGCGAATCCCTGGGCGCGGAAGAAGCTGAAGCACATCGCGCCGCCGATCAGGATCTCGTCGGCGACCTCGAGGAAACGGTCGATGACGCCAACCTTGTCACTCACCTTGGCGCCGCCGAGGACGACGGCGAGCGGGCGCTGCGGGTCCTCGACAACTCGCGTCAATTCGGTCACCTCCCGCTCCAGCAGCAGGCCCGCGTAGCCGGGAAGGTGCTCGGCAACTCCGGTCGTGCTGGCGTGGGCCCGGTGGGCCGTGCCGAAGGCGTCGTTCACATAGAGATCCGCAAGCCGGCCGAGCGACTCGGCAAGCGCCGGGTCGTTCCCGGTCTCTCCCGGCTCGAAGCGCACGTTCTCGAGCAGCAGCACGTCACCGGCGTGGAGACCCTCGGCCATCGTCTCGACCTCCTCGCCGACGACGGCCGGCGCCTGGCGAACCAGGACCCCGCCCAGCAGCTCGGAGAGGCGCTCGCCCACCGGCCGCATCGAGAGTGCCGGATGGACCTGGCCCTTCGGCCGGCCCAGGTGGGAGACGAGCACCAGCGAGGCGCCCCTTTCGCGCAGCAGCTCGATCGTCGGCAGCGCAGCCCGGATCCGCGTGTCGTCGGCGACCCGGCCTTCGTCGAGCGGGACGTTGAAGTCAACTCGGACGAGGACCCGCTTGCCGGCGACGTCGGCGTCGCGGACGCTTGCCTTGGAGAAGCTCACGGCTCCGTCCCGGCAGGGATCAGAGGACCTTGCCGGCCAGCTCGACGCAGCGGTTGGAGTAGCCCCACTCGTTGTCGTACCAGGAGACGGCCTTGATCAGCTTGCCGTCGCCGATCGCCATCGTCTGCCCGGCGTCGAAGATCGAGGAGTGCGGGTCGCCGACGACGTCGGTGGAGACGATCGGGTCCTCGGTGTAGGCGAGGATGCCCTTCAACGGGCCCTCGGCCGCCGCCTTGACCGCGGCGTTGACGGAGTCGACGTCGGTTGGACTGGAAGGGGTGAAGACGAGGTCGACGACCGAGCCGGTGACGACCGGAGCCCGCACCGAGAGGCCGTTCAGCTTGCCGTTCAGGTCCGGCAGGACCAGGCCGACCGCCTTGGCGGCGCCGGTCGTGGTCGGGATCAGGTTGATCGCCGCGGCGCGCGCCCGGCGCAGGTCCTTGTGCGGCATGTCCTGCAGGCGCTGGTCGGCCGTGTAGGCATGGATCGTCGTCATCAGGCCCTGCTCGATCCCGAACTCGTCGTTCAACACCTTGGCCAGCGGCGCCAGGCAGTTGGTCGTGCAGGAGGCGTTGGAGATGATGTGGTGCTGGTCGCGGTCGTAGTCGCTGTCGAAGTTGACGCCGAGGGCGACGGTCACGTCCGGCTCCTTGGCGGGGGCCGAGATGATCACCTTCTTGGCACCTGCCGAAAGGTGCTTGGCGGCGTCGTCGCGGGCGGTGAAGAAACCGGTCGACTCGATCACGACGTCGACGTCGAGATCGCCCCAGGGCAGCGCCGCCGGGTCGCGCTCGGAGAGCACCTCGAGCGGGGAGCCGTCGACCGAGATCGTCGTCCCGTCGAGGCTGACCTCGCCAGGGAAGCGACCGAGGATCGAGTCGTACTTGAGCATGTGGGCGAGGGTCTCCGGATCGGTGAGGTCGTTGACGGCGACGAACTCGAGGTCGGCTCCGGCCGCATGCGCCGCCCTGAAGACGTTGCGCCCGATCCGTCCGAAACCGTTGATGCCGACCTTCACAGCCATTCCTCAAGCCCTCCTGGAGTCGTTTTGAGAGATATGTCGATGTTATGGACCAACGTATCTCGCCGGCCGCAATTGCCTAGTCGGACCCGATCGTGATCTCGATCTCGTACCCATCAGGGTCCTTGAGAAAGGCGGAGTAGGAGCCGGAGCCGTGGGAGCGCCGCTCGCCCGGCTCGGCAACCTTCTTACCGCCGGCGCTCATCCCACCTTCCCAGGCCGCCTTGACGGCCACGATCCCGAGCCCCGAGAAGCTGAGCAGGCCGAAGCCGGCCTGCGGCTCGTGGTGGGAGGCGATGAAGAAGACCGGCTTGGCGATGCCCCAGCCGATCGTTTCGTCCTCCTCAAAATGGCGCCGCCAGCCAAGGGGCGCGAGCAGCGCGTCGTAGAACGACCCACTCCGCTCAAGGTCAGAGACCTCCAAAAGGACGTGATGCAGCATTCGGGCGGCAGGCTATACGGGCAGGCGGATCAGCCGCCGCGCGGTGTCCAACGGAAGCAGCGGATGGCCAGGAGGAGGCCTGCCACGCCCCAAACCGCGACGATCGCGAGGTTTCCCCACTCCAGGCTCGTGCCGGCGTTGCCTGGGTCATAGACGGCGAAGAAGGCCTCGAAGAAGTGGCGGATCGGGAAGGCGTCGGCGAAGTGGATGACCCCGCTGGGCAGCTGGTCGTCGGGGATGAAGACGCCGGAGAGGAAGTAGAGCGGCAGCAGCAGGGCATTGACGATCGGCGCCGCGGCGTCCTGCGTGGGAATCGCCGCGGTCAGGGCAATGCCGAGGCAGCTGAATGCCGCCGCGCCGACCAGCAGCGTGACGACGATCTCCGGCAGCTGGCCCCAAGGGATCGCGACCCCGTAGACGACCTGGCCGAGCGCCGCGATCACGGCCAGCATCAGCAGCGCCACCACCCCGGAGTTGCCGATCCGACCGGCGATGAAGACCCAGGCGGGCATCGGCGTGCCCCGACCCCGCTTCAACCGCCCGTCCTCGCGCGCGATCACCAGCGACATCGCCAGCGACTGCATCGTCGCCGAGATCACCGCCAGGGTGATGATCGCCGGGACGTAATAAGCCGTGGTCTTGATCCCTCCCCGTACGTCGACGGTCTGGTCGCCGAACACCGTGGCGAAGATCAAGAGCAGGACCACAGGGAAGGCGACGGTGAAGAAGACCGAGGCCGGATTGCGCCAGAACGCCTTCTGGTCATACCGGAACTGGTGCGCGAAAAGCGCAAGCCCGCTCATCGCCGGCCCTTCCGGTGCGCTTTATGTGGGCATAGGCCGTAAAAGGCGCACCGGAAGCTCATCCGTCGGCCTCCCCGTCCTCGGAGGTGAGCGAGAGGTAGACGTCCTCCAGGTTGGGACGGGTCACTTCGAGGGCCTCCAGCTCCAGGCCCTGCTCGACCGCGCGGCCGGTCAGCTCGTGCAGGTCGGCAACCGGGTTCGTCGTCTCCACCGAGACCTCCTCGTCGCCGAGGCGGTAGCTGATCGTCGTCGGCAGGCTATCGCGGTGGCCGAGGTCCTCGGGCGTGCCGCTGGCGACGATCTCTCCGCGAGAGATGATCGTCACCCGGTCGGCGAGGCGCTGCGCCTCGTCCATGTAGTGCGTGGTGAGGAAGACCGTCTTGCCGAGGTCACGCAGGCCCGCGATCGTGTCCCAGGCATGGCGGCGGGCGGAGGGGTCGAAGCCGGTGGTCGGCTCGTCGAGGAAGAGCAGCTCGGGATCGCCGACCAGGGCCATGCCGACGTCGAGCCGGCGCTGCTGCCCCCCTGAGAGGCTGCCCGTGCGGGCGTCGGCCTTGGCGCCCAGGCCGACCAGCTCGACAACCTCCTCGACCGGCCGCGGCGCGCTGTAGTAGCCCGCGTAGAGCCCGAGCGACTCACTCACGGTCAGGTAGGGATCGAGCCGGCAGCTCTGCAGGACGATCCCGATCCGCTCCCGCCAGGCGCGCCCGGCGCGTTCGGGATCCTCGCCCAGCACCGAGACCTCCCCCCCGCTGCGCTTGCGGTAGCCCTCGAGGATCTCCACCGTGGTCGTCTTGCCGGCCCCGTTGGGGCCAAGGAAGGCAAACACCTCCCCGGCCCGCACCTCGAGATCGATGCCGCGCACAGCCTCGAACTCGCCATAGCTCTTGCGCAACCCACAAATGGAAATAACGGAATCGCCCAAAGCCGGGCGATTCTAGGGTCGACGGGCCTAAAACCGGAGCCCGGCTCCGGTTTTAGGCCCGTCGGCGGGCGGTTCAGTCGAGATCGGCGTCTCGGTGCTTCGTGTGGACTATTACGTCGTCGCGGGTCTCGAGGTCGCGGCGGATGCGATCGGCCACTGTGATCGAGCGGTGGCGGCCGCCGGTGCAGCCGACGGCGATCGTCAGGTGGCTCTTGCCCTCGGCCACGTAGGCGGGGACGAGGAAGTCGATCAGCGGCAGTAGACGGCCGTAGAACTCGCCGGCCTGGGTGCCGGCCTCGACGTACTCGCGCACGCGGGGGTCGAGCCCGGTGAGCGGGCGCAGCTCGTCGACGTAATGAGGATTGGGCAGGAAGCGCACGTCAAGGGTGAGGTCGGCATCGCGCGGCGGCCCGTTCTTGAAGCCGAAGGTGACCAATGTCAGCGCCATCTTTCCGCCCTCGTGTTCGCCCAGCATTTCCTCGGCGATCCGCCGCTGCAGCATCCCGCCGGTCAGGTCGCTGGTGTCCATCACCACGTCGGCGCGCTCGCGCAGCGGCGCCAGCAGCTCGCGCTCGGCCCTGATCCCGTCGACGACGTGCCCTTCCGGCGCCAGGGGATGGCGGCGACGGGTCTCCTTGTAGCGGTCGACCAGGGTCTCCTCGTCGGCCTCGAGGAAGAGCACGGTCGGCCTCAACCCGTCGGCCTGGAGGTCGTCGAGCACCTGCAGCAGGTCGTCGAAGTAGTCGCCGCCGCGCACGTCGGAGACGACCGCGGCGCGCTCCACCCCGCTTCCCTCATGGCGGAAGAGCTCACCGAGGCTGCCGATCATCCGCGGCGGCAGGTTGTCGACGCAAAAGAAACCGCCGTCCTCGAAGGCGGCGATCGCCTCCGACTTGCCGGCGCCGGAGTGGCCGGTGATCAGGACCAGCGTCATCTCACGCTCGGCTGCGTTGCCGTCCCGCGCGTCCTTTAAGCCTTCGGCTTCGCTGGTCTTCGCCATCAACCGGTCCTGTTCAGCTGCTCGTGGATCTCACGGGCTACCTTGCCAGGCACGCCGGGCACCATTTCGAGTTCCTCCCGGCTGGCGGCGACGAACCGCTCTGGAGAGCCGAAATGCTTGAGCAGAGCCCGCTTGCGCACGGGCCCGACCCCCTTCAGCTCGTCGAGCACCGAGCCGGTCATCGCCCGGTCGCGGCGGCCGCGATGGTGATCGATCGCGAAGCGGTGGGCCTCGTCGCGCACCCGCTGCAACAGCTTCGAGGCCTCCGACTCGGCGGGCAGGTCGATCGGCCCGGCGCGGCCCGGGACGTAGACCTCCTCCAGCCGCTTGGCGAGCCCGATCACGGTGACGCCGCGCTCGGTGAGCGGGCGCAGCGCTCGCATCCCGGCCGAGAGCTGCCCTCTGCCGCCGTCGATCACGACCAGCGAGGGCAGCGAGGCGAAGCTCGCGTCGCGCTTGCGGTCATGCGGGGAAAGATCGGCCTGTTCCAGGTAGCGGTTCATCCGGCGCCCCAGCACCTCTTCCATCGAAGCGAAGTCGTCCGGGCCGGAGCCGCGCCCGTCGCCGTTCTCGCCCCGCACCCGGAAGCGTCTGTAGTCGGCCTTCTTGGTCGCACCCCCCTCGAACACGACCATTGCCGCGACGGTGTGCTCGCCGCCGAGATTGGAGATGTCGAAGCCCTCGATCCGCACCGGCAGCTCCTGCATGCCGAGCGCCTCGCGCAGGTCGGCCAGCGACTCGACCCGGCGCCGGCGACGGTGCTCGCGGCGCAGCCGGTCCTGGTCGAGGGCGAGGCGGGCGTTGCGCTCGGCCAGCTCGCGCAGGCGGCGCTTGTCGCCGCGCTCGGCCACCCGCACCTCGACCACGCCGCCACGACGCTCGCTCAGCGCCGCCTCCAGCAGCTCGACCCGGTCGCGCAGGTAAGGGCCGACGACGATCGTCCGCGGCACCGCCGGCGAGGCCGAGTAGTACTGGCCGACGAACTCCTCGGCCACCTCTGCCAGCTCGCGTTCGGCCTGGTTGTCGAGGTAGAAGCTCTGCCGCTCGGCGAGGATGCCGTCGCGCACCTGGAAGACCTGGGCGTTGGCGTCGGCCCCCTCGGCGGCGATCCCGATCAGGTCGGCGGTGCCGACCGTCCCCCCAGCCACGCGCTGGCGCTCGAAAAGCGACTGGATCGCCTTCAGCCGGTCGCGGTGCAGGGCGGCGCGCTCGAACTCCCGCGCCGCCGCCGCATCCCCCATCTTCGCCTGCTCGTCGGCCTCGACCTGGCGGTAGCGGCCGGAGAGGAAATCGACGATGGCGTCGATGTTGCGCCGGTACTCCTCGCCAGTGACGTAGCCGACGCAGGGCGCCCCGCAGCGCTTGATGAAGTAGTCGAGGCAGGGGCTGCCGGAGCGACGGCCCGGCTCGGCCCCCTCGCAGGTGCGGAACTGGAACAGCTTGCCGAGCAGGTCGAGGGTCTCCCGCACCCGCTTGGCACTGGAGAACGGACCGAAGTAAGCGCGACCCGGTCGGTGCTTCTCGCGGGTGAAGTAGACGCGCGGGTAGGCCTCGTCGAGGCTGACGCAGACATAGGGATAGGACTTGTCGTCGCGCAGGCGGATGTTGAAGCGCGGCCGGTGGCGCTTGATGAAGCTCTGCTCGGCGAGCAGTGCCTCGGCCTCGGTCGAGGTGACGAGGCACTCGATCCGGTCCACGCGCGAGATGAGCCGGGTGTCGCCGCCGGAGAAGTGCGAGGCGACGCGCTTGCGGATCGAGCGCGCCTTGCCGACGTAGATGATCTCGCCGTTGCCGTCGTGGAAGAGGTAGACGCCGGGCGAGTCGGGCAGCTCACGGCGCTGCTGGGCGATGCGTTCCGCCCGCGAGAGCCCCGCCTGGTCATCGCCTTCGTTCACAGGCCAAAGAGTAGGCTCCTGGCCAGCCGGCCAGAGCGGCAAGACTAACTTTCACGCCGAGAGGGAGAGCTAGATGACCACCGAGACGCTGAGCAGCCCCCCCGAGTTGAACACGATGAAGATCGAGATCGACGGGGAGATCGGCACGCTCACCCTGGACCGGCCCGATGCCTTCAACGCGATGAGCCCGGAGATGATTGGCGAGATGACGGTCGCTTTTCCCTGGCTCGCCGACCAGGCGCCGCTGCGGGCGCTGATCGTGACCGGCTCGGGCAAGGCCTTCTGCTCAGGAGGGGACGTCAACTGGTTCAAAGAAGGCGTTTCCTCAGAGGAGATCGACCTGCCCTCGCAGGTGCGCCGCGGCGCCGACGCGCTGCACACCGCGATCGTCGACTTCCGCCGCATCCCCTACCCAGTGATCTGCGCCGTCAACGGGCCGGCTGCGGGCGCGGGCTTCTCGCTGGCGCTCGCCTGCGACATCCGCATCTCCTCGGAGAACGCCTTCTTCGCCTGTGCCTACGGCCGCATCGGCGCCTCCCCCGACGGCGGCATGACCTACTTCCTGCCGCGCATCGTCGGGCCGAGCCGGGCGCTGGAAATCCTCCTCAACGACCCCAACATGACCGCGCAGGACGCACTGGCCGAGAGAATCGTCTCCGAGGTCGTGGCTCCCGAGGAGCTGATGGACCGGGCGCGGGCGAAGGCGGAGAAGCTGGCGGCGAAGGCACCTCACTACGTGCGGATGGCCAAGATCCTCTGCGGCCAGAGCATCGAGCACAACCTCACCGAGCACCTTCAGCTGGAGCGCCACGGAATCGCCGACAGCATGGCCACCGAGGACCTGCGCAACGGGGTCGAGGCGTTCTTCGGCGGCGGCACGCCGGAGTTCAAGGGTCACTGAACTGCCATCGCAGCCCCGCCGTATGGCAGTTACAGTTTCCCTGAGCGTTCTTCCCCAGGAAAGGATCCCAGCCATGAAGAAGTTCGTCGCCCTACTCGCCCTAGCCCTCGCATCGGTTGCCCTCGTCGCCTGCGGCGGCGGCAGCGACAACAGCAGCTCGAGCACCACCGAAGCCACCAGCGGCGGCGGTGAAACCACAAGCGGCGGCGCAAGCGGCGGCAAGGAAGAAGACGGCGGGAGCGGCGGGGGCTCGACCCTCAAATTCGAAGCCGACCCGGAAGGCCAACTCGCCTATACCACCACCGAAGCCACGGCAAAAGCAGGCAAGGTGACGGTCGACTTCAACAACCCCCAGGGACTGACTCACGACGTCGCGCTCGAAAGCTCGAGCGGCGAAGAAGCCGGCAAGACCGAACTGATCGCCGAAGGCTCCGACTCGACCACGGTCAACCTGAAACCGGGCACCTACCACTTCTACTGCACGGTCCCGGGGCATCGCGAAGCCGGCATGGAAGGGACGCTGACCGTCAAATAGGCGAGCCAAATCGCGCTGGGGCGGGGAGCCCCAGCGCGATGTGCAGGGTGGTGGTGGCTGGAAGCTCGCGGCGCCGGGGCTTCAGCCGGCGGGGGCCATCACGCGGGTGACGCTGTCACCGACGAAGCACGGCTTTTCGTTGCCCTCGACCTCGAGGGTGAAGCGGGTCACTGCCTCCCACCAGCCGGCGCCCTTCTCGTCGATTGAGGCGATCTCGGCCCTGGCGCGGACTCGGGCGCCGGCAGGGACCGGGGCCGGGAAGCGAATCTTGTTCCAGCCGTAGTTGACGCCGAGGGTGAAGCCTGTGGAGGAGATCAGCTCCGTGCGGAAGCCGTCGACCAGGGAGAGCGTGAGGTTGCCGTGGGCGATCGTCGTGCCGAAAGGGCTCTCCGCCCTGGCGCGCTCGACGTCGACGTGGATCCACTGGTCGTCGCCCGAGAGACCGGCGAAGGTGTCGATGTCCTCCTGGGTGACGGTGCGCCACTCACTCGGGCCGATCTCCTGCCCGAGCAGGGACTGCATGCCCTCGACGCCCTGTACCTCGACGGTTGCCATCGAGGGCAGTCTAAACGGAGGCCGCGACTGGGCGCCGCCGTGTCCTACTTCTCGACTTCGTAGATGAAGTCGTACTCGGTTTCCGCTTCGTTGCGGGCTTTGAGCGTCATCTGGCCGCCGGCGTCCCTGTATTCGCCGGTGCCGCCGGTGATCGCCAGCTGCGACGATTTCCCTCCGTCGTAGAAGGGTCCCTCGATGGTCATCTGTCCGCCGTCGAGCGAGACCGTCCAGATACACTCCCAGGCCTTGCCGACCGCCGTGCGGACGCACTGCCCGTTGTCGGTTCCGACCTGTTTCTGGTTTTCCGAGTCGTAGACCGGGTTGGCGAAGGCGAGCACATCGCCCACCGAGTCTTCCTCCTTGGCCGGTCCGATGTGGCGGATCGTGTCGGTTTCGGCGTGCTCGATCAGCTTGATGGTTGTCTCGTCAGAGCCGCCTCCACAGCCGGCGAGGAAACCGACAGCTAGAAGCGCAGCGAACGAGACCGGGTAGCAAGCCTTCATGTGCTCCTCCTGGGAGAGATCGGCGGTCGCTACGAGTGTCGACCTCGAGCCCGCGCGCAGTCAACGGCCCGGGCGGCCAACGACCTACGCAGCCACGAGCCGCAACGGCGCATGGCGCGTCACGCGACCAACCTCACTTCGAAGCTCGGAACGACCAGCGCTCCCGCTCCGCCCAACAGGGCGAGGATGCGGCTCACATAGGCTGTCGTCTCCGGAATCGCAGGGACGCAGTGGCAGGCTTCGACCGGGGCCGGGCCGGCGTTGTAAGCGGCTAGGGCCAACTGGGGGGAGCCGAACTGGCGGATCAGGTCCGACATCAGGTGGGCTTGGGCGTCGATCGCTTCGACTGGGTCGAAGGGGTCGCGGAGGCCGTAGGCAGCGGCCGTGGAGGGGATGAACTGGGCAATGCCCTGGGCGCCTGCCGAAGAGGACGCGAAGGGATTGAAGTTGGACTCGGCCATCAGTTGGGCGGCGAGCAGTGCCGCCGAGACGTTCCAGCGGGTGGCGGCGCGGAGCAGCGGCGCCCGGAAGCGGGTGGGGACAAAGGCGGGAAGGCCGGCGGCGCCGGCGAGTGCGCCGTCGGCTCCGGCGGCCGCGGGCCTCGTGGTCGCTCCAGCCGAGTTTCCCGCCGCCGAGCATGGCGGCGGCCCGGCGTCAAAGCCGTAGTGCCAGGCCTCCCAGCTGTAGCGCTGGACGAAGCCGAAGCGGCTCGCGTTGGCAGCCAGCCAGGCGTACGCGGTTTCCGGCCCGAGGTCCAGCTCGGTGGCGCAGCGGTGCAGCGACTGCCCCGGCGGCGCCACCCACTTCGGGTCTGGATGAGCCGCGAAGAGCGCCGCCTGTTCGGCGTCGGAGCGGAAGCCGGAGACGACCAGGAGCGTGAGCCCGTCGGCTCGCGCCGTCGCAACCATCCGGTCATAGGCGGTCGCCACATCGGGCCTCATCCCCTCCCCCTGCCTATATACGAGGGTGCCTTTGTAGCCCCCGCCTGTGGCCATCGTCGGCATCGAGCCGCCGGAGGAGCCCGGGGAAGCGCCTGCTTCCGCGACCGCGGACGCTTCCGTGCGGGCTCGCCCGTCGCCAACGTCGACGTTGGCTATCACGACCACCCTGGCACGGACCGGGGCGAACGAGCTCGCGTCCGGGAACGAGAGTCGCAGGCGCCCCGCGCCGACACCGTTTGCCCGGGCGGCGTCGAGCGCCGCGCCCCGGGCGCGCATCAGGTAGGCGGCCTTGTCGAGGTGGCTCGGGTCGGGCAGGCCGTTCGGCAGCGCCGCCGGCGAGAGCAACCGCGGCAGGTCGTCTCGCATCGAGCGGGCGGCCGAGACCGCAACCAGGTCCGCGGCGCGCTGCACCCGTCCCTTCCCGGTCATCGCACCGGCGATCGCAACCAGCGCCAGCGCCGCCGCGATCAGCGCGAAGGCCCCGCCAAGCGCCAGCGGCAGCGCTTGTCCCTCCTCGTGCCTTCCTCCCATGGCACGCAGCCTGCCTGCCGCTGACGCACACGTGGCGCGCAGAATCGATCAGAATCGAGCCAATTGCGTGACCGAACCATTTCTGCCTTACGCACGTAGAACCGGCCAGCGACCAAACCGAGCCGAGGAGGCCCAATGCCGCACCCGCGCACGTCCCGCACCTGGAGTCCCAAGTTCCGCGCCGTCCTGCTTGCGATCTCGGCGATCGGGCTGATCGCCGCCGGTGCCGCCGGCGCCAACGCGCAGGCCAGCAAGCGTGTGGTGAAGGAGACGCACAACGCAAAGCTCGGCAAGACCGTCCTCACCAATCTCAGGGGCCTCACCCTCTACACCCTCAGTGCCGAGACCCACGGCAAGTTCATCTGCAAGGGCTCCTGCTTGCTGGACTGGCATCCGCTGGTCGTCGCGGTCGGAACCAAACCGACCGGCCCGGTGAGGCTCGGCACGATTAAGCGGCCCGACAACGGGCGGCGACAGGTGACCTTCAACGGCCGGCCCCTCTACACGTTCGACGAAGACACGAAAGCCGGTGACGCGAAGGGCCAGGGCATCAAGGACGTCGGCACCTGGCACGCCGCGACCCCATAAATCCCCCAGCGCGGTTGGTGAGCCCTGGCGGGTGCGCCTCTGCGTGAATTGACGTCGCCCGCGCCTATGGCGCGTAGCGACGAGATGAGGTGCGCGGGCTACGCCCGCGCAGATACCGGATTGCATTTCCGCCGCCTTCGGCGACATTCCCGCAGAGGCACACCCGCCAGGCCTCTCGAAGCGTGGACAAGCTTTGAACCCAGCCCCCGAAGCGCCTCCTTGGCCTGAAGGTCTTTCAAGCTTCGAAAGCGGTTCCGGTGCGCTTTATGCCACCTATAACCACATAAACCGCACCGGAAGGGATGTTGGCGCCTGCTAGGCCTTGAAGCTTTCTTCAACCCTGAGCGCTGGTCTTGCTTTTCGAAGCTTTCGGTCTATCGGGACGTGTTGAGGGGAGCCTGGCCGCCCTCCAGGCGAATGTCGCCGAAGGCGGCGGAAATGCAATCCGGTTATTGCGCGGCGAAGCCGCGCTCAAGGTTCACCCCATGCGCGAAGCGCATGGGGTGTCAATTCGACTGGAGGGCGGCCAGGCTCCCCTACCACCCCTCAAACCCAACACAGAGTGATCAGCTAACGAGAGCGGACCGAGTCGATCGTCTGCTTCAGGGTCTCGTGCGCGTCGTAGTGGGGCATCCAGTGCAGCTTGCGGCGGGCGCGTGCGGTGTCCATCAGCACCGGACGGCGGACCGCCTCGATCCAGGCCGCCTCGTCGGGAAGGAATGGCATCAGCGCCACCGCCTCGGCGGCGACGCCGACCGCGAGGTGCGGCGCCGGCACGGCATGCCAGCCGAGCGCGTGGGCGAGGTCGGTGATCGTCAGCCGGCCCGGCCCGGCGAGGTTATAGACGCCCGGCTGGCCGTGGCCGATCACCGCGGCGCAGAGAGCAGCCGCGACGTCGTCGTGATGGACGAGCTGGAACGGCACGCCCGGGTCCGGCAGCACCGGCCGCAGCTCTGGCACCCGGCCAAGCGCCCAGCGCAGCGGCCCCGGAATCCGCTGCCCGATCGCGAGTAGGGGAATCAAGTCCAGGAGCATCGTCGCCTGCGGACCGGCGACGATGCAGGGGCGGAAGACGTAGGCGTCGGTGGCCGAGCCGTTGAGTGCCTCGACAAGCTCTCCCTCGACGGCGGCCTTGTGGGCCGAGTAGGGGTGGCGCGAGGCACCCTGGACCGGGTCGTCCTCGCTGAGCAGGTCTGGCATGCCCCGGCTGAAGCCATAGGCCGCCACCGAGGAGGTGTAGACGAGGCGCTTGGCACCGGCCGCCGCGGTCGCCTCGAAGACGTTGCGTGACCCCGTCAGGTTGATCTCGCGGCTCTCGTCGCCGCCGGCGACGATGACAAAGGCCAGGTGGACGACGACGTCGGCGCCGTCGACCAGGTCCTCGACCGCCTCGCGATCGAGGATGTCGCCGCGGCGGTACTCGGTCTTCTCCCAGCCCTGCCCGGCAAGGTCGAACGGACGCCGCGCCATCCCGATCACGCGGTCCACCTCCGGCGCCCGCTCCAGGGCGGAGATGAAGGCCCTGCCGATCTCCCCGGTGGGGCCGGTGACTGCGACGGTCAGCATTGCCCGATTCTCGCGGAATGGGACGGGCAGCGGCATCACGCCGCTGCCCGTCGTCCATGAGCTATTTCTTCTTCGCGAGCTTCAGCTTCACCGTCGAGGGGGTGACCCCGGCGCCACTCGTCTTCGCCTTCAGCGTCTTGCCCTTGGCCAGCTCCTGCTTGGCAGGGCCCGAGAGCTTGACCTTGAGCGTGGCGGAGGCACCCTCGGCGAGGCTGAAGGAGGCCTTGCCGATCACCAGGTTCTTGGTCTTCTTGCCCTGCTTGACCTTGGCTTTGAGCTGGATGGTGCCTTTGCAGGGACCACCTGTGCAGGTCAGCTTCAGCTCCGCCTTGCCGTTTTTGACCTTGGCGGTGGCGGCGGCCTTGGCGCTGCCTTCGGGCGTCGGTTTCGGTTCTTCTTTTTTTGGTTCTTCTTTGGCGGTGAAGGTCGCCGTCACCGTGGTGTCGGCATTGATCGTGACTTTGCAGGTCCCGGTGCCCGAGCAGCCTTCCCCGCTCCAGCCGGCGAAGGTCGAGCCCGAGGCGGCGGTCGCCGCCAGGGTCACTTCGGTGCCTTTGGGGTAGGTGGCCGCGCAGGCGCCGCCATTGCAGGTCACGCTGCCCGAGCCAGTTCCGGCTTTGACGATCGTCAGTTTGGGTTCGGGCGTGGCTTTGAGGGTGAATTTGGCCGTGACTTCTTTGGCTGCCGACATCGTCACTTCGCAGGCGCCGGTGCCTGTGCAGGCACCGCTCCATTCGACGAATTCAGAGCCCGCATCGGCGCTTTGGGCGAGCGTGACTTTGGTCCCTTCGTCGAATTCCTTTTCGCATTCGGCGCCGCAGACGATTTTCGGCGAGACCGGCGAGGTGCTTTCGACTTTGCCGGTGCCGGTGCCGGTCTTTTTGACTTTGAGGGCGAATTTAGGCGTCGCTTTGAGGGTGAATTTGGCCGTGACTTCTTTGGCTGCCGACATCGTCACTTCGCAGGCGCCGGTGCCTGTGCAGGCACCGCTCCATTCGACGAATTCAGAGCCCGCATCGGCGCTTTGGGCGAGCGTGACTTTGGTCCCTTCGTCGAATTCCTTTTCGCATTCGGCACCGCAGACGATTTTCGGCGAGACCGGCGAGGTGCTTTCGACTTTGCCGGTGCCGGTGCCGGTCTTTTTGACTTTGAGGGCGAATTGGGGGGTGGCTTTGAGGGTGAAGGTCGCTTTGACCGTCTTGTCGGCGTTCATTTCAACTTTGCATTCGTTGCCGGAGATGCTGTCGCATTCGCCGCTCCATTCGACGAATTCAGAACCCGATTTCGGTTCGGCGATTAGCGTCACTTCGGCGCCTTCGTCGTATTCGGCTTCCGCTTCGCATTCTTCGGCAGGGCCATCTTCGACTTCGCATTCGACTTCGCCGGCGCCACTGCCTCCGGTTTGGATTGTCAGCTCGAACGGCGGTTCGGGCTTGAAGGTGGCAGTGACGTTGAGTGCTTCTTCGACCGTCAGCTCGCATTCGACTTCGACGCCCGAGCAGTCCCCCGACCATTCGACGAATTCGGAGCCTTCTTCCGATTCGGCGTAGAGGGTTACCACGGTGCCGTAGGGATACGTCTCGGTTGCCGGGCAGAGTTCGTAGGGTTCGCTTTCGACCTGGCATTCGACGACGCCTTCGCCGGTCCCGTCGGTTTCGACCGTGAGTTCAAATTCTTCGAGGTCGAAGATGACTTCGATCGCCTTGGCGGCATCGATTTCGACTTTGCATTCGCTGCCGGCGATGGCGTCGCATTCGCCATTCCATTCGACGAATTCAGAGCCCAGCCCGGGTTCGGCAAATACCGCCACCTCGGTGCCTTCTTCGTATTCTTCTTCGCATTCTTGGAGCGGACCAGCGTTCACGATGCACCCCACCCCGCCTTCGCCAGTGCCCGTGATTTCGACTTCCAGAGCAGCTTCGGCAGCGGATGCCTGAGCGACAGGAGCGAGGAAGAAGGCGGCGGCCACGAAGGCGAGGAGAGCCAGCCGGAGGCGAGCTGGCTGCGAGTTGCCCCCATGAGCGGGCTGGCTAGGGTTCGAGTTGGCGAATGCTGTCATCGAGTGGGCTCATTTCTTGCGCGTAGGGCTCATTGCATAACAAACATGACAGTATCTAAAAGTCGCGGCAGGATGGCTTAAGAAATCGTCAAGTCGAGCAATCGTCCATTCAGGGCGCGCGGGGGTCTTGGGCACCCGGCGTCGCGCGTTTCGGATTTCTTTGCCATTGAGATCGCCGAAGCGCTCGTGAAACCGCTGAAATTTAGCTCTCCAAAAGGATTTGCGCGAGTGCGCGGGAAGCGCGTCCTGGGAGAGAACGCCGAACAGCGCACGCCTGGGAAGACCGCCACGCGAAGGCCGTGGTCGATCAGGTTGTGAACCGCGAGGGCGGTAAGCGCGCGGTCGGCACCGAGATCGGCGCGCAGCAAGGCGCCGGACGCGCGAATGCCGGCCTCCCAAACGCGTCGTGCAGGCGCGCCGGGGGAAGGTGGACGACTACCACTGTCTCGCGGGCCAGCGGCAGCGCCCCCGTACCGACTCGAACGCCCCGGATCATCCTCGACAGCGAAGATGGCAGATTCTCGCGGAATGGGACGGGCAGCGGCATCACGCCGCTGCCCGTCGTCCATGAGCTATTTCTTCTTCGCGAGCTTCAGCTTCACCGTCGAGGGGGTGACCCCGGCGCCACTCGTCTTCGCCTTCAGCGTCTTGCCCTTGGCCAGCTCCTGCTTGGCAGGGCCCGAGAGCTTGACCTTGAGCGTGGCGGAGGCACCCTCGGCGAGGCTGAAGGAGGCCTTGCCGATCACCAGGTTCTTGGTCTTCTTG
>JBJMKO010000077.1:0-15963 GCA_045805805.1 Solirubrobacterales bacterium | reverse complement strand
GCCGGAGCAACAGCGGGGAGGCTCCGGCGGGACCCCCCCCGACTCCCCGTAGCCGTGGCGAAGAGCGAAGTCGCGGGATGACGGAGGCCGGGCGGGAACTCATCGGGAGCTATTGAGATGTTGAGGCCGATGCCGATCACTGCCCAGCCGTCCTGGGGCTTGGCCTCTATGAGTATCCCGGCGAGCTTGCGCCCTTCGAGCCAGACGTCGTTGGGCCACTTGACCGCGCACTCGATCCCGTCGCGCAGGGCCTCCGCGGCTGCGCAGACGGCGAGCGGGACGGAGAGGGGCAGCAGCAGGTGGCGCTCGTCGAGCGGCCGCAGGATCGCCGAGTAGAGCAGCGCTTTGCCTTCCGGTGCCGTCCAGACGCGACCGACGCGGCCCCGGCCGGCGGTCTGTTCACGGGCGGTGACCACGGTCCCGCCGGGAGCTCCAGCCTCGGCCAGCTCCCGAGCGCGGCTGTTGGTCGAGTCGGTGACGCGGTAGTGCCGATGTGGTGACCCGAACCTCACCTAGGGACAGGCCCTCAGCCCGCCACGTCTTGCAGCAGCGCTGCGACGAGGCCGTCGATGTCGTGGCGGGTGGCTTCGATGTGGACATCGAGCCCCGCGTCGGTGACGGCATCGCTGGTGACGGGGCCGATCGAGACGACTCGGGCGTTGGCTGGGAAGCGGTCGCCGAGGGCGTCGGTGAGATTGCGCACCGTCGATGAGGAGGTGAAGCTGACGTAGTCGGCATTTTGGGCGGCCTTGATTGCCTCGGCGCTTGGCTGCTCGCGCACCGTTTCGTAGAGGGAGACGACGTCGACCTTGGCGCCGCGCTCGCGCAAGGCGTCGGGGAGGACGTCGCGGGCTTCGGCGGCGCGAGCGATCAGCACCGGACGGCCAGAGACCTCGACGCCGGCGAGTGCCTCGACCAGCGACTCGGCGACGAAGCGCTCGGGGACGATGTCGGCCGCGATGCCGACCCGGGCCAGGGCCCGAGCGGTGCCGGGCCCGATCGCCGCCACGGTGACGGCATTGCCGTTCCCGGCCGATCCTTGGCCACCGAGGGCGCGAGCGTCGAGGCCGGCCGCGCGCATCGCCTCGAAGAGCAGCCGCACTCCGTTCGGGCTGGTGAGCACGACCAGCGCGTACTCGCCGATACGGCTGACAGCTCCCCTGACCTCCTCGCTCTCGATCCGTGGCTCGATCCGGATCGCCGGCAGCTCGACCACCTCGGCGCCGAGGCCGCGCAGCGTCGCCGCCAGGCCGCTCGCCTGGGCACGGGCGCGGGTGACGACGACGCGCCGGCCATGGAGGGGACGCCGCTCGAGCCAGGCCAGCGCCTCGCGGCGCCGAACCACCGGGCCGATGACGATCAGGGCCGGGGCGCCCACGCCTTCGCGCCCGACCGCCTCGGCAAGGGTGCCGAGCGTGGCGACGACGGTGCGTTGCCCGTCCATCGTGCCCCGCTCCACGGCAGCGGCGGGCTCGGCGGGATCGCGGCCCGCCTCGATCAGCGCCGCCGCGTTGGCGGCCAGGCGCTTCACGCCCATGTAGAAGACGAGCGTGCCGGGGAAGCGGGCCAGCGCCTTCCAGTCGATCGCGCTCTCCTGCTTCTCGGGATCCTCATGGCCGGTGACGAAGGCAACGGCGGAGGCGTCATCGCGGTGGGTGACCGGGATCCCGGCGTAGGCGGTGGCGGCGACCCCGGCGGTGACGCCGGGAACGACCTCGAACTCGATGCCGGCGTGGCGCAGCGCTTCTCCCTCCTCGCCGCCGCGTCCGAACACGAACGGGTCGCCGCCCTTCAGCCGCACGACGCTCTTGCCGGCCCGCGCGGCCCCGACCAGCCGCTCGCCGATCTCCTCCTGCGGCATGGACGGACGGCCCGGCGCCTTGCCGACGTAGACGAGCTCAGCGTCCCCGCGGGCCCCGTCGAGCGCCCCCGGCGGGATCAGCCGGTCGTAGTAGACCGCGTCCGCGGAGCCGATCAGCTCCAGCGACCGCGCCGTCATCAGACCAGGATCGCCAGGACCGGCCCCCACCAGGTACACGACCCCCGCTCGGGCGCTCATCCGGCTCCTCCAAGGGGGGTGTCTGACTTAACCCACGATATGTCGTGGGAAAACTCAGACACGTCCGCCGGCCCACTTCTCCGCCCGGTCGAGCAAGTCGCGGGCGCCGGTGGCGAGGAGGCGCTGGGCGAGCTCGGCGCCGAGGAGTGCCGGCTCCGTTGCGGGGCCCTCTACCCGATCGCGGATCCACTCGCTGCCGTCGGGGAGGCCGACGAAGGCGTCCATCCGCATCTGCTTGCCGTCGACCTTGGCGTGGACCCCGATTGGGGTTGCGCAGGTCGCGTCCAGGAGCGAGACGACGGCGCGCTCGGCGGTCAGCTCGAGCAGGGCGGTCTCGTCGCTCAGCGGCGCGACCCCACCGGCGGTTTGCTCGTCCTCGCCGCGGATCTGGAGGACGAGGGAGCCCTGGCCCGCGGCCGGGGTCATCGACCCGGCCGGGATCGCGAAGGAGATCTCGCTCTCGCGTCCCAGCCGCCGCAGCCCGGCGACGGCGAGCACGATCGCGTCGAGGCCGCCCTCGGCGAGCTTGCGCAGGCGGGTGTCGACATTGCCGTGCAGCTCCCGAACGTCCAGATCCGGCCGGGCGGCGAGCAGCTGGGCGCGGCGGCGCAGGCTGGCGGTGCCGACCTTGGCGCCCTCCGGCACCTCGTCGAGTGAGTCTCCGTCCCCGATCCAGGCGTCAGCCGGCTCCTCCCGCATGGGCACCGCTCCGATCGCCAGGCCGTCGGGCAGCTCGGCGGGCAGATCCTTGGCCGAGTGGACGCCGATATCGGCTTTGCCTTCGAGCAGCGCTTGCTCGACCCCACGCACAAAGCGCGCCTTGTCGCCTACCTCACCATCGGAGGAAACCTCGACCAGCTCGGCATCGCCCAGCATCTCGGCAACCTGACGGGCCTGAGCCAGCGCCAGTGCACTGCTGCGTGTGGCAATTCGAATCATTCAGAGCGTGTGCGGCTTAGGACCTATCCCGGTAGGGGTGGAACGTCTTGTACTTTTTCGCAATCAGCCATTGTCGGTAACCACAGGCGCAGCTCGAAAAAGTTAAGTGGAACCCCTGCCGAGATAGGTCCTAAGCGGAACCCCTGCCGGGATCGCTCCGTCGCAACTCGGTCACGTTGCTGCTTCCCTCGGCCTCCGGCTCGGTCCCGACATCAAGCCCGAACAGCTCGCGCAGGGCGCTGACGTAGAGGTAGGCATCGTCGCTGCCGGCGGAGCGCTTCATCCGCAGGGTCGGCTCATGCAGCAGGCGGGAGGCGATCGCCTTCGCCATCGCGCTCAGCCGCTCCCGATCGGCCTCGCCAAGACTCTCCCAGCGCCCCTCGTTCTCGGCGAGGACACGGCGCACGACCTCGTCGGCGCGCTCGCGCAGCGCCGCGATCGTCGGCACCACCTCGAGCGAGGCGAGCCATTTCTCGAAGCGCTCCTGCTCGGCGTCGAGCAACCGCTCGGCCAGCCGGGCCTCGGCCTCGCGGCCGCCGGCGTTGTGGGCAACTATCTGCTGCACGTCGTCGATGTCGTGCAGGCTGACCCCGGCGATCTCGCGGCAGGACGGCTCGATGTCGCGCGGCACGGCGATGTCGACGAGCAGGAGCGGCCGCCCTTCGCGGATCTTCATCACCTGCACCACATCGTCGCGCTCGACGATGTGGTGGGGCGAGTTGGTCGCGGAGACGACGATGTCGGCCTGCTCGAGCTGCTCGGGGAGCTCCTCGAAGCGGACCGCGTTGCCCCCGAAGCGCTGAGCCAGGCCGATCGCCCGGTCGTAGTGGCGGTTGGCGACGAAGACCGTGGCGACGCCCCGGCGGACGAGGGCGCGGGCAACCAGCTCCGCTGTCTCGCCGGCGCCAACCACAAGCACGCGCCGATCGCCGAGGTCGCCGAGCGTGCGCCGCGCCAGCTCGACCGCGACGGAGGGGATCGAGACGTTCTTCTCGCTGATCCCGGTCTCCTCCCGCGCGCGGCCGCCGGCCGTCAGGGCGCCGCGGAAGAGCCGGTTGAGGATCGGCCCGGTACCGCCCTCGACCAGCGCCAGCTCGTAGGCGCGTTTGACCTGGCCCTGGATCTCGGCCTCGCCGACGATCATCGAGTCGAGGCCGGCGGTGACCCGGAAGAGGTGGCGGACGGCGTCGCCGGAGCGCAGCGAGTAGAGGTGGCCAAGCAGCTCGGTCGGCCGGATATCGGCCTGGCGGGTGAGCACGCCGAGCGCGGTCGACTCGGCCTCGACCGGGTCGGAGACGACGAGGTAGAGCTCGGTGCGGTTGCAGGTCGAGATCGCCGCCGCCTCGTGGATGCCGGCGACGTCGGTGAGCTCGCGCAGCGCCCCGGCCGCGCGGCCCTCGGTCAGGGAGAGGCGCTCGCGCAGGTCGAGCGGCGCCGTCTTGTGGGAGACGCCCAGGGCAAGGAGCTCAGACATCGGCTCCCACCTCCTCGCGCTGGGGCGCTACCGGCTCCGCCTCGCGCTGCTCGGCGAACCCGGACAGCTCGCGCAGCTCGCGCTCCATCCGCTGCAGTTTCGCGGCCATGATCGCGACGTAGATCACGAGCAGGAGGACGAAGACGATGTAGGCGCCGGCGACGTACTTGCCGGCCTCGTCGAGCGGGAGAGCCGGGGCACCGGCCAGCAGCAGGTCCATCTAACTCACCTCCGGGGCGATCCGGGAGCCGGCACCGGGAGCCGGAGCGTCGAGAGCGCGGCGCAGCCGCTTGATCTGTCCCGAGGTGCTCTTCGCGGTCAGCTCGAACTTGACCAAGGTCACCCAGAGCAGCGCCACCGCGGCCAGGCAGACGAGGAAGGTCAGCATCATCGAGCCGGGCAGCCCGCCGTTGGCGGTACCGAAGGTGCGCGGGTGGACGAGGCTCTGCGCCATCCGCACCGCCATGAAGTTGAGCGGCACGAAGGCGCCGGCGGTGACGGCGAAGACCGAGGCATAGCGGGCCTGGCGCTCGGGGTCCTCGATCGCGTAGCGGAAGGGGTAGTAGGTCGCATACATCAGGAAGACGATCAGAAAGCTGACCAGGGTCGGCTCGTCCCAGACCCACCAGTGCCCCCAGGAGGCCTTGGCCCAGATCGAGCCGGTGACCAGCACAGCGACGCCGAAGATCACCGACATGTGGATCGAGACGTAGGAGTAAGCGTCCCAGCGCCGCTCGCCGCCGCGCAGGTGCAGGATCGCGAAGACGCCACCGACGACGAAGCCGACAAGCGCCGTGATCGCCAGCGGCACATGCAGATAGAAGATCTTCTGGATGAAGCCCTGGTCGGCGTCGAGTGGGGCGTAGAAGAAGACCAGCGAGAACGCCGCGGCAAGCGCCATGACGGTCGCGATCGAGAGGGGTATCAGTCCTTTGCCATACATGCGTTTCTCGCGCTGCGATGCGGTCTGGCGCTAGTCCTCCAGCAGGAAGTCGAAGACCGCGTAGCCGACCAGCCCGAAGATCAGATCGTATAGGGAGAGCACCGCGAGCCAGGTCCCGAAGCGGTGGTAACCGGGACCGCCCACAGCGAGGAGGGGCTCGCTGGCGCCGGTGGCGGCGATCATCAGCGGCACGACCAGGGGCAGCAGGACGAGCGGGCCGAGCAGGTCGCGGGCGCGCGAGTGGACCGCCATCGAGGAGATCAGCGTCCCGGTCGCGGCGATGCCGAGGTCGGCGAGGACGAGGACGAGGAGGAGCGGTGGCAGTGCCGCGGCGGAGCCGAGGAAGAAGAGGGCGAAGATCGGCACCACGATCAGCTCCAGCACCAGCAGGTAGGCGAAGAGCGCCGTCGTCTTGGCGGCGAAGAGGGCGCTGCGGTCGATCGGGGCGAGCCGGATCGCGTCGAAGCCGCCCTCCTCTCGCTCGGCGACGAAGAGCCGATTGACGCCGAGCAGGGCGGCGAAGAGCAGAGTCGTCCAGAGCACCCCGGCCGCGAGGCTGCCGGAGAGGCTGGTGCGGTCGAGGCCGAAGCGGAAGATGACGAAGGTCGTAGTGGCGAAGAGCGCCATCGCCGGCAGCGACTGCAGCGTGCGCAGCTCGGCCCGCAGGTCCTTGACGAGGATCGTGGCGAAGGCGGAGCGGGACGGCGTCACCGCTTCCCCTTCCGGTGCGCTTTATGTACCTGTTGGGTGCAAAAGGACCACCGGAAGCTCATCGGGCCGCTACCTTGCCGCCGGCCTCGAGCCGCAGCACCCGGTCCGCCTCGGCTTCGAAGCGCTCGGGATCGTGGCTGACGATCACCCGGGTGCGTCCCGTGGCGGGACCGACCAGCGCCCGTGCCAGCTCGCGGCCCTCGGCGTCGAGGTTGGAGTCGGGCTCATCGAGCAGCAGCAGCTCGGGCTGGTGCAGGACGCAGCGGCAGATCGCCAGCCGCTGGCGCATCCCGGCCGAGAGCTCGTCGACCCGCTCGTCGCCACGGCGCTCCATTGCGACCGCGGCGAGCAGCGCGTCGACCCGCGCCTCGGCGGCCTCGCCCCGCAGGCCGTGCAGGCGGGCCTGGAAGCGCAGGTTCTCGCGGCCGCTGAGGTCTCGGTAGAGCAACGGCTCATGGCCGAGGAAGCCGATCCGCCCGCGCAGCTTCCAGGCCTCGCCGGGCAGCGAGCAGCCCAGCGCCCGCACCTCGCCGCCGCTCGGCCGCAGCAGGGTGGCGAGGATGCGCAAAAGCGTCGTCTTGCCGGCCCCGTTCGGTCCCAGGACCAGCAGCGTCTCTCCCCGCGCCAGCTCCAGCCCGATGCCGTCGAGGGCAGTCCGTTCGCCGTAGTCGCGGCGCAGCCCGGCAAGGCTGAGCGCCGGTTCCTCTCTCGCCTGGCCGGGCTCCACCGACGAGATTGTGAACATCGACGGCAGACCACGCTGACTTCGCCCTTTGGGGTGCATATGCATACCTAAGGGCGAAGTCAGCGGCTGAGGGAACGACGGTACGCTTTGTCCTTCATGAGCGAGCATGCGCCACTGCTGAACGAAGTCGATACCTACGGGCCCGCCTACATGCGTGTCGCCGAGCGGCTCGGGCGCTACGAGGGCAACGAGGAGGAGGCGCCGCTGGCGATCGAGCTGCTCGGCCTCTCCGAGGGCGATCGGGTGTTGGACGCGGGCTGCGGGCTGGGCCGCTTCGTCGCCGCGCTGGCCGAGAACGGGATCGACGCGGTCGGGGTCGACATCTCCGAGATCGCGATCGCCGAGGCCAAGCGGGTCTACCCCGGCCCGACCTACTACGTCGCCGATCTGATGCAGCCGCTGCCGCCGGAGCTGCGTGGCTTCGACGGCCTCGTCAGCCTCTCCTCGAGCTTCGGCTTCGGCGCGACGATCTCCGAGGACGAAGCGATGCTGCGGGCCTACCACGACGCGCTGCGGCCGGGGGGAAAGATGGCGATGGAGCTCTCCGACCTGGAGCGCTCCCGACACCGGCTGAAAACCGACGAGGGCGTCGTCGAGCGAGAGACCAACGGGGTGAAGGAAACGCTCGACGTGAACTTCTCGACCGGGATGCTGCACGTCCACTACGTCTACGGCGACGACGTCGTCGACTCGCGCATCCGAATGTACGAGGCGGCGGATCTTCAGCGGATGGCCGAGGCGGCCGGCTTTCGCGACATCGAGCGCTACGGCAACTTCGCCGGCGGCCCGAAGCGGCCCGAGGATCGCCTCGTGCTCGTAGCGACTGCATGACGGCCCACGGCGCGGCGGTCGTCGTCGATGCCTACTCGACCGGGGCACGGCTGGCGCCGCGCTTTTCCGCCGCCGGGATGCCGGTCGTCCACGTGCAGAGCAGCCCGCGCCTGCCCGACTTCTACGCCCGCGCCTTCCGCGCCGGCGACTTCGTCGAGAACGTCGTCCACGACGGCGACCTGGGGGCGACCGCTGCCCGGGTCGCCGCGCACGACCCCGCCTTCGTCGTCGTCGGCGCCGAGCCGGGAGTGCCCCTGGCCGACGCGCTCAGCGAGCAGCTCGGGCTACCAAGCAACGGCAGCGAGCTGAGCGGGGCGCGGCGCGACAAGAACGCGATGGGCGAGGCGCTGCGGGCCGCCGGACTGCGCACGGCCGAGGCGCTGAAGACCGCCGACGCCACCGAGGGGGTCGCCTGGGCGGCGGAGCGCGGCGGCGCCCCTGTCGTGGTCAAACCGCTCGACAGCGCCGGCACCGACGGGGTCAGCATCTGCACGGACGCCGCCGCGATCGAGGCCGCCTTCGCGGCGAACCTGGGCCGGCCCAACGCTCTGCACGGTGCCAACGAGGAGCTGCTCGTCCAGGAGCTGCTCGAGGGGACCCAGCTCTTCGTCAACTCGGTCAGCTGGGACGGGGCCCACCACGTCTCCGAGGTGTGGCGCGACAACAAGCTCCGTGTCGGCGCCAACTTCATCTACGACTACGAGGAGCTGCTGCCGCGCCATGGCGAGCAGCAGGACCAGGTCGTCCCCTATGTCGAATCGGTGCTCGATGCGCTCGGCATCCGCTACGGCCCCGCCCACACCGAGGTGATGCTGACGGCGGCCGGCCCGGTGCTGGTCGAGTCCGGGGCGCGGATGCACGGCTCGGTCCCCGACGAGATCGTCGACCGCTGCACGCCGAGCCACCAGACGCTCACCGCCGAGGCCTACCTCGACCCGCATGCAGTCGCCCGCCGCGCCCAGCATCCCTACGAGCTGGCAGCCGGCGCCTACTGCGTGATGCTGATCTCCCAACACGAAGGCCAGATCGTCTCCGACGCCGGCCTGCGCGAGATCGAGGCCCTGCCCTCCTTCGCCGGAACAATCTCGATGCTCGGCCCCGGCGACACGCTCAAACGCACCATCGACCTCTTCTCCTGCCCGGGAATCATCTACCTCGTAGACCCGGACCGGGGACAACTCAAAACCGACTACGACCGCATCCGCGAGTTGGATGCCGAAGGAGCCGTTTTTGAGCTGGAGGAGCTCATTACTTCGTAAGGGCTGTCTCGGTAGGGGTGGAGCGTCTTGTACTTTTTCGCCAATTCGCGCCGAGGCGCCAAGCCCTAATCCATCCCACCGAAAAAGTTAAGCGGAACCCCTACCGAGACAGCCCTTCACCCACCACGCTTGCGAAGTGTCCGGCGACCAACCTTGAGCAGGGGGCCTGCCCCTTCGCGAAGCGCTTTCGTGCGCACCGCGCCCTTGCCGTAGAGCAGCTTCGCCGAGGCACGCACGGCCTCGCCCAGAGTCTCGTCGTAGGGGTGCCACCAGAAGTCGCGGGTCAGCCCGGGCTCCCAGGAGTTCATCTTCACGTTGACACACTCGTAGAAGCCGAATTTGGAGTGGGAGCGACCGACGCCTGAGTCCTTGACGCCGCCCCAGGCGCACTGGCAGGCGCCGTGGCTGAAGGAGTGGTCGTTGACCCAGACCATGCCCGACTCGATCCGCCGCGCGATCCGCTCGCCCTTCTGGCGGTCCTTGGTCCAGACCGAGGCGCCGAGGCCGAACTCGGAGTCGTTGGCAAGATCGATCGCCTCCTGCTCGGAGTCGACGACGACGATCGGCAGCACCGGGCCGAAGATCTCCTCGCTCATGATCCGCATCTCGTGGGTGACCCCGGTGAGGACCGTCGGGGCGACGTACTTGCCGGAGAGGCCGGGGACCTCAGTCGGGCCGCCGCAGAGCTTGGTCGCGCCGGAGTCAACCGCGTCGGCGATCAGGTCGACGACGATCTCGTACTGGCCCTCGGAGGTCATCGGGCCGATCTCGGTCTCCCACTGCATCGGGTCGCCGAGGCTCAGCCTCTCGGCCTCGCGGGCGACGCCCTCGACGAAGCGGTCGGCGACCTCTCGCATCACGTAGACGCGCTCGATTCCCGAGCAGGTCTGGCCGGCGTTGGCGAAGCCGCCCCAGACGGCGCCGGAGATCGCGTTGGGCAGGTCGGCGTCGGCGCAGACGATCATCGGGTCCTTGCCGCCGAGCTCCAGCACCGAGCCCTTCAGTCGCTGCGCGCAGACCTCGCCGACCTTGCGGCCGACCTCGACCGAGCCGGTGAAGAAGATCTTGCCCGCGCTGGACTTGGCCAGCGCGTCGCCGACCGCACCGCCGCCGTGGACGACGCGGATCAGGCCCTCAGGCAGGCCGCCCTTCTCGAAGACGCGGCGGATCGCCTCGCCCAGAAGCGGCGTCAGGCTGGCCGGCTTGAGGACCACGCCGTTGCCGGCCATCAGCGTGATCGCCACCTCGCCGAAGGGGATCGACCAGGGGTAGTTCCAGGGCGCGATCACGCCGACGACGCCGATCGGCTCATAGGTGAAGCGACTTTTCTTGGTCATCAGGAAGGACTGGCTCATCCGCACCTTCTCGTCGGCCAAGATCTTCGGCCCCGCTTTGGCGCACCAGTGCAGCGCGTCGACCGTCGGCAGCAGCTCCATCGTGTAGGCCTCGGCGCGCGGCTTGCCCTGCTCCTGGACGAGCAGTTCGGCGATCTCGTCGATCTCGTCGAGCAGCGCGTCAGCTGCGCGCTTCATGTAGCGGCCACGATCCGCAAGCGACAGCTCCGCCCAGGCGGGCTGGATGCGGGCCACGTCGTCGACCACCCCCTGCACCTGCTCGGGCGTGATCGTCGCAACCGAGCCGACCAGCTCACCGGTGGCGGGGTTGAACGACTCGAGGGTGGACTGGGCCGGGGGTGACTGCGTTGCGCTCTCCATGGTTCGAGTGTAAAGGGGCGCTATCCAGCGTGGCTGGGTGCGATCGCCTCGCCCGCCAGCGCAGATAGCCAGGACCTACGTTCCGCAGAGTCGGCGGCAGCAGGGGGGTTATGCCGCGCGAAGCGGCTGCGAGGAGCTGGAGCCGGCGTTCCTTCGTCCGCGACCAGGGGACCCCGAAGCGCCGGCGCAACGCCGGAGAGAGCAGGCCGCCGGTGATCAGGCCGATCTGGTGGGCAGCCGGGATGCGGGCAGCGCGCCACGCCGTCTCCGGCAAGAAGGGTAGATCGGGCCGTGTCGGCGCTTCGAGCGACTCGAGGACTTCCTCGACTGCCGCCGTGCGCTCGAGGCGCTCGGCGACCATGTGCTCGAAGTAGTCGTCGAACTCTGCCCACGTCTGCGGCAGGTCGCGCTCACGGACCCCGATCAGCTCACCCTGAAGCCGCCATTCGGCGTAGAACCGCTCGATATCCGCGGGATCCATCGGTCTGCCGAGCAGCTCGTGGCCGCGCACGATCGAGTGGGCGAGGGTGGCGTGGACCCAGGCGTATGCCTCCGGCTCGAGCGCGTGGTAGCGCTCGCCGTCGGGCTTCACTCCCTTGATCCGCTTGTGCATCTCGCGGATGCGCAGGCCCATCTCGGCGGCAAGTGCCGGCCCGCCGTAGGTCATCGCGTAGGTGTAGTCGAGGGTGCGGAGCAGTCGGCCCCAGGGGTCGGCGCGGAAGTCGGAGTGCTCGCTGACCCCGGCGCCGACCGTGGGATGGCCGACCTGGAGCAGGATCGCGTAGGCGCCGGTGCTGATCAAGCGGACGTCGCCGCCGTAGCGCCAGAGGACGGAACCGGGTTTGGGCGCGAGGCGGATTGTGTCCATGGGGCGATTGTAGGTAGGTATGAGTGGAGATCCCCTCATACTGAGCCGTAGTGGCTGACCGGTTGTTCGATACAGGAGGTGAACCTGCCAAGGGTGGGGTTCTAGCTTCCGATGCTCCTTTGGCGGTGCGGATGCGGCCTCGGAGCTTGGATGAGCTTGTCGGGCAGGAACATGTGCTGGCGCCGGGGTCGGCGCTGCGGACCGCGATCGAGAGTGGGAAGCCGCACAGCTCGATCCTGTACGGGCCGCCGGGGGCTGGGAAGACGACGTTGGCTCGGATCGCTGCGGCTGGGGCCGAGGGGGCGTTCGAGGAGGAGTCGGCGGTCAATGCGGGGAAAGCCGAGATCCGGGCGGTTATCGAGCGGGCTCGGGAGCGGCGGGCCGGCAGCGGACGTCCCACGGTGTTGTTCCTCGACGAGATCCACCGCTTCAACAAGGCCCAGCAGGACGCGTTGCTGCCGGCGGTCGAGGAAGGGCTGCTGACGCTGATCGGGGCCACAACCGAGAACCCTTACTTCGAGGTGAATTCGGCGCTGCTTTCACGCTGCCAGATATATGAGCTGCGGCCGCTCGAGCCGGGGCAGGTGGAAGAGCTGTTGCGACGGGCACTTTCTGACTCCGAGCGCGGGCTTGCCGAGCCGCCGCCGGTCGAAGACGCGGCGCTGGCGATGCTCGCCCACCGCTCCGGTGGGGACGCCCGGGTTGCCCTCTCCGCCTTGGAGCGCGCGGTGGAACGCGCTTCCGACCTTGACCACAGTGGAGGTGGGTCAAAGTCGGAAGCGGTCGACGTCGCCGCGATCGAGGACGCGCTGCAGCGCAAGGCGCTCGACTACGACCGCCAGGGCGATCGCCACTACGACTTCGTCTCGGCCTGGATCAAGGCAACGCGGGGCTCCGACGTCGACGCCTCGCTCTACTACCTGGCGGTGATGCTGGAGGGGGGTGAGGACCCGCGCTTCATCGCCCGCCGGATGGTCATCCTCGCCTCCGAGGACGTCGGCAACGCCGACCCGCAGGCGCTGCTCGTCGCCGATGCTGCCGCCCGGGCGGTCGACCGGGTCGGCCTGCCCGAGTGCGCGCTCAACCTCGCCCAGGCCGCCGTCTACCTGGCGCTGGCGCCGAAGTCGAACGCCTCCTACAAAGGTCTCGGGGCGGCCCGCGGCGAGGTCCGCGAGAACGGTGCCAAGACGCCGCCGGATTACCTGCGCGATGCGCACTACCCAGGTGCGAAGACGTTGGGCCGGGGCAAGGGTTATCGCTACGCGCACGACGAGCCCGGCGGGGTGAGCGACCAGCAACTGCTCCCCGAGGGTCTCGAGGGCCATCGCTTCTACATGCCCACCGACCGTGGCTTCGAGGCTGAGCTGAGCCGGCGTCTGGAGGCCCTGCGCAAGAAGCTTCGCGAGGGCTAGCAACCCGCAACTTCTCCAGGGGCACGTGTTTCATAGATCGGCTTTCCAAGCTAGAGCCAGGGAGAGCCGATACACCGGTCGGAGGCTCGGACTGGGGGCCTCCGACCGGGATCAACAGGGACACAGGGGGACGGTGACCGCGCCTTGCTCAGAGGGCGCAGTCACCGCGTAAGGGGAGGCTTCGCGGCTCCTCTATCGTCCTTGCATGGCTTCGGAGAAGCTGCGGCTGGGCGGGATGGCACTTCGCAATGGGTTGCTGATCCACGGGCCGACCCACTGGGCCGCCGCGGTGCGCGGGGCCGACGGCTCGGTTCAGGTCACCTCCGAGCCCAAGCCGCGGCTGGCTCCTGGCTTGGCCGCGCGAATGCCCGGCCTGCGTGGGCCGCTGAAGTTGGCCGAGGCGCTGGCGGTGTTGCCGCTCGTTCGGCACCGGCTGCCGGCGGCGCGGCTTCCCTTCGAGGATCGGCGCGTTCTGGTCGCGATCGGGACGACGCTGTTCGCGACCGCGGCGCTGCGCCGGCGCTTCGGCAGCTCGGCCCTGCGCGAGGGCGCGGTACAGGCAATCGGCGCGGTGCCCGCGATGGTGGCGCTGCTCGACCGCGACCTCGCTGCCTACCACGGCGTCGAGCACAAGGCAATCGCCGCCTACGAGCAGGGCGTCGACGACCCTGCCGGCGTGCCCAAGGAGCACGACCGCTGTGGATCCAACCTGCTTGCGCCGATGATGCTGCTTTCGGCCGGGGGCACCATCCTGCTCGAGCGCCTGGTCGACAGGCCCGGGCCGGCAGCGCGCGCCGTGGTCGGCCTCGGCGGCGCCTCGATCGCGGTCGAGATGTTCGCCTGGAGCGACCGCCACCACGGCGACCCGCTGGCCGAGGCCTTCCACACGCCGGGGCGGGAGATCCAGCGCCTGATCGCGACCAAGGAGCCGACCCCCGAGCAGCTCGAGGTCGGCGTCGCGGCGTTGGCCGAGATCCTCCGCGCCGAGAACGCCGCGTAGACTGCCGCCTCGTGTTCGGACGGATCGACCACATCGGCATTGCCGTCGAGGATCTCGACGCCGGCATGGCGCTCTACGAGAAGAGCTTCGAGATGGTGCTCGCGCATCGTGAGACGGTCGAGGAGCAGGGCGTCGAGGCGGTCCTACTCGACGTCGGCGAGGGCCACGTCGAGCTGCTGGCCCCGCTCGGGCCCGATACCCCGGTCGGCAAGTTCGTCGCCCGCAAGGGCCCGGGCCTGCACCACGTCGCCTACGCCGTCGAGGACATCGACGCGACCCTGGAGAGCTTGGCGGCCGTCGGGATCGAGCTGATCGACAGCGAGCCGCGGGTGGGGATCCGCGACAGCCGTGTGGCCTTCCTGCACCCGCGCTCGACCGGCGGCGTGCTTACCGAGATCGTCGAACCCGCGGAAGGAGGGCACTGATGACGGACGTGTCGCAGAAGGTGGAGATCGGCTTCGAGGGCGGTCAGGTGATCTCGGCCCGCCTCAGCGAGGACGAGCTGAAGGACCTGCGCAGGCAGGTGGAGAGGGGCGGCTGGCACGACGTCAAGACCGAGGACGGGACCCTTGCGATCTACGCCGGCAAGGTCGCCTTTCTGAGAAGCGACGCTGGCGAGCACAGAGTCGGCTTCTCCCTCAACCGTCCGGACTGATGCGAGCGCGCGGGCTCCTCGGCGCTGCCGTCCTGGCGACGCTGGGAGCGGCGATCTGGTGGCGCAAGAATCCCTCGGCCTGCCCCTACGGCCAGCGCTTCTGGGTCGAAGTGCCGCACCCGATCGTCACCCGCGACCGCCTGCGCTCGGTCCTCCGCCCCGAGCCGGGAGAGCGAATCCTCGAGATCGGCCCCGGCACCGGCTACTACACCCTCGACATGGCCGAGTGGGTGGGCCCTGAGGGCAAGATCGAGATCTTCGACCTCCAGCAGAGGTTTCTCGACCACACCGTCGCGCGAGCTGCCGAGCGAGGCCTGGCCAACGTGGTCCCGACCCAGGGCGATGCCACTGCGCTTCCCTACGAGAACGACTCGATGGACGCCGTGGTGTTGACGGCGGTCCTGGGCGAGATCCCCGACACGGCGGCCGCGCTCCGCGAGATCGCCCGGGTCCTCGAGCCCACCGGACGCCTCATAGCAGGGGAGCTCTTCGGCGATCCCCACTTCACCACCCAGGCAAGTCTCAAGCGCCAGGCCGGCGAAGCAGGGCTCACCTGGGAGGCCCACTCCGGCAACTGGTTCGGCTACTTCGCCCGGCTCGCGCCCGTATAGGCACCAAGAACGTCAGCGGAGGACCCCGGCGACTGAGAGCCGCCGGGGTCGTTCCGTATGTTCGTGCTCGAAGGCGTCCCTTCGATCGTTGAACTACCAGGGCGAGCTGTCCAACCCGCTCAGGTTGGACTGGAACACTCCCGCCCAGTTCGTGGCATCGGCATTGCCACCTTCGGCTTCGGCGTCTCCACCGTCGCCTCCGGTCGCATCGCCGCTGGTCGCGGTGGTGTCGCCACCGTTGGCGTTTGCGTCGTTGTCATGCCCCCGGCCCTGATCGCAGCCGCAGGACTCGTACTGCCTCTGCTGTCGGCAGCCGCAGGACTCGTATTGCTTCTCCTGCGGTTCGGACTTGGCGTAGGCGTTGCCGTTGTACTTCTGGGTGTTGCCGGTGTTGGCGTCGCCGCCATTGCCACCGTAGGCGCCGGCGTTGCCGCCGGTTGCCTTGGGGCTGCCTTGGTCAACATTCGACTCGTTGCTCTGCGAAGAGCCCGAGCCGTCCTTCGAGTGGCTCTGGCAACCGCAACCCCAGTTGGAGGAGCTGCTCGAGCCGGATCCCGACGACTCGTTGGCCTGCTTGACCACCGCGCCGTTTGAGGCATCGGCGTTGCCGCCATCGGCTTCGGCGTCTCCACCGTCGCCTCCGGTCGCATCGCCGCTGGTCGCGGTGGTGTCGCCACCGTTGGCGTTCGAGTCGCCGCCGACCGAGACGGCAACCGCGTTGCCGTTGCCTATCTGGGTGTT
>JBJMKO010000076.1:0-8031 GCA_045805805.1 Solirubrobacterales bacterium | reverse complement strand
TGAGTGTTTTGGGAAGGGTCGCCCGACGTCCCTGTCGACAGTCGTACAGGGCCGACCGGGTTTAGCGCGAAGCTATCCCTGATGTCCGCGCCGCCGCCTAGAAAGCTTCGCCCCGAGCTTCCGGAGGGTCCGTTCCTGGTTGTGGGGTTGGCTCGGTCGGGGCAGGCGGTTGCTCGGCTTCTTGCTGGTCGCGGCGAGGCCGTCAGAGGGGTCGATTCTGGGCGGCCGGATGGGGCTGCAGGGCTTCGGGGGGTTGGTGTCGAAGTCTTTCTGGATGCAGACGGACTTGTGCTCCTCGAGGGGATCCGGACCGTGGTGAAGAGTCCTGGGGTGCCTCGCGAGGCTGCGGTGATTTCGGAGGCAATGGAGCGTGGGGTGGACGTGGTCGGGGAGCTGGAGGTTGCCTGGCGGGCGATCCCGAACCGGTTCGTGGCCGTGACCGGGACCAACGGGAAGACGACCGTGGTCGAGTGGCTTGGGCACGTTTATCGGACTGCCGGGGAGCCTGTGGCCGTGGCCGGCAACGTCGGCACGCCGCTCTCGGCGCTGGCCGGCGAGGTCGACCCGGACGCGACTGTGATCTGCGAGGCGTCGAGCTTCCAGCTCGAAGACGTCAATGGCTTCGCCCCGGAGTGCGCAGTCTTCCTCAACCTTGCGCCCGACCATCTCGACCGGCACGAAGACCTGGGCTTCTATCTGGAAGCCAAGCTGCAGATCTTCGCCAGGCAGGGCAACGACGACGTCGCCGTCTACAACGCCGACGACCCGGCCCTGGCCGACATCGATCTTGGTGGCTGCGCGCGCCGCGTCGCCTTCTGCCATGGCGCCGGTCCCGAGTGCGAGGTTGCCCTCGCCGAGGGAACGATCTTCTACGACGGCGAGCCGCTGCTCGCGGTCGACGAGCTGGGCATCCTCGGCGAGCACAACGCCGCCAACGCGATGGCCGTGGCCGCTGCGGCGCTCTCCATGGGACTCGACCGCGACGCCGTGCGCGAGGGCCTGCGCGGTTTCGCCGGCGTCCCGCACCGGCTCGAGCCGGTCGCCGAGCTCGCTGGCGTGCGCTTCGTCAACGACTCCAAGGCGACCAACGTCGCCTCGGCGACGGTCGGCCTGCGGGCCTTCGAGGGAGGAGTGCATGCGATCCTCGGCGGCAGCGAGAAGGGTGAGCCCTACAGACCGCTGCTCGACCCGGTTCGCGAGTGCTGCGTCGCCTGCTACCTGACCGGCGCCTCGGCAGGACGGCTGGCCGAGGAGCTTGCGCCGGCGATCGAGTCCGACGTCGCACTGCACCACTGCGGCGACCTCGAGGAGGCGGTGCAAAAGGCCGCCATCACGGCGCGCCCGGGGGAGACGGTGCTGCTCTCGCCCGCTTGCGCCAGCTTTGACGCCTTCGAGAGCTTCGAGGCGCGCGGCGAGCGCTTCCGCGAGATCGTCGGAGCGCTGCGCTCGTGAGCGCCCGCGCGCTCACCGGCGGCCGCATCGCCAAGCCCGCCAAGGGGAAGGCCGCAAAGGCCAAGGCCAAGAAGAAGAGATCGCGTGCCGTCGCGCACCCGACCGAGTACAACCTGCTGCTGACCGCGACTCTCTGCCTGCTCGCCTTCGGCGCGGTGATGGTCTTCTCGGCCAGCTCGACCACGCAGGTGCTCAGCGACGGCAACCTCGCCAACAGCGCCTTCTATCTGAAGCGAACGCTGATGATCGGGGCCGTCGGCCTCCTCGCCATGCACCTAGCGGCGCGCCACGGTCTCGTCGCGATCCGCCGCCTCACCCCGGCCCTTCTGATCGGCTCGCTCCTCCTCCTCCTCGCCGTCCTCGTCGCCGGCTCCAGCGCCAACGGCGCCAGCCGCTGGATCGGTCCCAGCTCGCTGCAGTTCCAGCCGTCCGAGCTGGCCAAGCTGGCGCTGATCCTCTACGCGGCCGACCTGCTGGCGCGGGAACCGAAGCGGGTGCGGGACCTCTCCGGCCTGATGCCGGTCCTGCTCGTCACCGGCGGCACCTGCCTGCTGATCGTCGCCGAGCCCGACCTCGGCACGGCGATGGTCGTCGCCTTCGCGGTCGGCGCGACCCTGCTCGCCGCCGGCGCTCGCCCGGTCGACCTCGGCAAGATCGCGCTCGGTCTAGGAGCGCTGGCACTGTTGATGACCGTGGTCGAGCCCTACCGGATGGAACGCCTGACCGGCTTCCTCCATCCGGGCTCGGATGCCGCGGGAGCCGGATTCCAGGCCGCCCAGGCGAAGATCGCACTCGGCTCCGGCGGTATCTTCGGCGTGGGCATCGGCAACGGCGTGGGGAAGGCCGGCTTTCTGCCCGAGGCCCACACCGACATGATCTCCGCCGTGATCGGCGAGGAGCTGGGCATGTTCGGAATCCTCGGCATCGTCGGCCTCTTCTCGCTGCTCGGCTACGCCGGCCTGCGCGTCGCCCAGCGGGCCAGAGACCGTTACTCGAAGCTGCTCGTCGCCGGCCTCACCTCGCTGATCATGGTGCAGGCGACGATCAACCTCTTCGCCGTGATGGGCCTGGCGCCGCTGACCGGGGTTCCGCTGCCTTTCGTCTCCTACGGCAACAGCAGCCTGCTCGTCACTCTCCTCGCCGTCGGCCTGATCCTAGGCGTCGCCCGCGGGGGGACCGCCGGCGCTGGCAAACTGCGCGTCGTCGAGGGCGGGCGCTCGCCTGCCGCAAAAAGGAGCCGACCGAGCCGTGGAAAGAGCACCCAGAATCGTAGTGGCAGCGGGGGGAACCGCCGGCCACGTCGTGCCGGCGATGGCCGTCGCCGCCGAGCTTCGGGCTAGCGGCGCCGAGGTCTCCTTCCTCGGCGCTCGCGACAAGCCGGAGGCCGAGCTGGTGCCGCGGGCCGGCTGCGAGATCGACCTCCTCGACGTTCGCGGCATCGACCGCCGCAACCCCCTGCGGGCCGCGGTCGCCCTCGGCAAGGCGCTCGGGGGGATTCGCGACGCCCGGCAGGTGCTGCGAGGGCGCCGCGCCGACGTCGTCCTCGGCGGCGGAGGCTACGTCGCCGGTACCGCGGGGATGGCCGCGGTTCTCTCACGGGTGCCGCTCGTCCTCACCGAGGCCGACAGCCATCTCGGTCTTGCCAACCGCGTGCTGGCGAGACGGGCACGCCGCGTCTGTCTTTCGTTCCCGATCGCAGGTCGCGAGGGAGGGCGCTACCTGATCACCGGGCGCCCGGTACCCGGCGCGGTGCTGGGGGCGGACCGCACGGCGGCCCGGGCCCGGTTCGGGATCTCCGCCGAGGAGCGCTGCCTCCTGGTCATGGGCGGGAGCCAGGGGGCGCGCTCGGTCAACCTGGCCGCGATCGAGGCTTTCGCCGAGACCGGCGATGCGGACCAACGCGACTTCCACGTCCTCCACCTCTCGGGCTCGCGCGACCACGCGGAGCTGGCGGCCCGTCTCGCCTCGGCCCCGCACGCCGGCCGCTATACGCTGATCGAGTACGAGCCCGACCTCGGCGATGTCCTGGCCGCCTGCGATCTGGTCGTCGCCCGCTCGGGTGGCTCGATCTTCGAGGTGACGGCGGCGGGCCGTCCGGCGATTCTCGTTCCATACCCGTACGCGACCGCCGACCACCAGACCGCCAACGCGGCCTGGATGGCCGAGGCGGGCGCGGCCGAGACGATCGAGGACACGACGCTCAGCGCCGGGTTGCTGGCGCAGCGGGTGGGGGGCCTGCTCCGAGACGAGGAGCGGTTGGCGGAGATGTCGCGGGCCTCAGCCGCCCTGGCCCGTCCCGACGCAGCAAAACGCATAGCCGACGAGGTTCTCGCGGCCGCTGGCGCAGCCACGCCTTCCGGTGCGCCTTATGTACCCATGGAGAGCAAAAGGCGCACCGCAACGTGAGCGGCTGGGCTTCAAGGCGGCTGCACTTCGTTGGCATCGGCGGCGCTGGGATGAGCGGGCTGGCGCTGGTCTGCGCCGAGCTCGGTGCGAGCGTGACCGGCAGCGACCGGGCGGACTCCTCGTATATGGAGCGGCTGCGGACAGCGGGGCTCGAGCCGGTCGTCGGCCACGACGCGGCGAACCTGCCCGACGGCGCCGAGGTGGTCGTCTCGACCGCGATCGGCGAGGACAACCCGGAGCTGGCGCTGGCCCTCGAGCGGGGCCTGGAGCCGATCCACCGCGGCGCCCTCCTCGCCGAGCTCTGCGCCGAGAAGCGGCTGATCGCCGTGGCCGGCACGCACGGCAAGACGACGACGACGGCGATGCTGGTCTGGGCGCTGCGCGCACTCGGCGCCGACCCGGCCTTCTTCGTCGGCGGTGAGGTGCCTGGCCTCGGCGAGGAAGGCGAGGCCGCGAACGCCGGCTGGGGCGAAGGCAAGTGGGTCATCGCCGAGGCCGATGAGAGCGACGGAAGCTTCCTCGACCTGAAGCCGGAGATCGCCGTCGTCACCAACGTCGAGATGGACCACCACAGCCGCTGGGGTTCGGTTGCGGAGCTGCGCGCCGCCTTCAGGGAGTTCGTCGCGCCAGCCGCGACCGTGGTCGCCCCGGCCGACGGCAGCCTCGCGGAAATTACGGAGGGCAAGGATGTCGCCGGCTTCGGCGAGGCCCGTCCCGGCCCCGAGGTGCTGCGCCTCGCAGTCCCCGGCTGCCACAACTTGCTCAACGCCAGGGCCGCGCTGGCCGCCCTTGCGCTGGCCGGGTTCGATATCGAACCGTCGGTGACGGTGACCCCGCACTTGGCCGCCATATCGACAAATAAAGACGAAGTCAGCGGAGCGGCAGCGGCGCTGGCGGATTTCCCCGGCGTCAAGCGGCGCCTGGAGCTGAAGGGGTCACGGGGCGGTACGCGCATATATGACGATTACGCCCATCACCCGACCGAGGTGCGGGCCGCCCTCTCGGCCCTGCGCGAGCTGGAACCCGGGCGCCTGATCGCCGTCTTCCAGCCCCACCTCTACTCACGCACGAAGGCCTTTGCCGCCGGCTTCGGCGCCGCGCTGTCCCTGGCGGACGAAGCCGTCGTCCTCGACGTCTACCCGGCACGGGAGGAGCCGGTCGGCGAGATGGCGGGGATCAGCGGGTTGCGGGTTGCGCAGGCCGCCGCGGAGCGGATGGGAGGGAGGCCGGTCAGGTGGCTGCCCGATGTCGAGGGGGCCGATCGCGCCCTCGCCGCCCTCCTGGACCGCAACCAGGCGGTGGGCATCGAGGGCCAAGTGCTCGTCACGATCGGTGCCGGAGACGTCTTCAGGCTCGCAGAGGCGCTGGCTGGGGAGGGCGGCGGATGAGCCCGGGGCCCGACGGATTGCGACGCGATTTTCCACTTGCCAGGCTGACCACGGTCCGCACCGGCGGCGATGCCGACTGGTTCGCCCGGCCCCGCTCAGAGGCGGAGCTGCTGGAGCTTCTCGCCTGGGCCGGCGGGAAGGGCCTGGCGATCGGGACGATCGGCTCCGGCTCCAACCTGCTCGTGGCCGACGACGGCTTCCGCGGCCTGGCGATCAAGCTGGACGGCGAGCTGGCGACGATCGAGCGCGACGGCGAGCGGGTCGTGTGCGGGGGCGGGGCGCGGCTGCCGAGTGCCTCGGCGAAAGCCGCGAGCTGGGGCCTGTCCGGCCTCGAATTCGGCGTCAACATCCCCGGCACGGCGGGTGGCGCGGTGCGGATGAACGCCAACGCCTACGGGGGCCAGCTCGCCGAGGTCCTGGAGTGGATCGACGTCTGCTCCGTGGTGGGGCGCGAGCGCCGGGCTCCCGAGCAGCTCGGCTTCGTCTACCGCGACTCGAACCTCTCTGCCGGCGAGGTCGTTTCGCGAGCCTCGTTCCGGCTGCGTCCCGACGATCCCGCGGCGATCAGAGAGAGGCTCGAGGCGATGCGGGACAAGCGCCGCGAGGCGCAGCCCTCGGGAATCAAGACCTTCGGTTCGACCTTCAAGAACCCCGACGACGCAGCCGCCGAGGGGCGCAGCGCCGGCCAGCTGCTCGAGGCGGCCGGCTGCCGTGGCCTGAGCCAGGGCGGCGCCCGCTTCTCCGAGAAGCACGCCAACTTCGTCGAGAACGAGGCCGAGGCGACGACGGCCGACGTGCTCGAACTGATGGCCGCGGGGCGCCGCCGTGTGTACGAGCGCACCGGCGTCGTCCTCGAGCCCGAGGTCCAGATACTCGGGGAGGTGAGTTGGCCAAGCGAGTGGGATCTGTGAGGCGGCCTCTGCTCGTCCTCGCCGCCGCGGCCGTCCTCGCCGCGGCCGCCTACCTGTTCGGGCTGCGCGGGTCCACGGTCTCTCCCCACCTGGTCTCCTCCCGGCCGGTCGCCACGATTAGCAGCGGCTCGGGGGCGGTCGCGGTCGCCGCCGACGGGACGATCCTCGCCTGGCTGCCTGCGCCCGAAGAAGGCGACCTGCCTGATCTGCCGCTCGACACCCCGCCCAAAGGCCCCCGGCTGCGGGGCCCGATGCTCGAACAGGCTCGTGTCCTGGGGGCCATTCCGCCGGCCCTCTTGCCCTATGTCGAAGGCAGCTACTACGGAGAAAGCGGAGTGGACGTCAACCTCACCACGGGAATCGAATTGCGTTTCGGCGATGCGACCCAGGCCTCGCGCAAGTGGCGAGCCGCCGCCGCCGTTCTGGCCGACCCCTCTGTCAGAGCCCTCGATTATGTAGCCCTGTATGCCCCGAGCCACCCCAGCGTAGGCGGCTCTGGGCATGCGCTTCCGCCTGTTCCCTAAACTCTCGACCACAGGGTTAGATTGGCGAAACACTCAACTTAGACTTGAGAGATCTGGTCTGCAGGATGCCGCCCGGCGGTTTGACAGACAACGCCCGATGCCCTACGTTGAGCGCAATTCCCGTGGTTGCAGCGTAACCTTGAACCTTCAAGCATTGCTGTAGCGTCGGACGAAACAAAGGCTCAACTCAAACGCCGACCCCTCAGGTTCGGTGGCTGGAGAAATCGGGAGATGGAATCCACATACCTTGCGGTGATCAAGGTCGTCGGTGCCGGCGGCGGTGGCACCAATGCCGTCAGTCGGATGGTCGACGCCGGCATTCGCGGCGTCGAGTTCGTCGCCGTCAACACGGACGCCCAGGCGCTGCAGGCCTGCGACGCCGACATCAAGCTCTCGATCGGGCAGGAGTTGACCCGCGGCCTCGGTGCCGGCGGCAACCCCGAGGTCGGAGCGGGAGCGGCGGCGGAGAGCCGCGACGAGATCAAGGAGGCGCTGAAGGGCGCCGACATGGTCTTCGTCACCGCGGGCGAGGGCGGAGGCACGGGCACCGGCTCGGCGCCGGTGATCGCCGAGATCGCCAAGGAAGAGATCGGCGCGCTGACCGTTGGCGCGGTAACCAAGCCCTTCGAGTTCGAGGGCAAGCGACGGATGCAGCAGGCGCTCGAGGGCATCGAGAAGCTGCGCAACAACGTCGACACGCTGATCATCGTCCCGAACGAGAAGCTGCTGCAGGCAGTGGAGCGGCGCACCAGCGTGCTGGAGGCGTTTCGCCAGGCCGACGACATACTTCGCCAGGGAGTGCAGGGGATCACCGATCTGATCACGATCCCCGGCCTGATCAACCTCGACTTCGCCGACGTGCGCACGATCATGCGCGACGCCGGCTCGGCCCTGATGGGCGTCGGCTCCGCCTCCGGTGAGGCCCGCGCCCTCGACGCGGCCAAGGCGGCGATCACCTCGCCGCTGATCGAGGAGTCGATCAAGGGTGCCACCGGGATGCTGCTCAACATCACCGGCCCCGAGGACCTCGGCCTCTTCGAGGTCAACGAGGCGGCCCAGCTGGTCCAGGCAGAGGCCGACGACAACGCCAACATCATCTTCGGCTCCGTCGTCGACCAGTCGATGCGCGACGAGGTCCGGGTCACCGTGATCGCGACGGGCTTCGAGGGCTTCGAGCTGCTGGCCCGCTCGCCGCAGCGGGTGCGCCGTCGCTATGAGAGCAAACCGCGGATTTCCGCCGAGGACACTGACATTCGTAAATTGCGGGTGTCGGACGACGACATCGACGTTCCTGGTTTCCTGAAGGAATAGTTCTGGGCGGTGTGGGAGGGGCCGTTGTCAGCCCCTCCT
>JBJMKO010000075.1:0-40271 GCA_045805805.1 Solirubrobacterales bacterium | reverse complement strand
TGAGACGGCGCGAACATCCTCAGCGACCCCGGCCAACGCCGCTCGAGCTCGGCCGCCCACGCCCGATGCAACGCGCCCGTGGCCTCCAGCGCGAACAGCGGAGAACCGCCATCAGCGACCAACACCCCGAGCCGATCCAAACCAGTCCGCGATGTCGGCAACGAAAGTGGCTCGCCGACCAACCCCTCCCCGGACGTAATCCATACCCGGTTGCGGACCTTCCCCGGGTCGATCGCCACGATCAACCGATCCCCAGGCACCTCTCTAAGCAACAAGTCCGAAGACATCTCTCCCTCCAGATAGAGAAAGAAAAAGACCCTCCCCGACCACGCCGAAGAGGGCCTCCTTCAACGCCGCTCTAAGCAGCTATCAGCTCAGCCGCGGACCGTGCTGACGACGTGCGCGTGCTCGCGCATCGTCTCCATGCCGTCGGCGCCCGGCTGGCGCCCGAAGCCGCAGTACATCGCCACGCCGAAGTCGTCGAGGAACCGCGACGCGGTGTCGTGGCGGCGCTCGAGCCCCGCGGCGCCGTCGAGCGGCAGCACGATGCCGAGGAAGACGCGCGCGTCGCCTGCCTCGAGGTCGGACAGCGGATCGAGCTGCGCGGCCTCGCCCGCCCGGACGCATCGGGCATCACGTCCGCCAAGGCCGAGCGGATGCTCGGCTGGCGTGCGACGCGCAGCTGGCGCGACTACGTCGACGATCGCGGCCAGCTGCGCGCGCCCTCTCCCTCCTCCGTGAGCTAGGCGGCAACTGCCGCAGGCGCCTCCTCGATGTGGCGCGGCAGCAGCGTCTCGCGCGCGATCACGAGGCGCTGGATCTGCGACGTGCCCTCGTAGAGCTGCATGATCTTCGCGTCGCGCATGAGCTTCTCGACGGGGTAGTCCTTGATGAAGCCGTAGCCGCCGTAGACCTGCACGGCGTCGGTGGTGACCTCCATCGCGGAGTCCGCGGCGAAGCGCTTGGCGTGCGAGCTCTCCAGGGTGTTGCGCCTGCCCTGGTCGAGCAGGACCGCGGAGTTCCAGACCAGCAAGCGCCCGGCCTCGACCTTGGTGGCCATGTCGGCAATCATGAACTGGATCGCCTGGTGCATCGCGATCGGCACGCCGAACTGAACCCTTTCCTTGGAGTACTCCGTGGCGTATTCGAGCGCGGCGCGGCCGATGCCGACCGCCATCGCCGAGACGCCGGGGCGGGTTCGGTCGAGGGTCATCATCGCCAGCTTGAAGCCCTTGTTTTCCTCGCCGAGCAGGTTCTCGGCCGGAATCTCGACTTCGTCGAAGGAGATGGTCGCGGTGTTGGACGCCCGCTGGCCCATCTTGTCCTCCTTCTTGTCGACCGAGACCCCCGGGAGGTCGGCATCGACGACGAAGGCACTGATCCCGCGGTGCCCGCCCTCGGGATCGGTCTTGGCGTAGACCGTGAAGTAATCGGCGTAGGTGCCGTTGGTGATGAAGCACTTCGAGCCGCTGATGACGTACTTGTCGCCCTTCCTCACGGCCTTGGTCTTCATCCCCGAGACGTCGGAGCCGGCGTCGGGCTCGGTCAGGCAGAAGGAGGCCAGCTTCGGCTCCTCGGCGAGCATCCCGAGGTATATCTTCTTCGTCTCCTCAGAACCGCCGAGGGTGATCGGCGCGGAGGCTAGACCGTTGGCCATCAGGCTGGTGCCGATGCCCGAGCATCCCCAGCCCATCTCCTCCTCGATCAGGCAGCCCGAGAGGTAGTCGAGCCCGGGGCCGCCGTAGACCTCGGGGATGTGGGTGTTCATCAACCCGACCTCCCAGGCCTTGTCGATGATGTCCTGGGGCCAGGTGCCGTCCTTGTCGTACTCCCAGGCAACCTTGCGGATCTCGTTCTCCGCGAAGTTGTGCGCCATCTCGCGCAGATCCTTCTGCTCGTCGGTGAGGGTGAAGTCAACCACTGGTCGAGGCTCCTTTTTCGTCCGTGCGTAAGCCGTTGCGCGCGGCCTCGCCATGAGGCGACGACCACCGATTGACTGGTCAGTCAACCAAGGCCAAGGGTACCGGATGGCGACGAGAAGGCCAGAGCCCTACCCTGGGGCCATGGTCTGCCCGCTGGCATTGACCTACTTGCAGAGCGGCTACGTGCTAGCTGCGATTCCGCTCTTCATCCTGCCCATCGCGGCCATTGCCTTCGCCCGCTCAGGGAAGGCCTGGCAGAGCATCGGCAGGGGTCCGTATGCGATCGACCCCGACCTGCCGCCGCGATCGGTCAGGCCCGCGGCCTCGCCGGTGAACAGGGCCACCCGGGAAACCGAGGTGCGGCAGATGTTGCGGGCAAAGTCGTACCGGCGCGAGCGCCGTGGCGAAGCGCCGCTCGACGTCGAGGCCGAGGCTGAGCACCGGGTCGCCGATTTCATAGGATTGGACGGCTGATGGCCAAGGCCGCCGAGAACAACCTCTACGAGGTCGAGGAGCTGCTGAACCAGCCGGGGACCTACTTCAATCCCCAGACGGAGGTGCTGGTCGTCGTCGACGACTCGACCTCGCTCGACCAAGAGGTCTTCAACATGGAGGCCTACGAGGGCGCCGATTGGGTGCGCATCTCCGACGAGGTGCCGGTCGACGAAGACCAGCGCGACCAGGTTCTGGAGAGCTTCCAGACCAGCTATCACCCCGGCTCGGGCAGCTCGGTCTCCGAGACCGCCCTGGAACAGGGCGACGAGGAGCTCGACGAAGGTGAGGATGGTCAGGACCCGGGCCGCGACGATCTCCCTCGCGGCGAGGAGCCTCTGGACGGCGAGGAGTCGCCGAGCGACGAGACTCCTGAGTAGATGGTTACGGCCGACGACGCTGCACCCGACTTCACCCTCGCCGACCAGGACGGCAACGAGGTAAGCCTCGCTGACCTCGGTGGCGAGACCATCGTCCTCTACTTCTACCCCCGCGCCGACACTCCCGGCTGCACAACCCAGGCCTGCGGCGTCCGCGACCGCCGCGCCGAGTACGAGAAGGCCGGGGCCAGAGTGATCGGCGTCTCCCCCGACGCGGTCGAGGCGGTGAAGAAGTTCGCCGGCAAGTTTGACCTCGACTTCACTCTGTTGGCCGACGCCGATCACGCCGTCGCCGAGCGCTACGGCACCTGGGTCGAGAAGTCGATGTACGGCAAGAAGTACATGGGCGTGCAGCGCGCCACCTTCATCATCGGCCCCGCCGGCAAGATCGTCAAGGCCTTCCCCAAGGTCTCGCCGAAAACGCACGACGACGTCGTGCTTGGCGCCCTCGCCGAGCTTCGCTGAAGCTTTTTCCGGGTTAGGCGCCGAAAAGGCTTCAGGCGTAGTAGAAGGCGATCCCGAATACGAGGTACACGGCCAGCAGCTGCACGCCCTCGAACCAGGTCGACTCGCCGTCTTGGGTCACGTAGTTGGCGATCAGGATCGCGATCAGGATCGCTCCCAGCTCGAAGCCGTTGAAGACGAGGGCGAGCGGGTGGGGGCCGATGAAGAAGGAGGCGAGGACGAGGATCGGGGCGACGAAGAGAGCGACCTGGGCACTGGACCCGATCGCGATGTTGACCGAGAGGTCCATCTTGTCTTTCATCGCTACGAGCACCGCGACCCAGTGCTCGGCCGCGTTGCCGACGATGGCGACGACGATCACGCCGATGAAGAACTCGGAGAGGCCGACCGCGTGCGAGGCCTCGCTGATCGAGCCGACCAGCACCTCCGACATCACGCCGACCAGTACTCCAGCGACCGCAAGGGCGAGCACCGAGGTCCGGGTCGACCAGCCTGCGGTCCCCTCGTCGCCGTACTCGGGGTTGAAGATGTCGCGGTGCGTCTTCAGCGAGAAGAAGAGGCCCGCCACATAGGTGGCCATCAGCACTAGCGCCACCGCGAGCGAGAGGTGCTCGACGGTCGAGCCGTAGTCGACGATCTCGGCCCCCGGGAAAGGCAGGCCCTTGCCCTCGACCAGGACGAATATTGCCGGCATCAGCAGAGCCGCGGCGGCAAGCAGCAGCATCGAGGTCTGCACGCTTGCGCTCGTCTTGCTGAAGGTCTGTTTCACGCGGCCCAGCCCGCCGGCCAACATCGCCGCGCCGAGCACGAGCAGGATGTTGCCGATGATCGAGCCGACGATCGAGGCCTTGACCACCTCGTGCAGTCCCTGGCCGAGGGCGAAGAGGGCGATGATCAGCTCCGGCGCGTTGCCGAAGGTGACGTTGAGCAGACCGCCGATGCCGGGCCCCGAGCGCGCCGCCAGCTCCTCGGTGGCACGGCCCATCAGCGCCGCCGTGGGCACGATCCCGAGCGCTGAGGTGGCGAAGACGAGGCCGGCCGAGGCGCCCGCCAGGTCCAGCACGACCGCCAGCGGGATCAGTGGCGTCAGCAGGTAAGGCCAGCCGTATGGTGTGCGCAGGAACGCGGCTACTGGGTGCCCCCCGCGGCAAACCCTTCGAGCAGGCCGCTGAGGCCACCCGGACCGCTCAGGCCGCCGGGGCCAGAGCCCTGCAGCAGACCGAGCAGTTCGATCGGGTTGATCCCAAGCTTGATGAAGAGATTGCTGAGCGGCTTGGAGCTCTGCGGGGCGGAGATCGCCTGTTCTTCGTTGACCCCGGTCAGCGTCAGGTCGAGGTCGATTTCAGCGCTTTTCGCGCCGCCCCCGCTGGACGTAGACGCCTTCGGCGGTTCGACCGTTGCCTGAGCCGTAATCCGACGCACGATGTGATCGTCGCCGACGTAGAGGACGACGTGGGCGCCCTTGAGAGATTCTTCGACCTGGGCCTTGGCCTTTTCGAGTCTGGCCGCGGAGAGCGAGCCCGCCGCGTTCAGCTGTTCGCTACAGGCCGGGTCTTCGCTCAGTTCCGCCGCCGCTTCGACGGCGCCCGACACGTCGAGGTCGCCGCTGACCTTGTTCGTGCTGGTGCCGCCGACGTCGGCGCTGCCTTCGCCCTCGAGGTTTTCGACGAAGTCCGAGAGCTGCAGTTCGGCGGCGGCTTCCTGGCAGGCGGTGAGTTCGGTCGACTGCTTCTTACCGCCGCCGCGCCGTTTGACGATCGTCCGGACGAAGTTGAAGGTGGTCGGGTCGACTTCGTACTCGGTGTCTTCGTAGGCGACGTAGGCCTTGTTGCCGAGCAGGGTGAGGCCGCCTTCGAAGTCGACCTTTTCGCCGCCGATCGAGCCCTTTGCCGACGCGGTCATGTCGAGTTCGGGGTATTCGGCTTCGCTTTCGCCCTGGAACGGGCCGGAGACGCCGACGTCGAGGTGGCCGCCTTTGCTGCCCTGGACGTCGATCCCCAGCGAGAGGTCGATGTTGCCGCTCTCGATCCCCTGCAGCGTCGCTTCGTCGACGACGGACTGAGGATCGTCGCTGCCGCCTCCACCGCAGGCGGCGAACGCCAGCGCCAGCGCGATCAGCGCGGCAAAAAGGGTGAAGTTGCGAAATCGGCTCACGGCGGTCCGCCTCCTGGAAGTTGGGTGGTGCGTCGGCATAAAGCTAGCGCGTGGTGGCTAGGGAATCGTTTCGAGCTGCCGGGCGCCGTCGGGCGCGTCGAGCGAGCGGGGGCTTTCCTCGGTCAGGTTGAGCGCGACCGGGAAGAGGAAGGCGCCGAGGAAGACGAGGATGATGCCCGCGGCGACCAGCCAGCGGGCGGCGGTGAGGTGGCCGAGGATGCCGATCGCGAAGCCGATCAGCATCAGCGCCAGGTAGGGGCCGGCGCTGTGGGGCAGCAGCGTCGCAAGGGGCAGAGCAAGGTCGAGCACAGCGGCGATTATCATCGCCCCGATGGCTGCGGGCTCTGTGACCGAGGTGAAGGACGCGCTGGCGGAGGTCGGCTACCTCGCCGACGAGCCCGCCGCGCTGGTCTCCTTCCTCGCCCAGCGGCTCGAGAAGCCGGTCTTGGTCGAGGGGCCCGCCGGCGTCGGCAAGACCGAGCTGGCCAAGGCGCTGTCGCGCTCCACGGGCCGCGAGCTGGTTCGCCTGCAGTGCTACGAGGGTCTCGACGAGGCAAAGGCGCTGTACGAGTGGAACTATCGCAAGCAGCTGCTGCGGATCCAGGCCGGTGGCGAGGACGGCTGGGAGGACGTACACGGCGACATCTTCGACAAGGAGTTCCTGCTCGAGCGCCCGCTGATGCAGGCGATCGCCAGCCCCGAGCCGGTGGTGCTGCTGATCGACGAGATCGACAAGACCGACCAGGAGTTCGAGGCGATGCTGCTCGAGCTGCTCTCCGACTTCCAGATCACGATCCCGGAGCTGGGCCAGGTCTCGGCGACGACGATGCCGATCGTCGTCCTCACCTCGAACAACTCGCGCGAGCTGACCGAGGCGCTGAAGCGGCGCTGCCTCTACCTCTGGCTCGACTATCCAGACCTCGAGCGCGAGATGGAGATCGTCCGCCTGCACGCCCCCGAGCTGCCCGAGGCGCTGGCGCGGCAGATGGTCGAGGTGGTGCGGATGATCCGCGCGCTCGACCTGAAGAAGCCGCCCTCGATCGCCGAGTCGATCGACTGGGCGCGGACGCTGCTGCTGATGGGGGCCGAGGACATCGACCGGGAGACCTTCGAGCAGTCGATGTCGATCATCGTCAAGCACCGCACCGACATCGAGCTGGTGGCGGAGCGAGTCGGCGTGAAGCTTGCCGGTCCCGCCGCCCCCACAGCAGGGTGAGCCCGACGCCCTCCTCGCCGTACGGGCCGAGGGCGGATGCCGGGCCGCCCGGCCTCGCCGCGAAGCTGCTCGCCTTCTGCGAGGAGCTGCGCGGCGAGGGAGTCGCGGTCGGCACCTCGGAGATCCTCGACGCCTTCGCCGCCCTGGAGCAGGTGCCCTGGACCTCGCGCGAGGGCTTCCGCGAGGCGCTGGCGGCGACGATCGCCAAGTCCCAGGAGGACCGGCGCCTCTTCGAGCTGCTCTTCGAGCGCTGGTTCTTCCGCGCCGCCGAGGCGGAGGCGGTCGAGCGTGGGATCGAGGAGACCGAGCGCCGCCACGAGGGCGGCGAGCGGCTCGACATCGACGAGCTGCGCGAGCAGGTGCGCCAGGCAATCCTCAAGGGCGACGAGGGCGAGCTGCGCGACCTCGCCCGGCTGGCAATCGCGGCCTTCGGCCGCCGGGGCGAGGGCTCGGGCGTGGTCGGCGTCGACGTGCAGCGGATCCGGCGCACGCTGGGACTCTCGGCCGGGACACAGCCGCCGGCCACCGACGGCGCCGCCGAGCTGCCGCCGATCGACCGCGAGCAGCTGAACGCCTTCGAGCGCCACCTGCGCCGCGAGCTCGAGCGCGACCTGATCGAGCGCACCTCGACCCTGCCGCCGTCCCGGCCACTGGCGGAGCTCGACCGCGCCCTGCCGACCAGCCCGACCCAGGACCTCGCCGCTGTGCACCGTGCCGTCTCGCAGATGAAGCGGCGCCTGGCGACGCTCGGGCACGAGCAGCGCGGCCGGCGCAAGGGGCGGGCGGTCGACGTGCGGCGGACGATGCGCGCCTCGCTGGAGACCGGCGGCGTGCCGATGCACCTGCGCTACCGGCCCAAGCGCCCGCGTCGGCCCGAGATCTACGTCCTCTGCGACGTCTCCACCTCGGTCACCTCGGCCAGCGTCTTCTTCCTCTCCGTCCTGCACGCCCTGCACGACTCCTTCCGCAAGCTGCGCAGCTTCGTCTTCATCGAGCGCATCTCCGAGGTGACCGAGGTCTTCGAGCACGAGCGCGACTTCCGCGTCATCGCCCAGCGCATCTCCAGCGAGGGGGGAGTCGCCGACGTCTCCGGCTACACCGACTACGGCCGCGTCTGGCTCGAGTTCCTCGCCGAGATCTCCGACGAGCTGGGCCCGCGGTCGACCGTGATCGTCCTCGGCGACGCCCGCACCAACGGGCGCGAGCCCCACGCCAAAGTCTTCGCCCAGGTCTCCGAGCGCGCCGGCCGCCTCTTCTGGCTCAACCCGGAGCCGCGGCTCTACTGGAACTACGGCGACTCGGTGATGGCCGCCTACGAGCGCTACTGCGACGGCGCCTTCGAGTGCTGGACGACCCGCCACCTGGAGAACTTCGTCAACGTCGTCGCGGGAGGAGTCCCGGCCGCCGACTAACCGTTCCTGCTGCGTCTCAGCGGGCGGCCCAGGCGTCTGGTTGGGCTGCGAGCTGGGAGACCTCGGTGGCAAGCTCTCCCGAGACCAGATCGGCGAGGGTGACGTGCTCGAGCACGGTGCGGAGGCTGGCGCGGACCGCGATCCAGACCTCCTGCAGGTGCTTGGCGTTGCCGCGGTACTCGATCGACTCCGGTGGAGCCGACTGGACGTGGGCGATCGGTCCCTCGACCGCGCGGACGATGTCGGCGATCGTCACCTCCTCTGCCGGGCGGGCGAGCCAGTAGCCGCCCTTGGCGCCGCGGCGGGCGCGGACGATGCCCGCGTGCTTGAGCTCGAGCAGGATGTGCTCAAGGAACTGGAGGGGGATGTCCTGCGCGTCGGCGAGCCTCTCGCCCTTGATCGGGCCCTCCTCGGCGGCCGCAAGCTCCGCGGCTGCCCGTACCGCATAGTCAGCCTTGGCCGAAACGCGCATAGACAGCTAGTTAATCAGTCAGCCGGTTGCGTCCGGCGCCAGGTTGGCCGCGCGGTCGGCCGCTTGCGCTGCTTCCTTCTGGCGGCGACGGTGCAGCCAGTGCGGAGCCGCGGGCACGCTGCCGAAGGCCGGCAACTTCCCCCGCCCATGCCGGTCATGCCGACGAGCACGCCGATTCCTAGTCCGAAGACGATGATTGCCGGGTCCATATGAGCTTCGCGCGGTTGGTTATCGACTTTCCTGACCTTTTTGGTCAGGAGCGCGAGTGCGCCAGGATACCCAAGATGCCCGCGAAAGCCAAGGAATTAATCGCCAAAAACGCATCGCCTGCCTATGGCGAAGCGCCCGGCGTCGCCGTCTCGATCCGCGGACTGGGGCACTCCTACGGCGAGCTGCGGACAATCGAAGGCCTCGACCTCCACGTGCCCGCCCACGGCGTTCTGGGCCTCGTCGGGCCCTCCGGCTGCGGCAAGTCGACGTTGCTCGAGCTGGTCGCCGGCCTGCAGGAGCCTGAGCGGGGCGCGGTCGCGATAGGCGACGGTCGTGGCCCCGAGGCGCGCCTTGCCCGCTGCGCCTTCATGCCCCAGCGGGACATGCTGCTGCCCTGGCTCTCGGCGATCGACAACGCGGCGCTGGCGCTGCGCAACCGTGGTGTGCGCCGGGCCGGCGCACGCCGCGAAGCCGGCCTCCTCTTCGAGCGCTTCGGCCTTGCCGGGTTCGAGCGCGCGGCCCCCGCCGAGCTCTCCGGCGGGATGCGCCAGCGGGTCGCCTTCCTGCGCACCCTGATCGCCGGCAAGCCGGTCCTCGCCCTCGACGAGCCCTTTGCCTCGCTCGACGCGATCACCCGCGCCGAGATGCAGGAGTGGCTGGCGGGCGCGCTGGCCGCCGACCCGCGCACCGTCGTCCTCGTCACCCACGACGTCGAGGAGGCCCTCTACCTCTGCGACAGCGTCGCCGTCCTCTCGGCGCGGCCGGCGCGCGTGGTGGACGAGCTGAGCGCCCCGGAGCCGCGGGCCGCCGACCGCGACGCGGCCGTAACCGACCCCGAGTTCGTAGCGGCCCGCGAGCGCGCCATGCACGCACTGCGCACAGGCGCCGGGAGTCATCGATGAGCTTCCGGTGCGCCTTTTGCACTTATGCGGTCCATAAAGCGCACCGGAAGGGGTGGGGACGATGAGGCGGTGGGTATTGCCCGGACTGTTGCTCGTGGGGCTGGTCGGGGTCTGGCAGGTCGCCGCGAGCACGGGGGCGATAGCCGACGCGCTGAACCTCGACCCGATCCTCGTCCCCTCGCCCGCCGAAGTCGCCGAAGCGCTCTGGCAGAACCGCTCGCTGCTGGCCGACAATGCCTGGGTAACGCTCCAGGAGGTACTGCTCGGCCTGGGCTGCGCCGTCGTCGTCGGCGTGGCCTTCGCCCTTGCCCTGCATCTCTCCGAGACGCTGCGCCTCGCGTTCTACCCGATACTCGTCGCGTCGCAGACGATCCCGATCGTCGCCATCGCCCCGATCCTGCTCGTCTGGTTCGGCTGGGGAGTTGGCCCGAAGCTCTGGATCATCGCCTTGATCTGCTTCTTTCCGATCACCGTCAACACGCTGGACGGGCTGGGATCGGTCGACGGCGAGGCGACGAAGATGATGCGCACCCTCGACGCCTCGAGGCGACAGATCCTCTGGCGAGTCGAGGGACCGACGGCCCTGCCGTACTTCTTCAGCGGAACCAAGATCGCCGCGGCGGTCGCCGTGATTGCCGCGCTCTTCGCCGAGTGGGCCGGTGCGGAATCCGGGCTCGGGGTGCTGATACGCCAGGACATGGCGGTGCTGGAGACGGCGCGAGCCTTTGCCGCGGTTGCCGTGCTCGCCGTGGTGGCCCTCGCCCTCTTCGCCCTCGTCGCCCTCGCAGAGCGCCGCATCGTCACTTGGCGATAGAAAGCAGGGGATGAAGCGCACCCGAACCGCGGTGGTCGCCCTCGCCCTCGCCCTGCTCGCCCTCACCGCCTGCGGCGAGAAGAGCGAAGACGTGACCGGCGAGTCGCAGCCGCTCAGCCTGACGCTCGACTTCTATCCCAACCCCGACCACGCCGGGATCTACGTGGCGCAGAAGCTCGGCTACTTCGAAGAAGCCGGGCTCGACGTCAGCATCCACACGCCCGCCGACCCCGCCGCGCCGATCAAGCTGCTCGCCGCCGGCCAGACCGACCTGGCGATCTCCTACGAGCCCGAGGTGCTATTGGCCCACGACCAGGGCCTCGACGTGCTCGCCGTCGGCGCCCTCGTCAACCGCCCGCTCACCTCGATGATCTGGCTGAAGAAGTCCGGCATCAAGGGGATCGGCAGCCTGCGCGGCAAGACGATCGCCACCGCCGGCATCCCCTACCAGGACGCCTACCTGAAGACGATCCTCGCCCGCGCCAACCTGACCCCCTCTGACGTCAAGGCGGTCAACGTCGGCTTCGGCCTGCTGCCGGCGCTCGTCGGCGGCAGCGCCCAGGCGATGCTGGGTGGCTTCAGCAACGTCGAGGGGGTGGACCTGCGCCTGCGCGGCCAGCAGCCGGTCGTCACCCCGGTCGACAAGCTCGGTGTGCCCACCTACGACGAGCTCGTCCTCGCCGCCCAGCCCGAAGCGCTGGAAGAAGACCCGCAGAAGTTCCGGCTCTTCATGGCGGCGCTGGCGCGCGGGACCGCAGCGGCGGCGGCCAATCCCGAGGCGACCGCGAAGGCGCTGCTGGAAGCGAACCCCGACCTCGACCCGAAGCTGACCCGGGCCGAGCTGGCGGCGACCCTGCCGCTGCTCGACCCACCCCGCCACGGTCGTCCCTACGCCTACATGGACCCCGCGCAGTGGCGCGAGTTCACCGGCTGGATGCGCGACAACGGGCTGATCGCCTCGCTGCCGCCGACCGCCGCCCTGCTCAGCAACGGCTACCTGCCCGGCGCGATTCCCGAATAGAGCGGGACGTCCTCGCTGAGCAGGGCGGTGACCTTCTCCGCCGGCAGCGCCCGCGAGAAGAGATGTCCCTGCGCGTAGTCGCAGCCGAGCCGGATCAGCTCGGATAGCTGCGCCTCGTTCTCGACCCCCTCGGCGATCACGTCGAGGGAGAGGGCGCGGGCCATGCCGACGATCGCCTCGACGATCGCCGTGCGCTCCTGCTCCACCCCCAGCACTTCGACGAAGGAGCGGTCGATCTTGAGGCCGTCGAAGGGAAAGCGGTTGAGGTAGGCGAGCGAGGAGTAGCCGGTGCCGAAGTCGTCGAGGACGAGGCCGACGCCAAGCTCGCTCAACGCCTCGAGGCTGTCGATCGCGGTGGCCGACTCCTCGACCAGGGCGCTCTCGGTGACCTCCAGCCGAAGGTGGATCGGGTCGAGGCCGGAGCTGGAGAGCTGCTCACCGATCGAGGCGACGAGCTCGCGGTTGCTGACCTGGCGGGCGGAGAGGTTCACCGAGATGTCGACGGGACGCCGGTCGGGCCGCAGCCGGTGCCACTCGAGCACCTGGCGACAGGCACTCTCCTGCACCCAGCGGCCAATCGGCTCGATCAAGCCGCTGTCCTCGGCGATTTCGACGAAATCGCCGGGATCGAGCAGCCCCCGCTCGGGATGGCGCCAGCGCACCAGCGCCTCGAGGCTGACGATCTCGCCGCTGCGCATGGCGATTATCGGCTGGTAGTGAAGCTCCAGCTCTTCGCGGTCGAGGGCCTGGCGCAGCTCGCGCTCGACCTCGAGCCGGCGCAGCGCTCCCGCCCGCATCTCAGCGTCGAAGAGCTCGCAGCGTGCCCGGCCACGTTCCTTCGCCCGGTACATCGCGGCGTCGGCGTCGCGGATCAGCAGGTCGGCGTCAACCGGCTCGCGGGCTGACGGTCGGGCGACGGCGATGCCGACGCTGGCGGTGACGTAGTGCTCGACCCCGCCCATTGCGTAGGGCTCGGCGAACGCGGCAGCGATGCGGTCGGCGATCGCCACCGCCTCGTCCTCGTCGGCCAGCCGGTCGACGAGGATGCCGAACTCATCGCCGCCGAAGCGGGCGACGATGTCACCGGGCCGCAGGTGGGCGCGCAGCCGTGGGGCGACGGCGCACAGCAGCTCGTCGCCGGCGTGATGACCCATGCTGTCGTTGATCAGCTTGAAGTTGTCGAGGTCGAGGAAGAGGATGCCGACCGGCGAGCCCGAGACCGTGCTGCGCGAGAGCGACGCCGCGAGGGCATCGACGAAGCTGAGTCGGTTTGGCAGGCCGGTGAGCGGGTCGTGCAAAACGCGGTGGCGCAGCGCCTCGTCGGCGGCGTGGCGCTCGATCGCGTCGGCGAGCACGTTGGCGGAGGCCTGCACGAAGTGCACGTCCTGGGGGGTGAAGCGGTTCGGCTCGCAGGAGTGCACGTCGAGGACCCCGAAGGGCCGCTCCTTGCCGTCGATCGGCACCGCGAGGCTGCTGCGCACTCCCAGGACCCGCAGCGCCGGGGGCATCGAGAAGCGGCTCTCGGCCGACCAGTCGTCGACGATCACGTGCAGGCGTGAGTCGAGCGCGGCACCGGCGTGGGAGTCACGGGCCGCCGAGGCCCGACCGGAGCCGACGACACGCTCCTCTAGGCCGGTGCGGAGGCTGAGCCGGCGGCCCTCGCGACCGACTTCCCAGATGCAGGCGGCGGCCACCCCGTCGATCTCCGTCATCAGCGAGACCGCCTCGCGCATCAGCGCGTCGGGGTCGCTGTCCTTCAGCGCCCGTCCGCCGAGGCGCGCCACCGCGGCCTGCTGGGCGGCGGCCCGCTTCAGCTCTTGCTCGGCGGACTTGCGCTCGGTGATGTCGTAGAGGACGCCGTGCCAGATCGGCGTCCCGGCCCCGTCGGGCTCGAGCACGGCCTCGTCGAGGATCCAGACGGTGCGACCGTCGCGGGTGAGCATCCGGTAGTCGACCGGGGGCGGGTTGCGGTTGCCGATCGTCTTGCGCGTCTCCTCCGCCAGCGCCCGTTCGCGATCCTCGGGGTGCAGCAGCTTCCCCCAGAGCTCGGGGTCCGCCAGCCACTCCTCCGGCGTGTAGCCGAGGATGTCCTCAATCTGAGGACTGACGTAGCGCCAGCGACCCCTCTCGCCCAGCTCGGACGCGTAGACGATCGCGGGCAGGCGCTCGACAAGGCGGCGATAGTCTTCGCCTCCGGCCGAGATCTGGTCGAGGAACTCGTCAACTCGTTTTTCGGGCCAGCTGCCGCCGCGTGCAGAGCGCTCCATGCCACGCTTATCGGCGCCTGCCGTCCCCGCTTGAGCTCGGTCAGGCGGCGGGAGACAACCAGGTGCCCGCGAGGCCCCGGAAGGGGGCATACGGAGCGTAGAACTCCTCCACCTCCTCAACCGTGGCGCGACGGCCGAGGTGGGCCAGGCGGCCGACCTGCTTGAGGTAGATCAGGTCGCCGGCAGGGAGCGAGTCGGGGTCGCCGCGACCGAAGAGGCCGAGACACTGGACGGTCCAGGGGCCGATCTCACGCACCGAGAGCAGGCGGCGGTCGGCGGTCGACTCGGACAGGTCGCAGCGGCCGGCGGCAACGTCGGAGGCGGTCGAGCGCAGGGCGAGCGCCCGCTTCAGCGCCAGGCCCATCGACTCGAGTTCGACGGGCGCCCGGCCGGCGATCAAGCCGGGAGTCGGGACATCGCGCAGCGAGTCGCGCCCAGCCCCGAGGCGCGCTCCCCAGCGGCCGACAATGCGGCGCTGGATGTGGGCCGCGCGGCCGCTCTCGATCAGCTGCTTGACCACCGCCCAGGCGAGAGCCTCCCAGGGCCAGGGACGGCGGCGGGGGCGCAGGTGAGGACGGCGGCGCAGCTGCGGGCCGAGCAGCGGGTCACGGCGGAAGCGACGGTAGAACTCACCGAGGTCGTCGTCGACGCCGAGCGCGAACCGCATCCGCTCCAAGGCCAGCTCCAGCTCGGCGGTGCCGGCCTCCCGGGCCGGGGCATCGGCCACCGGACCGGACAGCGTGATCGAGTCAGGGTCCAGCGGCTCAGCCCGCAGCGCCACCCGTCCCTTCCCCGGCTCCCAGGCCCGCACCAGCACCGGGCATCCGTCGACATGCAGCAGGCGCGTCGCAACGCCCCCCACGACCCGCATAACCCCATCCTCCCCCCCATAAACCGGCAGCCGATAAGCCGACGGCGGGCGCACCTCAACCTCCAAAACCCCGCCGATGGGCCTAAAACCCCACTCGGGCTCCGGTTTTAGGCCCATCAGCCCCGGAGTCAGCGGCCTAGGAGGTGGACGTCTACGAGGAAGGAGCGGCTGGCCAGGACGTTGGGACGCTCCCGGCGGGAGAGGCGACGTGGGGCGCGCTTGCGGCTCGCTACCGCGCCGACGGCTCGGACGGCCGCCACCGTGGCGGCACCGGCGAGAACCCCACCCGCAGCGGCGATCGCCGCGGTCTTCGCCTCGTTGCGCACGGCCAGCGCACTGGACGGCTCATAAGGAAGGACGCGAACCGGAATCGGCTCTAGCTCTGCACCACTCACCGGGCCGACTGTAGCGACGCGTGCGGCGAACGACCGAGAACACTCCGCACCTTCCGCAGAACGACGTCGCTCAGAGCCCATCCCGGCAGGGGTGGAGCGTCTTGTACTTTTTGGTAGCCGCGGGTCTCGAAAGGCACCCGCCGTTCCTCCAAAAAGTTAAGCGGAACCCCTGTTGGGATGGGCTCAGCCGCCGAGCGACTTCTCGTAGATCCGGTACTTCTTGACCACCTTGCCGCCCATGCCTTCCATCGCCCGGTTCATCGGCTCGTTGGTCTCGAGGATCCAGCCCATCTCGCCGCCGGCGATGCCGCCGGGGACCGCCGCCTCCTCGAGGTGCTTGAGATAGAGGCCGGCGGCAACGCCGCTGTGGCGGTACTCGTGCTTGACGCCGAGCGCGAAGACGCGGAGCTGGTCGATCTTGCGCTTGCCGAGCAGGAACTTGAGCCAGCCGAAGGGAAGCAGGCGGCCGTTCAGCTTCGCCATCACCTGGTTTATGTCGGGCAGGGTCAGGGCGGCGCCGACGACCTCGCCGTCCTTCTCGGCCATGAAGGCCCAGTTCTCGGCGATCACCTGCTTCAGGCTCTTCGCCTGGAACTCGACCTCGGCGTCGGTGATCGGGACGAAGCCCCAGTTGTCGCCCCAGGCCTCGTTGTAGACCTCCATGAAGCGCCGCACCTCGTCGGCCATCTCGCGCTTGCGCATGTTGCGGATCACGATCCCTTCCTCGCGCAGGCCCTTCTCGGCCGCCGCGTGGATCGAGGGGTCGAAGCGCTCGCCCTCCTTGAGGTCGCCGAACTGGAGCTCCCACATCTGCACGTCCATCGCCTTGCCGAAGCCCTCGGCCTCGATCAGCTCCCTGTAGTGGGGCGGGTGCCAGGGCTCGAGGATCATCGGCCGCCGCTCGTAGCCCTCGATCAGGATCCCGATCTCGTCGTTGGTGGTGAAGTCCATCGGGCCGAGGATGCGGCCGCGGCCCTTGCCGCGCGCCCACTCGATGGCGGCGCCGAGCAGGGCGGCGGCGACCTCGGGGTCGTTCGCGGCCTCGAAGAAGCCGAACATCGCGTCGCTGCCGCCCTGGTACTCGTCCCAGCGCCGGTCGAGGTGGGCAGTGATCCGGCCGACCGCCTCCCCGTCGCGCTCGGCGATGAAGTACTCAGCCTCCCCGTGCTCGAACCAGGGGTTCTTCTCGCGGTCGAGGAACTCCATCCGCTCGAAGATCAGCGGCGCGACCCACTGCGGCTGGTCGCGGTGCAGGCGGAAGGGGACCTTGACGAAGCGCTTCAGCTCGCGGCGCGTGCGGACCGGGCGGATGCTGACGCTTGCCATGGGAGCCGGAACCTACACTCTCGCCATGAGCGAAACCGCCCGCACTCCCGTCGACGTCTTCGAGAAGGCGCGCAGCCACGACCGCCTCGAGCAGCTCGAAGCGGCCAAGCAGCACGACCTCCTCCCCTACTTCCGCCTGCTCACCTCGCAGGCCGGGCCGGTGGTCGAGATGGAGGGGCGCGAGACGATCATGCTCGGCTCCAACAACTACCTCGGCCTGACCGGCGACGAGCGGGTCAAGCAAGCCGCGCGCGACGCCCTGGAGACCTACGGCACCGGCGTCACCGGCTCGCGCCTGCTGAACGGGACGACGCCGTTGCACGTCGACCTCGAGCGCGAGCTCGCCGAGTGGATGGGGACGGAGGACGCGATCGTCTTCTCCACCGGCTATCAGGCGAACCTGGGCACGATCGGGACGATCCTCGGGCCTGGCGACACGGTGATCGTCGACTCCGGCGACCACGCCTCGATCCTCGACGGCTGCCGGCTCTCCGGTGCCAAGCTGCGCCCCTTTCGCCATAACCGCATGGACAAGCTGGAGAAGATGCTGCGGCGCGCGGCCGAGGATGGCGGCGGCGTCCTCGTCGTCGTCGACGGGGTCTTCTCGATGGAGGGCGACGTCTGCGACCTGCCGCGGGTCGTCGAGCTCTGCCAGGCCCACGGCGCCCGCCTGATGGTCGACGAGGCCCACGGCGCCGGTGTGCTCGGCGCCCGCGGCGCCGGCGCCTGCGAGCTCTTCGGCCTCGAGGACGAGGTCGACCTGCGCATGGGCACCTTCTCCAAGAGCCTCGCCTCCTGCGGCGGCTTCGTCGCCGGTCCGGCTGACGTGGTCGAGTACCTGCGGATCTCCTCGCGCTCCTTCGTCTTCAGCGCCTCGGCGGTGCCGGCGGCGGTTGGCGCCGCGCTGGCCGCCCTGCGGGCGATCCGCTCCGACGGCCCACGACTATTCGAGGCGCTGCTGGCCAACGCGGAGTACCTGCGCGAGGGGCTGCGCGCCCTCGGCCTGCAGGTGGTCGAGCCCGGCACACTCCCCGACGGCACCGTCGCCACCACGCCGGTCATCCCGGTCGTCGTCGGCGACGACTGGCAGGCGGTCCTGCTCTGGAAGGCGCTCTTCGACGCCGGCGTCTACACCAACGTCGCGATCCACCCTGCGGTCCCTCCCGGCGGCGCCCTTCTGCGGACCAGCCTGATGGCGACCCACGAGCGCGCGCACCTCGACTCCGCCCTCGCCACCGTCTCCCGCATCGTCGAAGACTTCCCCGACCTACCCCGCTCGGGGTAGTTTCGACACCGGTCGCTTTGGGTATTGGTGCGCGGCCGGACGAAAAAGGTGCTCTTAGCGACCCGGCAGGCCCCCCTCCGGTGACTTCGGGTTGACGCTGGCCGCCCTGAACGCATAGCTTGCGCGAGCGCCGATCGCATCCCGGGGCAGGGAAGCGAATCGGTGGAGAACTCAACTCAACCAGGCCGAGGATTTGCCTCCCGTCCGGCGCACTCGAGATACCAGTCAACGACCCCCAAGGGAGGAGTCCCAGTGGACGCTGCTTCAATCGCCCCTGCTCAGACGACCGCTTCGAGGATCAAGGCCCCGCAGCACATGCAGGCGCTTGCCCGCGCCAATCGCGTGCGACTCGCGAGGGCGGAGCTGAAGCGCTCGATTGCCAGAGGGGATCTCGAGGCAGCGGACGTGATCCGGGACTGTCCGTGGGAGACCGAGAGCATGACCCTGGCCGAGCTGCTGACCAGCCAGCGACGCTGGGGCCGCACTCGCGCCCGCAAGTTCCTGCTCGGCCTCGCGCTCAGCGAGAACAAGCGCCTCGGCACCCTGACGTCCCGTCAGCGCGCCCTGATCTCGACCGAGCTCGCGTCGAGAGAGTCGATACTGGTCTGACGCGCTCAGCGGCCGAGCTTGTACGAGAGGCCGCCCGAGGCCCGCTGGAAGGCCCGGCGCAAGAGGAGGAAGACGGCCAGGAAGGCAATCGCTCCCACGCCCAGGCAGATCGCCAGGATCAGGCCTGCGAGATAGAAGAGCCCGCCGGTGACAAGGACGAAGACGGTACCGGCGAGCAGCGTCGTGTGGGAGCGGTAGCCGGCGAAGTGCTCGCGCACCGCGACCTCTAGCCCCCCTAGGCCAGCGAGTACGACGCCGACCCCGAGCAGGGTCGGGTGAGCGCCGATCACGCCGATCGCCAGCGCGACAAGCCCGGCGAGCACGGTCAGCTCGGCGAGGGGGAAGCTTCCCCAAGGCGCCGGCGGCCGCTCCTCCGTCTTGGCCCTAGCGCTCAACGGCCGCAAGCCGCCCGGATGAGGGGCATCCGGACGAGACCTTGACCCGCCACCAACCCATCAGCATCCCGAGCGGGCCGAGGCGCGGCAGGGAGTGCCAGTGCCCGCAGCCGGGCTCGCCGATGTCGGCGTTGGAGACGCGTACCCACTTGTGCTCGGCGGGAGCGTCGAGCATGCGGCGCAGCAGCTCGCGGTTTTGAGTCTCGAGCTCCTGCTTCTCCTGGAGGGCCAGCCGGGCAGCGGCGATCCGATCGGCTAGCGAGTCGCGCACCCGCTCGAGCTCCCCCAGGTCCGCTATTCGCGGCGGGCCAAGCGGAGCGACGACGCCGGCGTCGATCTCGATCCGCGGGAAGGCCTCGACCACGAGGCGTGAGAGCTCGCCCTCGAGGCGGCCGATCTGGCGGCGCAGCTCGGCGCGAGCGAGGCGCTCGTCGCCCCCCACTCGAAGCGCGTTAGGCGCGTCTAGCTCGAGCAGATCGGACATGGACAATTCGAGTGTAGATCACGGCGCCGCAGCGAAGGCGAGGACATCGTTAAGGAGAAGAAACGCTGACTTCGTCTTTAGTAGCCCAATAGCACCCATAAACACGAAGTCAGCGGGCGGACGCTGAGTTAAGCGCGCCTTAGCGGTGGGACGGGTTGGAGTCAGGCTTGGAGGGCTGCGCTGGCGATCCAGAGGGCCTCGTCTACCGCCGCCTGGGGCACGCCCTTGACCTGCACGGCGGCGACCGCGACTCGCCTGGTCCCGGCCTCGACGCCGTGGTTGGGACTGCTGTCGCCGAACAGCGGCTCCAGCGGCGTCCGATCGTCGGCGACGATCAGCGTGCCCTGGGACAGCTCGCCCGCCTTTCCCGGCAGCGACTCTCCGGGTGCCGAGTCGCGGATGCAGAGGCGGCCGTCGAGCCGCTCGGCGTCGAAAGCGCGCAGCGCCACCCCGGTCTCCACCGTGGCGATGGTGAGCGCGTCGGCGGGCATGCCGCGAGCCATGAAGGCGCCGTCGTGGAGGCGGTCGAGGGCGAGCTGCTCGACGGGGGTGCGGGTGTGGTCGGGGTCGAGGCCGATCTGGCGGAAGAAGACGCGGTAGGCCCAGGGGATCGGCCGCTCGCGCATGTGGATCGCGTGCGATCCGTAGAAGCGGTCGGAGAGGTCGCGCAGGCGGCGGCGGACGGGCTCTGGACTGGCGGCCTCGCGGCCAGCCACCTCGACCCAGGCGATCCCCAGGCCCGGGAACTCCTCGGCGACGTGGGGCGCGACCCATCCCTGCTCGGGCGCGACGTCCCAACCCGGCTCCTCCCCGAACTGCATCAACTTCTCTGCCCAGCAGACAGATAAGTTGATGCAGTTCGGAGGGTGGCTGCCTTTGCGCCCATGTTCAGCTGCTCTCCGCGGCGCGGGTTGCGCGCAGCAGCGAGCGGATGTGGGCTTCGAGCTGCGCTGCCGTCAGCTCGCCGATGCTCGCGTCCTGCAGGGTGCCGCCGGGGTAGGCGTAGGCGAAGGTCGGGCAGAGACCGATCCGGTAGAGAGCGGCGACGGCCCCGTCGCGGTCGTAGCCGACAGGCATCCGCCAGCGGCGGGTGCGGATCAGCTCGCGAACGGCATCGCGGTCGTCGCGCACGTCCAGCGAGAGGAAGCTCACGCGGCCACGGTAGCGCTGGTAGACCCGGCTGACCACGTCCTGCTGCTGGACGCAGGTGCTGCCGCCGCGCGAGAACCAGAACGAGAGCACCAGCGGGCGGTCGAAGAGCTCACAGACGCGGATCGCACCCGCTGTGGGGATACGGCAGGCAGGCGGGCGCTGGGACCCGGACGGGCAGGGCGTCTGCGAGGATTCGCAATCGTCCTGGGCGACGTTTGCATCGCCTTCGAGGAGGACGCCCGCCGCGCGAGGCACTGCGAACTCCGGCAGCGGCCAGCGGGCCGGCAGCCTGTCGAGGCCGAGCGTGCCTTCGTCCTTGTTGCCAAGGGTGCTGAACACGGCGATCGCGATCACCGCGGCAAAGAGCAGGCCGACGACGACCGAGTAGCGACCCATCAGCGCTCCTCCGCCCAGGCCAGCGCCGCCGGCAGCGCCACCATCACCCCGAGCAGCGCCACGGCGAGGTCGATCACGGTGACGAAGCCGAAGTCACGCAGCATCGGCACGTCACTGGCGACCAGCACCGCGAACCCCGCGATCACCGTCACCGCCGAGGCAAGCACGGCCGGTCCGGTACGCGCGTAGGCGGTACGCAACGCCTCGGCCACCCCAAGCCCCCCACCCCGCTCCTCATGAAAGCGAGCCGAGAGAATCACGCTGAACTCGGTGGCAATGGCAATCGTCAGCGCCCCGAGCGCCGCCGACATCGGGTTAAGCGGAATCCGGCTCAGCCAGAGCACCAGGGCCGACCACCCGGTGGCCATCACAACCGGCACGAGCGGCAACAGCGAGCGACGCCATGAGCGGTAAACCGCAAGAAGCACCAGCGCCACCGCAACGAGACCCGCAAGCGTCAGCCAGTAGCGGCTGGAGGAGAGATCGGAAGCCGCCGCGGCAGCGATGACCGGCAGACCGGCCAGACGAACCGTTACACCGGCGGGTGGCCCGCCGGGAGTCCCCGCCTCGCCCACCTCGTCACGAACCCGTTCGATCAGCGCCTGCTGGTCCTCGAGCGACTGAGCGCGAATCCCAAAGCTGAGCAGAGCCAAGTGCCCTGGCAATCCAGTCCTGGGATCCACCGGCGCCACCTGTTCGAGGTCGTAGGCCGGTAGTTCGGCAAGCGTGGCCCGCACGTCACGCTGACTCAGGCGTTCATCGCCCTTGCCACTGACGAGGAAGTCCGAGAGCGCCGGCCCGGGGCAGACTTCCGCCGTCAGGCAGCTAGGCCGCGGCCCGGAAAAGCCGCCCGCATCGAGCACCCGCTGCTTGAAATCTGCCATCCACCGAATCGTCGCGGGATCGGTGAAATCCGGCGCTTCGACGCTGACTTCAAGCTGCCCGGAGACACCGGTGACGTCCTGAACCCGGTTGAGGTCTTGAATGGCCCCGGCACCCTGGGGGGCGAGGTCACGAATATCCGTCGCCGTGCCTATCTGGGTGCCAAGACCCCAACCGATCACGGCCAGCACCGCACCGACACCAAGTACCCGCCGCGAATTACTGAGCGCGAATGCCGCCAACCGCTCAGGCCGGAGGAGGGGGTGCCCCGGATGCGCGCGGCGTCCTGTTCTTCGCCCTGTCCCCTTGGCGAACACCCCCCTGCTCGCGGCGAAGAACCCAGCAAGCGGAGGGGCACCCCCTCCTCCGGCCCGGGACCAAAGCCCAAGAGCCGCGAACCCAGCGCTGAGAGCCAAGCCAAAGCCGACCGCTATACCGACAATGAGGAGCCAACCGAAGCCACGGATCATCGGAACCGGTGAAAGCTGCAGAGCCAGGAACCCCGCCGCGGTCGCAAGACATGCCGTCGCGATGGTTGGCCCTCCCCGATCCGCAGCCTGCCTTGCCGCCTCCACCCCGCTCGCACCGCCTGCCACCGCCTCGTCGAAACGCGCCTGAAGCTGGATCGCGTAATCGACGACCAGCCCGATCAGGATCGGCAGGACGCCGATCGAGGCCGGCGTAAGCGAGCCACCGACCGCGGCCAGGAGACCAAACGTGATCGCCGCCGCGCCGAGGGCCACCCCAAGCGGCAGCAGCCGCAGACGCGAGCGGAAGACCAACAGCAGCGTCAAAGCCATGACCACAATCGCGACGGCAAACAGAACCAGCAACGCGTCCTTCAAGGCGCCGCCAAGGCCTTCGATCACCACCGGGGCGCCGGAGATCGTGTAGGTGCCGCCGTGCAGGGCGAAGCAGGCCTCCGGCCGGGCCTTGTACGTGCAGGCGTGACGTGGTGTGGTGTCGTAGACGGCGGCCCGGATCAGGTCCAGCGCATGGCTGCGTTCGGCATCGCTCAAATCGGGACGGAGCCGCAGGACGATCTGGGTCGAGTGGTTGTTCGGAAAGAGATATGAGAGCTTCGCCTTCGGCGTCCCGCGCGAGCGGTTGATGTCGAAGACGACGGCAGCGAGGAAGTCCGGGTTGCCGATGCTGGGAGCGCTGGTGATCCCGTAGCGAGCCGCAACCTGGAGCAGAAATTCGCGCAGCTGGTCGGGCGGCACCGTCGCCGCCAGCCGGCTCAGCTGCCGGTCGATCTGGATCACCGCCTCGTTGAGGAAGGTCGCCGGCCCGACCACGAACCGCACCGGGTCCATAGCGGCCAGTTCCGCACACGGCCCGGGGATCGGCTCGGCCCCCTTGGGCACCTTCCCCGACAAACACCCCTCCAACCGCAGCAACCGCCCCAAATTAGGCGTGAGGATCAGCTGCTGCAGATCCCCCTCCGCCAGCACCACAACAGGTTCTTCCCCAAACACCTCCCGAACCCGCTCAGTAGCCCGATAGCTCTCAGCATCGGTGTCAACCAGCGTCCCAGTCCCCGCATCGGTAGGCAACTGAGTAGCACCCACAAAAGCTCCAGCAGCGAGGACAACCGTCGTCACCAGAACGATCCGCGCATGCCGAGCTGCAGAGGAAGCCACACTCCCGAACCACCTCGACCCGTTCATGGAGCAGCTTCACATAGCGCTGAGCGGGGGTTGGGTGCCCCTCTCCGCGGCTTGTACTTTTTCGGTGCTTCAACCTCGAGAGGCCATAGCCGACCCACCGAAAAAGTTGAGCGGAGAGGGGCACCCGACCCCCGCCCCGCCTCAGTCCATAGAAAGAGGACCACTAACGTCAGCGTTCAGGAACTGGTTGACGAACCGGTTCTCCGAGTCGAACAGCTCCTCCTTCGGCCCCGACTCGACGATCTTGCCGTTCCAGAGCACCGCGATGAAGTCGGAGATACGCCGCGCCGTATTGAGGTCGTGGCTGATCACCAGATAGCAGCCACCGTTCTCCTCATGGACCTCGCGGACCAGCTCGCAGAGCAGCGCCGTGCGCACCGGGTCGAGGCCGGAGTCGGGCTCGTCGAACATCACGATCGCCGGTTCCAGGACCAGCGCGCGGGCAAAGCCGGCACGCTTGCGCATCCCGCCGGAGAGCTCGTTCGGCATCTTGTAGATCGCCTCGCTCAGCCCCACCTCCTTGAGCCGGCGGTTGCAGATCTCACCGATCTCCTCCTCGCTCTTGTCGGTGTGCTGGCGCAGCGGGAATGCAGTGTTGTCGTAGATGTTCATCGAGCCGAAGAGGGCGCCGTCCTGGAACAGCAGGCCGAACTTCTTGCGCACCTCGAAGAGCTCGTCGTCGGTCATGTTCGGAATCGACTCGCCGTGCACGAGCACGTCGCCCGAGTCGGGATAGAGCAGGCCGACGATGTGCTTGATCAGCACGCTCTTGCCGGTTCCCGAGGGGCCGAGCACCATCGAGACCTGGTCCTCGGGCAGGCCGAGGTTGAGCCCGTTGAGGATGCGGGCGCGGCCGAACTGCTTGACCAGGTCGATGATCTCGATCGCATCGGTGCCGCCGTGGTCGCGCTTGCGGCCGGTGTGGAAGCGGTAGGGGTCGGACTCGGCCGGGTCGACGCCGGGGATGACGAAGTCGCGCCCCATCGTCATCCCGTCCTCACTTATGTAGGGACCGCTGTTCGTCTGCTCGTCCGTTGACATAGCCGTGCTCAGCCTCCTATCGGCGCCCGCGGGTTGGCTCCCCAGAAGACCAGGGTGCCAAGCATCCCGATGATGTGAACCAAGACGATGTTGAGGACCATCGACTTCGCGGTGGCGGTGCCGACCCCGACCGGGCCGCCCGACGCCGTGTAGCCGTAGTAGCAGCCGACCATGACTATGGCAGTCGCCATGAACATGCCCTTGATCAGGCTGAAGACCAGGTCCGGCGGGTTCTGGAACATCCAGAAGATCAGCAGGTAGCCGCCCGAGGAGACGTCGCCGATCTGCTGGACGACGGCGAGGTAGCTGGCGAAGTACATGATCCCGATCCCGACCAGGTAGATGAACGGGAAGGCGATCCAGGCGGCGAACAGGCGGGTCGCGCAGAGGAAGGTGACAGGCGGCACGCCCATCACCTCGAGCGCGTCGATCTCGTCGGAGATCCGCATCGCGCCGAGCTCGGCGACGATCCCGGTGCCGACCTTGGCCGCCAGCATGTAGCCGAAGGCGTAGGGCATGATCTCGCGCAGGTCGCACCAGGCGGAGAAGACGCCGGCGTAGGCCGGGGCGCCCTGGGCGCGCAGCAGGTAGGCGCCCTCGATCCCGCACTGCAGGCCGAGGATGAAGACCAGGCCCCAGATGATCATCGCCGAGCCGAGGATCAGGATCCCCGCCTGGCGCAGGCTCTCGCCGAAGAAGCGCAGGACGCGGCCGCTGTAGACGAGGCCGGCGACGCGCGAGCCGAAGCGGGCGATCTCCCCGAAGGAGTCGAGCCAGCCGCGCGGGACGTCGAGCCAGCCGATCATCGGATCGTCTGCAGCTCCGGGTTGGTCGCCAGCAGCGTCTGCGTGAAGGCGTAGTTGAAGGCGAAGACGCCCATGAAGGAGATGACGACGGCCTGGTTGACGGCGCGGCCGACCCCGGCGGCACCGCCGGACGCGGTCATCCCCTTGTATGAGCAGACGACGGCGATGATTGCGCCGAACAGGGTGCACTTCAGCACCGAGCCCCAGAGGTCGGTGATCGAGGCGTTGGAGAAGAGGGTGGCGAAGAAGCCGCCCAGCGGCTGCTTGTAGAGGAGCTCGGTGATGATCCCGCCGCTGATCCCGAAGACAAGGGCGTAGATGTCGAGCAGGCCGGTGATCAGCATCAGCGCCAGGAAGCGCGGCACGACCAGGTTCTTGATCGGGTCGACGCCGAGCACCTGCAGGGCGTCGAGCTCCTCGCGGATCTTGCGGGCGCCGAGGTCGGCGGTGATCGCGGTGCCGGCGACGCCGGCGACGACCACCGCGGTGACGAAGGGGGCGAACTCGCGGATCGAGGCGAGCACGAAGAAGCCGCCGAGGCGGTCGAGCGCACCGAAGAGCGAGAGGAAGTTGGCCGCCTGCAGGCCGGGGGCGCCGAAGCCGAAGGCGACGGTGGAGACGAGCAGCGGGAACCAGCAGAGCTGCAGGGCGAAGAGGAACTGGCCGATGAACTCCTCGCCGTAGGGGTAGGGAGGCTTGACCGCGGAAACGAGCGTGCGGGCGGTGAGGATCATCATGTCCCCAACCTGCTCGAACAGCGACTTGGCGGGCAGGAATGCCCTGTTTACCGCGGATCCAACCATCTGCTCCTCCGGAGAGCGGCACCGCATCCGAACGGCGCCCGGCTCGCTGCAGCGAGTTTATGCGATGAGCCAGGCGCCTCCGTTACACGAGTGTTGAGATCCGGCTAACCGGGGCGCGGGGCCGGCCGAGAGCGCCCAGCCCCCGTGGTATGTTCCGGCCGCTTTGGGGGGGCATCGCAAACACCCGTCGCGATCCCGGCCGCGGGCCGCGTTCGCGGGCGCCCTCGCCGCCCTGCTAGCCCTCTCCATCGGCGCCTGTGGGGGCGGATCCTCCTCCGACGCCAACGAGGCAGCCGGCACCTACCAGGTCAAGGTCACGCGGGCCGAATTCCCGACCAGGCAGGAACTGGGCCAGACCTCGCTGCTGCGGCTCGGCATCCGCAACGAAGGCCGCAAGACGATCCCGGCTTTGACGGTGAGCTTCTCCCTCGCCGGTCAAGAGGGCCGAGCCTCCAACCTCCCCTTCGGCATCCACGACCCCGAGCCGGGGCTCGCCCAGCCCGACCGCCCGGTCTGGGTGCTCGCGGCGCACTACCCCAAGCTCGTGGCCTCTACCGAGCCCGGCGGCGCGGAAACCTCAAACCCGAAGACGTATGACTTCGGCCCGCTGAAGCCGGGCGCGACGACCGACGCGATCTGGAAGCTGAGCGCGGTGAGGAGCGGCCGCTACGCCCTGCTCTACGCGATCGCCGCCGGGCTCGGCGGTCAGGCGAAGGCGGATACGGCCGGCGGGGCGGCCCCCGGCGGCTCCTTCGCCGTGCGGATCGGCTCGGCCACGCCCAACAAGGTCGTCAACGACGCGGGAGAAGTCGTCGCCGCGAAGCCGAACCCAGTCGGCAAGTAGCTTTTCCCCATGAGGCGATGGTTCGTCTCGAGCCTCCTCTGCGCCGCCCTGGCGCTGGTCGTGCTGCCCGCCTGCGGGTCGGCGCGCGAGCACCAGTCCGAGGAACCTCGGCGGCGACCGGGGGGCGGCGTCGCCCTGAAGCGGATCGGCAACTTCGAAAGCCCCACCTACGTCGCCGCCGCACCCGGCTACCCCAGGCTGCTCTTCGTCGTCGAGCAGCCGGGACGGATTGAGGTGATGCGCGCCGGGCGCAAGCTGCGCCACCCGTTCCTCGACATCAGGGACCTGGTCGGCTACGACGGCGGCGAGCGGGGGCTGCTCTCGATCGCCTTCCCGCCGGACTACCGCGGCAGCGGCCGCCTCTACGTCTACTACACCGACAACAACGGCAATATCCGCGTCGACGAATTCCGGCGCAGGGGTGCGACCCGGGCCGCGCGGGGCTCGCGTCGCACCGTTATCGAGATACCCCATCCGGTCAACGCCAACCACAACGGCGGCCAGCTCCAGTTCCTCGGCAACTTGCTCTACCTCGGCACCGGTGACGGCGGCTCCGGCGGCGACCCGCCCAACAATGCCCAGAGCACCGACAGCCTGCTGGGCAAGCTGCTGCGCATCGACCCGCGGCCGAGCGGCGGCCGGCCCTACTCGGCACCCGCCGACAACCCCTTCGTCGGCAGACCCGGCCGTGACGAGATCTACAGCTACGGCCTGCGCAACCCGTTCCGCTTCTCCTTCGACACGACAACGGCCCCCCAGCCCCGGATCGCGATCGCCGACGTCGGCCAGAACCGCTTCGAGGAGGTCGACTACACGACCGTGGCGGCCGCACGCGGCGTCAACTTCGGCTGGGACGCGCTCGAGGGCTTCTCTCCTTACACGGAAGAAAACGGCGACACCCCGGATCCTGGCGGCACGACGAAGCCGATCCTCGCCTTCAGCCACGACCGCGACGGAGGCAGCTGCTCGGTCATCGGCGGCTACGTGGTCCACGGCCCCCGCCTTCCCTCCCTGCACGGCCGCTACCTCTACAGCGACTACTGCTCCGGGCAGCTGCGCAGCCTCCTCCCCCACCTCCACGGTGTCGGCAATGACCGCCGCCTCGGCCTCACGGTCCCCTCCCCCACCTCGTTCGGCGAAGACGACCGCGGCCGCATCTACGTCTGCTCCCAGGAGGGGAACGTGTACCGGCTCATCGCCCGGTAGCGGCTACCCTTGGCTGACCAGCCAAGGGGTCGAGGAAGGGAGCTTCCAGTGGAGAGCGGCACCGCCAAGAAGAACAGCGAGGCAACGATCGACGCAACCAACGGTGGCGGCGCCAGGGAGTCCACTCGGCCCGATCGCATCGAGGTCCACAACCCGGCCACCGGCGGCCTGATCGCCACCGTCGCGGTCGACCCGCCCGAGGCCGTGGCCGCAACCGTCGCCAGGGTGCGCGCCAGCCAGGCTGAGTGGGAGGCGATCGGGATCGAGGGCCGCTACCACTGGCTCGGCAAGCTGCGCGACTGGCTGCTCGACAACTCCGAGCGCGTGCTCGACACGATGCAGGCCGAGACCGGCAAGGTCCGCGCCGACGCCTCCGGCGAGCCGGTCTACCTCGCCGACCTGATCAACTTCTACGGGTCCAGGGCGGCCAAGTTCATCGGCGAGGAAGCGGTAAGGCCCCACACCCCGCTGCTCGCATCCAAGAAGCTGCGCGTCCAGTACCGCCCGCACCCGGTGGTGGGAATTATCAGCCCCTGGAACTTTCCCCTGATCCTGGCTCTGGGAGACGCGATCCCCGCGCTGCAGGCCGGCGCTGCCGTCGTCGTCAAGCCCTCCGAGTTCACCCCTCTCGGCCTCGCCGAAGTGGTCAAGGCCTGGAAGGAGGAGATCGGCGGCCCCGACGTCTTCGACTGCGTGCAGGGAATCGGCGAGACCGGCGGTGCCCTGGTCGACGCGGTCGACTTCGTCCAGTTCACCGGCTCCGACCGCACCGGCCGCAAGGTGATGACGCGCGCAGCCGAGACCCTGACCCCGGTGAGCCTCGAGCTCGGCGGCAAGGACGCGATGATCGTCCTCGACGACGCCGACCTCGACCGTGCCGCCAACGCCGCGGCCTGGGGCGGGATGATGAACTCCGGCCAGATCTGCATGTCAGTCGAGCGGATCTACGTCGAGGAGCCCGCCTACGACAGCTTCGTCGCCAAGCTGACCGCCGCGGTCGGCAAGCTCCGCCAGGGAGCGGACGGCAAGGGCTTCGGCAAGGAGGTAGGCGCGATGACCTCTCCCAACCAGACCGCGATCGTCGAGGACCACGTGCAGGACGCGCTCGCTTCCGGGGCAACGGCGCTGACCGGCGGCAAGCGCCTACCGGGGCCAGGCGACTACTTCGAACCGACCGTGCTGGTCGGCGTCGACCACTCGATGAAGGTGATGCGCGACGAGACCTTCGGCCCCGTGGTCGGGGTGATGAAGGTGCGCGATGCAGAGGAGGCGCTGAACCTCGCCAACGACAGCCGCTACGGCCTCTCCGGCTCGGTCTTCGGCGAGCGGGAGCGGGCCGAGCGAGTCGCCCGCCGGGTCGAGTGCGGCGCCGTCAATGTCAACGACGTGCTCGTCAACTACGCCGCGATGGACGTGCCGATGGGAGGCTGGAAGCAGTCGGGCATCGGCTACCGCCACGGCGAGCCCGGAATCAAGAAGTACTGCCGCATCGAGTCGGTGGTGATCACCCGCTTTGCCGGCAAGCGAGAGCCAACCTGGTATCCCTATACAACGGTTCGTCGCAAGCTGATCGACCGCGTCGCCCGGATTTTCAATGCGCGCGACCATCGACGACGCCTCTCACGCAGCGGCTGAAGTGCCGTCCTGCATAGTCGTGTGCTGCCGCCCGAGCCTATGGGCAGCAGCGCACCACCGAAGTCGATTATGAGCTGATGTAGGTCGCGCTTAATGGAGTGGTGGTGATGGTTAATTTGGATTCTTTCGGGCAGAGGAAGCTTATCTCCGGAGTCAGTTTCTGTCCCGACAGCGTGACTTCACCGTTCGCCTGGGTGGATAATAACGGGCCCTTGGCCGTGCCCACCAGGCCAGGGCCGGTGTAGTTGCAGTCGATGAAACTGCCGCACATGACGTAGATTAAGAAATCGTAGGTTACTTTCGCAGTTTCGTGACCTTGCTTTAATACTTCGAGCGTGCTAGGGCCGTTCTGTTCGGTTACTGTACATTCCCCTAGAAACAGTTTGCAATTGGTGTAGGTGAAGGTACCTACGATTTTTTGCGGGGCGCCTAACGCACCGACCGACGATGACGAGAATAAGACGTTGCATTCGACGGTGCCGAAACTTGTTACGAGTTTCGCCTTGCCGACTGATTCTTCATGCACGCTGGTAACTGCAGACCCGCATGGGTTCGTGTCCGTTTTGCACAGCTGGGTACTTTCGGCCATCGCCGAGCTGGCCCCGACGAATGCCATCGCCATCAGCGCGGTCAGCGCCGCCAAGCCGATCATCTTGATCGCTTTCACTTTGTTCTCCCTTCTCGGCTATATGCCGAGATCGATTGATGTGCGCCCACGGTCGTGCGCTACCGCCCCGGGGGCCTACGGGCGGCAGCACACGTACTGAAGTCCATTATAAGTTGATGTAGATCGCGCTTGACGGAGTGGTGGTGATATCTAATTTGGTGGATTTTGGACAGAGGAAGCCGCCGGCCTCCTTGGTCATTTCCTGGCCCAAGAGTGCGACTTCACCGTTCGGCTGGGTTGATAATTCCGGGCCCGTGGCCGTGCCTACCAGGTTCGTGCCGGTGTAGCTGCAGTCGAGGATTTTGCCGCACACGACATGGATTAAGAATTTATAGGTCACTTTCGCTTTTTCGTGACCTTCCCTTAATACTTCGAGTACAGCAGTACCGTTTTCTTCGACTACTGTACATGCCCCTTTAACCAGTTCGCAATTGATGTAGGTGAAGGTGCCCACGATTTTTTGCGGGGCGCCTAACGCACCGACCGACGATGTCGAGAATAAGACGTTGCATTCGGTGGTGCCGAAACTCGTTAAAAGCTTCGCCTTGCCGACTGATTCTTCGAGCATGCTGGTGACTGGCACCACGCATGGGTTCGGTTTTGTTTGGCACAGCTGGGTGTTTTCGGCCATCGCCGAGCTGGCCCCGAGGAATGCCATCGCCATCAGCGCGGTCAGCGCCGCCAGGCCGATCGTCTTGATCGCTTTCACAATGTTCTCCTTTCTCGGCTATATGCCGAGATCGATTGATCTTTGCGCCCAGACTCCTTCCCACCGCTTGGGGCCACTTATAAACGAAGCTGCCGAATATGCAAATAATCGGTGCGGTTTGACCGACTCTCGGCGAAGCTTGCTGTCTTGGGACCGTTTTTACCTGCAAATGCCAGGATGAGAGATTCGTGAATGCGCGAAAGCGCAAAAGCGCGCATTCGCGGTCAAGAAGCACTGTCGCGCGGAGTCAATCGTGATTACCGTTTCGGGTAAGAGCAGCCCACCTAGCGTCCCTACCTCAAGCCTCGCCGTAGAACGATCAGCCACCGCGTTCACAACTTTATGGCCGGTCAGCTAGCGAGGGCGTCGGGACTTTTTCTTGCAGCTGTTCTTCATCACCGGGTGCAGGGTTACCGCCTTGCCGTTTTGGGCGGTGAACTTAGCTGTTGCACGGTTGACCCGGAGGCAAAGGCCGGTTGAGTTGACCAGGATGCCCGCCTTGCCTCCCCTCAGGTCTATGGTGAACTGACTTACCGGGGCATCGGGCACAGTTTCGAAGGTCGTGCGGAGAAAGCCGATGGTTTCCCCGTTGGGCAGGCGGCGGTAGACGGAGTCGACGTGGCCGTCGACGTCGATCTCAAGTGGGAACGAGGGCGGGCCTTTTAGGACCGCAACGACATCGGGGAGCGTGTGCGAGGAGGACCGCAGGTAGACGGGCCCTTCCAGTGGCTGGTCGAGCAGTGGCGAGGTGGCTTTGGCGGTGCCATAGGTAGAGCCTTCAGGGCATTCGTGGGCGGCGAACTGCACCCTGGTGCAGATCGTGCGGAAGTGGCCTTGTTCGATCTGCAGCGAGCGGGGCATGATCACCGTAGAGGCGCCGATGTTGGCCCCTCCCGAAGGCATCCTTACGGTGGCTTTGAGCCTCGGTGAGGCGCCGCGGTGGGTGGCACCGCGCAGGCGGAAGGAGATCCGTGGTGCGAAGGCGAGCCTTCCGCAGCCGGTCGCTGCATAAGAGGAGGTCGGGCTGGCGCTCTTGCCTCCAGTGGAGGCGAGGTTAGCAACCGTCTCCTTGCGCGCGCAGGAGGTCGGGTTGAGGGCGAAGTGCGGCCGGTCGAGCTGGATGTTGATCGTCTTGTAGAAGAGCGGGGTGCCTTCGACGAGCTGAGGCAGAGGATCTGCCTGCGCGGTGGCTTGGGCGGTCACCGGATCCACATAGACGGCGGTGCGGACCACTTCGTCGCCGAAGTCGAAGGGGCCGGCCTGCTTGGGGACGACCGAGACGATCGAGGTCGGGGCGCCCTTATAGGGGCCGCCGAGGTAGACAGCGGTCGGACGCTTGCCCGCTTGCGGGACCCAGAGCGGGGCGGGGCCGACGCCGACTGCGGCAACGACCTTGCCGATCCGAGATTCGGATGAACAAGCGCCGGTTTCTGCCGCCAACCCTTCGCAATGAGGAATGCCGGCGAAGCTTGCAGCGAGGCCACGCGGCAGCTTGAGAGCCAGACCGGCGATGTTCTGTTCGGAGTCCTCGCGGGTGATCGTAGTGTTGAACGGGCTGTAAGCGCCGCCCTGGGGGTTGGTCGAGCCAGCCGAGAGCCTTGGCGCGAAGCCACCGCTTTCGCAGCCTTCGTCGATCTGCATCGGTGCGTTGCCGATCGCTGGGGGGCCGCCCGACCAGGGGATGAATTCGTAGTGAGTGAGGTAGGTGCCGCATTTGGAAGGGGTCACCAGCGGCGCCCTGAAGCCCGACTTGAAGAGCAGCTTCACTTCACGAAGGGGAGCCTGCGGGATCCCTTCTGTTTCAGGAGTGCCGACCACGATGGAATGGATCTGGCCGGTTTCTTTGTCGAGTTCGAGTTCTCCAGGCAACTTCACGTGCAGACCGAGGTCATCAGCGACGATCCAGATCCGGTAGGGGTGTTCGGGTTCTTGTTCGCGTAGATAGATCGCGCCTTTCAGCTTTCGTTCCAGTACCGGGATGTCGAATTCTGTGGCCGCGAGCTTGGCGCCATCTGGGCATTCGGAGGCGACGTTCTCACTGAAGCCGACTTCTTTTGCCGAACAGGTCTCAAGCCCATCGGCGGAGTCGGTATTGACCGCGAAGCCTTCGGGCAGGTCAATCTTCATATAGCGGACCTGTGAGGGTTCGAGGACTTTCACGCTTTTGGCGGCGGGCAGCTTAAAGGTCATCGCCAGGCCGGTCGGTGTCGAGGTGTGATGGCTCGTCGGTTCGACTTCCAAACCCGGCCCGAAGAGAAGGCGATCGCAGCCTTCGATCTCCCCCAGGGATGCCGTCACGCCTTTTTCCGCTGTCAGTTCGGGTTCGGACCAGCTCGCGGCGCTGACACCCACGCTCAGTGGCACCCTGCAGCGCGTCGGATTGGTGAAAAAAGCGTTTTCGTTGCCACCCGGAGGACGTTCTTCGGAGATTTCACATTCTTCTTCGAATGCCTCCGCAGCCGTGCAGCGTTCCGTGTCGTGGACGGGAGACGCCGGCACCCCCCAAAGGTCCGATTCGAGCTTCACGAGACGAGCCACCGCTGAGGCGTTGACCACTTCTCCGACAATCCCGTAGTCCGATTCCGAGCGCACCCGGAAGTCGATGAAGGTGGGGAAGATGCCCGCGACCGTCCCCACCCGCGCCACCACATCGCCGCCCGGAGGCTCCATCATGTAGAGAGGCTCATGGAACTTCGCGGTCAGTTCGTAGGCGAAGATGTCCGAGACGCCGATCTGGGAGCCGTTCGGGCAGCCTCCGCCCGGTTCGTTGAAGGTGCTCAGCTGTTCGACACTGCACTGCTGCACCGCGCCGATCGCGTTCGGGTCGCCGACCAGCCCGGGCGGAAGGTCGAAGCGGATGTTCCTGGTGGCGGCGTAGGAGTCGTGCAACCCGAAGACGTTGGTCGGGCTCGACGGGTTCTGCTTGATACCGATGTCGAGGCTGACGTCGGGATGGGCGCCCGCTTGCATGGTCGAGAGCGATGCTTTCACCGCTTCGATCCCAAAGCAGGCCGGACGCGGTTCGGTGCCGCAGTTTTCGGCCGCGCTCACCGCGCCTGGCGCCGCGAGGAGCAGCACGATAAGCGCGGGAACCGCGAGCGATGCCGCCCGGCGAGTCATCAGCTGTCTGCCCTTCTGTCGCGAACCCGACGACGGTGCTTGTGACGCCTGTGCTTGACCGGCACGCAGCGGCCCTTGACCCGGTGCTTGCCTTTTGCGCAAGGCTTGTGCCCAATCGGCGCTTTGGCTTCTTCGCCCCCGCCACCGGTCATCGGGCTGGGCAGGACCGGCGCTTCTGAGCCCGGGCCCTGGCAGGCGTCGCCCTGGCACGGTGCGGCCTCTGCCGGTTCGGGGACGCCGCCGTTTTCCCTTGCGTCGTAGATCGACGGGCTGCCGACGACATCTGAGCCCACCAGCTTCTCCTTGGTCTGGATGAAGACGTCGTGGCCGTCGGCGCTCATCGCGTAGAGGAAGGAGGACGCTTCTCCCTGGCCGGAGGAGATCAGCGCCAGGCAACCGCTGGGTCGGGCGCAGCCCATTCCCTCCGCCTTCCACTCATAGACATCCTCGGCGTCGTTGACGTCTTCGGGCAAGAGGCGGTCGAGGCTCTGAAAGAAGACCCTCTGGCCGTCATCGCTGAGGTTGGCGATCATCGTTCGTGAGTTCACGGGGCTGATGACATTGATGCGAAGATCCTCGAGCAGAGCATCGGTCGAGGGCGGGGCGCCGGTCGGGTCGCAGGAGACGCAGAGCAGCCGTTCTCCTTCGAGACCAGAGGGATCGAAGCGGTAGATCTCCCCCATGCCTTCGTTGTCATAGTCGGTGAGCTGGGAGTGGGACTGGAAGACGAAGGTCCCGCCGTCCTGGGTCGAGCGGGTCGGGGCGTAGGCACGTCCCGAATTGAGACCGGGGCCAATCGCCCGGCTCCAGGCGGCGAGGTTCATTTCGAAGTTGCCCCCGAACCCTCCAGTCAGGTTATTGTTGGCAGCGGTCCCTTCCCTGAAGTCTGCGGTGGCGAGCCCGGCGACGAAGCGAACGCCCGTGCCGTCCCAGGCGTAGAGGTTGCGATCGCCGGCTTTCGCTGCTTCTCCATTTTCGTTTTCTTCTGCGCCGGTCAGCGCTTCCGCCGAGCTGAAAAAGGCGCGACTGCCGTCCGGGGAGACCAGGGCGAAGATGCCCGCTTTGGTGATTTCGGTGGCTTCTCCTGATTGCGTGTCGAAGCGAAACAGGGGGGCGGGCGACTGCTCATCCCCGCCGCTGTAGAAGACGTAGCGGCCGTCTTCCGAAGTGCCCGCGTAGGTGGTCTTGGGTGCGGCCTGTGCTGTGGCAATCGGCGCCGCTGGGGCAGGAGCGGAGAGGGTCGGCCGCAGGCCGCTGGCACGAGCTATCGTCGCGGCGGCATTCGAGCCCTTGACGACGCACTGGAGCGTGCCAGGCACGTCAGCGGCCAGGACTTCGTAGGTTTGGGAGGTGGCGCCTGAAATCGGCTCGCCGTCAACGTACCACTGGTAAGAGAACGATTCCGCCCCGTTCCAGCTACCCGGGTTACAGGTCTCAATCGTGCCCGTGACCGGATTGGCCGGGGCTGGCGCGGCGACTTCGGTGGGTGGTTGGGGGACCGAGGTGTCCGGAATGGGCTCGATCGGAACCCCCCGCGAGACCGCGACCGAGCCAGTTCCCCCTTCGAGCACGAAGACCAGGCACTGAATGGCCTTGCCCGCGTCGGCGGGCGCGGTGGTGTACTCGGCTTTGCTTGAACCGGAGCCGCTGGCACCCGCGATTGTGGTCGAATTCCGCAGCCACTGGAAATGGTGATTTCCCTGTGTCACTCCCTGCAGCGGACCCTCCGCGCAGCTGAGCTCGTCGCCGACCCGCGCCGTCCTCGGGCTGAGCCTCTCGGTGCTTGCGTCGTCGACGCGCGCGTAGAGAACCACACCCGCCTTGAAGGCGGTGGTAGAACCGTCTTCGCTTGCCCCCTGATAAGCCGCCTGCTCTTTTGAACGCAAGGCCGCGTCGAATTCGGCTTTTTCTTCAGGGTCGTCGCTGGGTGGAAGGGTCAGTACATGGGCACTCGTGCTGCCCGCTCCGCGGTCGTAGAGCGCCACGTTGCCTTCGGGTGGTGCATCGGGCTCCAAATGCGCCTTAGAGGTGAAGATCGCATGGGTGCCGCCGGCGCTTGCATACGCACTGAGCGCTTTCGGGTCGCCGAGCGCTTCGAAGCCCGTCGGAGTACGCAGGTAGATTCCATGCGGCAGAGTCTCCGGGAAGATCGCTGAATTGGACGTGATTTCGAAGATGGAGTAGAGCTGGTCGGAGGCGACACCGAGCTGATTCACGGGCCCACCGGCAACTTGTCTGTAGCTAGGGGAAAAGAGTGTGCTCTGCCAACCCTCGGCAGGATGCTCACCCGCTCCGCGTTCGGCCCTGTAGCCATCGAGGAGCCCGTCGCCTTCGAAGCCTGGCAGGGTGCCGTCGGTGAAGTAGCTCAAACGCTCGCCGGCCGCTCCGCCCCTTTGAGAAGTGAGCCAATTGCTGAAGCTGGGCGAAGCACTGTTACCCTTTCCTGTGGCGTAAGGGCTGAGGCCGTTGGTCTGCGCCGGCGTGACCAGCTCGTAGGCGCGACAGTCGGGCAGGTTGGCCGAGAAGCCTGTTCGGTATTGAGCGTTTTCCAGGCAGGATTCCGCGGGCCGGCGCTGGAGCGTTTCGAAGCTGCCATCGTCTTCGACCATGCCGGCCGTATTCGTGGCGATGAGACGGAAGCGATATACAGTGCCTTCTTCGAGGCCGCCGAGGTGCGCTTGCACCGAGAAGGGCGCTTTCGCCCCCACCAGCATGACTTCGGCCGTGTGCTGGGCGCCTTCGAAGCTTTCGCCGTTTGATTCGAATTCTTCCTGTATCAGGTACTCGAAGCGGTATTCGGTTTCGAGTTCCGCGGTCTGGACTTCGCCGTGCAGCGTTGCTTCGGTGTATGAGATGGGGTGCGGCTGGATGACGGCCACCTGTGGCAGGGCGGCGAAGGTCGCCGTGACCTGCCGGGATTTGTCCATCTTCACTTCGCATTTGGTTTTCGAAGGTTCGGAGTCACAGCCGGTCCAACTGGAGACGACCGAGCCTGATTGCGCTTCGGCCGTGAGCATGACTTCGTCGTCCAGGTTGAACGGGTGTGAGCAAGTCGAGCCGCAATCGATCCCGGCGGGTGAACTCGTCACTTTGCCTGAGCCAGAGCCTTCCTTGATCACGCTGAGCAGTGGGTGTTCGGCAACGAATTCGACTTCGACCACTACTTTCGATTCCGTCCCGCTCACTTCACACTGCACCCCCCCCGATACGGGCAGGGGTTCTGATTCGCAGCCGGACCATTCCAGGAATTCAGAGCCCTCCGCCCCTTCCGCGGTGAGCGTCACTTGACCTTCGGGAAGCATCGCCGAGCAGGTCGATTCGCAGTCAATGCCCTCGGGAGAGCTTGTGACCTTCCCCAACCCAGGGCCTTTGAAGACCACTTCGAGCGGGAATTCTTTCGTTTCTCCTTTTTTGAATTCCGCCACCACATTCCTCGCTTCGTCCATCGTCACTTCGCAGGTGCCTTCAGTGAGCGAGACGGTTTCGGCTTCGCATCCCGTCCATTTGACGAATGCGGAGCCTGCACCGGACGCAGCCGTCAGCGTCACCACTTCGGTCTCGAGGTATTCGTGTTCGCAGGTGGAGCCGCAGTCGATCGTCCCCGGTTCGGCGCTGCTGCCGCCTTTGACCGTGCCCGCGCCGCCTTTCCTTTCGACCGTCAGTTTGTGCTTTCCCGGCGTCGAATAGGTCAATGGCCCGAAGGCGTTGATGCCGTTGTAGGGGGGGTGGGTGGGACTGGTATCTGCCCAAGCGATATAGACGGTGCCATTGGCGGGATCGAATGCTTCGCAGGCTGCCCCGCTCAGCCCGTTGATCGCGCAGGCGTTGTCGATGGCGAGCCTGTAGGGCCTCTGCAGCCCTTCGGTGAAACTGCCGAACTGGGCGACGAAGCTGCCCGCGGCGTCGTACTCGCGCAGAGAGGAGGTCTCGCCGTCGAAGGTGATCACGTGGCCGCTGGACTGATCGACCGCGAGGCGGGGGGTGGCGCCGGCTTTGCCGTCGGCGCCGGTGTTTTCGAACTGGGCGAGGACTTCTTTGCCGCTCGGGTCGACCTCGGAGACGAGCTTGGGGTTGCCGCCGAACCAGACGTTGCCGTTGGCGCCGTTGACGGCGATCGACTGGCGCAGGCCCAGGTCCAGGCCTTTGGCGAATTCTTTGTTGAGCAGGCCTGACCCGCTGGCTGCGGAATCGTATTCCTGGGTTTCGGGGCGAGTGGTGACGAAGAGATGGTCTTTGGCCGCTGAGGAGGGGCCCGGGTTGACCGCGATCGCCTGGATCAGGTTGTCTTCGTTGGGGAATTTGGCGGGGGTGGCGACCGATGGTTCGTGGCGGGTGTAGGTGGTCGAGGAGGTGGGCGGGTAGGTGCTCGGCGTGTAGTAGGAGACCAGTTCTTCTCCCTGGAAGCCACCCCGTTCGTCGAGCACGTAGACCTTGCCGGTCGAGTCGACCGCGAGGTCGACGGGTTTGGCGCCTTTTGCTTCGTACTTGTCTTCGAGCAGGGTTTTGCCGGCAGAGGTTTTGACCTCTCCGCCGTTGGGTTTGTAGACGTGGACGAGCGAGGCCTGCGCGGCGTAGAGATAGCCGTGGGAGTCGGTGGCCACGGCCAAGGCGTTGGACAGTTCCTGCGAGAGCCCCCCCGCTTCCTCGGAGGGTTTTTTGAGCACTTTGCGGCTGGGCGCCTTCAGCGGGGCGAAGGCGAGCGCCTTGGCGCCGACACCAGCCCCGGCGGTGACGTAGACGGTACCGTCGTTCGAGGCCCCCGAGCGCTCGATCGCGACCGCGGTCGGTTCGGCGTCGGCGAAGGCGGCGTTGCGAACCTGGTCGAGGTATTCACCGGAGGCGTCGAGCTCGTCCAGCGCCTTGTGAGCAGCGTCGTAGAGGTAGATGTGCCCGGTGGTGCAGGCCTGTTCGCCGAGGAGGACGCATTTGCCTTCCGTGTTGCGGTTGCCGGGGTCGGCGGCGAGGTAGGCGCCTTTTGCGCCGAAGCCGAAGGAGCCGGCGGGCGTGGTGGCGCCGGTCAGTTCGCGGCGCGGTTTCAGCACCCCGATGCTCCGGCCCGCGAAGAGCTCGAGCCGGTCGGGGAGCAGGCCGTTGGCGTCGGCCACCCAGAGGTAGCGGTCGGTCGCTTCGCTGCCGGAGCGGCGGGAGGTGTAGGCGGCGACGCCGCTGGCTTCCGTGAGGGTGCCTTCACCGATCGGGCCGCTGAAGCCTTTCGCCGTCTCGCTGATGTTGACCCTCGGGTTTTCGGTGCCGGTGAGCGAGTTGACGCCGGCCAGCATCGGCACGTCGGTATAGGCGAATTTGCCGGTGAAGAAGACGGCGTAGCGAAAGGAGGCTGGTTGGGCGACTTCGACGTTGCCGGCACCGATCGTGGAGAACGCTGACAGGGCGGCTTTTACTTCTGCGGCAGAGGCGTCAAATTTGATCGAGCTGGTTTCCTGGCCTTCGAATTTGAGCTTGAAGCTGCCGCCGGTGACCTGCCCGTTGAGCGCAACGGTCTGCAGCTCGTGGACATAGGCAGAGACGCGACCGCCCTCGGCAACGTAGAGGGCGTCGTCGAAGCGATCCACCGCGATGCCCTTGGCTTTGGCGGAGGCATCGATGACTTCGCGCGCTCCGTAGGTCGGGGTGCCGACAAAGGGATAATTGTTGGGCTTGAAGCTGACGATTTCCCCCGTGGCCTTCTCGGAGACATAGAGGACGCCGGTGGCGGTCACGGCGAGGCCGCAAGGTTCGTGGGCGTCAGGGATCGAGGTGAGGATCGTGTGGGAGGCGTCGTAGACGTTGACTTTCGATTCGCCTGCGTTCGAGAGGTACAGATCGCCTTTGAAGTCCACGGCGGCGCCGCAGGCGTGATTGAGGCCGCCGATGTCGAGGGATTTGGCGCGGGCGTGGAAGGGGGTGGCGAGGGCGGTTGAGGGGAGGGCGAGGAGGAAGAGTGCCAGCGCGCAAATAAGGAGCGCCTGGAAAGTCCCCGACCGCTTTCTGGTGCTGTGCTGCATTTGGTTCCGCCTCTCCCTTTAGGCCCTTGGGCCTGCCCCGGGAGCCAATGGCTCCCGGGGCTTGGCTTGCTTCTTCCTACTTGGTCAACTGCGCTGCTTGCGCTATTCGAATTTCGCTTCGACCGTCTTGTTGGCGTCGGTCAGCAGCGTGCAGGGCGAGGTCGTGCCTTCGCACGTCCCGGCGGTTCCGCCCGAGACGGTCCAGCCGGCGAATTTGTAGCCCACGCCCGTCGACGCGACCAGTTC
>JBJMKO010000074.1:0-1898 GCA_045805805.1 Solirubrobacterales bacterium | reverse complement strand
GTCACCCGCGTTCGGCCAGATGACGTCGCCATAGGCGAGTACGGACAAGGCGCAGAGGAGCGGCGTGCGGTCGGGATCGACCGGCCGCAGATTCAGCCTGAAGTTCGGATCAGCGGTCATTTTCCATGCAGCTTTATATATTTTGCTACCCATTTGTCGAACTCCCCGCGGCAGCCCTTCCGATCTGCCATTGCGGCGAGGTCGGTGACCAGTCCTTTCCCAAGCTTCCCCGCATAGGGGAACGCGTGATACGATTGTCCCGCAGTAGTGGTTTCGGCGCGGTATACGGCGCCCTCGTGAACCACATGTAGCCGTTTCGGAAAATCCAGCTCCCGATCACCATTAGCCGCTGGTATCGCTTCGTTGAGCAAAGCCGCCTTGACGGCATCCGGCACGCCACGCGGACATTTGCCGATCGCATATTTGGGAAGACCATCCCGGTATATGATTTCAGGGTAGTCGGACGTGCCAACGTGCTTGTGCCGATCGACCCCCTTCTCATAAACCCGAGTGGGGACTTTATGGCCACCAATTGTCACGGTCGGCTACACCAACCTGCTCTGCTTCACTGCCGCCTCGATGAAGCTCGCGAACAAAGGGTGCGGGTCGAAGGGTTTGCTCTTGAGCTCCGGGTGGAACTGGACGCCGACGAACCAGGGGTGGTCCGGGCGCTCCACGATCTCCGGCAGGGCGCCGTCGGGGCTCATGCCGGTGAAGAGGAGGCCGCCCGCCTCGAGCGCGCCCTTGTAGTGGAAATTGACTTCGTAGCGGTGGCGGTGGCGTTCGCTGATCCGGTCGGCTCCGTAGATGGCGTGGACGTGGCTGTTGCCGGCGAGCACCGCCTCGTAGGCGCCGAGGCGCATCGTGCCGCCCATGTCGCCGTTCGCGTCGCGGCGCTGCTGGAGGCCTTCGGGGCTCATCCATTCGGTGATCAGGCCGACCACCGGCTCCTCGGCCTCGCCGAACTCGGTGCTGGTCGCGCCGGCGAGGCCGGCGAGGTTTCGCGCCGCCTCGATGCAGGCCATCTGCATGCCCAGGCATATGCCGAAGAAGGGGACGCCGCGCTCGCGGGCGAACTGGACGCTGGCGATCTTGCCCTCGCTGCCGCGCTCGCCGAAGCCGCCGGGGACGAGGATGCCGTGCAAGGGCTCGAGTTGGGCGGGGATGTCGGCCTCGGGATGCTCGAACAATTCGGCGTCGAGCCATTCGATGCGGACCTTGACCCGGTTGGCGAGGCCGCCGTGGACGAGCGCCTCGGTCAGCGACTTGTAGGCATCGGGCAGGCCGACATATTTGCCGACGACGCCGATCGTCACCTCGCTCTCCCAATTGAGCAGGCGGTCCATGACGTCGTCCCAGCGGGCGAGCTGCGGCGCGGCGGCGCCGTCCAGCATGCCGAAGGCGCGCAGCACCTCGGCGTCGAGCCCGGCCTCGTGATATTGGGCGGGGACGGCGTAGATGGAGGTCGCGTCGAGGGCGGGGATGACCGCTTCCTTGCGGACGTTGCAGAACAAGGCGATCTTGGCGCGGTCGCTGTCGGGCAGCGGGCGGTCGACGCGGCAGAGCAGGACTTCGGGCTGGATGCCGAGGCTGGTGAGCTCGCGCACGCTGTGCTGGGTCGGCTTGGTCTTCAGCTCGCCGGCGGCGGCGATATAGGGGACCAAAGTGGTGTGGACCGAGAGGCACTGGCCGCGCGGGCAATCGTTGCGGAACTGGCGGATCGCCTCGACGAACGGCAGGGATTCGATGTCGCCAACCGTGCCGCCGACCTCGCACAGGACGAAATCGCAATCCTCCTCGACATCGGCGCCGATGAAATCCTTGATCGCATTGGTGACGTGCGGGATGACCTGGACGGTGGCGCCGAGATAATCGCCGCGGCGCTCGCGCTGGATGAT
>JBJMKO010000073.1:0-1646 GCA_045805805.1 Solirubrobacterales bacterium | reverse complement strand
GCGGGATCAAACTCTCGAGCCGGGCGACGGCCGGATCGTCAGGACCGACGAGCTCAGCAATCGACGCGGCTGCCGCGTCGATGTCCTCCGGAGTCGTCCGCGCTATCGCCTCCAGGTCAGCCCAATCCTTGGTTCGAGCGAAGAAGGCCTTGAAGATCGCCAGGGAAGCGCAGCCGAGGACTGGTATTTCGCGTCCCGCGAGCGGTACCCAGACAACCGCAGCGGCGACCGCGTCGTGCAGGGGGACATTGTTCAGAAACACGTCGATCGGCGTGCCATCCCAATCGAGCCTGGCTTGGCCGTCGCGCACTACCTGGGCAAGGTCCTTGGGCCGAACTCTGACCCCGTCGGGAAGATGAGACAGGGTCACCTTCGCCCTGGCAGCCTCGACGAAGATGTTGACGTCGATGTCGCGCGTACCACGAGGCTCCTCCACGCAATAGGCGAGCGCCACGGCACCGCCGAACGCGTGGGCAATGCCCGCCTGCGTAAGCGAGTCGTGAATGGACATCAACTTGTCGACCAGCTCGCTCACTGCCGAGCCTCCGCCGCCAGCCTGTCCGCCAGCCGGGGATAGTCGAGCTCCGGGCGAGGCCGGAATGGAAGTGCCTCCGCGAGCTCGAGAACCTGCACGAGGATGCGGCCGGCACGCTCGTTGTCAACACCAGGCGTTCGCGGCAGGAGGCTCAACTCGAAACCCCCTGCAGCAGCGAGGCGAGCAAGTGTGTCCGCTCCGGGCTCACGATTCCCTCTCACATAGGCGTTGACAACCGAGCGCGGCAATCCGGCCCTGCGAGCCAACTCCGCCTGGCTCAGCCCGCTGCGTGCGTGTATCTCGCCGACCAATGCGGCGCTTGGCGAGGCCGCAAGCGACCTCCACTGCTTGTGAAGCCCGACATTCATAACTGGGATGTTAGCGAATCCGCTAACGCATTCAATCGCAACGACTCAGCTGGATGCCGCAGCCTCATCGGCCACAACGGTCATCTTCGCGTTCTCGACCCGACCGGCCGGGATCGACCTGTCGCCGGCGAGGAGCCTGGCCAAGGCATCGACCTTGTCGGGGCCGGTGATGAGCCAGACGACCTGCCTGGCGGAGGCGAGAGCCGGATAGGTGAGGGTCATGCGGCGGTGACCCTGGTAGGCGGTCTCGGTCAGTGCGACGCGGCGGCCGGTCACGTCTAGGACCGGGTCGCCGGGTACCAGCGAGGCGGTGTGGCCATCGGGGCCGAGGCCGAGGTGGACGCAATCGAGGGGATCCGGAAGCGTGTTTTCGTAGTTGGCGGCGGCACCCTCAAGATCACGCTGGGTGACCGGCATCGGCCGCAGGGTCGCCTGGTGGTCCATTGAGAGACCGAGCACCATGTGGGTGAGGTTGCGGTCCTCGCTGCCCGGCGAGGCGATTCGCTCGTCGACCTGGAAGAGCTCGGTCTCGGGCCAGGGCATCGCCTCGTCTTCGCCGAGCATCGCCAGCATCGCCCAGGGGCTGCGGCCGCCGCTCATCGCCAGCGAGAACACGTTGCGCTCGGCCACCGCCGCGCTGCCTGTCGCAGCGATTAACTCAGCAGCCCTGCGCGCCGCCGCCCTTTCATCAGCCACCACCTCGAGATCGATTGCCACGGGCCGCTCTCGCTAGGACGGCTTCT
>JBJMKO010000072.1:0-2041 GCA_045805805.1 Solirubrobacterales bacterium | reverse complement strand
GAGTGTGGGGGTGATGACTCCCAACGACGTGGTCACCCGGGCGATCGATGCTGTCTGTGCCGGCGATCACCTCACGGCTGACCACGCCGCCACCGTGTTGGCCGAGATCATGGAGGGGCGCGCGAGCGAGGTCCAGACCGCCGCCTTCCTGATCGCCCTGCGGGCGAAGGGGGAGACGGTCCCGGAGCTGGTCGGCCTGGCCCGCACGATGCGCATGCTCTCAACCCCCGTCGCCACCTCTCGCACCGACCTTGTTGACACTGCCGGGACCGGCGGTGGGCCGTCCACCTTCAACGTCTCGACCACGGCGGCGTTGGTCGCCGCGGCGGCTGGCTGTGCGGTTGCCAAGCACGGCAACCGCTCCAACACCAGCTGGTGCGGCTCCGCCGATCTGCTCGAAGCGCTCGGCGTCAACATCGAGCTGGAGCCCGAGCAGGTCGGTCGCTGCATCGACGAGCTCGGCTTCGGCTTCATGTTCGCGCCGCGCCACCACAGGGCGATGGCTCACGTGATCCCAGTGCGCAAGGAGCTCGGCGTGCGGACGATCTTCAACTTCCTCGGCCCCTTGACCAACCCGGCCGGGGCGCAGCGCCAGCTCCTCGGCGTCTCCGACCGCCACTATCAGGAGACGATCGCCGAGGCCTTGGTCGGCTTGGGCAGTGTCCGCGCGATGGTCGTCACCGCCGAGGACGGGGTCGATGAGATCTCGATCTCCTCGCGTACGCGGCTGATTGAGGTCATCGAGGGTCGCACCGAAGAGCACTTCGTCGAGCCGGGCGATTTCGGCTTCGCCGAGGCCAAGCTGGAGAAGGTCGCCGGGGGGACGCCGGAAGAGAATGCCGTCGCCGTGGGGGCCGTATTGGAAGGCGAGAGCGGCCCGCGTCGCGACCTCGTCCTGCTCAATGCGGGGGCCGCCATCTACGTCGGCGGCGCGGCGGAGAGCCTTGCCGATGGTGTCGAGAAGGCGGCTGCGGCAATCGATTCCAGGGCCGCTTTCGAGTTGCTTGGGCGCCTTGTCGCAACGACCGCTGCTCCTGCGGGTTAGGCTGCGCCTGTCAAGTGGCAATGATCGAGCAGCTGATCTCGGTGGCGCGCGAAGGGGTGGAGGAGCGCCGTGGCCAGGCTTCGCAGGCGGAGCTTGAGACGCGCCTGTCCGGGCGCGGCGAGGACCGTCCTTTCAGTGAGGCGCTAGTGCGCCCGGGTCTGTCGTTGATCGCCGAGTTCAAGCGCCGCTCGCCGAGCGCCGGAGACATTTCCGCCTCAGCCTCCGTCGCTGAGCAGGTCGGGGCCTACGAGCGCGGCGGCGCGGCGGCGCTCTCGGTGCTTACCGATGAACGCCACTTCGGCGGCTCGCTTGAAGATCTGCGCGCCGCGCGCGAGACCTGTGACCTGCCGATCCTGCGTAAGGATTTCATCGTCGACCCGTATCAGCTCTACGAGGCCGCGGTAAACGGAGCCGATGCTGTGCTGCTGATCGTCCGCGCTCTCGGCGACCGGGAGCTGCGGGCGATGTATGAGGAGGCGCGTGGACTCGACCTCGATTGCCTGATCGAGGTCCACGACGCCGAGGAGCTGGAGCGGGCCCTGGAGATGGATGCCGATGTAATTGGGATCAACAATCGTGACCTTGACGAGGGCTCCGTCGACGTCTCGCGGACGTATGAGCTGATGCCGGACGTACCGGCTGGCAAGACGGTCGTCGCCGAGAGCGGCATCTCTTCGCGCGCCGAGCTGGAAGAGCTGGAGCGGGTCGGGGTCGATGCGGTGCTGATCGGCGGGGCGCTGATGGTTGCCACCGATCCCGAGCGCAAGACACGCGAGCTGACCGGGACCGACGAGGGCACTCGCGAGCACCGCCTTCCCTGACGGCAGACTTTTAGTTCCGCTTGAGGATCGCTTAGGAATCGCTGAAGAAGCGCCTCTAGAGTTGCGTCGATGAACAAGGCGCGAAGCTTCTTCCGTGGGTCGTTCGGTTCGGCGCTGATCGGCGGTGCTGTGGTCGCCGGCTTCTTCGCCGTCGCCATCTCTGCCGGCTGGATCG
>JBJMKO010000071.1:0-113922 GCA_045805805.1 Solirubrobacterales bacterium | reverse complement strand
TATCGGGGGCGTGTCGAGGGAGCCTGGCCGCCCTCCAGGCGAAAGTCGCCGAAGGCGGCGGAAATGCAATCCGGTTATCGCGCGGCCGAAGGCCGCGCTCAAGGTTCACCCCATGCGCGAAGCGCATGGGGTGTCAATTCGACTGGAGGGCGGCCAGGCTCCCCCCACCCCAGCGCAAGAAATCGGCAGCCTAAGACTTCCGACCGAGACTGACCGGCGGGACCAGCTGGCGAATCTCCGCCAAGAGCCGAGCCGCCAGCTCTCCCGGCTCCTCGCCGGGCTGGGCCTGGCCGCTCGCCGGCTCGAAGAAGCGGGTGTGAACCCGGGGGCGGCGCGGGAAGCGCGTGTAGCCGGTCGTGCCCTCGACCGCTACGCAGACCAGCTTCGCCTCGGGCACCTCGAGAGCGAGGCGGCCGACACCGCTGCGCGCCCGCAACTCCCTGCCGCGCGAGCGCGTGCCCTCGGGGAAGACGCCGATACAGGCGCCGCGCCGCAGTTCCTCGATCGCGCGGGCAAGGGCATCGGCATCGCCGGCACCGCGCTCGATCGGGATCTGGCCCATGCCGTTGAGGACCGGGGCCAGGCCGCGCACATTCCAGAGTTCTGCCTTCGCCAGCGCTTTGATCTGGCGTCGCCGGATCGCGGCGACGCCGACCGTGACCGGGTCCCAGTGACTGTCGTGGTTGCCCACGACCAGCACCGGCCCGCTCTCGGGCAGCGCCTCGAGTCCCTCCACCTCCAGCCGACCCCAGACCATCGCCGGCCGGCAGGCCGCCATCGCAGCCCTGTACATCGGGCTCGGCTCGCGCGCGGGCTCGATCGCCGGATCGTCGGTCTGCGCTTGGGTGGCGCCCTCCATCGGGAGCGGACCGTACTCGATCCCAACCGCGACCCACGACAGCGAGGCAAAGTGATCAACCTCACGCAGTCGGGAGCGCCCGGGTTCGAAGCTAACCCGTCCCGTTGCTCGGCTCGATCCGCGGCCGCCCACCCTGGCCGTGGGCAATCCCAACTATCTAAAGTGACAACCGTGACGCAGAGGCCCCTCGAGCTGATCCTGGCTCGCAACCTGATGTCTGCGCTCTCGACTCCGGCCTTCCTGGTCGACGAGGGTGGCGTCCTCGTCTTCTACAACGAGGCCGCCGGGATGCTGCTGGGCAAGCGCTTTGAGGAGCTGGGAGCCGTCGGGCCCGACGAGTGGGGCTCGCTGTTTGGTCCCTTCGACGAGGGCGGCGAGCCGATCCCCTACGACGAGCTGCCGCTGGTAGTCGCGGTGCGCAACGGCCGCCCTGCCCACGCCGACTTCGAGATCAGCTCCGCCGACGGTGCCCGCCACCAGGTCGAAGCATCGGCCTTCCCGATCCTCACCGCGCACGGCTCCCAAGGGGCGATCGCCGTCTTCTGGCCGGCTGCCTCGCCCAACGGACCGGTGGGCTGAGATGAAGGTCAAGCTCTGGGGCACGCGCGGCTCGATCCCCTCCCCGGGGCCGGAGACGATCCGCTATGGCGGCAACACCTCCTGCGTCGGCGTCACCCTCTCGGACGGCTCGCTGCTGGCGCTCGACGCCGGCACCGGCATCCGCAGCCTCGGGCTCGCCCTAGCCGCCGAGCCGGCTCGCCTCCACATCCTCCTCACCCACCTCCACCTCGACCACATCCAGGGCCTGGTCTTCTTCGCCCCGGCCTTCCGCCCCCAGACCGAGATCGTGATCTGGGGCCCGGCCTCGCCGGAGGCTTCGCTGCGCGACCGCATCGCCCGCTACATCTCGGCGCCGCTCTCGCCGGTCGAGGTCCGCGAGCTGCCCTGCGACGTCTCCTTCCGCCACTGCCCGCAGGCCGAGTGGGAGATCGGCCCGGCGCGGATCCGCGCCGCCTCGGTCGCCCACCGCGGCCCCACCCTCGGCTACCGCATCGACGACGGCGACTCCTCGCTTGCCTACATACCCGACCACGAGCCCGCCCTCGGTGCCGACCTCGACACGCTCGAGGAGGACTGGATCTCCGGCCTGGCGCTCGCTCGCGATGCCTCCCTGCTGATCCACGACGGCCAGTACACCGAGGCCGAGTACCCCGACCACATCGGCTGGGGCCACTCATCCCTCTCGCACGCAGTCTCCTTCGCCCACCGCTCGGGCGCTCGCCGCACAGCCCTCTTCCACCACGATCCGATGCACTCGGACGAGCAGCTCGACCTGCTCGGCCGCGAAGCGTCGGAGCGTTGGGGGGCGCTGGGGGGCGAGCCGGGCGGAATCGAGCTGGCAGTGGAGCGGGCGGAGTACGAGCTGCCCGCGCGGACAGCCGCCGCTGCAAGCTGAGTACCAGAATCAGACCGATTCGCGGTGCCCGCTACGCTGCGACTTGATGTCGTCGACTCCTGGGATCGAGGCAGCGATCGAGAGATCGGAACTGGTCAAGGAAGCCCTGGAGACGGCTCGCCGCGCTCACGCCGGCCAACTTCGCCGCGGCAGCGACGGATTGCCTTACATCGCGCACCCGCTCGCGGTCGCCGAGATCCTGGTCGGGCATCGCTACGGCGACGAGGTGCTGGCCGCTGCCCTGCTTCACGACGTGGTCGAGAAGAGCGACGTAGAGGCGAGCGAGATACGAGAGCGCTTCGGCGAGCGGGTGGCGGATCTGGTCGAGGCGCTGACCGAAGATGAGACGATCGACGATTACGAGGAGCGAAAGAACGAGCACCGCTGGCGAGTCGCGAAGGCGGGGCCCGACGCGATGGCGATCTTCGCCGCCGACAAAAGGACCAACGTGATGACGCTTCGCGAGGCCTATGAGCTGATCGAAGAGGGCGTCAGCAGCGAACTCGCGGTAACTCTCGACCTGAAGATCTACGTCTGGGAGCTGGACCTCGAAATGCTCTTTGACGAAGCCGAGGAGATGCCGCTCACCGATGAATTCGCCGACGAGATGGTCGGCCTCTGGGGCGATCGCTTCAGGGCCGCTCACTCTTCGCAAGACTGAGCCGGCGCTGAAGTGGCAGCGCGTACCAGAAGGTTGCGAACATCAGCAGCGTCGCGGCGCTGGTGACGACGGTCGCGGCGCCGCCGAACAACACGTCGGTGATCAGCATGATCGCCCCCGTCATCGCCAGCGCCAGGCAGCCGAGGCCGGCGATCGCGAGCTTGTTGGCGAGAAAGATCAGGTCGTCCTTCTGCTGCATGCGGAAGGTCATCCTGTGGTAGGCGGAGGGGGAGATGAGGAGGACAGCCGAGATCGCGGTGAGGAGCAGGGTGGCGAAATAAACCCTCTCCTGGAAGGGTGTGATTTTCGTGAAGTTCTGCTGAAAGGGCACCGCGAGGAGAAAGGCGAACAGCACCTGGACGCCGGGCAACGCCACGCGTAGCTCCTGGAGGAGCTCGCTGAGGTTGCGGTCGAGTCGTTCGCTCTCGCTCTCTTCTCTCTCCGACTGGCGATCGGCCACCCCTGCACCATAAGGGAGCGAGTGCCGCCTGTCCGTCCTCGCCATGCGCGTAGGATCGGCGCCATGGGACGGCTGGCGGTGATACTTGGCAGCAGCGGGCTGGGGCCGAGCGGCAAGACGATCGCCGCGGCGGCCGCCGAGCATGGCGCCGCGATCATGCAGCGTCACGGCGAGGGCGTCTACCGGCTTCCGCACGAAATCGACTACGCGGCCAACCTGAGGTCGCTCGTGGAGCAGGGCTGTGACCGCGTGCTCGCGATCGGCTCGGTCGGCTCGCTCAGCCCTGCTCTTGCGGTGGGGAGCCTGGTCTGCCCTGACGACTTCATCGCCCTGCACCTCGGTCTCTCGATTTTCTCCGACGAGCATGCCCACGGCGTGCCGGGGTTTGCGTCCGGCCTGCGTCGCGAAGTCCTTGCCGCCTGGCCGTTGAGCGCGGGCGAGCTGCGCGACGGAGGCGTCTACTGGCAGGCGATCGGTCCCCGCTTCGAGACGCCCGCCGAGATCCGGCTGATGGCCGATTACGCAGACGTGGTCGGGATGACGATCGGCTCGGAGTGCATCGTCGCCGGCGAGCTGGGCCTCGCTTACGCCGCGGTCTGCCTCGTCGACAACCTTGCCAACGGAATCGGCACCGGCTCGCTGGAGATCCTCGAGCTCGAGGCGGCTCGCGCCGCCAACGCCCTGCTGCTGCACGACGGGCTGGCGGCGGTGCTGCCGCGGCTCGGCGCGGTGGGGCGGTGACCGGCACGATCGCCGCACCGTTCGCTATCTCCGGGGTGGTCCTCGACGGTGAAGCCGTGGGGGTGCGTTGCGAGGACGGCAGGATCGCCGCCCTGGGCCCCGGCGTCGGGCCAGAGCCCGGCGACGAGAAGATCGACGCGGCCGGCGCGCTCCTGGTCCCGTCCCTCGTCAACGGCCACACCCACGCTGCGATGACCCTCTTCCGTGGCTGGGGCGGGGACCTGCCGCTGATGCGCTGGCTGCGCGAGGTGATCTGGCCGGTCGAGGCGAAGCTCGAGCCCGAGGACGTCTACTGGGGGACCCGCCTGGCCTGCGCCGAGATGATCCGCACCGGCACCACCCGCTTCTGGGACATGTATTGGCACCCGGGCGCGACCGCGCGCGCCGTGCGCGACGCGGGACTGCGGGCGACGATCGGGGGGCCGCTCTTCGACGCCGACGGCAAAACGGCGGCGATGCAGGAGACGGCTCTGGGCGACCTCGAGGAGCTGGCCGACCTCGGGCCCGAGGTCGAGCGTGCCCTTGCCCCGCACGCGATCTACACGGTCAGCGAAGAGCTGCTGCGCTGGACCGCCGAGCTGGCGGCGGAGTGTGGGCTGGCGGTCCACATCCACCTTTCCGAGACCGAGCAGGAGGTGAGCGACTGCCTTGATCGGCACGGGCTGCGTCCGGCTGCCTACCTCGACCGGCTGGGGATGCTGGGGCCGCGCACCGTCCTCGCCCACGGCGTATGGCTCGACCGGGCGGAGCTGGAGCTGGTCGCCGAGCGTGGCTGCACGGTTGTCGCCAATCCGGTCGCCAACATGAAGCTGGCCGTCGGCGGAGTCCTTCCCTACCCGGCCGCCCGGCGGGCGGGCGTCGCGATCGGGCTGGGCACCGATGGCGCGGGATCCAACGACTCGCTCGATCTGCTCGCGGACCTCAAGGTCTTCGCCCTCACCCAGCGCCAGGCCGCCGGTGACCCGACGATCCTTCCAGCCGAGGAGGCCTGGCGCATTGCCACCGGGGCCCAAGCCCCCCTGCTCACAAGCGTCCCACCGCACGCGCATCGAGTTCGGGAGGACATGGCCCCCAAGCGAGATGCGCTCCGGGTTGGGGGACCCGCGGATTTCCTCTTGCTGCGGGGGGGAACGTCCGAGCTCAGCCTCGGCGACCTGCATTCCGACCTGGTCTACGCGGCGAGCGGATCCGTCGTCGACACGACCGTAGTCGACGGACGGGTGCTGATGCGGGGCGGCGAGGTTCCGGACCTCGAGGAGATCGTTGCCCGAGCCGTCGAACGATCCCGGCGCCTCGGCATCGGTTGATCACATACCCCCAGGGGGTATTTGCTACGGTGACCCGATGGGCGATGTCCTGAGCACGATTGCCGAAGGCCTCAAGCAGTCCCTGCTGATGGCCTACGAGGTCTGGTGGGCCCTGGTCCTCGGTTTCGCGATCTCCGCCGTGGTCCAGGCCTGGGTGCCGCGCGAGCGGATCCAGGCCACGCTCGCGGGCGACGACGCCAGGCCGGTCGCCTGGGCCACGGGCCTGGGCGCCGCCTCCTCCTCCTGCTCCTACGCGGCGATCGCGATCGCCAAGAGCCTCTTCCAGAAGGGGGCCTCGGCCGCTTCCGCGCTCGCCTTCCAGTTCGCCTCGACCAACCTGGTCTGGGAGCTCGGGCTGGTGCTCTGGGTGCTGCTCGGCTGGCAGTTCACTCTCGCCGAGTACGTCGGCGGCATCGTGATGATCGTGCTGATGACGATCCTGCTGCGCGCCTTCGTCTCGCCGCGGCTGGAGGAGCAGGCGCGCCGCCACGCGCAGGAGGCCGACGCAGGGCACGAGCACGACCACGGCCATGCCGAGGGCCCCCAGCCGAGCCTGCGAGAGCGCCTCCTCTCCGTCTCGAGCTGGACCGGCGTCTCCCACAACTTCGTCGGCGACTGGCAGATGCTGTGGAAGGAGATCGGTGTGGGCTTCCTGCTCGCCGGCTTCATCGGCTTGCTCGGCGACGATTTCTTCAACAGCCTCTTCGTCACCGATGCCCCGGACTGGGTGGTCACGATCGAGAACGTGATCGTCGGGCCGCTGATCGCCGTGCTCAGCTTCGTCTGCTCGATCGGCAACATCCCCCTCGCCGCGGTGCTCTGGTCGGGCGGGATCAGCTTCGCCGGGGTGATGGCCTTCATCTTCGCCGACCTGATCGTGCTGCCGATCGTCGCCATCTACCGCAAGTACTACGGCTGGCCCTTCACGATCCGGATCGTCGCCCTGATGCTGTTGACGATGATCCTCGCCGCGCTCGCCGTCGACGGTCTCTTCAGCGCCGCCGGACTGGTCCCGACCACGCGACCGAGCCGCGAGGACATCTTCGGCTCGGTCGAGCTCGACTACAAGCTGGTGCTCAACGTCCTCGGGCTCGCCGTCTTCGCGGTGCTGTTCTGGCTCTCGGGGCGCGACGGGCGCCGGCCCAAAGCCACGTGCGCGGCCCACGCGGCCGAGAGCCCGGCCGAGGCCGCAAGCAGCAGCGCGACTCGCGGGCTGTAGGCCTCCGAGAGCCAGCCCGCCAGGGGGCCGCCGATGGGAGTCGAGCCGAGGAAGACGACCGAGTAGAGCGCCATCACCCGGCCGCGCATGTGAGGGGCGACGGAGAGCTGGAGCGAGGAGTTGACCGATGCCGCAAAGGTCACCGCAGCGGCGCCGAGCACGATCAGCGCCGCAACCTCGACGACCAGTCCCGGGGCCATCGCGGCGCACAGGGCGAAGGCGCCGAAGGCCAGCGCCGCCCCGGCGATCAGGCGTGGCGAGGTGCGGCCGTGGGCGCCGGTGATCAGGGCGCCGGCGACCGAGCCGATCGCCATCGCCGAGACCAGCGCGGCGTAGGTGCCGGCGCCACCGCCGAAGCTGAACCTCGCCAGCAGCGGCAGGACGACCTGGAAGTTGAAGCCGAAGGTGCCGACCAGCGCCATCAGGCCCAGCGGGACGGCGAGCTCGGGGGTCGCGCGCACGTAGCGCAGGCCGGCGCGGATGGCGCCCGGTTCGCGCGTCGCGCAAGGTGCCAGGCGCAGCTGCGCCTGGTCCATCCGCGAGAGCGCCAGGATCATCGCGCCGAAGGTGAGGGCGTTGACGGCGAAGCATGGTGCGACGCCGAACCCGGCGATCAGCAGCCCGGCGAAGGCGGGCCCGACGATCCGCGCCGACTGGACGATGACGCTGTTGAGGCTGACCGCGTTGACGACGCGGTCGGGCCCGACGATCTCGATCACGAAGCTCTGCCTGGTCGGGTTGTCGACCGCGTTGACCGTTCCCATCGCGAAGACCGCGAGGTAGACCATCCAGGGTGCCGCGACGCCGGCAGCGGCGACGGCGAACAGAGCGATGGCCGGAAGTGCCATCAACACCTGGGTCGCCATCAGCAGCTTGCGCTTCGGAAAGCGGTCGGCGAGCAGCCCGCCCCAGGCGCCGAAGAGCAGCATCGGCAGGAACTGCAGGGCCGTAGTGAAGCCGACCGCGACGCCGCTGCCGGTCAGGCTGAGCACCAGCCAGACCGCGGCCACCGTCTGCATCCAGTTGCCCGACAGCGAGACCAGCTGCCCGGCGAAGTAGCGGCGATAGTTGGGGACGGCGAGGGAGTCGAAGCTGCGCCGCAAGCCCGCGCTCACCGACGCTCCTCCAGGATCCCCTCGAGGATCTCGGCGGCGCGATCCAGCGTGCGCACATCCTCGACGGGCAAGTCGCGCATGCGGCGTGCCAGGTAAGCGTTCTTGCGCCCGCGCAGCCGCCGCAGCCGCTCGCGCCCGGCGGCGTTGATGCTGACCAGGGCGCTGCGCCCGTCGGCCGGGTCGGGGGCGCGGTCAACCAAACCGGCCTCGATCAGGACGCGCAGGGTCCGGGTCGCAGTCGGCCGCTTGATCCGCTCGATCTCCGCCAGCTCGCTCGGGGTCAGCGGGCCGTGCCGCTCCACCGTAGCCAGCGCCGAGGCCCCCGTGGGGGTCAGCTCCCCCCCGGTCCCCGCAGCCTCCTGGCGCAAACGCCGCGCCGTCCGCACGATCGCCATCCGCAACCGCGCGGCGGAGTCGGTGAGAGGAGTGTCAAGCGTCCCGTTCATTAATTAGCCTTGGTAATTAGTTTAGCAAACTACATTCTGACTTCGCCAATAGGGCCGATGAGGCGAAGTCACCGGGCATTTGTGGTGGGGCGGCCTAGGATCTGGCCGATGACGGGATCGGCGGAGGACACGATTGCGACGGAGCTGCGCTGGCAGGCCGAGGCCTGCCGGATGATCGGGTCGCCCCTCTACGCCGGGCTGCTGGAGCGGGCGGCCGCGGACGTTGAGGCGGGCGGGGCGGTCTGGGAGGTACTGCGCGGCCACGAGGGCGACCCGCGGTTCTCGGTACTCGGGTTGCGTCTGCTGGGGACGGTGAACCGCATGGTGTTGACCGGGCGGGAGCCGGCCCTGGCCGCCGCCTATGAGGCGGGCAATGCGTCGCGGGCCTGGGAGGCACTCCGCGAGACGATCGAGCGCAATGCCGGAGAGATTCGCCCGCTCATCGACCTGCCGGTGCAGACAAACGAGGTCGGTCGCTGCAACGCCCTCCTCTTCGGGTTCCTGACCGTCGCCGCCGAGACCGGGCTACCCCTGCGGCTCTTGGAGGCCGGCACGAGCGCCGGGCTCAACCTGCGCTGGGACCGCTTCCGCTACGACGCGGACGGATTTTCCTGGGGCCCGCCCGACTCGCCCCTGCAGCTCGAGTTCGAGCTCGAAGGGAAGGCACCGGGACTACCCGAGGCTGTAGAGGTAGCCGAGCGCCGCGGCTGCGACGCAAACCCGGTCGACGCCTCTACCTCCGAGGGTCGGTTGGCCCTGCTCTCCTACGTGTGGCCCGACCAGCCCGAGCGGATTGCTCGTATGCGGGCGGCCTTGACGGTGGCGGAAGAGGTACCGGTCACGATCGAGCGCGAGACGGCGGCCACCTGGACCGAGCGGACGCTCAGGGAACGGGCGCCCGGCCGGGCCACGGTGCTTTTCCACTCGATCGTCAGCCAGTACCTGCGCGACGAGGAGCGTGCGTCCTTCTTCGGTCACATCGAAGCGGCGGGCGAAAAGGCCAGCGGCGATGCCCCGCTGGCGTGGCTGCGGATGGAGCCAGTCGACGACCGTGCCGCCCTTGAGCTGACCACCTGGCCCGGCGGCGAGACTCGCCACCTCGCCCGCGTCGGCTATCACGGCAACCCGGTCGAGCTGCTTGAACCCTGAATTAAGTACCTGTCACATCACTGGGTCAATTGAGAGACGGTCGCGATCGAAGGGATTTTCGCTACTAGCATCGCCTGCAGGAGGGTGATGGGGATGGGTATCCCCAAGCGACTGACACTCGCCCTGTCCGGTTAACCGCCGGATCCGGTTCGAGTCCGGCGCCCTCCGCAGATGGGAAAGCGGGTCGTGTCTGGTGGTAGCCTCCAGTTGGCGAGTGTCAGTCGCTTGGAGGTACCTGCGGGGTGGTTCCCCGTTCACCAGGCTCGACCCGCTCCGGCGGGTCTTGTCGTTTCTGGGGCCGGGCGAATCGCCACCCTGCCTGGTCTGGGCAGGCGCTTGAGGTAGGCACTGTGGCGGTCGCGTCGAATCAGACGCGGATGGCCTCCGAGGCGACCGAAACGACGGTGCGCTACGCACCAGGGATGGACGCACGGAGCACGCGGGTCGCCGAAAAGCTGAACACACCGATGATGGTCGCGGCGGCGCTGACGATCCCGATGGTGGCGATCAGCGAGTCGCATCCGGGTGGGGCGCTGGAGGACGTCGCGCGGGTGCTCAACTGGGTCACCTGGATCGCCTTCGCGATCGAGCTCGTGGTGATGCTGGCAGTGGTGCCCAAACGCCGGGTCTGGCTGCGCCACAACCCCCTCGACCTGATCATCGTCGTCCTTACTCCTCCGGTCCTGCCGGCTGGTCTGCAGGGCCTGCGGGTGCTGCGGCTGCTCCGCCTCCTGCGCCTGCTTCGCTTGGCGCAGCTCTCGCGCGAGGTCTTCTCGCTGGAGGGGCTGCACTACGCGATGTTGCTCGCGATCCTGACCGTGGTCGGCGGGGGCGCCCTGTTCGTCGCCTTCGAGAAGCACAGCCAGCACCTCGCCGACTGGGACGGCATCTACTGGGCGGTGACGACGATGACCACGCTCGGCTCGAACATCTACCCGACGACGACGGGAGGGGAGGTCGTCTCAACCTTCATCCTGATCGTCGGCATCGGCTTCGTGGCCCTGCTCACCGGCGCCTTCGCCCAGCGCTTCCTCAGCCCCGAAATAGCCGAGATCGAGGAAGAGCTTGAGAGCGAGCAAACCTCAGCAGAGAAAATCGCCCTCCGCGAGCTACGCGGGGTACAGGAACAGCTGCAATCGCTCGAGATCGCAGTCGAGCGGATGGTCAACGAACGCGCTCACTGAGGCCCATCCCGGCAGGGGGTGGAGCGTCTTGTACTTTTTCGTCGACCGCGCCCGAGCGCCAGCCCAGCCCCGTCCCACCGAAAAAGTTAAGCGGAACCCCCTGCCGGGATGGGCCTCACCCCTCGCCATCTTGCCGCGCGGCGACCTTCGCCTCCAGCTCCTTCATCACATCCGGGTCGCGCAAGGTCGTCACGTCGCCCAGCTCGCGCCCCTCGGCGATGTCGCGCAGGAGGCGGCGCATGATCTTTCCGGAGCGGGTCTTGGGAAGGTCGCCGGACCAGATCACCCGCTTTGGCCGGGCCAGCTTGCCGATCCGCTCGGCGACGTGGTCGCGCAGCTCGGCGACCATCCCGTCGCTGCCCTCGTGGTCGCCCTCGAGGGTGACGAAGGCGCAAATCGCCTGGCCGGTGTCCTCGTCTGACTGTCCGATCACCGCCGCCTCCGCGACCTTCGGGTGGGAGACGATCGCCGACTCGACCTCCGCCGTGGAGAGGCGGTGGCCGGAGACGTTGATCACGTCGTCGATCCGTCCCAGCACCCAGAAGCAGCCGTCGGAATCGCGGCGCGCCGCGTCGCCGACCAGGTAGGTCTCCACGCCGAAGCGGGAGAAGTAGGTCTCGACGAAGCGATCGTCCTCGCGAAAGAGCGTGCGCAGCATCCCCGGCCAGGGCCGGCGCAGGACCAGCAGCCCCTCTCCCCCCTCGACCGGCTCGCCGCTCTCGTCGAGCACCGCGGCGTCGACGCCCGGCAGCGGCATCGTCGCCGAGCCGGGCTTGGTCGCGGTGATCCCCGGCAACGGCGAGATCATGATCTGGCCTGTCTCGGTCTGCCACCAGGTATCGACGATCGGACAGCGTTCGCCGCCGATCACCTTGTGGTACCAGAGCCAGGCCTTCGGGTTGATCGGCTCGCCGACGCTGCCCAGCAGGCGCAGCGAGGTCAGGTCGCGGCCGGCGGGGTGCTCCGCTCCCCACTTCATGCAGGCGCGGATCGCCGTCGGCGCCGTGTAGAGGATCGTCACCCCGCAGCTCTCGACGATCTCCCACCAGACGTCCTTGCCGGGGTAGTCGGGTGCGCCCTCGAACATGACGCTGGTGGCGCCGTTGGCGAGCGGCCCGTAGACGATGTAGGAGTGGCCGGTGATCCAGCCGACGTCGGCCGCACACCAGTAGACGTCGGACTCCGGCTCGAGGTCGAAGACGTAGCGGTGGGTGTAGGCGACGCCGGCCATGTAGCCGCCGGTGGTGTGGAGGATCCCCTTTGGCTTTGCGGTCGAGCCCGAGGTGTAGAGGATGAAAAGCGGGTCCTCGGCGCCCATCGGCTCCGGCGCGCAAACCGGGTCGGCAGCGGCGCAGGCATCCTCGAACCAGACGTCGCGGCCCTCCCGCATCGCGCACTCGGTCCCGGTGTGGCGGACGACGAAGATCGTCTCGATCGAACCCACGTCGCCGATCGCCTCGTCGACCTGCTGCTTGACCGGCGCCGTCTTGCCCTTGCGGCGGGCGCCGTCGACGGTGACCAGCGCCTTCGCCTCGGAGAACTCCATCCGCTCGCGCACCGCCCCGGCCGAGAAGCCGCCGAAGACGACGTTGTGGATCGCCCCGATCCGGGCAGTCGCCAACATCGCAACGGCGACCTGGGGGATCATCGGCAGGTAGATCCCGACCACGTCGCCCTTGCCGATCCCGTGGTCGCGCAGGGCGTTGGCGAAGCGCTGGGTGTCGGCAAGCAGGCCGGCATAGGTGATCTCCCGCTCCTCTCCCTCCTCGCCGCGCCAGCGGTAGGCGATGCGGTCGCCGTTGCCCGCCTCGACGTGGCGGTCGAGGCAGTTGGCCGAGGCGTTCAGCTTGCCGTCGGCGAACCACTTGAAGAAGGGCGGGTTGGACTCGTCGAGCCCTTGGCTCGGCGGCTCGGCCCAGTCGAGCAGCTCGGTCGCCTGGCGCAGCCACCAGGCCTCGGGGTCCGCCGCCGCCTCCTCGTATACGGCCGGGTCGCTCCAAAGAGCCCGCTCGCGGAACTCCGCCGATGGCTCGAACCGCTCCACCTCCAAAAGGGCGCTGAGCTCCTTCTCCAAGTCAGTGTTGGCCTCGCCTGCCATGACGCTCCTTCTCTCGTCGGTACCCTGATCGAACCGTAGCCGTTCGACCGCCGCTTCGGAAAGCGCCCGACCGATGCTCTTTCGCCAAATCATCCACGAGGACCTCGGCTGCGCCTCCTATCTGGTCGGCGACACGGCCTCGGGCGTCGCCGCGGTCGTCGACCCACAGTGGGACATCGACCCCTACCTGCACCTCAGCCGCCTGCACGGGGTGAGGATCGAGCACCTGCTGGAGACCCACAACCACGCCGACCACGTCTCCGGCCACGGCCGTCTCGCCCGCGCCACCGGGGCGACGATCCACGTCCACCAACTGGCCGGGGCCGAGTACCCACACGAGGCCTTTGCCGACGGCTGGACGCTGGAGCTCGGCGAGGGCGCGACGATCGAGGCGATCCACACCCCCGGCCACCGGCCCGAGCACACCTCCTTCCTGCTCCGTGACGCGGCCCGCGGCGACGATCCCTGGGCGGCGCTGACCGGGGACTCGCTCTTCGTCGGCGACGTCGCCCGTCCCGACCTCGCGATCGAGCCGCGCCAGGGCGCCGCCGACATCTTCCGCTCCCTGCACGGGCGACTCATGGCGTTGCCTGAGGAGACCGAGGTCTGGCCCGGTCACCTGGGCGGCTCGCTCTGCGGCAGCTCCGGGATCGACCTCAAGACCAGCTCTACGATCGCCTTCGAGCGACGCCACAACCGGGCGCTCGGCTTCGGCAGCGAGGCCGAGTTCGTCGAGGACGCCGTCGCCACGATCGGCAGCAAGCCGCCCAACGTCGCCCACATCGTCTCGCTCAACCGCGGGCCGCTGGTCGAGTCGATCGGGGCCCCGACGCGGCTGACCCCGCATGGCTTCGAGGCGGCTATCGCCGCCGGCGCGCTTGCGATCGACTCGCGCACCAACGAGCAGTTCGACGAGGCCCACATCCCCGGTTCGATCAGCGCCTCCGCCTACGACACCGGCTTCGCCACCAAGGTCGCCGAGATGGTCCCGGTCGACGCCGAGCTGCTCGTCGTCGCCGCCTCGGACGGCAACGAGCTGGAGGCGGCCGAGCTGCTCGCCGCGGTGGGCCTCGAGGTGCGCGGCTTCCTCGGCGGTGGCATGACAGCCTGGCGCGCCGAGGACCGGCCGGTGGAGCGGATCGAGGCGATCGACTTGGCGGAGCTGGCGCGCCGGGTCGAGTCGGGCAACGGTCCGCAGGTCCTCGATGTGCGCGGCGACGCCGAGTATGCCGAAGGCCACGTCCCCGGCTCGATCCACATCCCCTTCGCCCAGCTCCGAGGGCGGCTCGACGAGCTGCCCCGCGAGCGGCCGATCGCGACGATCTGCAAGGCCGGCAAGCGCAGCGGGCTGGCTGCCTCGATCCTGCAACGCGAAGGCTTCGAGGGCGTGATCCACGTCAGTCGTGGCAACGCCGCCACGTGGAAGAGCCGTGGCGGCTGAAGGCCTGCCCCGGTAGGGGTTCCACTTAACTTTTTCGAGAAGCGCCGAATTGCTAGCGCTTCAAGCGAGCGCCCGCGAAAAAGTACAAGACGTTCCACCCCTACCGGGGCAGGCCCTCAGTAGCCCGGTGGGTGGCGCGCGATGAATCCTTCTGGAGAGTCGACCGGTGAGCTATGCCAGCGGGGGCCGGGGCCGCCTACGGTGTCGAAGGCTAGGCCGGCGATGATCATCCAGGCGTGGCCTGAGTTGGCGTAGACGGTTATCCAGTGGCCGGGGCCCGGGGCGCCCCAGGTCTCGAGGCCGGTCGAGTCGAGCGGGCTGGAGAGGAAGCCGCCGCCGTGCAGGGCGAAGCTGACCGCGCCCGAGCAGTCGTAGCCTGAGGATTCGAAAGAGCCGTGGCCGCCGCCCCAGATGTAGGGGGTGGTAGCGATTGAGTTGGCAGCTTCGATTGCGGCGGCGATCGCGGCCGGGGCGGCGCTGGGAACGCTGGCCTGGCTTTCCGAGATGTATTCGGCGGCCTCGCCGGGCGTCAGCGGCGCCGGGGTGTCGGTCACCTGCGCCGGGACGCCGGTGGTGCTCTCGATCTGTTCGGAGATCGCCGCGAGGTTGTTGCTCAGCGCTTCTTCGCGCGACTCGAGCGATTCGAGCGACTGCTGGCGCGTCGCCTGGGCCGACTTCAGTTCGGCGAAGCGGGCTGCTGCTTCCTGGCTGGCCGCCGCGGCTTCGCGCTCCTTGACGGCGATCGCGTCGCGGGCGTCCTTGATCTGGATGCGCACGGAGGTCATCCGCTTGACGGCGGCGCGCGCCTGATCGCGCAGACCCTTGACGCGGGCAGCGACCGAATCGTCGTATTCCTGCACCTGGTTCAGGTAGTCGGCGCGGGTGGTGACTTCCGACCAGCTCGCCGAGTCGAGGACGACGTTCAGCATGTCAGGGCTACCCGACTCATAGATCGCCACGAGGCGCTCGCGCAGGACCCCGAGCGCACGGTGCAACCGGGCGCGGACCACGGTGAGACGGTGCTTGTCGGCGGCCAGCTTCGCGGTCGCCTGATCGAGTTCGTCCTGCTTGGCCGAGAGTTCCGACTCGACCGCGGCTTGGCGCTGGCGCAGGGCCGAGACTTCGCCGATCATCGAGTCGATCGCGTGGTTCTGTTCGGCGATCGTCGCCGCCAGCGCGCTCTGGCTTTCCCGCACGTGGCTGAGCTTGCCCTGGGTGTCGTCGAGCTTTTCTTCGAGATCCCTGGCAGGGGCCGAGGCGGCCATGCAGAGGACGGCGAGAAGCAGCGCCGCGGGCAGCAGCAGCCGCCAGGAGTTACCGCGAGAGGAAGCGCGCATCGGCGGCGCAGGCTAGCGAAGTGGCCGAAAAAATGTTAGGAGTTGCTAATAACTTGCAACTTTGGTTGCAAAATCCGCAATTTGGGAGGGTTTTCCAAGCCTATCCCGACACCCGGGAGATGGGCGATGCTTCGGATGGGAGCCCTAAAGCTCAAGGCGCTTCGAAAGGGATGCCGGCGCCCCTCCCCAAAACACTCCAGCGCGGCTCCTGCCGCGCGTTTTGGGGAGGGGCGCCGGCATCCCTCATCAACTACGCCAGCAGCTTCGCCTTCGCCTTCTCGAACTCCTCGGCCGAAAGCGCGCCCTTTTCCTTCAGCTCGTTGAGCTTGTGCAGTTCATCGGCGGGCGTGGTGTGCGCCTGTTCGCGGACGTAGGAATCGAAGTGCTGCTTCGCCTCCGCCTGCGCCTTGATCGTGCGGTCGCGCATGCCGGCGCCGCGGGCGATCAGGTAGATCAGCGCCGTCAGGAACGGGATGAAGACCAGGAAGAGGACCCAGGCGGCTTTCGTCCAGCCGGAGATCTCGTGGTCGCGGAAGAGATCGGTGAGGATCGTGATCAGGATCCAGATCCAGATCACGAAGAAGAACACCTCGAAGGCGACGAGGAGCGCTTCTCCGATGTTGATGTCGGCAAACGGCAAGGCGAATCCTTTCGGTCGGGGATAACGGTGGCGGCCAAACGCCGCGCTCACATGTTCCGCAGGCTATGCCCTGTACCTGCTGCGTGCATCCGTAATCCCCCACCCTCGCCGCGGGTTGGTCGGGTGGCGTCGGCGGAAGCGACTCAGAGGCGCCGCGCGAAGAGCACGGCGGCGACGGCGGTGGCCAGGTTGAGGCTGGACACGCCCGCACGCATCGGGATCGCAAGGCGGGCGTCGGCACGGTCCAGCAGCTCGGCGCTCAACCCGTGGCGCTCGGTTCCGAAGGCGAGAACGGAGCGGGGCGAGAGGGCGCGCAGGTCGGCCTGGTCCCCCTCGGGATCGACGGCGACCAGCGGACGGTCTCCCGCCGGCAGGGCGTCGATCGCCGCAACCGGCAGGGCGAAGTGCAGCCCGGCGCCGCCGCGCAACGCATCCGGATGCCAGGGATCGTTGCTGCCGGTGGTGAGGACGCCCGCCGCGTCGGCAGCGGCGGCGACACGCACGCAGGCGCCCATGTTGCCCATCGTCCGCGGATCCTCGAGCAGGACTACCGGCGAGGGCCGCTCGTCGGCCAGCGCCTCGGCGACGTCGACCGCGGGACGGCGGGCGATCGCGACCACGCCCGTGCGTGGCGCCTGGGGAACCATCCTTGCCAGCGCCTCGGCGTCCACCGGAGTGACCCGCTCGGCCAGGGAGCCGGCCAGGTCGGGGGCCAGATCGGCAGCCAACCGCTCGAGCCCATCCGGGTCCGAGGCGACCGCCTCGAGCAGCTCGGCACCGAAGCGCAGCGCGTGCTTGAGGGCGTGGAAGCCCTCAAGAACAGCCAGGCCGCTGTCGCGGCGCGCCGTTCGGTAATGCTGCACGAGAGCATCGCTCACCCGCTCATCATGACCGGCCTCAAGCCGCTGCGTTTCTCGTCGTGCCGAGGGCGGCGACCACCTCGCGGTCGGAGACCTGCGAGAAGTCCCGATACCACTGGCCCACCCCGTACAGCTGCGGCGGCGCGACCAGACAGACGACTTCGTCGGCCTCGCCGCGCAGGCGCGCCAGCGAGTCCGGCGGGCAGACCGGCACGGCAAGCACCAGCCGGCGCGGGCGGCGGCGGCGGACCGCGCGCAGCGCGGCGGTGTCGGTGACGCCGGTTGCGACTCCGTCGTCGACGACGATCACCGTGCGGCGGTCGAGCGGCAGAGCCTCCCTGGCGCCGCGATAAGCGGCCACCCGGCGGCGAAGCTCCGCGGTCTCGCGGGCGACGATCTCCTCAAGCGTGCGGTTGTCGATTCCCAACACGGCCAACGCCTCGGGGTCGAAGACCCGGGTGCCGTCCTCCGCGATCGCCCCGATCCCGTACTCGGGGTTATGAGGAGCGCCGAGCTTGCGCACCAAGAAGATCTCCAGTGGGGCGCCCAGGGCCATCGCCACCTCTTCGGCCACGGGCACGCCGCCGCGGGGCAGGCCGAGGACCACGGGATCCTCGTCCGCCAGCGGCAGCAGCCGCTCGCCGAGCCGCCTCCCGGCATCGCGGCGATCGGCGAAGCGGTGCGCAGAAGTCTCGTCGCGGATCGTCATCGGTCGATTCTCGGCCCTTTGCGAGCTGGATTCATCGGGGAAATACCCAGGGCTGTGTTCGGGCTTTACCCCGATGCCGGGCCAGGTAACCCCACGCCGTGTTTGCGGGTCAACTCAGTCGCCGCCGCTTTCTTTGAGCAGGCTCGAGGCGAAGGACTTCGTTTTGGCTCCGCTGGCGAGACCGAGGGGGCTGAGGCCGAAGAGGTCCTCGGTCGAGCGGAGCAGCGAGTAGGGGCTGTAGGGCCCGGCGTCGGTGGAGCCGGGGGTTAGGAAGGGCGAGATGAGGAGGGCACCGACACGCAGTGGATCGACCGGCGGGGCCGCTCCCGGCTCCGTGTTCGGGGGGTTCACGCCGCCGAAGTCGACGATCAGCAGGCCGCCGGCCTCGTAGGCAGGCGAGGCGAGGATCTTCGGGACCCAGCCGGCAAGGAAGGCGTCGGCGCTTGCCGGGCCCTCGGTTGCGCCCGGTGCGCACTGGCCACTCGCGCCGGAATCGCATGGCGTCGGCGCGATGAACGAGTAGTTCGGGGTCTTGTCCGCTTTGCGCAGGTCGGCCGTCAGCTTGGCGATCGGGAGGTCGTCGGTGGAGCAGTCGCCGAGGTCGAGCAGCGAGTGGAAGTAGACGAAGGGGTTTTGCCTTGCCGCGTATCCGCCGGGCGTCGCCGTTTCCGATTCTCCGCTGCCCGGATGGACGCAGTTCGCCGGGGCGCCCGTCTCGTCGACCATTCCCTCGACGTAGGCGCGCCAGGTGAGGCGGTTGCTGCTCAACTGGTCGGCAAGGGTCAGGGTCTCGACCGGGTAGACACAGCCGGCGCCGTGCACCACCCCGTTCGAATCCGTTTTGGACGTGGACGGGAACTCGGCGTAGGTCGAGCAGCCGGCGCTGGTCGCCGCGTTCGGCGGCTGGCCGCTGAGGGCCGCGATCCGATTGGGGAGCCCGGCTTCGTCGAGCAGCGTGTAGTTGCTCAGCAGCTTGCCCTTGGGACGCAGGGTCGCCGAGAGATAGGGCATCTGCGACTGGGCTCCGAGGGACTGTTCGTAGCCCGGGCCGGCGAGCGAGATCACGAAGACGTGCTCGACCGGGCCCGTTTCGGCCGGCGGCGTCGCAGCCGGTTCCTTCGGCATCGGGCCGCTCGCCGCCGGGGCCGGGGCAGGCGCCGGAGAGGTGAGCGGCCCGCCGGCATGCGACACAGCCCCGCCCTTGGACCTGGGCGGTTGGGCCGCGGGAGACGATTGGCTCGCGGCCGGCGCTGTCGCCACCGGAGTGTTGTCGGAGGCGAGGCTGCGGCCTACCAGCGCCGCCAGGGCGCCGCTGCTGCCGGCGCCCGTCATCGCGCCGGCGACGATTGCTGAGGTCGCGACCACCGAGGACGCCACCAGGAGCCCGAAGCGCTTGCCGGTGAGCGAGGACGCGGCGTCGATCGCCGCCCTGATTGCGGCCTTCACGACGGCGTCTCGGTCTCGAACATCTCGAGCAGCCGTTCGGTCGCCAGCAGCTCCGCGTCGACCCGCTGCAGCTCGGCCGCCTTGCGGGTCAGCACGTCCATCCGCACGTGGTCGCGGATCGCCATCTCGTAGAAGGCGCCGCCGAGATCGGCCTGCATCACGGTGAACTTCTCCAGCAGCCGGTCGCGCTGGACGATCAGGTCCTCGCTCATGGCTGGCTCTTTCCCCCCGCCGGCGGCGGAGCAGAGTCGGGGTCGCCGCCGACGACGATCACGTCGGGCAGGTTCTGCTGGGCTTCGATGTAGCTTTTGCCCGTCTGTTCGGGGTTGGATTCGACCAGCTTCGTATCTTCCTCGACCTTCTTCCGCGACGGCTTGTAGCCGGTCACCTGGTGGACCGCTCCGTTGCTGGTCTGCGCGACGACCTTGCCACCGCCCTTGCTCGACTTGGCGGCGTTCTTGGCATCGGCTTTCTTGGCGGCGTTCGCGGCAGCGGTGCCGGTGGGCGTACTCGCGACTGCCGAGTCCTGGTGCCGCAGCGCTTCCAACAGGGCCTCGTTTTCTCCGCTTCCGGAGCCCCCGCGGCCGACGACAACACCGATCGCGACCGCGATCGGCAGCAATGCGAAGAAGGCGACGGCCGCGGCTCTGCCGCTCGACGCCGCTTTGGCGGGCGGGCGCGCCGCCGGGCGCCGGGCGCGCCGGCTCATCGCCGCGAAGTAACGCGAGGCCGGATTGGCTCCGTTCCCGCGCCGCGCCGCGCAGTTGACGCAGTAGCGCTGCTGGGGATCGAGCGGCGCGCCACACTCCTCGCAGGGCTCGTATTGGCTGGGGAGGGTCATTGCTTCTCGCTCCTCTTTCTGTCTGCTTGACGGTGCTTGCGCCCAAGTTCGCGCTTCTCCAGGATCCGTTTGGATTCGGCCTGCTTGCGCGCGGCGGTTTCCTGCGTCGTCGCGCAGCCCCCCAGCGCAGCGGCCAGGAGCAGGACGCAGACGGCGATCAGGCCGGCGCGGTATGAGGGTCGGCTAGCCGAACGCACCGCTTACGTACTCCTTGGTCCGCTGCTCGCGAGGCGAGCCGAAGAGGGCCGTCGCGCTGCTGTACTCGACCAGCTCACCCAGGTACATGAAGGCGACGTGGTCGGCGATCCGGTGGGCTTGCTGGAGGTTGTGGGTGACGATCACCACGGCGACGTCGTCGCGCAGCTTCACGATCAGGTCCTCGATCACCTGGGTCGATTGCGGGTCGAGCGCCGAGCAGGGCTCGTCGAGCAGCAGCACCTCCGGCTCGGCCGCCAGCGCCCGGGCGATGCAGAGCCGCTGCTGCTGGCCGCCGGAGAGCCTCAGGGCGGGATGGTCGAGATTGTCCTTGACCTCCTCGAAGAGGCCGGCGCGGTCGAGGGCGCTGTGGACCTTGGGCTCGAGTGACTTCTTGCGCCGGCGCCTGGACCCCTGCTCACGCAGGACGTAGGCGATGTTGTCGAAGACGCTCATCGGAAAGGGGTTGGGCTGCTGGAAGACCATCGTCACCCGCCGCCGCAGCGAGGTCGGCTCGATCTGGGCGATGTCGATGTCGTCGAGCAGGATGCGACCGCTCAGGGTCGCCGTCCGGGTCAGCTCGGTGAGCCGGTTGAGCGAGCGCAGCAACGTCGTCTTGCCGCATCCGGACGGCCCGATCATCGCCAGCACCTCGCCCTGGCGAACCGGCAGCGAGACCGACTTGACCGCTTCGCGATCCGAGTAGGAGACCGAGACGTCGTCGATCTCCATGCGACGGATCGAGAACTGCGGAGCGCCGATCGAGCGGCGTGCTGCGGTGAAGCCTGCTGGGGCCGCAACACCATCGCGACCGGGCGCCCCGACAGGAGCCGTCACCTGCGCGGCAGCCGGTGCGTCCTCCAGTGGCAAACGCCGGATCGGCGGGGGCGGAGAGGGGGTGTCTGAGCTTAGGGGGCCTATAGACCCCGTTAGCTCAGACACGTTGGGGTTCATGAGCTCCATGTCCCTACCTTTCTTGCGCGGCGGTGGACGACGTCGACGGCCGCGTTGAGGGCCAGCACCATCAGCAGCAGGACGAAGGCCGCCGCGTAGGCCTTGTGTGGCTGGTTGAGGTTGCCGGTCGGGGAGGCCTCGTAGACGAAGTTGGTCAGCGTCGTCCCCGCCCCGCGCAGGTAGTTGAGCGGGAAGGCGCTGCCAACCGGGGCGAAATTCTGGGTCGCGCCGAGCAGGACGACGATGATCGCTGTGTCGCCGATGATCCGGCCCAGGCCGAGCATCGCCCCCGTCGCGACCTGCGGGCGCGCCGCCGGGAGGAGGATCCGCCGCGTCGTCGCGATCTTCGTCTTGCCGACCGCGAAGGAGGCCTCGCGGACATGCTGGGGGATCGCGTTCAGTCCCTCGCGGGTGCTGGCGACGACCAGGGGCAGCGCGACCAGGGAGAGCATCGCCGAGGCGGCGAAGAAGGAGCGGCCGAAGACGACGCCTTCGGATGTGCGGCTGAGGAAGCCGAGCGCGGTGCTGGAGAAGATCACCGTGCCGAAGAGGGCGAGAACGATCGAGGGGATGCCGGCGATCGCCTCGATCGTCGACTCGGCGATCCGGGCGAGGGTCGCCGGGCGGCCGTACTCGACCAGCCAGACCGCGACGCCGACGCCGGCCGGCAGCGCGATCGAAATCCCCATTACGGCGACGATCAGGGTGCCGAGGAACGCGTCGGAGAAGCCGCCCGACTGGCTTTCGCTGAAACCGGCGGTGGCCGGCGTGACCAGCATCGATGGCTTCAGATACGTCAGCCCCTTGACCAGCAGGTAGGCGACGATCGCCACCGCGATCGCGCAGAAGAGCAGTCCGAGCGCCCAGCAGATCGCCAGGCCGATGCGGTCCGAGAGCCGCCAGGTGGCGCTGCCCTCGACCCCGCCCTTGCCCGGCCCCGGCGGGGTCGACCCCGGGGGCGGAGCGACCGGTGGAGTGGCGACAGAAGCCTCCATCAGGCGGTCGCTCCGTATTTGCGCATCGCCCGCCGCGCCACCCAGCCGGTCAGGGAGAAGAAGGCGGCGGAGAAGAGCAGCACCGCGGCGATCGCGAAGAGGGTCGCGTTGGCGGGCGGTGAGCCGAGCGAGTCGATGTTCTTGACGATCGTCGGCGCCAGCGGCCGCGACGGCTCGTAGATGAAGATCAGGCCGTCGGCCGGGTTCGGGGCGAAGGCGACCGAGCCGGAGACCATCGCCAGCATCACCGCCTCGCCGATCGCCCGCGCAACCGCCAGTACCGTGCCGGCGACGATCGCCGGGCGCGCGGTGCGAACGGCGATCTTCCAGGTCGTGCGCCAGCGGTTGACGCCGAGCGCCAGCGAGCCCTCCAGCCACCCCGGCCGCACCGAGCGCAGGCCGTCGGAGAAGATCGAGACCATCAGCGGCGCGATCATCACGGTGAGGATCAGCACCGCGGCCAGGAGGCTGTAGCCGCTCAGCGAGATGACGCCGGCGACCGAGGACTTCTGCGACTCGGTGACCAGGTGGTTGCCGATGAACGGGACCACCACCAGCACGCCGAGCAGGCCATAGATCACCGACGGGACGCTGGCCAGGAAGCGGACCACCGGCTGCAGGACGTCGCGCATCCACTCCGGCGCGAACTCGACGATGAAGACGGAGACGAAGAGCGCCGAGAAGAGGGCGATCGTCACCGCCCCGCCGGTGATCAGGAGCGTGCTCCAGATCAGCTGCCAGGCGTGAAACGTGTAGACGTATTCGGCGCCGCCGAGGCCGGAGAGGTAGATCTGGTTGAGCTGTTCTTCGACGCTGCCACCGGCCCCGAACCAGGCCAGGCCGTTGTGGGAGAAGGAGGGCCAGGCCCGCACGAAGACGGTGACGATCATCGCCAGCAGCAGCCCGACGACGGTGCAGACCAGCGCACCGAGCATCCGCCCGGCGCGCTGGTCCGACCACTTCGGGCCGTACTCGGGGAGGTACTCCTCCTCCATCTAGTGCTTCTTGGCCTTCTTGTTGAAGGCGGGGACACCGCCGGCCTTGGAGATCGCTTCCCCGGCCAGGGGGCTGCGGCGCGCCCAGTCGATGAACTTCCCCAGCGCCGGTGGGCTCGAGCTCCCGTCCCCCGGCAGCACCAGGAAGATGTAGCGCGAGAGCGGGTACTTGAGCGGCTCGACGCTGATCTTCGACGGGATGCACTTGACGCCGTTGACCTTGAGCGCCTTCTGGCCTTTGCCCTGCCAGGCGAGGCCGTCGTAGCCGATCGCGTTGGGGTCCTGCTTGACCGCGTTGACGACGAGGCCGTCGGCGGTAAGCGCGTTGACGTTCGACGACGGCAGCTCGTTGCCCAAGACGGCCTGGAGGAAGAAGTTGTACGTCCCCCCGTTGGTATCGCGGCCTACCGGGTCGATCGTCGTGTCGAGGCCGGAGCCCGGAACCTGGCTCCAGTTGGTGAGCAGTCCGCGATAGATGTCGTGGGTCTGCTGGATGCTGATGTTGCCGAGCCTGTTCTTCGGGTTGACGTCGATGCAGAGCCCGTCGAGGTAGAACTTGACGTAGGTCGTCCCGGCATCGCTGGGCAACGGGGTGCGAGCCTGGCCGGCGAACTGGCTGGTGCCGTTCTGGACGTCCTTGACTCCGGCGTTGCCTCCGTTCGCCGTGTAGACGAAGTGGACTTTGTGGTTGACCTTCTTCGTGTAGGTGCTGAAGAGCGCCTGCAGCACGGGCTGCGCGGCGACCGAGCCCGATCCGATCAGGGTCACGGCTCCGGCAGAAGCCGGTGCGGCGAGCGCCACCAGGGCGATCGCCGATATGGCAATGGTCTTGATCCTCATCTCGACTTTGCTTCCTTTCCTGCCGGGTACAAGAGTTTCTTGATTGGCTAACTCGACATGACCCTACCAGCTTCTGTACTTTATTGACCTCTTTACTAAGAAAGGCCCCGGCGGCCCTGAATACGGAGGTTCCATGCTCAGAAGAAGACTGTCCACGCTTCGCGCCACCACGGTGGTCGCGCTGGCAGCGGTGATCGCCGCAGCGATCGCGGTGACGCCGTCGCTGGCGGGGTCGCCCTTCCTCACCAACAAGACGGCCGCGCACCTCTACGTCTCGAACAAGAAGGCAACGACGCTCTACCTGAAGAAGAAGGCCGCCGGCAACACCTTCGTGAAGAAGGCCAAGGCGCCGCTGCCGCCGGTGGCGGGGATCGCGGCCGGAACGGCCGTCTTCGGCCCCAGCACGGCGACGACGCCCGGCTACATCCCGACCGCGTTCACCTCGTTCGGGACGCCGGGCACCGGCTCCGCGGTGATCGCCTTCTCCGGCAACGCGACCTGCACGGCGGAAAAACCGACGGCCGACCTCGCCTGCCCGATCCAGATCCTGGTCGACGGCCAAGCCACCGGCAAAGTCAACTTCGCCCCCGCCACGGCGAGCTCGCCGGCGCCGGTACCGCTGGTGCACACGGTGATGCAGACGACGGTGCTGCAGAAGGGCGGCCACACCGTCGCGATCCAGTACGCGGGCGCGAAAAACGTGGTCTTCACGCTGAAAGGCTGGAACCTGGCAGTCCAGGCCTACCCGCAGCGTCCGGAAGCGCCGGAAGCCAAGTAACCGATAAATCGGGGCCGACGGGACGAAATCCACGGCATAGCCGAGGATTTCGTCCCGTCGGCGGGGGCAACTCGACCGCGCCGGGGATTGGCGGCGTGCCGGATCTCGAGGCGCTCAGTGGCCGCGGAGCTGGAAGCGGCCGGGGCGCGGAAGCGGCTCGCCGAGGATCAGGCGGGCCCGGTAGTAGAGGGCTTCGAACGTCTGGGTGTCGAGCTCGTCCACGCTGCTCCGCTCGCGCCCGGGCTGGGTGCCGGTGCCTTCGGCCGGTCCCCCTCCCGGGGATCCCTGCCGAAGGACGCCATTCAGCCTGCCGCGTGAGACGAATGTCGTCTTGGGGGGTGGGCCGTTCACCGCATCTCCTTTCTTATTTTTATTGATCATCTAACTCAAGAATAGCACCATGGCCAAGACCAACACAGGCTGACTTCGTACTTATGGGCGCTACGCGCACCTAAAAGGCGAAGTCAGCGATGCGAGCGGGAGCGCATAATCAGTCGCAGCGGCGAGTTGGGGCGGGGCACCACCCGGCAGAGCGCACCCCGCCCCATCGCCTCCTCAGACGGCTGCAGATACCTCTGCGTCGCCACCGTCCTGCGGGCCACGGGGAGTCGAGGCCCCTTGGCCTTGGGACGGCGGGACATCACCGCTGAAGCTCTTGGTCTGGCCCGGTCGCAGGTAGACGATCTGTCCCTCGCGCAGCTCGAGCTTCTGCAGCTCGGCGCGGGTCAGCTGCGCCCAGACCTCGGCGCCGTCGCCGAGCACGAACTCAACCCGGATCTCGAAGCCGAGGGCGACGATGCGCTGCACCATCGCCTCCTCGGCGCCGTCGTCTCGGTCGAGCGCCACGGCCATGTCGTGCGGACGGACGAAATGCTCGCCGAGCCGGTTGACCTCGCCGACGAAGCTCATCACGAATTCCGTGGCGGGTTGCTCGTAGAGCTCGTCGGCCGTGCCCGACTGTTCGACTCGGCCCTCGTTCATCACGACGAGCTGGCCGGCGACGTCCATCGCCTCCTCCTGGTCGTGGGTGACGAAGATCGTCGTCACGTGCATCTCGTCGTGGAGGCGGCGCAACCAGGTGCGCAGGTCCTTGCGGACCTTGGCATCGAGTGCGCCGAAGGGCTCGTCGAGCAGCAGCACCTGCGGCTCGACCGCGAGCGCGCGGGCCAGGGCCATGCGCTGGCGCTGGCCGCCGGAAAGCTGGAAGGGGTAGCGCTCGGCGAGCCCGTCGAGCTGGACCAGCTGCAGCAGCTCGTGGACGCGGGCGGAGATCTTCGCCTTTTCCATCTTGCGGATCTTCAGCCCGAAGGCGACGTTCTCGAAGACGGTCATGTGCTTGAAGGCGGCGTAGTGCTGGAAGACGAAGCCGACTTCCCGCTTCTGGGTCGGCTTCTTCGAGACGTCCTCGCCGTCGATCAGGACACGGCCGCCATCGAGCGTCTCGAGCCCGGCGATCGCCCGCAGCAGGGTCGACTTGCCGCTGCCGCTCGGCCCCAGCAGGGCGGTCAGCGAGCCATCAGGAACCTCTATCGATACCTCGTTGAGGGCCTGAAAGTCACCGAAGCGCTTGCTTGCTCCCTCGACTGTGATTCCCATCAGGCGTCCTCCTTTCTCTTTAGGACGTTCATTGCGAGCAGGGTCATGAGGGCGAGCACGGCGAGCAGCACCGAGGCGCCGTAGGCGCCCGCCGTGTTGAAGTTGTCGAACTGCTTCTGGACGAAGAGCGGCAGCGTTTCGGTTTCCCCCGACCGCGAGCCGGAGACGATCGAGACGGCGCCGAACTCCCCCAGCACCCGGGCGGTAGTGAGAACGACGCCGTAGGCGACGCCCCAACGGATCGCCGGCAGGGTGACGCGCCAGAAGGTCTGCCAAGCGTTGGCACCGAGGGTCGATGCCGCCTGCTCCTGCTCGGTGCCGATCTCCTGCAGGACGGGCACGGTCTCGCGGACCACGAACGGCAGCGAGACGAAGATGCTGGCCAGGACCATTCCCGGAACCGAGAAGAGGATTTCGATCCCGGCTTCGGAGAGGGCCGGGCCCAGCCAGCCCGTGGTCCCGTAGAGCAGGAACAGCGAGAGCCCGATCACCACCGGCGAGATCGCGAAGGGAAGGTTGATGATCGCGTCGATCGCCGCGTTGCCCTTCCACTTGTAGCGGACCAGCAGCAGCGCGCAGCCGATGCCGAAGATCGTATTGAGCGGCACCGCCACCGCGACCATGAGCAGGCTCAGCTTCAGCGCGTGCAGACCGTCAGGCGAGGTGATCGCGTCTATGGGTGGCGCCAGACCGTGTTCGAAGGTCTTGTAGAAGATCGCCACCAGGGGTGCGAGCAGGAGCAGGGCCAGATAGCCGAGCCCGAGGGTGCGCAGGCCCCAGCGGCTGGATGCCGAGCTAGCGGTCCTCATCGTCGCCTCCGGCCTTGGTGAAGTTCTCGCCGCTCATCGGCATCACGGTCAGTCCGTCAGCGCCACTTCGTTCGTGGCGACTGCCCCAACGCTGCACAAGCGTGATGACAGCCAACATCGCCAACGCCGCGACGAGCAGAACGACCGACACCGCGGCGGCGCCGGTGTCGTTGCCAGACTCGATCTGGCTGCGGATGAAGACGGAGGAGACCTGCGTATCCGGAAGGCCACCGGCGAAGAGGAGGACTGAGCCGTACTCGCCGAGCGCCCGGGCAAATGCCAGGGCGACGCCGGCCGCGAGGCCGGGCAGGAGATTGGGGAAGATGATCCGCCGAAAGATCGTGAAGCCACTGGCGCCCAGCGATGCCGCCGCCTCCTCCATCTCCCGGTCCATCTCGATCAGCAGCGGCTGCACCGCGCGGACCACGAAGGGAAGGGTGACGAAGAGCAGGGCGACGACCACAGCGCCCCGGGTCAGGGCGATGTCGACGCCAAACGGGCTGTGGGTCCCGTAGAGCTCGAGCAGGACAAGGCTGGCGACGATCGTCGGCAGCGCAAAGGGCAGGTCGATGACCGCGTTGACCGCGGACTTGCCGGGGAACTCGTCGCGGACGAGGAGCCAGGCGATGATCGTGCCGAAGACCGCATTGATCGCCACGACGATCAACGAGCAGCCAACGGTCAGCTCCAACGACCTGACCGCCTGCGGCGAGGTGACCTGGGTCCAGAAGGCGCTGAGCCCGTCTTCGAAGGCCTGGCTGGTCAGCGCCGCAAGCGGCAGCAGGACGATCACGCTCAGATAGAGCACGACCGTTCCCCGGCCGAGCCCGGCGCCGACCCAGGGCAGGCGCACGCCTGCCCTGGGTGACGCGGGAACCGATGGTGCGGTTGCCGGGTGCGCAGCCATCAGCCCGAGGTGGACACTCCGAGTTCGGTCTCGATCTTCGCGACGGAACCGGTTTCGTCGTCGAAGAACTCGTCGTTGACCTTGCCCCAGCCGCCGAACTGGCTGACCTTGAAGAGATCCTTCGGGGTCGGGAACTGCTTCGGGTCGACCAGCTTCGGGTTGACCGGGCGGTAGCCGTTTTCGGCCCAGATTTCCTGGCCTTCGTCAGACCAGAGGAACTCGAGGAAATCTTCCGCCGCCGGCTCCGGGGCGCTTTCGGTGACCGCGATCGGGGTTTCGATCAGGATCGTCGAGGGCGGCACGACGTATTCGACGTCTTCGCCTTCCTTTTCAGCCTTGATCGCCTCGTTCTCATAGCTGAGCAGCACGTCGCCCTCCCCCTGGGTGAAGGCGGCGAGCGCGTCGCGGCCGCTGCCAGGCTGGGCCACGGTCTTTTCAAGCACGGCCTTGACCGCTTCCAGGGCCTGGTCCGGGGACTTGCCCTCGTTGATCGCGGTCCCGTAGACGGCCATGAGGTTCCAGCGAGCCGAGCCGGAGCTGAACGGGTTGGGGGTGACGATGCCGACGTCCTTGCTCTGCAGGTCGTCGAAGGAGTGGATCCCCTTCGGGTTGCCCTTGCGAACCACGAGCACCACGACGGAGTCGGTGGCAATGCCGCCATAGGGCTGCTTTTCCCAGCCTTTGCTGACGAGTTCCCCTTCTTCGACCAGGCGTTCCATGTCACCGGCCTGGGAGAAGTGGACGACCGAGGCCGGCTGGCCGGCGACGACGGCGCGGCTCTGGTCGCCGGAGGCGCCGAACGAGTTGCTGAAGCCGGCCCCTTCACCCGCCGAGGTCTTTTCAAATGCCGGCTCCAGAGATTCCTGGTAGACGGATTCGGGGGTGGAGTAGCCGACCACGTCGAGCTTGCCTCCCCCGGAGGAGCTCGAGCCCGAGCTGCTGCCACATCCAGCGACTACGACTGCAAGCAGCACGACGAAGAGAGCGGCCACGGGGGCCGCTGTCACGCCTCGCCGCCGGGTTACCTTGCGAGCGTTCCGCATAAAAACGGTTCCTTCCTATGTTGACTGACTTACTTTTCTGACTGACTTACTTCTGAAAGTGAGCCCGGCACCGTAGCACAATGTCGATCAGAAAAGTCGAAAAGCTCTATAGCCAGCCGGCTCGCCTGAAGCGCCTGTAGAGCACCAGGCAGATCAGAGCGATGAAGACGAGTACGGAGGGGTAGCCGTAGCGCCAGTGGAGCTCCGGCATGTTGTCGAAGTTCATCCCGTAGATGCCGGCGACCATGGTCGGCACGGCGATGATCGCCACCCAGGCCGAGATCTTCCGCATGTCCTCGTTCTGGCGCACCGAGACCTGGGTCAGGTTGGCCTGCAGGGCGCTGCCGAGCAGCTCGCGGAAGCCGGCGATCCGCCCGGCAACGCGGCGCAGGTGGTCATGGACGTCGCGGAGGTACTCGTGCAGCTCCTCGGGCACGGCTTCGAAGCGGCCGGCGGAGATCTCGTCGACGGCTTCGGAGAGCGGCGCCACCGCCCGGTAGAGATCGAGGACCTCGCGCTCGAGCCTGTAGATCTGCTCGGCCGGGTTGGTTCGTTCGGCGGAGAAGACCTCGCGCTCGACATCCTGGATCTCGCCGTCGATCGTCTGGGCGACTTCGCCGTAGCCGTCGACGACGTGGTCGAGAATCGCGTAGAGAACGACGCCCGTGCCGTGGGCAAGCAGGTCCGGGCGGCGCTCGACCCGCTCCCTGACTCCGCTCAGCCCCCCATCGCCGTGGCGGACGGTGATGATGAACGCGGGGTTGACGAAGACGAGCAGCTCGCCGAGCTCGATGCCCGCCTCGGGGTGGGAGACGGTCTTGACGACGATCAGCAGGGTCTCGCCGTAGAGCTCGACCTTCGGCCTCTGGTCCGCTTTGACCGCGTCCTCGACCGCGAGCTCGTGCAGGTCGAACTGGCGGGCGATCTCCTCGAACTCCTCTGCCGGGGGCTCGAACACGCCGAGCCAGGCGAAGGAGTCCTTTCCGTGACTGGCAGCCCGGGCCTGCTCGAGGGTCAGATCGCCGCTACGGCGGCGGCCATGCTCGTATACGGCGCGGTCGACGATCATCGGCGCAGTATCCCGCCGCGCCCGGTCCCGATCGACCCCACCCTGATGTGGTGAAAGGTCGGATGCGCGGCGGGGCCTGTGGTCTAGCCGGAGGTCAGTGCGGGCTGGCGATGCCGCCGCCGACCGCAGGCGGCACGTTGGGGGCCGGTTCCGGCGCAGGGGCCGGTTCCGGCGCGGGCGCCGATTCCGGCGCGTCCGATTCGGGTTCCCCTTCCTTGCTCCCGTCCTTTCCCTTCGACGGCTTTCCCTTCGCTTCTTCTTCTTCTTCGAATTCGCCTTCCCTCGGCACCGATGCCGAGGAGGAGGTGTGTTCGCTCTCCAGCCCGGAGAGTTCCGGCAGGCTCGAGGGTTCGGCGAATTCAGGACAGTTGCCGGCGGCGGCCGCTTCCATGAAGGAGCGCCAGATCGGGCCGGCCGTGGGACCGCCGAAGCCGGTTTCTTCGCGCGACTGCGGGTGCCCGACCCAGACCGCGGTCGAGTAGAGCGGCGTGTAGCCGACGAACCAGGCGTCGGAGAGTCCCTCCGAGGTGCCGGTCTTGCCCGCCTCGGCTGGACAGCCCATGTAGGTGTAGCCGGCGCCGGTGCCTTGTGTGATCACGCCCTCCAGCAGCCTCGTCACTTCGTAGGCCTGGCCCTCGGTGAGCACGCGATCCCCCGATTCGGGATCGGGTTCGTCGACCTTGCCGTTGGGGAACTCGACCCTGCCGATTGCGGTTGGCTCGTGGTGGATCCCGCCGCTGGCGAGCGTCGCGTAGCCGTCGGCCTGTTCGAGCGGCGTGACGCCTTCGCGCAGGCCGCCGATCGCCTCGGCGGGCACCGATTCGAGGTCGGCTTCGATGCCCATCTCGTGGGCGGTCTGGGTGACGCTTTCGGGGCCGACGTCGAGGTCGAGCTGGGCGAAGATGACGTTGACCGACTCCCAGGTCGCGGAGGCGAGCGACATCGTGCCGCCACCGGGCTCGGCGTTGTTGACCGTCCAGGTCCCGCCGCCGGGGTTGTCGAGCGTCATCGGAGACGTGCCGCTGTAGTAGGTGGTGTCGGGGTCGACGCCCTGCTTGATCGCCGTCGCCAGGACGTAGGTCTTGAACGAGGAGCCGGGCTGGCGTTTCGCCTGCCAGGCGTAGTTGAATTCGTTTTCGCTCGCGTAGCCTTCGGTCGAGGCGAGGGCGACTATCTCGCCGTTGGACGGGTCGACCGAGGCAAGGGCCGCGGCGGGGCCGCCTTCGGAATAGCAGACCCCGCAGGAATCGACGGCTTCCTGCGCCCGTTCCTGCAGTTCGGGGTCGATCGTCGTGTAGGCCTTGAGGCCGCCGTTGCGGACCGTGTTGATGCCGTATTTGTCGATCAGTTCCTGCTGGACGAGGTCGAAGAGGAAGGGGTCGCGGATGACCCGGTACTTGTGGCCGGGGCTGAGGCCGAGGCCGCTGTGCAGGGCCTCGCGGTATTCGGCTCCGGTGATGTAGCCCTGCTCGTGCATCGCGGCCAGCACCTCGTTACGCCGAGCGAGGGCGGCGTGCGGATCGAGGAAAGGGTTGTATTCGGAGGGCGCCTGCGGCAGGCCGGCGATCAGTGCCGATTCGTTCAGCTTCAGGTCCTTGGCGGGCTGATCGAAGTAGGTCTGGGCAGCCGCCTCGACGCCAACGGCAGTCTCCCCTTCGACCGTCCCGTAGGGCGCCGTATTGAGGTAGGCGGTGAGGATCCAGTCCTTGGAGTGGGCTTCCTCCTCCTCTTCGGCGAGGTGGGCTTCGATCAGCTTGCGTTTGATCGTCTGTTCGGGGTTCTGGATGTAGAGGTTGCGAACCAACTGCTGGGTGATCGTCGAGCCGCCCTCGACCGCCTTGCCCCCGGCGCGCAGGTCCTTCCACAGGGCCCGGGCAATCCCGGCATAGTCGAGCGCCCCGTGGTTGAAGAAGTTCTTGTCCTCGATCGCGATCGTCGCGTCGCGCAGGGTCTGGGGCATCGCCCGTTCGGGAACGGGTTGGCGGATGTTTTCCGACTGGATGAAGCCGATCAGGCTGCCGTCGGCGGCATAGATCGCCGACGAACGGCCCTTCTGCACGGCTTTGAGGCTGGAGAGCGGGGGCGCTGACTCATAGACGTCGACGGCCCAGCTGGCGGCGACCCCTCCCGCGACCAGGCACACGGCGAGAAAGACCCCCAGCGGGATCGTCACCTTCTTCCACTTCGAGGTATGCGACCTGCGTCTCCGCCGTCGCGTCCGGCGCGCCATTCGGCTGCGAATTGTAGGGAGGCCGGTAGCCTTGCTCGCCAATGGCAGCCTTCTTGCACACCTGCTACCGGATCGGCGAGATCGACCGCTCGGTCGCCTTCTACGAGAAGCTCGGCTTCCAGGAGGTCGCGAGGATGCCGATCGGCGACGAGGCGATCAACGTCTTCATGGCCCTCCCCGGCGAAGACCCGCGCCTGGAGCTGACCTACAACCATGGTGTCGACTCCTACGACCTAGGCACCGGCTACAACCACATCGCCCTCACCGTCGACGACCTCGGCGCCACCCTCGAGCAGCTCGCCGCCGACGGCATCGAGCCGGAAAAGCCCCCTTACCGACCGGGCGGCCGAACCGAGGGCCACCTGATCTGCTTCCTGCGTGATCCCGATGGGTACCGCATCGAGTTGATCGGCCCGTAGCGGGGTCGATAGGGCCTGGCGGGTGCGCCTCTGCGTGAATTGACGTCGCCCGCGCCTATGGCGCGCAGCGACGAGATGAGGTGCGCGGGCTACGCCCGCGCAAGCATCGGATTGCATTTCCGCCGCCTTCGGCGACATTCCCGCAGAGGCACACCCGCCAGGGCTCTGGAAGCGCGGGATAAGCCTCGATATCTCGCGCCGCTCGATGCATCCGCCACACCCCAGTGTGGTAAATGCATCGAACGGCGAGGGTCGTTGGAGGTTTCCGGCTGACAACGGCTTTTTGGCCTGAAGCTTCTTCGAGCGTTCAAAGCTGGATGCCGGTTTCGGAAGCTTCCGTATACCGGGGCGTGTCGAGAGGGAGCCTGGCCGCCCTCCAGGCGAATGTCGCCGAAGGCGGCGGAAATGCAATCCGGTTATTGCGCGGCGTAGCCGCGCTCAACATTCGTCGCTAAGCGAGCGAAGCTCGCGTGCGACATCAATTCGACTGGAGGGCGGCCAGGCTCCCCCCTACCCCAGCGGTGAAATCGACCACCTACGGCTTGACGACCTGGAACTGGGCCATCAGGCCGTGGTCCTCGTGGTCGAGCATGTGGCAGTGGATCACGAACTTGCCGGTGTAGTCGACGAAGTGGCCGGCTACGAGGATGCGTTCGTGGGGGTAGACGAAGAAGGTCTCCTTGAGGCAGTCTTCCCAGGGCGGCGGCGGCTTGCCGTTGCGGGCGAGCAGGTACCAGTCGGTCATGTGCAGGTGCATTACGTGAGCGACGTTGGTGCGGTTGACGATCTCCCAGGTCTCCGTCGTGCCCAGCTTCGGGTGGGCGTCGGCCCGGGCGGGGTTGAAGGTCCTGCCATTGACCAGCCAGGTCGTCTTGAAGAGGCCGCCGATCGAGATCTCCCAGGTGCGCTTGGGGGTGCGAGAGACGTGCTTGGTCCAGGCGGGCAACGGCCTTAGCTTGCGTGGCACACGGGTACGATCGGGCAGGCGCCGCGAGTCGACGCGGAACTGCATCAAGGCGCCGACGTAGGGGCGGGCGCCCTGCGGGTTGCGGGCACCGTGGCGCGGGCCGCTGCGCAGCTCGACGCTCTCACCGGCGGAGCCGGCGAAGTCGACCACGACCTCGACACGCTCCGCCGGCCCAAGCCTTATCTCCTCTCGCCGCACCGGCTTCGGCATCAAGCCGCTGTCGGTCGCGATCTGGACCAGCGACGTGCCATTGGAGAGGAAGAGGTTGTAGGCGCGGAACTGGGAGGCGTTGAGGATGCGCAGCCGATGGCGCCGCGCCGTGACTCGGTGGTGGGGCAAGTAGGCGCCGTTGACCAGGACCGAACGGGCGCTGATCCCGTCGGCCGGGGGACGGCGATTCGTGAACGGATCTGTGAGCTGGTTGTGGCGATCGAAGCTGCGGTCGGCGATCATCAGCGCGATGTCGCGATCGCCCCGCGGCAGCGGCAGGCCGGCATCGAACTCGTCGTCGACGATCCACATCCCGGCCAGGCCGTGCCAGACGTTGCGCGCCGTGTGGTCGAGGCGGTGGTCGTGATACCACTGGAAGGCGGCCCGTTCGGGCCTGTCGTCCTCCTTCAGGTCGTAGACGTAGGTGCGCCTGCCGCCTGGCTCGATCAGCAGGTCGTTGCCCGACTCGCGCGGCGATAGCCCGCGCGGGATGTCGCAGTAGAAGGAGCGTGCGTGAGACGGCGTCAATCCGCCCGGCTGACCGTCGAACTGGGTGCGATTGTGGCCGCCGTGCAGGTGGACGGTCAGCTCGCCCACCGCCGGCGGCAGCTGGTGGTGAAACGTCACCTTGGTTTGGTGCCCGGCGGGACGGCGGATCGTCGGTCCGGGGAAGGTCCCCCCGTAGGTCCACATCCTCGTCCGCTCGCCGGGCAGGACCTGGACCTCGGCCTCGCGAATCGGGATCGTCAGCCGTGCGTCGTTCAGCACCTCCGGGATCGGCAGGGGCGCCCGAAAGGGCGTGGCAGCGGCTCGCGGCAGCGAGTCGCCGGCGGGCAACAGCGCCGAAGGGCGGAAGCCCAGCGGCAGCGCCGTCGCAAGCGCGCCACTGCCCAAGGCGCCGAGGAAAGCTCGGCGCCCCAGGCGCGGCGGAGGTGAGGAGGAACCAGCCGTGCTAGGTACCGGCCGGGGGCAGCACTTCGATCGAACCGTGCATCCAGGGATGGATGGCGCACATGAAGTAGATCGTCGTGCCGGCGGCGGCGGTCACTTTCTGGTCGATCGAAGCTCCCGGCTTCGAGCCGGTGAACCAGGAGTCGCCTTTCTTGGTGAAGCTGCCGAGCGTGTCCCAGCCTTCGGCTCCGGCGGTCGCGGGGTTCTGTTTGACGGGTCCGTTGCCTTTGACGCCGTGCCAGGAGGCGATCGCCTTGCAGATGTGTTTCGGCGTGAAGCAGAGCTGCCGTGCCTTCTTGGTTTTCGGGACCGAGCCCTTGGTGACCAGTGAGAAGGTGTGCGGACCGACCTGTCTCGGCTTGGTCTGGTTGATCACCGTCAATTCCTGCCCGTTCTCGATCGTCTTAGGGGCGACGAAGTGCAGTCCGCCCTGCGCGCTGATGAAGACCGTGGTGGCGGTGGGAAGTTCCGCTCCCGGCACTTTTGCGTCGGGGGTGGGGCCGCCCATCGCGACCGCCGCAAGGGCCAGCGACGCCACCAGCGCGAACAAGGTCGCGGCCCTGGCGGAATTCCTGCGAGAAAGATGCTGCTTCAACTTGTTCTCCTTTCGGCGCCCCGGCTTTGCGGCGCAACTCTGGACAAATAGGCATAACAAGCTATACCGGCTGCGATCGGCATTCAAGCGCCGACTCGGCACTGCTCGCGCGCCGGACCTGCCGTCTGGGAACATGCCGCGCGTGCCCGACGGGAAGCGGAGCGACGGCGGGGAGGAACGCGACGACCTCGCCGAGGTGCTGCGGCGGCGCGCGCTGACCGAGGACGAGGCTCGCCCGGATGCGATCGAGAAACGCCATGCCGCGGGAGGCCGCACGGCACGCGAGAACATCGCCGGCCTCGTCGACCCCGGCACCTTTGTCGAGTACGGCCGCTTCGCGATCGCGGCGCAGCGGGGACGGCGTGAGCTCGACGACCTGATCGCGCGCACCCCGGCGGACGGGCTGGTGGCCGGGACCGCCAGGGTCAACGGCGACCTGTTCGGCGAGCGGGGCGCCTGCGCCGTCCTCTCCTACGACTACACCGTCCTGGCCGGCACCCAGGGCGTCCTCGGCCACCGCAAGAAGGACCGGCTCTTCGAGCTGATCGAGCGCATGCGCCTCCCCACCGTCTTCTTCGCCGAGGGCGGCGGCGGGCGCCCCGGCGACACCGATTACCCCGTCGTCTCGGCACTCGACACCCGTGCCTTCGCGCTCTGGGCGCGCCTCTCCGGGCTGGTGCCGCGGATCGCCGTAGTAGCCGGCCGCTGCTTCGCCGGCAACGCCGTGATCGCCGGCTGCTCGGACCTGATCGTCGCGACCGAGAACGCCTCGCTCGGCATGGGCGGGCCGGCGATGATCGAGGGTGGCGGCCTCGGCAGGGTCGCTCCCGACGAGGTGGGACCGGCCGCGATGCAGGCCGCCAACGGCGTCGTCGACCTCCTCGTCGCCGACGAGGCCGCCGCGGTGGCCGCGACAAAGCGCCTGCTCGGCTACTTTCAGGGGCCGGCGGCGCCGGGCGCGGCGCCCGACCAGGGGCCCCTGCGCGACGCGATACCCGAGCGCCGCCGCCGCGCCTACGCCGTGGGCCCGATCGTCGAGCGGCTCGCCGACGAGGGCTCGGTGACCTTCCTGCGCGAGCGCTTCGCGCCGGAGATGGTCACCGCCCTGGCGCGGATCGAGGGACGACCGCTCGGCGTGATCGCCAACGACACGCGCCACGTCGCCGGCGCGATCACCAGCGACGCCTCCGAGAAGGCGGCCCGGTTCCTCCAGCTCTGCGACAGCTTCGGCATGCCGGTCGTCTCGCTGGTCGACACGCCGGGATTCATGGTCGGGACGGAGGCCGAGGAGACCGGGCTCGTCCGCCACGCCTCGCGCCTGCTGATCGCCGGCGCGGCGCTGCGCGTGCCGCTGGTCGCGGTGATCCTGCGCCGCGGCTACGGCCTCGGTGCCCAGGCGATGACCGGTGGCAGCATGCACGAGCCCCTTCTGACCGTCGCCTGGCCGGGAGCGCAACTGGGGCCGATGGGCCTGGAAGGCGCGGTGAAACTGGCGCTGCGCAAGGAGCTCGAGGCGATCGCCGACGAGTCCGAACGCGAACAGCGCGTCCGCGACCTCACCGCCGCCGCCGAGGAAAACGCCAAGGCGCTCAACGCCGCCGCCCTCTTCGAGATCGACGACGTGATCGACCCGGCCGAGACGCGAGGGCTGATCGTCTCCACCCTCACCGCTGCCGGGTCACACGAACCCACCCCTAGCGAGCGCCGCTTCGTCGATCCCTGGTAGGCGCCCTCACCGACCTTCGGGACGTCCCTCCAGCTCGTACTCGCGCAGGAAACCCTCGAAGAGGCGGCGATGGCCCTGCTCGTCACGGAGGATCTCGATCGTCATGTCCTGGGTAACCGGGTCGACCTGATCGGTCTCCTCGACGATCCGCGTGTAGTGCTCGATGGCACCGGTCTCCGCCTTGATCACTCCGCGGATCACGTGGACCACGTCCGTCTGCTCCTCGGGCGGCTGCAGGTAGTCCTGCTCGGGCGCGAAGCCCTGGGAGCCGGGCACGACGCCGTAGAGCTCCTTGATGCGCCGCGCGAAGTGCCGGGCGTGCCCCAGCTCCTCCTCGATGTCCTCGTCCAGCGACTGCTTGATCTCCTGCGCCCTCACGCCGTCGAGATTGACCGCAGCCGCCAGATAGCTGGTCACCGTCTCGATCTCCATCCAGTAGGCCTGGGTCAGTAGTTCGACCACATGGTGGCGCACCTCTGAACTGGCGCCGTCGAAGATGCCCTTGCTGGGACTGATGGCCTCCATCGCTTTTCAACTCCTTTGGTCGGCTGTCCGGTAGCTACCGGATACCCAACCCGGCGAGTGGCAATCCGGGCTACGCGCGCAGCTTGTATCCGCGCGAGAAGAGGCGCAGGTTGATGGCGAAGAGGACCGTCGTCGCCACCGTGAGGGCGAGCAGCGAGAAGGCGATGTGAACTTCGGTGTAGCCGACGAAGCCGTAGCGGACCAGGTTGATCATGTAGTAGATCGGATCGAAGTGGGTCAGGGTCCGAAACGGCTGTGGCAGCAGCGCCGCCGAGTAGAAGACGCCCCCGAGGAAGATCAGCGGCGTCAGGACGAAGGTCTGGACGAAGGCGACGTCGTCGAACTGCTCCGCCCGCACTCCCGTCAGCACCCCGAGCTGGGAGAAGAAGAAGCCGACCAGGAACAGCGAGGGGACCAGGACCAGGATGTGGTCGACCGGCAGGTCGACGAGCAGCGAGGCGACGACGAAGGTCAGCCCGGCCACGATCAGCCCTCGCATGAAGCCGCCGAAGGTAAAGGCGAGCAGCAGCTCCAGCGGCGAGGCCGGCGAGGAAAGCTGGTCCTGGATCGCGCCCTGGAACTTCTGCTGCAGGATCGAGGAGGAGTTGTTGGCGAAGGAGTTGATCGAGAAGGCCATCATGATCAGGCCGGGGATGACGAAGACGACGTAGTCGATCCCGTGCAGATGCTTGATCCGCGAGCCCAGCGCGGCGCCGAAGACGGTGATGTAGAGGAAGGTTTCCAGCAGCGGCGCGCCCAGCGTCTGCTTCTTGATCTTCATGAAGCGATTTACCTCGCGCCGCCAAAGGGTGGCGAAGCGGATCTGGGCGGCGCTCATGAGACGGCCTCGATCTTTGAGCGCGAGAGCTCGTTGCGCCCGACCAGCGCCAGGTAGGCGTCCTCGAGGTTGGCGACGCCGTAGCGGGCGGCCAGCTCGGAGCTCGTCCCCTCGCCGACGATCTGCCCGTCGTCGATGAATGCGATGCGGTCGCAGAGCTGCTCGGCCTCCTCGAGGTAATGCGTGGTGAGCAAGATCGTCGTCCCTTCCTGGTTGATCCGCTGCATGTAGTGCCAGAGCTCCAGCCGCAGCTCGACGTCGACGCCGGCTGTGGGCTCGTCGAGGATCAGCAGCCGCGGCCGGTGCATCATCGCCCGCGCCAGGATCAGCCGCCGCTTCATCCCGCCCGAGAGCGTGCGGGTACGTTCGTCGGCCTTCTCGGTCAAAGAGAAGGTGTCGAGCAGCTCCCTGGCCCGCTCGCGCCTCTCGCGCTTCGGCATCCCGAAGTAGCCGGCGTGGTAGTCGAGCGTCTCCTCGACAGTGAGGAACCAGTCGAGGTTGAGCTCCTGCGGCGCGAGGCCGACCGCCTGGCGCGCGGCGCCGTAATCGCCGATCGCGTCATGACCGAAGACCCGGATCGCACCCGAGGTCGGCTGCGCCAACCCGGTCGAGCAGTGGATCAGCGTCGACTTCCCGGCCCCGTTCGGCCCCAGCAGCCCGAACAGCTTCCCCGGCGCGATCTCCAGCGAGACCCCGCGCAGCGCCTCCACCCCGGTCGGGTAGCGCTTGACGAGATCCTCGATGTGCAGGGCGGGGTCAACCACGGCGGCTAACCGTAATCGACCGCCCCCGGCGGCTGACTTCGCCTTTTGGTGCCCACATGCACCCATAAAGGCGAAGTCAGCCTCTGGGGAGGGCGTAGGGTGGGGTCAATGGCCGGGCCGCTGCTTGTTGTCGACACGCCTTCGATGCTGTTTCGAGCGTTCTACGCGCTGCCGGACTCGATCGTGGGATCGGACGGCAGGCCGGTCAACGCGCTGCTGGGCACCGCCAACCTGATCCTGCGCGAGATCGAATTGCACCGGCCGCGTGCGGTCGTCCTCTGCTTCGGGCCCGACGCGGCCTCCTACCGCACCGAGCTCTACCCCGCCTACCACGCCGAGCGCGAGGCGGCGATGCCGGATGCCCTCGCACCGCAATTCGCCGCCGCCCGCGACTTCTTCTCGGCCTTCGGCTGGACCGTGGCGACGAGCGAGGACCTCGAGGCTGACGACCTGCTCGGCACCTACGCCCGTCGCGAGGCCGAAGCGGGCGGCCGGGCGCTGCTGCTGACCGGCGACCGCGACATGTACCAGTGCGCCTCCGAGCAGGTCACCGTCCTCTACGTGAAGACCGGCGGCAAGGGCAAGGGAGCCGAAGAGGTGACCCCCGGGGGGGTCGAGGAGCGCTACGGGATCCCTCCCGCGCTGGTGCCCGACTTCATCGCCCTGCGCGGCGACCCCTCCGACGGGTTGCCCGGCGCCAAGGGCGTCGGGCCGAAGACCGCCGCGGAGCTGCTGCGCCGGCACGGCTCGCTGGAGGCCGTGCTGGAGAACGCGATCGGCGAGCGCCGCCCCGCTCTGCGCGGCGCCCTGCTCGACGCCGCGGACGACCTGCGCGCCTTCAAGGACATCGCCACCCTGCGCGACGCCGGCGTCGAACCACCGCCCGGCCGCGAAACCGACTGGCCCGGCGCCGCATCGGCCGCCCGCGAGCACGGCATGAACCGGCTCGCCGAGCGTCTCGAGGAATCTATTTCTCCATCCACACCGTAAGTTTCGGGTAGCCATCCAACCCGGTGCAGCCGATGCGCCGAAGGAGGAGTCATGAAGAAGCTGCTCTGGGCGTCTCTCGCGGCGCTGGTTCTCGCCCTGGTGCTCTCGACCGGGGCCGAGGCGAGATGCAATGTCACCTGCCTCAATCACAGGGTCAATGCCCTTGGCACGGCGTTGATCAAGGCCCAGAAAAAGATCGCGACGCAAGGCCAGACGATCGCTGATCTGAGCCAGCAGGTGAGCGCCCAGACCCAGACGATCTCGGGTCAGGGGAGTGCCATCAAAAAAGTGAGCTCAGCACTTGCCTGCCTGTTCGAGGCGCCGCTCACCGAGTACGGCGAACCGGAAGGGCCATTCGGCTACATCTTCCAATATGAAGACGAAGAAAAAAAACTGGAAACCTTCCCGACCACCGCCCTCGACGTGACCTACCCTGAAGACTTCGTCAGCGGCTGGGCACTGTTCGACGGCTGCAACACGTCCGAATTCGCGACGACCGCCTCGAGCCGGGCGATCGCGCCATCCGGTGAGCTGCGCGAGCACCTCCCGATGCAGGCGCGGTTGCCGTAGCCGGTACCTCGGTGCCGCATCCGACTTCGACCCCCCTCCGGTGGGCGAGCTCGGATGCGGCGCTCAGCGGTGCTCGGGGTTCGGGAAGTCGGAGCGGCAGCCGGCGTCCCAGGCGGTGCGCTGGTTGCCGTGAGCAGGAACGCCGCCAGCGTCCTTGAGGATCCTCGCCAGGTGCAGCATGTTCCATGTGGCGAAGGTGGTGTTGCGGTTGGTGAAATCGTTCTCGGGGCCGCCCGAGCCCTCGTCGAGGTATGAGGGCCCTGGCCCGGCCTCGCCGACCCAGCCGGCATCGGCCTGCGGCGGGATCGTGTAGCCAAGGTGCTGCAAGGAGTAGAGGACGTTCATCGCGCAGTGCTTGACACCGTCCTCGTTGCCGGTCACCAGGCAACCGCCGACCCGGCCGTAGTAGGCGTACTGGCCGGCGTCATTGAGCAGGTGCGAGTTGCCGTAGAGGCGCTCGATCACCTGTGTCGCCACCGAGGACTTCTCCCCCAGCCAGATCGGCATTCCGAGGACGAGGATGTCGGCAGCCATCACCTTCTCGAAGATCTCGGGCCACTCATCCACATCCCAGCCGTGCTCGGCCATGTCGGGCCAGACGCCGGTCGCGATCTCGTGATCGATCGCGCGGATGCCCTCGACCGCGACGCCGCTGCGGCGCATGATCTCCATCGAGATGTCCATCAGGCCCTGGGTGTTGGAGACCTCAGGCCTGCGCTTCAGGGTGCAGTTGACGAAGAGGGCCCGCAGGTCGGAGTAGTCGGTCTCGCTGCTCTCGCAGAGCTCGGCCTGCTTGTCGGTCAGCTCCGTCACCTCAGCCTGCGACCTTCTCCAGTGGGGGCTGGGCCTGCGGCACCGCACGAGCGAACTGCATCGCGCCGTCGTCGATCGGGCCGCGACGGATCGAGCGCAGGTCGAAGACGTAGTTCTGGCGCAGCTTCCACGGCTCCTTCGAGCCCTGCTTGGGGAATTCGTCAAGTGAGCGCAGGACATAGCCGGAGGTGAAGTCGAGCAGCGGCGCCTCGGCCACGGTCGGGTCGGTTATCTCGGGGACGCTCTTGTCCCAGCCGTGCGCGTCCATGTGGGCGAGCAGGCGGCAGACGTATTCGGAGGTGAGGTCCGCCTTCAGGGTCCAGGAGGCGTTGGTGTAGCCGACGGTAAAGGTGCAGTTGGGCACGCCGCTCAACATCATTCCCTTGTAGGTCATCGTCTTCGGCACGTCGACCGCGTGTCCGTCGACGATCAGCTCAATGCCGCCGAGGAAGAGGAGGTTGAGGCCGGTGGCGGTGACAACCACGTCCGCCTCCAGCTCCTCACCGGAGTCGAGCTCGATCCCGCGCTCGGTGAACCTGGCGATCGTGTCAGTGACGACCGAGGCGCTGCCGTCCCGGATCGCCTCGAAGAGGTCGCCGTTGGGCACCAGGCACATCCGCTGGTCCCAGGGGTTGTAGCGGGGCTTGAAGTGCTTGTCGATGTCGTAGCCGGCCGGCAGCGCCCTTTCGACCCCGCGGCGGATCATCCGTTTCACGGCCTGCGGCCGACGACGGCTGAGCTGGTAGAAGGCGGTTTGGAGGAGGACGTTCTTCCAGCGCACGATCGCGTACACGGCTCGATCGGGAAGCACCCGGCGTAGGCTGCTCGCGATCGGGTCTTCGGCAGGAAGCGAGGCGATGTAGGTGGGCGAGCGCTGCAGCATCGTCACCTGCGCAGCTTCCCGGGCCATCGCCGGCACCAGCGTCACGGCCGTGGCACCGCTGCCGATGACGACGACCCGTTTGCCGGCGTAGTCGAGGTCCTCCGGCCAGTGCTGAGGGTGGACGATGCGGCCGCCGAAGCTCTCGGCCCCCTCGAATTCGGGCGTGAACCCTTCGTCATAGCGGTAGTAGCCACTGCATATCCAGAGATAGGCGCAGGTCACGCTCACGGCCTCGCCGGTGTCGGCCCGCTCGGCCTCCACCCTCCAACGGGCGTCCTCGCTCGACCACTCGGCCCGCACGACCCGGTGTCGATAGCGGATCTTCCCCTCTATCCCACCATCCCGCGCGGTCTGTCGCACGTATTCGAGAATCGAGGACCCCTCCGCGATCGTCTTCGAGTTCGTCCAGGGCCGAAAGCGGTAGCCCAGCGTGTGCATGTCGGAGTCCGAGCGGATCCCCGGATAGCGAAAAAGGTCCCACGTCCCCCCCAGGTCGTCCCGAGCCTCGAAGATCTCGTAACCGCGGCCGGGAAAGGCCTCCTGGAGATGGTGCGCGGCGCCGATGCCCGAAAGCCCCGCTCCGACGATCAGCACGTCGAGATGCTCGCTGGATTGCCCGTTCGCGGCCAAGACAGCGGCATTCTGGCATGTTGGCTGGTCAGCCAGGCGCTGAGATCGACAGATGGAGGCTTTCGATCAGGCTGCGGGCCAGGTCCTGTCGGGTCCCCCCGATGCGGAGGTTGTCGAAACGGCCGTCGACGATTGCCTCGGCCCAGGCCTCGACCGTGCCGAGGACCCAAGTGCTCGGGTCCTGCTCGAGGCCGGAGACGCAGGAGATGACCTTGCCGCGCTCCAGTTCGACGTGGACGCCGGTTGCCTGCTCTGGGGTCTCCTCGCCCTCTGCGGTGTTGACCGCGAGCTGGCAGGAGCCCGAACTGCCCATCGGCAACAAGGCCAGTGGGACGGCGAGCAGAAAGGCAGCCTGGATGTCGATCCTGGTCAGCGGATCGGTGACCTCGGCGAGGTGCTCGCACTCGCAGCGACCTGCCGCGACCAGCGGACCGACCGCTCGGCGGGTCCAATCGGTGACTTCGTAGGGCCTGGACTTGCCGGTTTTGCTCTGCATCACGTCGACTTGGTGAGAGGCGCGCATCGCCGAAAGGCGCCGCTCCAGCGAGGGATAGCTGACCTCGGGAATGGCGACGCTGAGCTCTGTCAGAGACAGCGGGTGGATGGCAAGGGCACGAAGCACGGTGGAGCTCCAGCCCCCGACCAACGACCTGATCGCTCCCTTCGCCGGCTCGCTGCCGAAGGCGATCGGCCCCTGAGGCGCCCGCGAGAGCCAGGCTTCGAGGACCTCGGCAACGGCGAGGATGCCACGGCCGACATCGGTCAGCTCATTCTCGACCGTGTAGGGCATGCCGGTGCGCACATGGCGTTCCAGCGCCCCAAACGTGCGCAGGGTTCCGACCTGGCCGCGGAGAGTCGTCTGGGCGGCGCCGCCGATTCGCTCGCGCAGGTCCGGCAGTCGCAGCGATCCCTCGAGGTGGGCTCGGAGAATAGGGCCGCAGAGTGGTCCGGCCAGCAGCGAGAGCACCGTTCCTCCGGCTCGAACCCCGGCAGGGGACAGAGTGCTGTCGGAGTGCATCGTCGTTTGAACTATTGGTACTGATTAGGTCATTTTTATAAACCGCCGTTAGCGGCAGCACCCTATTCGAAACGGGCTGGCTGTGGCTTCAAGCGCACTGGGGCCGTTGAGAGCGCCTGCACCCGCAGGTCGCTCCAGGTGAGGCCCTCGCGGACCAGGGCCGGCAGCCCGAGGGCGACCGCAGTGGCGATCTCGACGGCCTGCAGGATGACTCCATAGGCCAACGCATCGGCCGTGCCGATGCCAAAGCCGGTGTGAAGGACGCTGATCACGGCAAGCTGGAAGACGCCGATGTTGGATGGCGTCGCCGGCACAACCGCGGTGACGTTGACGGCGAAGAGGACCGCAGCTGCTGCTCCTATGCCCGCCTGGCCACTGAGTCCGAGAGCGGCGAGGAGCGCCCAGCAGGCAGCGAGCTGTATGGCCCAGGCCATGAGCTGTGCAGCCGCGGCGGCCGCGCCGCGGCGGGGCTCGCGAAAGACGCGCAGGCCGGCTCGCACCTGCAGGAGGGCGGCGTGCACGGCAACGCCCAGGCGGGCCAGGCGACCGTTGCCGTTCCGCCTCATCAGCGGCGGGCCGATCAGCACGACCAGCAGCAGTGCCAGCGGCACAAAGCTGAAGACGAAGAGCTTCTGCGTGCTGGAGTGGAAGAGATCGGTGGTCGAGACGATGACGACGCCCAGCAAGGCCAGGGCGACGAGGTTGAGCACGGTCTGGGAGACAACCGTCCCGAGCAGGACCGGAAAGGTCTTGCGCATGCGTCCCGTTCGCCGTGCCAGCGAAAGGGCCCTGGCGGGCTCCCCCAGGCGAGCGGGCAGGGTCGCCGACATCAATACGCCGATCATCGTCGCTGAGATGACGTCGCGGCGCCTCACCGGCCGCGTCGGCAACGCGGCACGGACGATCCAGTACCAGGAGGCGGCGCGGAAGAAGAGTGAGAGCGCCATCAGGGCGCAGGCGACCAGCACCCAGCTGAGGTCAGAGCGGACGATGCTTTCGACGACCTTGTCGACGCCGATCTTCTGCGCCGCAAGCGCTGTCAGCCCCACCCCGAGCACGCCGGCGGCACCGAGGCCGAGGCGGCGAGCGACCCTGCGGCGCCGGTTGCCGGGCTGGGTGGGCGCCGGCTCGAGCGACGGCAGCCGCCGCGGCGGGCTCGGCGGCAGGCCGTCGGCCGGCCGCATCCCCGCCCAGTGGGCGACGCGCTCGAGCGTCCCCTGTGGCTCGGGCGTCTCAATCGCCCGCTCGTAGACCGCCGTCACCCGGTCGGCGACGTGAGGCCAGGCGTAGCGCTCTGCGCTGTGCCGCGCCGCCTCGCCCATCGCCGTCAGCCTCTCGGGCTCGTGATGAGCGCGCTGGAGCTCCTCGGCAAGTCGCTGCGGATCCCCGGGTGGCACCAGAACGCCGTCGACGCCGTCGGTGACCACGTCGCTGTAGCCGGCGATGGCAGAGGCGATCGCCGGGGTGCCGGCGGCGAAGGCCTCGGTCAGGACCATGCCGAAGCTCTCACCGGAGAGCGAGGGCGCACAGAGGAGATCGGCCTCGTGAAGGGCGTGCTGCAGGGCGTCGCCGGAGACACGGCCGCGCACATCGATCCAGCGCATCGTCTCGGGATCGGCGAGGTAGCGGAGCACGTCCTCGCGCTCGGCACCGATCACCGTGAGGCGACTGGGTACGTGCTCTACCAGGGCGCCGAAAGCCGAGAGAAGGATCGGCAGCCCCTTGCGCTCCTCGGGACGGCCGACGAAGAGGACCCGCAGCTCCCCCCCGCCCGGCTTTGGGCCGCTCGGCGCGGCGGCGACGTCGACGCCGTTGGGGATCACCTCATAGTGACCGCCAAACCAGCGGCGGCCGGTCCAGGCGGCCGCCTCGGAAACGGCGATCCGCGCCGAGAGGCGGTTGAAGACGCGCCGGGCGCCGAGCGCGTTGGCGATGAAGTTGGGCACCGACTGGGTCGAGTAGGCATGAAAGGTGCCGACAGCCGTGGACTCGGCGCCGAGAGCGGCATTCCAGCCGACCAGCGGCACCACCGGCTCGTGGATGTGGATGACGTCGAAACGCCCCCGGCGCAACTCGCGCCGGGGCGCGCGGACCCCGCCGGCGGGAAAGGGGGCGAGGTTGGAAACCGAGCCGTTGGAGGAGAAGCCGGCGGAGCGGCCGAGCGGGATCAGGTAATCCGGGATCTCGCGAGGCTCGGGCGCGGCGCGATGCAGCACCTTGCTGACCCGCCCGGGCGGGTCGAAGGGAGCGAGCACCCGTACGTGGTGGCCGCGGCCGAGAAACTCCTCGGCAAGCGCCTCCACGTGCCGGTTCACACCACCCTGATAGGTCCAGGAATATGGCGAGACGAGCGCAATCCGCACGAACTGCCAAGGGTAGTGGATCGACCAGCGCTCAACCGGGCGGGCCGGGCTTGGGCTCCCCCTCAGCCCAGGCAAAGGTTGCAAAGACGAGTAGGAAGGCGATGCCGATCTCGAGGATCAACGCTCCGGAGTCGTTGGCGAGAGTGCCCGCGAGGGTTGCGGCGAGCGCGCCGGCGAGGCCTGCCTCCATTGGCGGAGCCTTTCCCAGCATGCGGTGGAGTCGGTCCCGGCGCAGCCACGCCAGGACTGCTATCGCAGCGACCAGCGGCAGGAAGAAAAGGACAACCGGGCGCTGGAAGCTGTGGGCGGAGAGCTGCAGCCGCCGCTGCGCGACGTCGGCGAGATCACCGAGCCCTCCCGCATCGAGCACCGACCGGGTCAGGTGCGCGTTGGCCCCGGTGAGGAGGTCGATCGCGGCGATGAATCCCACGAACAGGAAAGCTGCGACGACGACCAGCAGGGCCACGTGTCGCCGCAGGGTCGCAACCTTGGAAGCCGCGACCGCAGCCCCGATCGGCAACACGATCGCCGCGCCGACGTCGGCCCCGAAGCGCCCGGCGGCGAAGACGAAGGCACAGAGGAGGCCCGAGGCGAGAAACGACGCCGCACAGGCTCGGGCTGGCAGCCCTGGCGCAAACCCCTGCAGCGCCGTCCCGGTCCCAGCGATTATGAGCACCCCGAGCAGCGCCTCCAGCTCGTTGCCGATCCCGTAGAAGCGCACCCCGAGCCCGGGGTTCGGCCCCAGCAGCGAGAGCGTGGTCAGGGGTGACCCCGCGATTACGTCGACCGCGTAAGCCCCGACGACGAGGCCGGATGCGACCGCGAGCGCCCGATAGCCATTGAGCGCGACAAGAGTGACCGCCGCAAGAGCGGGCGCACCCACCATGACGAGGAGCTGCTCCATGCCCTGGCTTGGCTCGAGAGCCGCGCCGACCAGCAGCAGGAGCGGCAAGTAGACCACACTGAGCCCGACCAGCTTCACCCCGACTCGAGCGACTCGGCCACGAGTCACGAGCACCAAAAGCGCCAGGGCAAGGAACCAGGCAATCAGGCTGACGCCGATCACCGGCCCGCGCCGTCCGGAGATCACAGACATCCGATCCCCAAGCAATTCGATCGCCGCCACGTCGACGCCTCCCTCGGCCCGGATCGTCTGCCCCGACATAGCCGAGGGAACCCCGACCCCAAAGCGCCCCAGGATCGTCGGCGCGATGTCGGTCGACAGCACGTACCCCTCGGTACGAGTGCTGTCCGAGGTCAGCTCCCCATCGAATCCCCGCCCCGCGATCCCAATCGCCAAAGCCTGGTTCTTCTCCGGCGGAGCTTGCTCGATAGCGATCAGCAGGTCGTTGCGGCGCAGCCCCCGCACGAGGCCCAACAGCTGATGAAGACTTGAACTGCGAGCTTCGAAGGTTGGGGCGGGGTGCGGGCGGGGGGTTCCGCTTAACTTTTTCGGTGGGGCGGCTGGGGCCTCTCGAGATCGGGTTGACGAAAAAGTACAAGACGCTCCACCCCCCGCCCGCACCCCGACACCGGCGTATTCCAGGCTCGAGGCGAGCAAGCCCGGAACGATGTCGGCGGGCGCGGAATCCGCCCGTTCACTCACAGCTCTCCACCAAGCGGGAGTACAGCCCCGCCGGCTCATCGCGGGAAGCTCCTCCCCATAAAGCGAATCGAAGACCCGGTTCCCCTGCGAGATATCCAGATAAGTCTGCTCCGCCGGCACCGAACCCAATCCAGCGCTCAACAGCCCCGGCGACAACCCGGCCCCCCCAAGCTCTTCGACCCCAGTGCCACTTGGCAACAGCGCAATCGTCACCTGGATCGACGATCGTGCCTTTTTCGTACCTGCAATCGGCGTTCGGGCAGGGGGTGGAGCGTCTTGTACTTTTTCGTCGAGGGGGCCTCGATAGGCGAGCGCCGCCCCACCGAAAAAGTTAAGCGGAACCCCCTGCCCGAACGCCGCCACCGCCAGCAAGAACACCGCTATCGTCAACCCAATGGCCGACCGCACTTTCGCCAAGTTCACGTTTTTCAAGGTCGATCCCGCCTGGCGCCGCCGCGACGCCGATCTCCGAGCCGCCGACAAGCAGGAGTTCCTCGCCGCCTGCGAGGACTTCGCCCTCGACCGCTCGTTGCGCGCCTACTCAACCATAGGCACGCGCGGCGACGTCGACCTGGTCATCCTCTCCCAGAGCCCCAGCCTCGACGACCTGCACACCTTCCACGTGGTGCTGGGCCAGAGCGGCCTGGCGAAGTGGGCCGAGACGCCCTACTCGTTCCTCTCGATGACCAAGCGCTCGCCCTATTCGGAGGAGCAGGCACGGCCGGAGATCTGCGTCTCCGAGCGCAAGTACATGTTCCTCTACCCAATGGTGAAGCAACGGCGCTGGTATGGGCTGCCGGCGGAGGAGCGGGGCCGGATAATGAAGAGCCACATCGAGGTCGGCCGCCGCTACCCCGAGATCACGATCAACACCTCCTACTCCTTCGGGCTCGACGATCAGGAGTTCGTCGTCGCCTTCGAGGGCGACGACCCGGGAATGTTCCTCGACCTCGTGCAGGAGCTGCGCCCCACCGAGTCGAGCGAGTACACGGAGCTGGAGACGCCGATCTTCACCTGCGTGGCGCTCTCGCTGCGCAAAGCCCTCGACGCGCTCGACGGCGTGCCCAGCGCCATCGCCGCGGGTGCATGACCGTCGAATCGCTCAGCTACGCGATCGACGAGCAGGACCACCTGGTCCGAGCCGACGAGGGCTACTACCGCTTCGCCGAGGAGAACGGCTGGAACGAGGCGGCCACCAGCCTCGGCCGCTCGCTCTGGGACTACGTTGCCGGACATGAGCTGAAGAAACTGCAGCGGCTGCTGGTGCGGCGGGTCCGCGACGACGTGGGGAGCGTGGAACTGCCCTTCCGCTGCGACGGGCCCGGCGTGCGCCGCGAGATGAACATCAAGATCGTCGCTCGCCCAGGCGGGCGCGCCGTCCTCTTCTCGGCCCGGCTTCGCTCCGAGGAGCCCCGCGAGACCCCCCAACCGGTGCTGGACCCCGCCTTCCCGCGGGGCAAGGACACGCTGACCATGTGCGGCTGGTGCGACCGCTTTGAAGTCGACGGCGAATGGGTGGAGGTAGAGGAGGCGGCGCGGCGGCTGGAGCTGTTCAACCGCCCCAAGCTGCCGGCGCTCAGCCACGGCATCTGCCCCGACTGCAGCGAGATGCTGCTCGCCGCGTAGGCGCCGCGCCGAGTTCCCTATCCTTTCGCGCTCGCTGATTCATGCTTCCGCAGCACGAGACACCACGATGACCCAGATCGGAACACCCGAGAACCCCGTCCGCGTCGCCATCGTCGGCGCCGGCCCCTCCGGCTTCTACGCCGCCGAGCACATCCTCAAGGGCGAGGACGTGCATGCCCAGGTCGACCTCTTCGACCGCCTCCCCACCCCCTTCGGCCTCGTCCGCGGCGGCGTCGCCCCCGACCACCCGAAGATCAAGTCGGTGATCCGGGTCTACGAGAAAACCGCCGCGCGCGAGGGCTTCCGCTTCTTCGGCAACGTCAAGGTCGGCCATGACATCGAGGTCGAGGAGCTCGAGCGGCTCTACCACGCGATCGTCTTCACGGTCGGCTGTGAGACCGACCGCCAGCTCGGCATCCCCGGCGAGGAGCTGCCCGGCAGCCACGCCGCCACCGCCTTCGTCGGCTGGTACAACGCCCATCCCGACTACGCCGGCGAAGAGTTCGACCTCTCCTGCGAGCGTGCCGTCGTGATCGGCAACGGCAACGTGGCGATGGACGTCGCCCGGATGCTGGCGCTGAGCGACCACGAGCTGCGCCAGACCGACACCGCCGACCACGCGATCGAGCTGCTCGACGCGAAGAAGATTCGCGAGATCGTCGTGCTCGGGCGCCGCGGGCCGGCACAGGCCGCCTTCACCAACCCCGAGATCAAGGAGCTCGGCGAGATGGAGGACGCTGATGTGATCGTCGACCCGGCCGAGGTCGAACTCGACCCGGCCAGCGCCGCCTTCCTCGAGTCCGAGGAAGCCAATAAGACGACCCGGGTCAACGTCGAGACGCTGCGCGAGTTCTCCCAGCGCGAGCCGGAGGGCAAGAAGCAGCGGATCGTCCTGCGCTTCCTCGCCTCCCCGGTCGAGATAACGGGCGACGGCAAGGTCGAAAAGATCGTCGTCGGCCGCAACGAGCTGGTCGAAGAAGGCGGCACCCTGCGCGCCCGCGACACCGGCGAGCGCGAAGAGCTCGAGTGCGGACTGGTCCTGCGCTCGGTCGGCTACACCGGCATCCCGATCGAAGGCGTCCCCTTCGACGAGAAGCGCGGGCTGATCCTCAACGAGGGCGGCCGGGTGCTCGACTCTCACGACTCGGGACACAAAGTCGGCCACTACACGGCGGGCTGGATCAAGCGCGGCCCCTCGGGCGTGATCGGCACCAACAAGAAGGACGCCCTGGAGACGGTCCAGCACCTGCTCGCCGACATCGGGTCCCAGGCCCTGCTCAACCCCGAGAGCCCCGACCCCGGCGCGGTCGAGGCGCTGCTCGCCGAGCGCGGCGTCCGCTACGTCAGCTTCGAGGACTGGCAGGCGATCGACCAGGCCGAGGTCGGCCGCGGAGAGCCCCATGGCCGCCCCAGGGTCAAGTTCGTCCGGGTGGAGGACATGCTGCAGACGCTCGGCGAGCGGGTCTAGGTCTAGCCCCGATGTTCGAGACGGCGGTCGGCCGGCGGTTCCATGCCGAGTAGATCCACCACGTAGACGCTGACGTAGGGTGCGTAGCCCCAACTTGGCTTCCAGCGCGGATATGCCATCTTCGGCGGCACGATCAGCTCGCGGCGACCCCCAACTTTCATGCCCGGGATGCCCGCCTGGAGACCCCTGGGGGCTTCGCCGAGCCAGTAGTGAGGCGAGACGACGCCACCGCTCAGTCCACCCTGCTTGCCGTTGCGAGCTTCGGGATAGGTGTCCTCGAGAAAGCGGATGGACACCACGTCGGTCTTTCTCGCCGTCGGCCCCGGGGGACCCCTGCGAAGGTCGATGACTTCGAGATGCCGCGGTGGCGGCCCGCTCGACTTTGGAATTACCAGCTTGGGGAGCTTGGCGGTCTCGGCCTTGGACAGCTTCTTTGCCCGGGGATCGCTGGAGGTCTTCTTTTTCTGCACCCGAATGAGGTGGATCACATAAACGAGGGGCCCTTTGGCCGAAGTGCCATAGGTCATCCTCAGGGGCATTATCACCTTGCGGCGGCCCCCCACCCTCATCCCAGCCAACCCCTTTTCCCAACCCTCGTTTAGGCCTGGCCCATATTCCACTTCGTAGGGGTTGTGGGGATCCTGGCGTTCTTCATAGAGTTCGCCGGATTCGACTTCGACCGCCGTGTAAAGGGCCGTGATCTTGACCCGAGGCGTCTGGGCGATGGGCGGGAGCGCGACGCCCTTCCCCTTCACCAGGTCCTTGATTACGAGGTTTTTGGACGGTGGCCCAGACGGCGCATCGGCGGCCGAAGACTTCGCTGAGACACGCTGAACGGATGCGGCATGGTCGCCGCTACTTCCGCAAGCGCTGAGGAACAACGTCCCAAGCGCCAAGCCCACGCAACCCCCGCGCTTAATATGGATTAGCGCAAAATCCCCCACGCCAAAGATAATAGGGCATGAGATTTCTCACCGTCACCTCAGCTCAGAACCGCCTTTGAGACGCTGCCGATGCCGAGCAGGCCAGGGCCCACATGGGCGCCTAGGACGGCGCCTATCTCCGATGTAAAGGTCGGCTCGCAGCCGAAGATCTCGCGGCCGTCTTCGATCAAGCCGGCCGCTGTCTCGTCATCCTGGATGTGCTGGACGACCCAGGCGTCAAGGCCCGACTCGTGGCGCTGGCGGGCATAGTCGCGCAACCGCTCGATCGAGCGGGCACGGGTGCGGACCCGCTCGACCGGGGTGATCTCCTCCTCGAGCGTGAGGATTGGCTTGATCTTCAAAGCCGAGCCGATCCAGGCGCGAGCGCCACCGATGCGCCCGCCGCGGCGCAAGTACTCGAGCGTGTCGATCGCGAACCACATCTTTAGCTCCTCGCGCGCCCGCTGGGCACGTGCGAGGGCTGTTTGGCCGTCCCCACCGCCCGCCGCGGCGGCCGCGGCGGCCAGTATGCAAAGTCCCATCCCCCCGGCCGCCGAGCGCGAGTCGAAGAGATGGATGCGCTCCCCTCCCCTCCCCTCCGCGACGAGGCGCTCGCGGGCCTGCCCGGCCGCTTCTAACGTTCCGGAGATGCCCGAAGAGATGTGGACCGAGACGATTTCGCGGCCTTCGTCGAGCAGTGGCTCGTAGACGGAGAGGAAGTCTCCGATGGAAGGCTGCGAAGTCGTAGCCCCGTCTTCGGAAGCGCGCAGGCGCTCGTAGAACGCCGCGTAGTCGGAGATCTCGGCCTCCGATTCCTGCTCCCCGTCCACGGTCACGTAAAGGCTGATCGTCTTGATCCCGCGCGATGCGGTCAGGTCGGCGGGAAGGTAGGCGGTCGTGTCGCAGACCACCGCAGTTTCGCCACTGGAACTCAAGACGAGCGATTCTCGCAGACCTCTCGCTACACTTTGTAAAGTGACTGACGCACTGCAAGAGGCGATCTCCCTCACCGACAAGGCTGCCGGCAAGATCGCAGAGCTGCTCGGATCCCAGGAGGGCGCCGAGGATCAGGCGCTCCGCGTCGCCGTTCGCGGCGGGGGCTGCTCGGGCTTTCAGTACGCGCTCGCCTTCGACCAGGCCAAGGACGACGACCATGTCTTCGAGGTCGACGGCGTCTCGGTTGTCGTCGACAAGGTCAGCATGCAGTTCGTCTTCGGCTCCGAGGTCGACTACGTCGAAGGCCTGCAGGGCGCGGGCTTTCAGGTCAACAACCCCAACGTGGTTGCGGCCTGCGGTTGTGGATCGTCCTTCCAGGTCAAGGACGACGCCACCGAGCACGCAGCGGTCTAGCTCAGTTTGATCAATGAAACTTGATTAAATGCCTCATCGTCGATGCTTCGATGTTTGAGAGAGGCGCTGGCGGGAGCCCGGGGGTTGGGTCTTGCCGCCGCGCTTTTGACCCTCGGCGGCTGTGGCGATACCCCCTCGGGGGTGGCAACGCCGTCGGCGGTCGAGTTCAAGAGCCCGGCAGTGAGCGACGGCATCATCCAACCGAGCGTACGTTGCGGAGGTGGCGCGCTCTGGCTTCCGTTGAAATGGGGAGCGGTCCCAGCCGGTACCAAGGAACTGGCCATCTACTTCAACCGATTCAAGTACAAGCAGGTGGGCGGCCGCCGAAAGCTTGTCATCCCGTACGCCGACCTCATTTACCACATCAAGCCCTCCGTACACGAAATACCGGCCAACACCCTCCCATCGACGATAGCCTGGTCCGACGTCGGGAGGATCAACTGTCCGCTGGCAAAAAGAAACCCGACGGTCCTGTTACAGCTGTTCGCTTTTGACCGAACTCGGCGTGAACGGGTACTGACGCGGCGCCAAGCGATGGCGCTCACCGGAGAGGCACTGCGGACCAAGGGAAAAACCGGCGCGAACTCGATACCGCCCGGGGGTCTCATGGAAGACGTGATCGGGACCGGCCGGTTCATTGCCGGCTACGCCCGCTGACGGCTACTCGATCTGCAGCGGCGGCGATTGTGCCGGGGCAGCGGGTGCAGCGACGACCTCGGGCTGCTCGACGCCGAGCGCCTCGGCCAGCTCGCCGGAGTCGAACATCTCCTCGACGATGTCGGCACCGCCGAGCAGCTCTCCGTTGACGTAGAGCTGCGGGAAGGTCTGCCAGTCCGAGATCTCGGTGGTGACTTCGCGCAGCGGCTGCAGCGCCGGCAGCACGTCGATCGCGCCGTACTCGACGTCCATCGAGTCGAGCACCTGCACCACCCGCATCGAGAAGCCGCAGCGCGGCATCTCCGGTGTGCCCTTCATGAAGAGCAGCGCCGGGTTGGCGGCAATCAGCTCTTCGACCTTCTGCTTCAGCTCTGCGTCAGCCACGGACACAGGTTAGCTATCCGAGCGGTTCGGTCTTCAGCGAGAGGGCGTGGATCGCCCCGTCGTCGAAGCGCGGCTTGACCGCGGCCTTGATCAGGCGGTGCTGATCGAGGCGGGACAGGCCCTCGAACTGTGGCGCGGAAACCGTGACCCGGAGATGGTCGCCCGTGCCCGTCTCGTCGGCGACCTCGATCTTTGCACCGGGCAGGGCTGTCTCGATCATCTGCTGAATCTCAGTCAGGTCCGCCATGGCTCACACGCGCTAGCGGCGGCGGCGCAGCATCATCAGGCCGCCGAGCGCGAAGCCGGCGACTGCGGCGCCGACGATCAGCTGGGAGCGGTGCTCGCGAACCTGACGACGCCAGTCGGTCAGCTCGGTGACGCGGCCCCGCAGGGCTTCGACCGAGCCGCCGAGGTCACGGCGCTGGAGGTCGATGTCGCGGCGGATCTCGGCCGCCGAGCGGCCCGGCACGCCTGGCGACGGGGGCCGTACCGGCTCCGGTTGCGCGTTCATCTCTCCCCCTCCCCTTCAAGCGTTGTCTTGATCAGCTTGGCCTCCTCGATGGCCTGCGCGGGCACCGGCGGGGCGCCGGCCTGGACCGAACGGTAGGCGAAGAACCCGGCTCCCGCCGCGATCAGGAGGAAGAGCGCCGCCTCGACGAAGAATCCGGGCCAGGCATTGCCGTCGAAGACCTCTTCGGCGAGCAGCCAGGCGAAGCCCTCCATGAACAGGATCAGCGCCAGGAAGGCGAAGGTGCCGGCGGCCAGGCCGACGGCTGAGCCGCGCAGGATCTTGCCGACTTTCTCGGTGATCTCCGTCTTGGCGAGCTCGATCTCCTCGCGGACGAGCGAGGAGCTCTTTTCGGCAACATCGAAGACCAGCTCGCTGACCGAGCGATCCTCCTCGGGCCGCGGGGATGTGCCGGCGCCGTCGGGCACGCTACTCAGGCGGCTCCTCGTCGAACATGCGGCGCCAGGCGAAAGCGGCAATGCGAGCGGCAGCGATGCTGGCGAGGGCGCTGCTCGCGGCCAGCAGGCCACTCCAGGCGAGCCGTTTGACGATCTCGTTGTCCATCGCGCCCGACCTTACCTATCGTGGCTCGAGACCGTCGCAGATCGTCGCCACCACAAGACTCCTTGCCTGGTCGAAGTCCGCGTCGGAAGCCGGGATCACCTCGAAGATCCAGCCGGAGAGCAGCTGCTCGATCGCCCCGTAGAAGGACATCGAGGCAAAGGTGGAGTCGATGTCGCGGCGGAAGGCGCCGGCCTCCTGGCCCTCGGCGACGATCTTGGCGATCGAGTCGTAGGCGCGGCGAATCTCCGGCAGGTGGGTGCGGCCGAAGGAGTTGGCCGCCCGCGTCACCTCGACGATGATCACCTTCATCAGCTCCGGGTCGTGGCGGTAGGAGTCGACGATGAAGCCGGCGACGGCTTCGAGCTTGGCGCGCGGCGAGGCGCCGTCGCGATCGGTCTCCTCGATCGCCGCCAGCAGCAGCGACCAGCGCTCGCTGAAGAGCTCGTTGAGGACCTCGTCCTTGGACTTGAAGTAGTGGTAGACGAGGCCGTAGGCGACTCCCGCCTCGTCGGCGATGTCGGAGACTCGGGTGGAGTGGAACCCCTGGCGGGCGAAGACGCGGATCGCCGCGTCGAGGATCTGGCGGCGCTTGTCGACGGCAGGGGGGGCGGCCTTGGCCATCAGGCGTGCACCTCCGTCAGCTGCGGCCACGAGTAGGCACGGGGCCGGCGGTTGGCCAGGGAGGGAAGCGACTCGCGAACCCGATCCTGGGCGGAGAAGTCAAGCTCGGCAGCGACGAAGCACTCCTCGTCAGGGGCTGTCGCCAACACTTCTCCCCAGGGGTCGATGATCGCCGAGTGGCCGTAGGAGCTGAAGTGAGGCGACGCCTCGCCGACCTGATTCGGAGCGAGGACGAAAGCCTGGTTCTCGATCGCCCGAGCCCGCAGCAGAGGCTCCCAGTGATCGCGGCCGGTCGTGGCGGTGAACGCGGACGGGACGGCGAGGATCCGAGCGCCACGCACGGCCAGGATCCGGTACAGCTCCGGGAAGCGCAGGTCGTAGCAGACGCTGAGGCCGATCGTGGTGCCGGCGAGCGGCGCCGAGACGATCTCCCCGCCCGCCTCCTCGTGCTCGGACTCGCGGTAGGAGACGCCATCGACGTCGACGTCGAACATGTGGATCTTGCGGTAGGCGGCGATGTCCTCGCCGTCGGGGCCGATCAGGACCGATGTGTTGAACGCCTTGCCCCCGGGCCCCCGCTCGGGGATGCTGCCGGCGAGCAGGTGGATGCCGATCTCACCCGCCCAGGCTCGGGCGGCGGTGAGGCTCGGACCGTCGAGTGTCTCTGCCCCTGCCAGCAGCTCCTCTCCCCCGGCGAGCAGGTTCCACTTCTCGGGCAGCGCGACCAGCTCCGCCCCCTCGGCCGCGGCGGCGCGCACGAGCGACTCCGCTGCGGCGAGGTTGCGGTCCTTGTCCCTGGTTGAATTGAGCTGTACGACTGCTGCGCGCAAAGCGCCTTCACCTCATCCTGGTTGACTGACCAGTCAATCGGTAAGCCAGTATAGGTGCCTTATCGCGGTCGTCATTGCAACCCGCGATGCGGTTGAAATGGCGACCGCAGGGTGTGTGGACTGGGCGATCGGTCAGATCCGCATCGAGCGGCGGACAACAGCGTCAAGGGCGCGATCGGGCAAGAGTCGCTTGAGCAGCGCCTGGCCGCGGGCGATCGCACCGCCCCAGGCTACCCAAGCCCGCTGACTTCGCCTTTAGGTATGCATATGCACCCTTAAAGACGAAGTCAGCATGGGAGGGCGGGGGCGTAACCTTGATCGGGCATGCCTGGGATCGAGAAGGACGACGGTGAGCGCAAGCAGGTGACGGTGCTGTTCGCCGACGTGAGCGGCTCTATGGACCTGGCCGAGGGACAGGATCCCGAGGAGTGGCGCAAGATCATGCAGCGCTTCTTCGCCATCCTCGCCGAGGCCGTCGAGCGCTTCGAGGGGACCGTCGACAAGTTCACCGGCGACGGGATCATGGCCGTCTTCGGTGCCCCGGTCGCATACGAGGACCACGCACGACGCGCCTGCTACGCCGCGCTGCAAATGCTCGATGACGTCTCCGGGTACGCGGCCGAGCTGCGGCGCGTACCGGGTCTCAACTTCTCCACCCGGATCGGGATCAACTCCGGCGAGGTCGTGGCCGGGGCGATCGGCGCCGGCGGCGAGGGCTCCTATACCGCGATCGGCCACACCGTCGGCCTCGCCCAGAGGATGGAGGCGCTGGCGGAGCCGGGCTCGGCCTATGTCACCGAGGGGACGGCGGCGCTCGCCGGCGGCTTCCTCGATCTGAAGGGGCTGGGCGAGTTCGAGATAAAGGGGGCGAGCCAGCCGGTCGAGGTCTTCGAGCTGGCCGGCGTCGGAACCGCTCGCTCGCGGCTGGACCTCTCCCGCGAGCGTGGTTTCTCGCGCTTCGTCGGCCGCGAGAACGAGATGGCGGAGCTGGAGCGCGCACTGGCGCAGGCGGATGCCGGCGAGGGCGCGGTGGTTGGGATCGCCGCCGAGGCCGGCGTCGGCAAGAGCCGGCTCAGCCATGAGTTCGTCGAGCGCTGCCGCGCGAGCGGGCTCGAGGTCTTCGAGGCTCAGGCGCAGTCCCACGGCCGCTCGATTCCGCTGATGCCGGTGCTGCAGATGCTGCGCGCCTACTTCGGGATCGGCGAGCGCGAGCCCGACCGCCTGACCCGCGAGAAGATCGCCGGCCGAGCCCTGCTGCTCGACCCCGAGCTCGACGACGACCTGCCGCTCCTCTTCGACTTCCTCGGGGTCCCCGACCCCGAGCGGCCCGTGGCGCAGATGCAACCGGAGGTGCGGCAGCGGGCGCTGAGCCGCGTCGTCTGCCACCTGATCAACGCACCGAGGCGCAAGCACACGGTCGTCCTCGTGATCGAGGACCTGCACTGGATCGACGAGAGCAGCGAGGCCCTGCTCGCCGAGATGGTCGCCTCGCTACAGGGAACCAACACGCTCGCGGTCGTCAACTTCCGGCCCGAATACTCGCTCGGCTGGAGCGGGGCACCGATCTACCTGAGCCTCGACCTGCAACCGCTGGGCCAGGCCGACACCCGGGAGCTGCTGCGCGACCTGGCCGGGGAAGATCCCTCGCTGGACGGCCTGGAGGAGCCGATCCACGCGCGAACGCAGGGCAACCCGTTCTTCGTCGAGGAGATCGTCCGCGAGCTTGTCGAGGCCGGCCACTTCGAGGGCGAGCGGGGTGCCTACAGACTGGTCCGGCCGGTCGAGGAGGCCGGCGTGCCAGCAACGGTGCAGGCGGTCCTCGCCGCCCGCATCGACCGCCTCGATCCCGATGCGAAGCAGCTGCTCCAGGTCGCCTCCGTGGTGGGCAAGGAGGTGGGGGCGCGAGCCCTCAGCCTGACCGCGGGGCTGAGCGAGGAGCAGTTGGGCGCTGCCCTCTGCGAGCTGGTCGACGGCGGCTACCTCTACGAAGCCGAGCTCTATCCCGAACGGGTGCTGGCCTTCCGCCACCCGCTCACCCGGGAGGTCGCCTACGGCTCCCAGCTGGCCGATCGCCGCCGCGCCACCCACGCGGCGACTGCCCGGGCGATGGTCGAGCTCGAGCCCGAGCGTATGGACGAGCTGGCGGCGCTGGTCGCCCATCACATGGAGGCCGGCGGCGAGAGGCTGGAAGCGGCGCGCTGGTCTGCCCGCGCTGCCCATTGGGTCGGCCACGGCCAACCCGCCGAGTCCCTGCGGCTGTGGCGCAACGCGATGGTGCTGGTAGAAGGGCTGGAGGAGAACGAGGAGACGGCGGCACTCGCGGTCGCCTCGCGGCTGCAGCAGCTCCAGTACGCCTGGAGGCTGGGCATGGACAGCAATGAGGAAGCGCGTCTCGTCGCCGAGGCCGAGGAGATTGCGACCCGCAAAGGCGACCTTCACTCGCTGGCAATGCTGCGGATGGCCACGGCGGGGCGTCCCGGGATGCCGCACAGGGCGAAGGCCTGGCTGGAAGCCGTCGAGGAGATCGTACGGCTGGCGGACCAATCGGGCGACCCGCACCTGCGCGTGGCGATGCGCTCCGCCTGCGCCTACGCCTTCCTCTGCGCAGGCGACTTCGATCGCTTCGAGAGCGAGCTCGACGAGGTGCTCGGCCTTGCCGGGGGCGATCGCAGCATCGGCGCCGGCATCATCATCGGCAGCCCGATCGCCTGGGCGACGATGGGCAAGGGCCTGGCCGAGCGCGAGCGCGGTCGCCTCGACGAGGCCGAGGTGCTGTTCGAGGAAAGCCTGCGAATCGCCCGAGAGGACGGCGATCCAGAGACCATGAGCTGGACCCGCAGCAACCTCTCCCTGATGCTGGCGATGAGGGGGGACACCGAGGGCGCGATCGGCCTGGCGCGCCGCAACTGCGAAGAGACCGAGCGCCTCGGCGACGTCTTCTCACGCAGCCTGGCCCTCGCGAATCTCGGCGCGGTGCAACTGGCAGCCGAAGAACATGCCGCGGCCCTGGAATCCCTCGAGGAAGCTGAGCGCATCTACCTGGAGGCGATGGGCAATGGCGGCGAGATGGAGGCCTGGCGGGCGGGGCTCCGGGCTCAGGCGCTGGCCGGTGTCGGCCGCGCCGACGAGGCAGTTGTCCTGGCTACGGAAGCAAGTGAGATCGCCCGCGAGCGCGGAATGCTCTGGGCGCTGCCGCTCGCGATCCTCGCCACAGCCCGAGCCCGCGTCGCGGCCGGCGATGCCGACGTGAGCGCCCTGCTCGACGAAGCCGCGGCTGTCGCCGAAGAGACCGGCGCGATGACGAACCTCGCCGCGATAGAAGAAGAGCGCGACAGCCTCACCGCGGGACGAGCTTAAGGCCCGTCCCGGTAGGGGTGGAGCGTCTTGTACTTTTTCGTCGCCGGCCTTCGAGCGCCGGCAGTCCCCCGTCCCACCGAAAAAGTTAAGCGGAACCCCTATCGGGATGGGCCCTTATGCCCGGCTGGCGCGATGGCGCTCGAGCTCGGCGACCATCAGCTTGGTGTGGAGCGCGGCGATCAGGTCCTGCAGGGGCTGGGCGCCCGATTCGAGCATCTCGACCACGCGCTCGGGCGGGACCTCGCCGGCGAGGCGCTCCATCACCACCTCGACCTCTTGGCGGACCAGGTCTTCGAGGGCGGTCTTGTAGCGCAGGGTGTCGTAGACGGTGAAGCCGATCTCCTCGTCGTAGCCGCCGGCGCGGAAGCGGCTGATCGCCTCGATGATCTTGATGTCCGACGGCGAGTAGCCCCGGCTGTTGGGACTCAGCACCTCCAGCTTCTCCAGCCGGTCGAGCACGTCCTTGGGGACGCCGTAGCGCTCGCGGGCCTCGGCGGCACTGGTGCGGGTGCGCTCGCCGGCGAGGGCGCGGTCGAGGATGCGGTCCTCCAGCTCGACCAGGGCTCGGGCTCGCTCGGGATCCTCGTCGAGCACCGACTTGATCGCCTTCAGCGGCATGAAGCGCTCCTCCTGCAGCTGCTTGATCAGCCTGATCCGGTCGACGAACTCCGGCGGGTAGTAGGCCATGTTGCGGCTCGTCTTGACCGGCTCGGGAAGCAGCCCCTCGCGCAGGTAGTGCTTGATCGTCGGCGCCGGCACGCCGGAGGCCTTGGCCAGCTCCCCCATGCGCAGCAGTGACTTCTCCGTACGAGCAGCCACTACACCGCCCCCAGGGCGCGAAAACCAAGCAGATTGGGGGATGCGGGGAGGGCGACGAGGGGAGCGCACTCCAGTGCGTGACCCGAGGAGCCCGACCGAAGACCCCGAGATGCGCCGGTTTGCAGCGTCCTGGCGGTCATGCTCGGAAGGTTGTGGCGGCGCCGGCACTGGGGCCGGCCGCGGCTCCCGACTCCTTCATCGCGGCGATCTCCTCGGTCGAGTAGCCGGCCTCGCTCAGCACCTCGTCGGTGTGCTCGCCGAAGGCGGGCGCCGGGCGGGTCGGGTCGGCCGGCGTGCGGCTCATCTTCACCGGGGCGCCGAGCTGGCGGATCGTCCCCAGCTCGGGCTGCTCCATCTCGATCACCATCTCGCGGGCGCGGACCAGCTCGGAATCGAGCGCCTCGTCGATCTCGAGGACCGGCTCGATGCAGCAGTCGTGCTCGTCGTTGAAGGCCTTCCATTCCGCGCGGGAGCGCGAGCGGAAGACCTCCGCGACCTGCTGCCAGGCGTCAGAGCCGGGGCCCTCGAACTGCTTCTCGACCAGATCCGCCCTCTCCACGCCGTTGCAGAAGGCGGCCCAGAACTTCGGCTCCAGGGCGCCGCAGGTGATCCAGCCGTCGCTTGCCTCATACGGCATGTAACAGGCCAAGCCGCCGGCCAACTGCTGCTCACCGCGCTTTGGCACCTCGCCGTCGCAGAAGTAGCGGCCGGCGACCATCGCCAGCCAAGAGAGGGCGCCGTCGGCCATCGAGACGTCGACCATCTGCCCCTCGCCGGAGCGCCGCCGCTCGTGCAGCGCCGCCATCACGCCGAAGGCCGCCATCAGGGCGCCGCCGCCAAGGTCGGCGATCTGGCCGCCCGACTGCACCGGCGGGCCGTCCTTGGCCCCGGTCAGCCCGAGCACCCCGATCAGGCCGAGGTAGTTCATGTCGTGACCGGCCCGCTGGGTGTAGGGGCCGTCCTGGCCGTAGCCGGTGATCGCGCAGAAGACGATGCCCGGGTTGGCCTCGCGCATGCGCTCGTAGCCGACGCCGAGCCGGTCCAGCACCCCTGGCCGGAAGCCGTCGATGACGACGTCGTGGCTCTCGACCAGCCGCAGCAGGGCCTCGCGGCCCTGCTCGGACTTGAGGTCGAGCCGGACCGAGCGCTTGCCGCGGTTGAGCGAGAGGTAGAGGGCCGAGCGCGTGCCCAGCTCCTGCTGCTCGTCCGTCCCGTAATAGGGAGGCGCCCAGCGGATGTAGTCGCCCAAGCCGGTGTCCTCGACCTTGAGCACCTCGGCGCCGAGGTCGGCGAGCAGGAGCGAGCAGAAGCCCCCGGGCAGCAGCCGCGAGAGGTCGAGGATCTTGACGTCGCTAAGCGGGAGAGCGCTCACGCTTCGGCACTCCCAGGAGCTCGCGGGCCTCGGCGACGGTGGCCGCACGGCGACCGACGTCCTCGGCCATCTGGCGCGCCTTGGCGATCAGGTCGCCGTTGGAGCGCGCCATCTCGCCACTGGGCAGGTAGAGGTTGTCCTCGACCCCGGCGCGGACGTTGCCGCCCAGCACCAGGGACGTGCCGAGCAGCTTCCACTGGTCGCGGGAGATGCCGATCACCTGCCACTGGTTCTCGCCCTCGGCGGTGCCGGGAATCTGCTCGGACATGAAGGCGACGTTGCGCGGGGTGGGCCGGATGCCGCCGTTGACCCCCATCACCAGCGATACCTGCAGCGGCGTCCGCTCCAGCAGCCCCATGTCGATCAGCGGGTCGAGGTTGGCGACGTGGCCGGCGTCGAAGCACTCGTGCTCGGGCTTGATCCCCAGCTCCCGCATCGCCGTGAGGAACTCGATGATCGTGTCGAAGCTGTTCTCGAAGACCGTCTTGAAGACGAAGTCCTTGCGCCGGGAGCTGTACTTGGCGTAGTTCATCGAGCTCATGTTGAGCGCGGCCACGTCGGGCTTCAGCTCGCGCAGGTACTCGATCCGCTTCTTGATCGGGATGCCGATCGCGCCGGTCGAGTAGTTGACGATCACGTCACCGACCTCGGCCAGGATCGCCTCGGTGATCGCGCCGAAGTCCTCTACCTCGTAGGAGGGGGTCCCATCCGGCGTGCGGGCGTGGATGTGGATCTGCGAGGCACCCTCGTCGACCGCGCGCCGCGCCTCCGCCGCGTACTCCTCGGGCGTGTAGGGGATCGCCGGACACTGGTCCCGGTTGGCGATCACCCCGCTGATCGAGCAGCTGATGACGACTGGGTCCTCGAACGAGCTCATCGCTCCTCCTTCCGGTGCGCTTTATGTACCTCCACAGTGCAAAAGGCGCACCGGAACGTCATACCGGCATCACCCCGTGGCGCTTCTTGGGCTTCTCCACATGCTTGTTTCTCGCCATGCGCAGGGCGTTGGCGATGGTCGGACGCGTCTCGCGCGGGTCGATCACGTCGTCGATCACGGCGTTGCCGGCAGCGATGTAGGGGTCGATCTGCTCGCGGACCGCGTTCAGCATCGCCTCTTTCGTCGCCTCGGGATCGTCGGAGGCCTCGATCATCGAGCGGCCGATGATGTTGACCGCGCCCTCGGCGCCCATCACCGAGATCTCGGCACCGGGCCAGGCGACGATCAGGTCGGGCTCATACGCCTTGCCGCACATCACGTAGTAGCCGGCGCCGTAGGCCTTGCGCACGACGACGGTCACCTTCGGCACCGTGGCGCGGCTGACCGCGTAGAGCATCTTCGCCCCGTGGCGGATGATCCCGGCGTGCTCGACCTTGGCACCGACCATGAAGCCGGGCACGTCCTGGAGGAAGACGAGCGGGATGTTGAAGGCATCGCAGAGGTTGATGAAGCGCGCCGCCTTGTCGGCCGAGTCGTTGTCGAGGATCCCCGCCAGGTGCTTGGGCTGGTTGGCGACGATCCCCGCCGGCTGGCCGCCGAAACGGGCGAAGCAGGTGATCAGCGTCTTGGCGAACTTCGGCTTGATGTCGAAGAGCTCGCCGTCGTCGACGATCTCGCGGATCACGTCGTACATGTCGTAGGGCTTACGCGAGGAGTCGGGGACGATCTCCATCAGCTTCTCCGACATCCGGTCGACCGGGTCGGAGACGTCGAGCACCGGCGGCTTCTCCTCGCAGTTGGCGGGGAAGTAGGAGAGGTACTGCTTGACCCGTTCGATGCACTCCTCGTCGTCCTTGACCTCGAGGTCCCCCACTCCCGACTTGCGGCAGTGGACCTTGGCCCCGCCCAGCTCCTCCATCGTGATGTCCTCGCCTGTGACGGCTTTGGTCAGGTGCGGGCCGGCGAGCGCCATCGCGCCCTGGCCGGAGACCATCGGCACGAAGTCGGCGAGCGCCGGGATATAGGCGGTGCCGGCGGCGCAGGGCCCCATCATCGCCGCCACCATTGGGATCACGCCCGACATCTCGACCTCTTCGCGGAAGAGGTGGCCGGAGCCGGCGAATAGCGAACCGGACGCCTCCTGGATGCGGGCGCCGGCCGAGTCGAGCAGCCAGATGAAGGGCATCCGCTTGGAAAGGGCCATCTCGCGCAGGCGGGTGACCTTGAGCTCGCCGGTCATCCCCATCGAGCCGGCCATCACGGTGAAGTCGTAGGCGGCGACGCAGCAGGGACGGCCGTCGACGTCGCCCCAGCCGGTGATCACGCCGTCGGCCGGGGCCTCCTTGCCCTCCATCGACCGCTGGGCGAAGTGGGGCCGGCCGTGGATGCCCAGCTCGACGAAGGTGCCCTCGTCGACGAGCAGGTCGATCCGCTCGCGGGCGGTCAGCTTGCCGCGCTCGTGCTGCTTGGCGATCTTCTCCTCGCCGCCGCCGAGCTTCGCCTTCTCGCGCCGCTCGTGCAGCTGCTCGGTCAGCTCGCCCAGCGGGGCCGTGCCCGGAAGCAGGTGCTTGGTCTCCTGGTCAGTCGCCACTACCGTCCCTTCCACTGCGGATCGCGTTTCTCGAAGAATGCGGTGACGCCCTCGACGATGTCCTCGGTCGAGAAGGTGAGCGAGAGCTGCGAGCGCAGGTACTCGAGCGCGTCGTCGACCGCCATGTCCTGCTGGCGGTACATCGCGTCGTGCCCGAGCCGCATCAGCACCGGGCTCTTGGAGGCGAGCTTCGTCGCCCAATCGCCGACCGCGGCGTCGAACTCCCCGGCCGGCACGACCTTGTTGGCGAGTCCGTACTCGACCGCCTGCTCGGCACTCAGCCGCTCGCCCAGCAGCATCATCTCGTTGACCTTCTTGCGCGGGACGTTGCGGTAGATGATCGCCATGATCATGTAGGGGAAGGCGCCGACGTTGATCTCCGGCGTGCCGAAGGTGGCGCCCTCCTTGGCGATCAGCAGGTCGCAGGAGAGGGCGAGGCCCATCCCCCCCGCCAGCACATGGCCGTTGGCCGCGCAGAGGCTCGGCTTGCCGAGCCGCGGCATCAGCCTGAAGTATTCGAGGAAAAGATCAGTTGCGAAATGCTTGCTGACGAGTGGCACGTCTGCTCCAAAGCCGCCCAGATCGGCGCCGGCACAAAAGACTTTCTCCCCCGCGCCAGTAAGAACGACCGCACGAACCTCCTCGGAGTCGCGCGCGGTCTTCATCGCGTCGACCAGCTCGACCAGCATCTGCCCGGAGAGCATGTTGCGCTTCTCGGGGTTGTCGAGGGTCACCGTGGCGACCCCCTCGACGACCTCGTACTTGACGACCTCGTAGTCCATGGCGAGGGACCATAGCCGAATTGCGTTGAAAGTAGGAAGTGCTACTGTCCACCACGCCGGACGTGTCTGACTTAAGCCACGGTATATCGCGGCTTAAGTCAGACACCCCCTTGACGCCGGGTGGCGCCGACGAAACTTCGAACGAGGAGAGACCCATGGCGACCGCGACCGACGGCTCCAAAGTCATCAAGCCCGACCACGAGGCGGGCAGCAAGAGCTTCATCTTCAGCCAGGAGCACGAAGACCTGCGCGAGTCGATGGAGGCCTGGGTCAAGAAGGAGATGTACCCACACCGCAACGAGTGGGAGAACACCTACTGGCCGACCGAGAAGATGAAGCGGGCCGGCGAGCTCGGCTTCCTCGGCCTCTGCTTTCCGGAGGAGTACGGCGGACAGGGCGGCGACTACTACTACTCGCTGGTCCGCGCCGAGTGCATGAGCTACACCGGCTCCGGCGGCACCAACATGGGCTTCGCCGTGCAGACCGACATGGTCCTGCCCCCGATCCACCTGCTCGGCACCGAGGAGCAGAAGCGCCGTTACCTCGAACCGGGCCTGAAGGGCGAGAAGGTCGGCTGCCTCGGGATCACCGAGCCTGGTGCCGGCTCCGACGTCGCCGGCATCCGCACCACCGCGATCCGCGACGGCGACGAATTCGTCATCAACGGCTCCAAGACGTTCATCACCAACGGTCCCCGTGCCGATTTCATCGTCCTCGTCGCCAAGACCGACCCCGAGGAGCGCCACGCCGGCATCACCCTCTTCGTCGTCGACCTGCGTGACGAGAACGGCGAGAAGGTCCCCGGCTTCACCGTCTCGGCCGAGCTGGAGAAGATGGGGATGCACGCCTCCGACACCGGCGAGCTCGCCTTCGAAGACCTCCGCGTCCCGGCCAGCGCGATCCTCGGCGAAGAGGGCAAGGGCTTCTACCACATCGCCTGGGAGCTCCAGGGCGAGCGCCTGGTCGCCGCCGCCGGCTCCCACGCGGGCTGCGAACGGATGATCGAGAAGACCCTCGAGTACGCGAAAGAGCGCGAAGCCTTCGGCCGTCCGATCGGCAAGTTCCAGGCGATCCGCCACAAGTTCGCCGAGATGGCGACCAAGACCGAGGCGGCGAAGCAGTTCACCTACGCGACCGCCTGGCGCTTCGGCAACGGCGAGTACCCGGTGCGCGAGATCACGATGGCGAAGCTCTTCTCCTCCCGCATGGCCTGCGAGGTCGCCGACGAGTGCATCCAGATCCTCGGCGGCTACGGCTACATGAAGGAGTACGAGATCGAGCGTGCCTACCGCGACGTCCGCCTCAACCGGATCGGCGCCGGCACCGACGAGGTAATGCTCGACGTGATCGGAAAGAGCTACGGGCTGTAGGGAGGGACGCCGCATGGGGTCCCGGGTCGACCACATCCGCTCCTACTACGAGGCGCTGAACAGCGGCGACGCCGCCGCGGTCGCCGCTCACTTCACCGATGACGCCACCCACTACTACACGCGCCTCGGTCCCCACGAAGGGGCCGAGACGATCGGGGGCTATGCCGCCCTCGCCGTCGAGAGCATCGAGGGAAAGTGGATCGTCGAGAACGCGCTCGAAGGCGAGGGCGAAGCGGTGATCGAGTGGACGATGACCTGGCGCCACCCCGAGAGCGGCGAGCGGCGGCTGGACCGCGGCACCGAGTGGTTCGTCTTCCGCGACGGCCTGATCGCCGAGGTGCGGGCCTACCACCACGGCGGCCCCAAGAACCCGAGCGGCGACCTGCTTGGATTCGACCACCGGGGCCGCGGCTACACGATGCTGGAGGAGCGGTGAGCGGTCAGCCGTTGGTGATGAGTACCGTGGCTATCGTGCCGAAGATCCCGAGCATCGTGGGTCCCCAGAGCATGAAGATGAGCTGCCGTAGGTCACGCACCTCGGTACGCAAGTCCCGCAGGTCGCAGTCGACCCGGTCAAGCCTATGGTCCAGCCCGTCGAACCTGTCGCTCAGTCGCTCGTCAGTCCACATCGTCCGCTCCATGCCGGCAACGCTACCTGGCGCGGGCGCGCGTGAGGTGCGTTGTCTGCAATGAAAGTGTAGCTATTCATGCCCGTAATCAAGGACACCGGTGCCCGCGCCACCTTCCCACCCTTCGGTGAGGAGCACGAGGAGCTGCGTGAGACAGTCACCCGCTTCGTCTCCAAGGAGATCGCGCCCAACGTCAACGAGTGGGAGGACGCACGCGAATTCCCCCGCGAGCTCTACGGGCGCTGCGCCGAGCTCGGCTTCCTCGGGCTGAAGTTCCCCGAGGAGCTGGGCGGCCAGGGCGGCACCCACCTGCACGACGCCGTCTGGGTTGAGGAGCTGGCGCGCAGCGGCGGCTCCGGCGGGGTCGCCGCTGGGCTCAACGCCCACACCTCGATCGCGATGCCGCCGATCTTCAACTTCGGCACCGAGGAGCAGAAGCAGCGCTGGCTGGTCCCAGGGATCGCCGGCGAGAAGATCGGCGCGCTGGGGATCACCGAGCCGGGCGCCGGCTCCGATGTCGCCGGCATCTCGACCTTCGCCCGGAAGGTCGACGGTGGCTACGTCGTCAACGGCTCGAAGACCTTCATCACCAACGGCGTCCGCGCCGACTTCCTCGTCTGCGCGGTGAAGACGACGAAAGAGGGCGGCCACGGAGGCATCTCCTTCCTCGTCCTCGAGCGCGAGATGCCCGGCTACGAGGTCGCGCAGAAGCTGGAGAAGATGGGCTGGCACTCATCCGACACGGGAGAGCTGGCCTTCACCGACGTCGAGGTGCCCGATGAGAACCTGCTCGGCGAGGAAAACGGCGGCTTCAAGCTGATCATGGCCAACTTCGCCTGGGAGCGGCTGCTGATGGCGATCGGCGCCGTCGGCGCGATGCAGCGCCTGATCGAGATCTCAGTCAACTACTCCCTCGAGCGCGAAGCCTTCGGCCGCCCCATAGGCAAGTTCCAGGCGACCCGCCACCACATCGCCGAGATGGCGACCAAGGCCGAGGTCTCCCGCGCCATCACCTACAACTCCCTCCGCCTCTTCCACGAAGGCCACAACTGCATCAAAGAGGTGACCATGGCCAAGCTGGTAACCCAGCGCGCCGTCCTGGAGATCGCCGACCAGGCCCTCCAGATCCACGGCGGCTACGGCTACATGAAGGAGTACGGCATAGAGCGAGCCGTCCGCGACGCCCGCCTAGGCCCAATCGGCGGAGGGACGGACGAGGTCATGAAGGAGATCCTGGGGAAATTGATGGGGCTGTGAGTGCTCGTTGAAGCATTTTCCGTCCTATGGCCCGGAAAATCCTTCAACGAAGATGAAACCGAAGCCTTTGACTGCATGAGATCAGAGTGGGCTGGATGCGCGGCGGTTGCTTCGATTCCCTCGTCCTCGCCGCCGGGCGCGGCAACGCCCTCCTCGTCGGCCACGAGCCGGACTTCTCCGGCGAGGTCGGCCGGCTGATCAGCGCCAACGTGAAGCTGCGCAAGGGCGGGCTGGCGATCGTCGACGGGAGCACGCTGCTGGCGCTGCTGCGGCCGAAGGACCTCGCAGCCATCGCCTTACGGTAGTCAGCCGTCGGAGCCGGGTTTTGACAGACCGCCCGCGAGGCGTACGATCGGCCAGAGAGCCAGTCCACTCGACAGAAGGAGACCAGATGCTCTGCGCACTGACGGTCCGCAACCTCAAGCCCGGCACGATGGAGCAGTTCAAGCAGGCCTTCATTCCCGACGACGTCAGCAATGTCCCGGCGGGCTGGAAGAAGTTCTACGCCCTCCAGAGCGTCGCCGACCCCAACCAGGTCATCACTTTTGGCCTCTTCGACGGCACGCTCGAGGAGCTGCGTGCCGGTCAGCAGAGCCCCGACGTCGAATACGAGCAGCGCCGCGCCGCTGCCGACGAGTTCGTCGAGTCGGTTGGCACCGACGGCGTCTTCGAGGTGGTCGAAGAACGGTCCATGGTGTAGGAGCCGGCGGAGCCGTCGGTTAGGGTCGTTCGCGACCGAACAACCAGCAGGGAGAAACGAGGAGCCCATGGCTTACGAAATGCAGATCCGGCAGAGCCAGGACCGAGTCAAGATAAGGAGTCCCTGGGCGGCGGCCCTGCTGCCGTTCGTCACGTTCGGCATCTACCACCTCGTCTGGTGGTACCGGATCAACCGCGAGCTGCGTGACTACGGCAAGGCCAAGGGTTACGACCTCGGCCAGAACCCGACCAACTCGGTGCTCGCCCTCTTCCCCGGCGCCCTGATCATCGTTCCGGCGCTGGTCACCTACTGGCGCGGGACCAAGCGCGTGATGGGCGCCTCCCGCCTCACCGGCCAGGAGCCGCTAAACGGCTGGATCGCGATCATCCTCTACGTGCTGATCGCCCCCGCCCTGTGGGCCTACATCCAGGTCTCGCTCAACGACGTCTGGCAGGCCGAGGCCGATGCGGTGGCAGGGGAGCTGGCCCCGCCGGCGCCGTCCGACCAGATGCCACCTCCGCTGCAGCAGGAACCGCCCGCAGGAGAGCCGCCCGCCGCGGACCCGCCGCCCCCGGGCTCGGCCGTCTGACACCGGGGGATGAAGCAGCGCGTCAGCCTGATCACGCTCGGCGTGGCCGACCTCGGCCGCGCCCGGCGGTTCTACGAAACGCTTGGCTGGCAGACCGGTGCCGCGCCCGAGGACGACGTCGTCTTCTTCCAGGCCGGCGACATGATCGTCGCGCTCTGGGACCGGGCCCGGCTCGCCGAGGACAGCTGCGTCGAGGACTCCGGCGGCTGGGGAGGGATCACGCTGGCGCTCAACGTCGGCTCGCCGGAGGAGGTCGATGCGGTGACCGAGGAGGCCCGGGCCGCCGGCGCGACGATCGGCCGCGAGCCCGCCGAGACCTTCTGGGGCGGCTACAGCTCGCTCTTTCTCGACCCCGACGGTCATCCTTGGGAGATCGCCCACAACCCGCACTGGACGATTGCCGAGGACGGCGGCGTCAGGCTGGGGTGACCGACCTCAAACCGACTGGCCAGTCAGCCAGCATCCTTTCCATATAGCCTCCCGGGCCGACTTTCACGAATGGAGAAGGAGAAAGCAGACTGATGGGACTTCTTGATGGGAAAGCGGCGATCGTCACCGGCTCGGCGCGGGGGATCGGCCGGGCGACCGCCGAGCTCTTCGCCGGCGAGGGCGCCAAGGTTCTGATCAACGACCTCGACGCCGACGTCGCCGAACAGGCCGCGAGCGAGATCGACGGCGAAACCGCTGTCCACGCCGGCGACCTGACCCAGCCCGAGGCCGCCGACAAGCTCGTCGCCGCCGGTGTCGACGCCTTTGGCGCCGTCGACATCGTCGTCAACAACGCCGGCTACACCTGGGACGGCGTCGCCCACAAGATGACCGACGAGCAGTTCCAGGCGATGCTCGACATCCACACGGTCGTGCCCTTCCGCGTCGCCCGGGCGCTGGCGCCGCACTGGCGCGAGGCCGCCAAGGCCGAGCGCGGCGAAGACAAGGAGGTCTTCCGCAAGCTGATCAACGTCTCCTCCACGTCCGGCACGATGGGCAACGCCGGCCAGGTCAACTACTCGGCGGCGAAGATGGCCGTCGTCGGCCTGACCAAAACCCTCGCCAAGGAGTGGGGCCAGTTCAAGATCAACGTCAATGCCGTCGCCTTCGGCTTCGTCGAAACCCGCCTCACCGCCGCCAAGGAGGAGGGCGAAGAGATGACCGCCCCGGGCGGCGAGAAGATCGAGCTCGGCATCCCCGAGCAGATGCGGGCGATGGCCTCGGCGATCATCCCGCTCGGCCGTCCCGCCACGCCGCAGGAGGCGTCCGGCCCGGTTCTCTTCCTCGCCTCGCCGCTGGCCAACTACGTGCATGGCCAGGTGCTCAACGTCACGGGCGGCATGCTCGGGGGGATGTACACCTGAGCTCCACGGCAACAGAGGGCAGGCGCTCACCCCGCTACCTCGACGTGGCGGATCGGGTCTGGCCTGCCCTCCGTCGCTTCATGGGCCTGCACACGGCGCTCTACCGCGCCAGCGGCGGGCGGCTCGGGCACACGATCCCCGGTGTACCCGGGAAGATGCTGCTGCTCGACCACGTCGGGGCCAAGAGCGGGGCCGAGCGCACCTCCCCCCTCCTCTACATCAGAGACGGGGAAGACCTCGTCGTCGTCGCCTCCAAGGGCGGCTTCCCCAAGCACCCGGCCTGGTTCCACAACCTCAAGGCGAATCCGGATACCACGGTGCAGGTCGGCTCCCACCACCTGACGGTGCATGCTCGGGTTGCCACGCCGGAGGAGCGCGAGCGCCTCTGGCCGCTCTGCGTCAAGGCCTACCACGGCTACGAGGACTACGCCGCCCGCAGCAAGGGTCGCGAAATCCCCCTCGTGATCCTCGAACCGCGCAAGTAAGCCCGGCTCTCTCCTACGCGAATCAGTTTGGGGGCTATTTACCCCCAACCGCGATTCCCGCGATCTAATCCTTCGGGCGGCGCTCCTCGGCTACCGGGTCGCCGGACTCACCGGCGATCGAGTCGGGTGGCCAGGGGCCGGCCCAGTTGTCGCGGGCGCCGTCGATCGTGATCGTCGTGCCGGAGAAGAAGTCGCCCGCGGGCGAGGCCAGGTAGGCGACAAGCCAGGCCATCTCCTCGGCGCGGCCGGCGCGGCCGATCGGGATCGAGCGCTCGAGGTTGTCGACGACCACCTGCGGGTACTTGGTCAGCAGCGTCTCGGTGGCGAACTGCCCGGCGGCGAGGGCGCAGGTCTTGACCCCGAAGCGGGCCCACTCGACCGCCAGGGTCCGCATCATGTTCTCCACCGCGGCCCGGGCGGCGCCCGAGTGCACCATCCCCGGCATCCCGTGGTGGGGAGAGAGGGTGACGCTGAGCACCTTGCCCCCGCCCTGCGGGATGAAGGCCTTCGTGGCGGCCGCGTGGGTCATCAGCCAGGTTCCCTGGACGTTCAGCTCGATCACCGTGCGGAAGCCTTTCGGCGTGATCGTCTCGGCCGGGGCGAGGAACTGACCGCCGGCATTGTTGACCAGCACGTCGAGGCGGCCGTGGCGCTCGAGCAGCCGGTCGAAGAAGCCGTCGACCGCCTCCTCGTCGCGGATGTCCAGCGCCTCGAGCTCGAAGGAGCCCGGCATCCCGGCCGCAAGCTCCGCGGTCTCCGCCAGCGGCTCCTCACGGCGCCCGCAACCGACGACGGCTGCGCCGAGGCGGGCCAGCTCCAGCGCCGTCTCGCGCCCCAGGCCGCTGCCGGCGCCGGAGACGACGCACACCTGCCCGTCGAGCAGGTCGGGTCTGAATATCTGCGAACGCGAACTTTCAGCCATCGGCGGGCAAGCCTATAGCCGACCTGGACCCAGGTAATGTCACCTGACGATGAAGGTGCGGGTCGAGCCCAAACCGCTGCACGAGTCTCTCGCCGGCGGTACCCCCGGCGCTACGGTGACGGTCGAACCGATGGTCGCCGGCCGGGTCACCTGGCCCCAGACGATGATGGAGCGCCCGGGCGGGCGTTTCGAGACGCTGAGGCTGGTCCGCGCCCTGCTCACCGGCGAGCCCGCCGCGACCGTGCCCGTCCCCGCCTTCCTGATCCGCCATCCCAGCGCCGGCGCGATCCTCGTCGACACCGGCCTGCATCCCTCGATCGCGACCGACGGCAAGGAGAACTTCGGCAGGCTCGGGGCGAGGTTCGGCAAGCCCGACCTCAACGCCGGCGAGGACGTCCCTGCCCAGCTGCGGGAGCGAGACCTCGACCCCGGCGAGATCCCGGTGGTGGTGATGACCCACATGCACCTCGACCACTCCTCGGCGATCTCGGAGTTCCCAAACTCGATCTTCGTTCTCAGCGAAGCCGAGTGGGAATCAGCCGCGACCGGCCCGCGACCGCTGCTGAACGGCTACCGCCGCCCGCACTTCGACTACGCCTTCGACTACCGAACCGTCGACTTCGACCGCGGCGGGATCGACTCCTACGCGACCTTCGGCCGCAGCTTCGATCTCTTCGGCGACGGCTCGATTCGGCTCGCCTTCACCCCGGGGCACAGCGCCGGCCACATGTCGGTGATCGCCCACCTCGCCGAGCGCGACTTCGTGATCGGCGGCGACGCCACCTACACCCAGGGCCAGCTCGAGGGCAACGCGCCGCTGGCGCCCCGCCCCTTCGACGCCCACAACTACCGCCGCTCACTGCAGGAGCTGAAGCTGTTCAGGCGCGAGTTCCCCGACGCGCTCGTCACCCCGGGCCACGACCCCGAGTTCTACGCCGGGCTCAGCGCCCGTTACGAGTAACCAGCGCCCCGTACATCTCCCGCACCGGCGCGAAGATCCGCTTGGACACCTCGAGCTGGCGCTCACGGCTCGGCGCCTCCTCGGCCGGGAACTCGACCGGCTCGCCGAACTGGACGGTCACCTTGGGGAACCGGAAGCGCTTCCAGCGTCGCACCTTCTCAGAGCCCTGGATCGCGACGGGAACCACGGGGGCGCCGGATTCGAGCGCGATGCGGCCGATGCCGGGCTTGACCTCGCCGAGCTCGCCGCTGCGCGAGCGCCCGCCCTCGGCGTAGACGAGCAGCATCTCGCCCTGGCCGAGGATCGTCAGGGCGGTCTTGATCGACTCCTCGTCGTGGTGCCCGCGGCGGACCGGGAAGACGCCGCCGTGCTTGTAGATGTAGGTGAGGACGGGTGGGCCGAACATCTGCGACTTCGCCATGAAGCGCACCTGTCGCCGCAGATAGAGGCCGACGAAGAAGTGATCCATCTGGCTGAAGTGATTGGGGGCAAGGATCAGCGCCCCCGATTTGGGCACGTTCTCGATACCGATCGCGTGCGTTCGGTAGATCAGCAGCGTCGGCAGCGAGACGATCAGGCGGACGAGGGGATAGGTCCAGCCGACCCCCTTGCGCGCGGCCGCGTGGAACTGGTCGAAGTACTCGGCGGGACGTTCGTCCCTGTAGACCTGTGGCTTCATGTCGGGCATAAGTGCACGGTCCCGGCCGTCGCTACGCGATACACCACCAAGGCCGGCGGTTACGCAGAGAGTCCGTCGCCCGCCGAAGCGGCCCAGCCCTTCGCCCGCTCCAGCGCCCGGTGCCAGCCCGCGAGCAGCACCTCGCGTTCCTCCGTGCTCATCACCGGCTCGTAGCGCGCCGCCTCCCGCCACATCTCCCCCACCTGGTCCAGCGTCCAGCGTCCGGTCGCGATCCCGGCCAGGTAGGCGACGCCGAGCGCGGTCGTCTCGGCAACCTCGGGCACGACCACCTCGGCGCCCAGCACATCGGCCTGGAACTGCATCAGCCAGCGGTTGGCCACGGCGCCGCCGTCTGCCTTCAGCATCCCGAGTCGCTCACCCGAAGCCGCCTCTTGGGCCCGCACGGCGTCGACCGTTTGGTAGGCGATCGCCTCCAGCGTCGCCCGCGCGAGGTGGGCACGGCCGCTACCCCGGGTGAGGCCGACGATCGTGCCGCGCGCATAGGGATCCCAGTGCGGCGAGCCGAGCCCGGTCAACGCCGGGACGAAGTAGACCCCATCGTTGGAATCGAGCGAAGCGGCCAGCGCCTCGCTCTCCGCCACCCCCTCGATAACCCCAAGCCCATCCCGCAACCACTGCACCGCGGCCCCGGTAACGAAGATCGAAGCCTCCAGCGCATAAGAAACCCCCGCCGACGGGCCGAAAACCGGACTCGGAGTCCGGTTTTCGGCCCGTCGGCCGCTGGGATCGAGGGTGCAGGCGACAGTCGAGAGGAGGCCCTCGGCGGGGGCTGGGGCCTTGGGGCCGGTATTGAGGAGGACGAAGCTGCCGGTGCCGTAGGTGTTCTTCGCCGTCCCTGCCACATGGCAGGCCTGGCCGAAGAGGGCTGCCTGCTGGTCGCCGGCGATCCCCGCTACCGGCACCTCCCCGCCGAACTCAGTGGTCGTGCCGTAGACGTGGGCCGAGGGCAGCGGCTCGGGCAGCTGCGCCGGGTCGACGCCGAGCAGCGCACAGAGCTCCTCGTCCCAAGCGAGCCGGCGGATGTCGAAGAGCATCGTCCGCGAGGCGTTGGTGTGGTCGGTCGCGTGGCGCCCGGTCAGCTTGAAGAGCAGCCAGGAGTCGACCGTGCCGAAGGCGGCCCGCCCGGCTCCCTCGACGTTGCGCAGCAGCCACTCGATCTTGGTAGCGGAGAAGTAGGGGTCGAGGACAAGCCCGGTGCGCTCCCGGACCAGTGACTCGTGCCCGGCGGAGCGGAGCTCGTCGCAGCGCTCCGCCGTGCGCCGGTCCTGCCAGACCAGCGCCCGGTGCAGCGGCTCACCTGTCACCGGGTCCCAGGCGAGGACGGTCTCGCGCTGGTTGGTAATCCCGATCCCGCCCAGGTCCGCGCCTTGGATGCCCGCGTCGGCGATCGCCTGTACCGCGACCTTCCGCGTGACGTCCCAGATTTCCGCCGCGTCGTGCTCGACCCAGCCCGGCCGCGGGAAGTGCTGCTCGAACTCCGAGTAGGAGCGCCCGGCGATCCGCCCCTCCTCGTCGAAGACGAGGCAGGTGGTCCCTGTCGTCCCCTGGTCGATCGCGAGGATCACGGCGCTTCCCCGCGAGCGATCATCGGCGAATACGGAACGCGTCGGGTGCCAAGGGGCGCCAGACTACAGTGGGGAGCGCCGCAACCGGAATCGACAGCGACGCTTAGCGATCTTTCCGCAGCGGGTGTACGGTCAGTACCAGGCAGGACTCATCTCAAACAAGGAGCCCCCAATGGGAGCAGAGGTAAAGCGGTTCGATTCCCCAGACGAGACCCGCCCGTTCGAAGGAAAGGGACAGGCGAAGATCGTGCAGCTTGCCGGCCATGCGGTCGCAGAAGGCACCTTCGAGCCCGGCTGGAAGTGGTCGGAGAACGTCAAACCGATCGCCGGCACCGACTCCTGCCAGGTCGCGCACTTCGCCTATGTCCTCTCCGGCAGCATGCGCGTATATATGGACGACGGCTCCGAGATCGAGGCCAAGGCCGGCGACGTCGTCGCGATCCCGCCCGGTCACGATGCCGAGGTCCCCGGTCCCGAGGCCTGCGTGATGATCGACTTCGGCGAGATCGGCGACTACGCGAAGCGCGACTGAGCCCTCAGCCGGCCCGACGAAGAGACAGGTAGACGCGGAGGAAGTCGCGCAGCTGCCGGCCGCGGTGGGCGAAGCCGCCGAGGGTGCGGCCGGTGGCTCGGTGGGAGAGGTCTAGCTCGATCTCTCCCACTCGGTAGCCGGCGCGGACCGCGTCGACCGTCATGCCGATCTCCATGCCGTAGCCGCGGGCGAAGGGAAGCGTGGCGCGGAGGACCTCCGTGCGCATCGCCCGCTGCCCGGAGATCGGGGCCTCCGCCTCGAAGCCGCAGAGGCGCCGGATCGCCCAACGGGCGAAGCCCAGCGCCAGGCCGAAGCCGCCGCCGACCCGGCGGCCGAAGACCGCCACGGCGAGGTCGCACTCCCCCGCCTCGACCGCCGCGACCAGCGGGGCCAGCCGCGCGGCCGAGCCGCCGAGGTCCCCGTCGCAGAGCAGGACCAGCTCCGGCGCGTCCTCCTCGCTCAGCGCCGCTTGCGCCGCCGCGGTCACGTTCGCCCCCTTGCCGTGCGGACGCCCGCGGCTGACCACCTTCGCTCCCGCAGCCATTGCCACCTCGGCGGTGCCGTCGTTGGAGGCATCGTCAGCGACCCAGATCGCCGCATCCGGAAAGGCGCCGAGCAACGCCGCGACCGTCCCGTTGATCCGGTCGGCCTCGTTGCGGGCGGCGACGACCACGGCCAGGGCGTCCATTCGGTTCGGGAGCACGATGGGACATTCTGCCTTCCGCTGCGCCTTTTGCTCCCCATGGGTGCATAAAGCGCACCGGAGCAATGGATATTGTGCGCCGCCATGGAGATCGAGGCGCACATCACCGGGAACGTTTGGAAAATCGAGGTCGCGGTGGGGGACACGGTCGCCGACGGCGACACGGTTGTCATCCTCGAGTCGATGAAGATGGAGATCCCGGTCGAGGCCGAAGACGACGGCACCGTCAAGGAGATCCGCTGCGAGGAGGGCCAAGCCGTCAGCGAAGGCGACGTCCTCGTCGTGCTGGAGTAGGTGCCCATGGAAGAGCGTCTCGCGGGCGGCAAGCTCATCCTCGACTCGCCCGCCGAGGCGGTCGTCCGCCTGCGCATCTCCAACCCCGAGCGCCGCAACGCGCTCGACCACGACATCCTCGACGCCCTCGCCGAGACGCTGCCGCGCCTCGACCGCGGGATCGAGACCCGCTGCCTGCTGATCACCGGCGCGCCCCCGGTCTTCTCGGCCGGCTACGACATCGCCTCGATCCCCTCCGAGACCTTCGCGCGCGACGCCGAGGCGCTCGTCGCCCACCCCTTCCATGCGGCGATGGAGGCGATCGCCGCCCACCCGTGGCCAACCCTTGCCGCGATCAACGGCCACTGCATCGGCGGCGGCCTCGAGCTGGCGATCACCTGCGACCTGCGGATCTGCGCATCCGGCGCGAAGCTGGGGATGCCGCCGGTCAAGCTCGGCCTTGTCTACGGTCACACCGGCCTGGGCAAGTTCCTCGACACGGTGGGCCTGGCCCGCACCAAGGAGCTCTTCCTCACCGGCCGCAACTTCGAGGCCTCCCGAGCGGAAGAGATCGGCCTCGTCCACGAAGTGGTCGAGGCCGAGCGGCTGGAGCAGGCGGCGGTCGAGCTGGCGGCCGAGATCGCTGCCAACGCGCCGCTCTCGATGCGGGGGAACAAGAGCGCGATCGATCTGCTCAACGCTTCGCCGATCCTGACCGAGCAGAAGGAGGCCGGACTGATCGCCCTGCGGGAGTCGTGCTTTTCCTCGGAAGACCTCCGAGAGGGCATCCAGGCCTTCGCCGAGAAGCGCAAGCCCGAGTGGAAGGGGCGATGAGCTCGGCGGCCAAGCAGCTTGCCGCCGCCGACCCGACTATGGCAGCGCTGATCGAGCGCCTCGGCGAGATCGACCTGGAGACGCGCCTTCGGCGGCGCGACGAGGAGCGACCGGCCGATGCCTACGGGGCGCTGCTGCGGGCGATCGTCGGCCAGCAGCTCTCGACCAAGGCGGCGCGGACGATCTACGGCCGCATCCTCGACCTCTTCGAAGGCAGCACCCCCTCGCCCGAGCAGCTGCTCGGCGCCGACGAAGCCGACCTGCGCGGCGCCGGCCTCTCCGGGCGCAAGGTCGAGTACGTCCGCGACCTCGCCTCGCACGTGCTCGCGGGGGAGCTGGAGCTCGACCGCCTCGATGACCTCTCCGACGAGGAGGCGATCGAGGAGATCGTCGCCGTACGCGGCCTCGGCGTCTGGACCGCCGAGATGTTCCTGCTCTTCCACCTCGAACGCCCCGACGTCCTCTCCGGCGGCGACCTCGGCATTCGCAAGGCGGTACAGGTCGAGTACGGGCTGGAGGAGATGCCGGCGCCGGCGCGGGTGCTGGAGATCGGCGATCCCTGGCGCCCGTACCGCAGCCTCGCTTCCCTCTACCTCTGGGAGTCGCTTGCAAACGCACCCGTCGATTGAGGCGAGACCGGCGGTGGCCGACAACAGAACGATGCGCCTTCGCTTCTGGTTCGGATTCGGGCTCGTCGCCGCGATCGCGGTCGGGTCGATCGCCCTGGCCCTGGTCGTCCACGCGCGGGAACAGGCCAGCTTCGAGAAGACGCAGCGCGACGAGGCGATCCGCGCCGCCCATCAGGCCAAAGCGCTGGCGGCGCTCTCCGTCGGGCAGCTGGCCAGCGCCGCGGCGTTCTACCAGGCAGAGGGACACTTCAGTCGGCATGAGTTCGAAGTCATCGCTGCCTCCCTGCTCAAACCGGGGGCGTTGACAGCAACCGCCTTCGTCGGTTCGGTTCCGCGGGCGGCACGGAATCGCTTCGAGCGTAACCACGGCTTCCCGATCCTCGAACGCGGCCCGTTGGGCGAGTTGCGCAGGGCCACCGGCCGCCCCCACTACTACCCACTGACTTTCATCGCCGCCTCAGGCCTGACCGTACAGCCGCCACTTGGCTACGACGTCGGCTCCGACGGGCTACGCGGTGCCTACCTGTTGAGGGCGCTAAACACGGGTAGGCCTGCCGCGACTCCGATCATGCGGCTGCCGGTCGGCGGCACCGGGATCAACGTGTTCCGTCCGGTCTATCGCGACGGCGCTCCAACCAAGACCCCGGCGGAGCGCCAGGCGGCACTGATCGGCTTCGCCGCCGGAGCTTTCCACATGCCCGAGCTGACGCACGCGGCCACTGCCGCCCTTCCCGATGGGGTCGAAGCGTCGCTTGTGGAGCGGGGACAGCGGGTCTCGGGCCCTGCCCTGGCGCGCGACGAATCCGCGATCGCAGCGATCCAGATCGCCGATCGCACCTGGCTGCTCGTCGTCCGCGACCCGAGCCGGCCCGGGGTCGACCTGGCAGTGATGATCGTCCTCGTCGGCCTCTCGGTGGCGGCGCTGCTGGCGGCGCTGGTGCTGATCTGGAGCCGCAGCGAGCGCATGGGAGTGCTGAAGCGCCAGGCCAGCCAGGACTCCCTTACCGGGCTGAAGAACCGGCGCCGCTTCGAGGAGGACCTGCGCGCCGAGCTTGCCCGCAGTCACCGCTACGAAGTGACCGGAGCGCTGCTGATGCTCGACCTCGACCACTTCAAGCAGGTCAACGACACGTTGGGCCACCCGGCCGGGGATCGCGTGATCGCCGAGATCGCGACGGTGCTGCGAGGCCGCACTCGCGAGACCGACGTGCTGGCCCGACTCGGCGGCGACGAGTTCGCGATCGTCCTCCCTCGCTGCGACCTCGACGAGGCACAGGACGTGGCGGTCGAGATCGCGACGGCGATCCGCGAACGCATGCGCGTCGAGAAGGACGTCCCGCCGATCACGGCCAGCATCGGCATCGCCCCTTTCGGAGCAGGGCGGCGACTCAGCTACGAAACGGTGCTGGGGAGAGCAGACGCGGCGATGTACGAAGCCAAGAACGCCGGGCGCGACTCGGTGCGTACGTTCGACGGCGACGAGGAGGTTGCAGCGGCCCAAGCCCACTCTGCCGCGGTCGAGCCCGCCTAGCCGCCGGTCAGGCCGTGGCGCAGGCGCAGTACCCGGCCGACCGAGGTCTCGAAGGCGGCGCGTTCGAGTGGGCGGGTGCGCAGGACCTTCAGCAGGGCGCGGCGGACCCGAGCGCCGGCCCGGAAATCGGCAAAGAGGAGCACGTCGGTGCCGGCTCGCGCCGCGGCGAGCCCCGCCTTGTCGGGACCGCCGAAGTCGCGAACGGCAACCGTTTCCAGCGCGTCGGTGATCGAGACTCCTTCGAAGCCGAGGCGCTCGCGCAGCTCCCCGGTCGCGATCGGGCGGGAGAAGGCGGCCGGCTTCGCCGAGAAAGCGGGGTAGATCGCCGTGCTCAGCATCACCATCGCGCCGCCAAGCGAGGCGAAGCGACGGTAGGGCGCCTCGTCGACGGCCCGCAGCGTCCGCTTCGAGAGACCGATCCGCTGCACGGCGAAGTCGGTGTTCTCGGTCGCCGCGCCGAGACCCGGGAAGTGCTTGGCGGTGGCGGCGACTCCGCCGGACTGCAAACCGGTGGCGAAGGGAACAGCGGTGGCGGCAACTCGCGGCGCGGTCGCGCCGAAGCCGCGGTCGGTTTCGGCGATCGTGCCGCCGCGACGCGCCACGTCGAGCACGGGCGCCAGGTCGACGTTGACGTCGGCGTCGCGCAGGTTCGCGGCGGTCGCCCGGCCCTGATGGCGACTGAAGGCGGGGCCGCGGGCGCCCATCTGCTCGGCGGAGAGGGTGGGTGCGCCGTCGAGCCGCTTCACCAGCCCACCCTCCTGGTCGATCATCACCAGCAGTGGGTCGCGCAGGCCCGGGGGGCGTGGGATCGCCTGCAGCCGGCGAATCAGGCTGCGGCCCCCAGCCCGGCTGGGGAAGTTCTCCGCGAAGAGGATCACCCCGGCCAGCTCGCCGTCGCGGATCGCCCGCTTCACCGCCTTGGGCGCTTCGGTGCCGCCGAAGCCGACGACGATGCGCTGCCCTGCGAGCTGCGGGAGCGACAGCTGGGATGCGGCACTTGGCGCCGAGCCGTTGCCGTCGCCGAGCGCGACGCCGAAGGCAAATGCAGCGATCGCGAGGCCGCAGGCAGCGGCGACTGCGTTCCGCCTGCGCCCGATCGCCGTCACCCTCACGTGTCTGAGCTTAAGGGTCCATATGACCCCCTGAGCTCAGACACGCCACCGTCCGGGCCGGCGCCTAGCCTTGCGCGCGAATGGCCTCCCTGATCTCCTTCGAGGAAGCGCTGGCATTGGGTGAGCTGACCGACCACCAGGAGATCGGCGACCTCGTCGAGCGTGCCTGGGGGGTGCGGCGCGAGAACTTCGGGGACTCGACCGACATGTGCTCCCTGGTCAACGCCAAGTCCGGCGGCTGCGCAGAGGACTGCGGCTTCTGCGCCCAGTCGCGCTACGCCGAGGCGGATACGCCGATGCACGCGATGATGGAGCCCGAGCAGATCCTCGAGCACGCGAAGGCCGCCGAGGCGGCGGGAGCGCACCGCTTCTGCATGGTCACCCAGGGCCAGGGCCTCTCCAAGCGCGACTTCGAGAAGATCCTCGAGGGGACGAAGCTGGTCGCCGAGAAGACCAACCTGAAGCGCTGCGCCTCGATCGGCCACATGTCGGCCGAGCGGGCGAAGAAGCTGCGCGAGGCGGGGGTCCAGCGCGTCCACCACAACGTCGAGTCCTCGCGCTCCTACTACCCCGAGGTCTCCAGCACCGTCCGCTACGAGGGCCGGCTGCGCACGATCGACGCGATCAAGGAGGCCGGCCTGGAGACCTGCGTCGGCGGCATCCTCAACCTCGGCGAGACGCCGCGGCAACGGGTCGAGATGGCCTTCGAGCTGACCGAGATCGACCCGACCTCGGTGCCGATCAACCTGCTCAACCCGCGCGAGGGGACGAAGTTCGGCGACCGTCCGCTGATGGACGCCTGGGAGGTCGTCAAGTGGGTGGCGATCTTCCGCCTGATCATCCCCGGCGCGCTCTTCCGCCTCTGCGGCGGCCGGGTCGAGAACCTCGGCGACCTGCAACCCCTGGCGGTGAAGGCGGGACTGAACGGCGTGATGATGGGGAACTTCCTGACCACCCTCGGCGCCGAGCCCGAGGACGACCGGGCGATGTTCGAGGAGCTGGGCCTGAACGTGGCCCGCCAGCCCGACAACGGCGCCAACCCTCGTCCCGACAACCGCGACGGCTGGCTCGACGGGGAGACCCCGGCGACGCCGATCGACGCGCTGATCGACCGCCAGGGCGAGGCCAACTTCTGGGACCCCTCGACCCAGCTGCGGGTGATCAAGAAGACCAAGAAGCCCCCGCCGTACCCGCAGGCTGCATGACGGATGTCGCAGATCGCTTGGAGGAGCTCCGCGGCCGGGGGCTCCACCGGCGACTGCGCCTGATCGGTGGGCCGCAGGGCCCGCGAGTCACGCTCGACGGGCGGCCGGTGCTTCTACTCTGCTCCAATAATTACCTTGGCCTGGCCGATCACCCGCGGGTGCGAGGAGCGGCGGCGGAGGCGGCGATGCGCTGGGGGACCGGCGCCGGGGCATCGCGCTTGATCTCGGGCAACATGCAGCCGCACCGTCAGCTGGAGGAGCGCCTGGCTGCCTTCAAGGGCTACGAGTCTGCGCTGCTCTTCGGCTCTGGCTACCTGGCGAACACCGGCACGATCGCGGCCCTGGCCGAGCGCGGTGAGACGATCTTCTCCGACGAGCTCAACCACGCCAGCATCATCGACGGCTGCCGCCTCTCCCGGGCCGAGACCTTCGTCTTCCGCCACGGCGACCTCGAGCACCTCGCCTGGGGCCTGCACGAGACCAAGGGTCGCGCTTCGCTGATCGTCACCGACGGCGTCTTCTCGATGGACGGCGACCTGGCGCCGCTGGAGGAGCTGGCGCGGCTGGCCCGGGACCACGGCTGTCGGCTGATGGTCGACGAGGCCCACGCCACCGGCACGGTCGGGCCGGGCGGTCGCGGCTCGGTCGCGGCAGCCGGACTCAGCGGCGAGGTCGACCTGGTCGTGGGGACCCTCGGCAAGGCACTCGGCTCCTACGGCGCCTACGTCTGCGCGAACCGCGAGCTGACCGAGTACCTGCTCAACACGGCGCGCTCCTTCGTCTTCTCGACCGCGCCGCCGCCGCCGTCGGTCGCCGCGAGCCTCGCGGCGCTGGAGCTGCTCGAGTCGCACCCGCATCGGGTCGAGCGCCTCGCCGAGAACGCGGCCACCCTGCGCGATTCCCTCGCCGCCGAGGGGCTCGCGGTCGGTGACTCCTCGACCCAGATCGTCCCGGTCGAGGTCGGCGACGCCGTCCAGACGATGGAGCTGTGCGAGCGGGTGCTGGAACGCGGGGTCTTCGCCCAGGGAATCCGCCCGCCGACGGTGCCCGAGGGTCGCTCGAGGCTGCGTTTCACGGTGATGGCGACCCACCGCGCCGGCGAGCTGGAGCGCGCCGCCAAGCTGGTCGGCGCGGCCGCCCGCGAGCTGGGGGTCCCCTCGACGCTGGTCCCGGCATCTCGCGCGGCCGTGGCCGCCTGAGCCTTGAACGGCGTCTTCGTCACCGGCACCGGCACCGAGGTCGGCAAGACCGTCGTAGCGGCAGTAATCGCCCGCACCCTCGCCGCCGAAGGCCAGCGAGTAGCCGTCTTCAAGCCGGCAGTAACCGGCCTAGGCCCCGAACCGCCCGCCGACGGGACGAAACCCGGAGCCGGAGTCCGGTTTTCGGCCCATCGGCCGGATCATGAGCTGCTAGGGGCCGCAGCCGGGTCGGGGCAAAGTGACGACGAGATCGCGCCCTACCGGTATGGGCCGTCGGCGTCGCCGCACCTCGCCGCGGCGCTTGCCGGGGAGGAGATCGATCCCGAGCGCCTGCGTGCCGCGGCCCGTGCCGCGGCGGTCGACGCCGACGCGCTCGTCTGCGAGGGCGTCGGCGGACTGCTCGTCCCCCTCCGCGGCGACTACCTCGTCCGCGACTTCGCGGTCGATCTGGGCCTGCCCCTGGTCATCGCCGCCTCGCCCGGCCTCGGCACGATCAACCACACTTTGCTGACGATCGAAGCGGCACGCGCTGGGGGGCTCCACGTCGGGACGGTCGTCCTAACGCCCTGGCCGCAGGTCCCGAACGCCATCGAGGAATCCAACCGTGACACGATCGCAGCCGTCGCGGGCGTCAGGGTCGAGACGCTGCCACCACTGGATCTTGCGACTCCCGACTCCTGGCCAGCGCTGCCAGCTCCTCCCCACCCGGGTTGACCGCGGCCTCGGCGGCCTCGGGGCTGAGCGGATCGCACCTGGCACGGATCGCAGAGGCGCCGATCACGGCACCGGCGAGCGCCACCACGGCGCAGACGCTCATCGCGTGGCCGAGCGCGTCGACGAACTGCTGCGGGCTGGCGTCGGCGAAGCTGGCGCCCACGGCGCCCTGGAAGATCGCGCCGGTGACGGCGACGCCGAGGCTGCCGCCGACCATGCGGAACATCGAGAGCACGCCGGAGGCGATGCCTGCCTTCTCGACCGGGACCGCGTTCATCGCGGCGCTGGTCATCGGCGACATCGTCAGCGCGATGCCGATGCCGAGCAGCATGAAGCCGGGCAACAGGTCGAGGTAGCTGGAGTCGACCGCGATTCCGCTGAAGCTGTAGAGCGAGCCGGAGACGACGACGAGGCCGGTGGCGATCAGCCAGCGCGGCCCGAAGCGGTCCGCGAGCCGGCCCGCGAGAGGAGCGATGCCGACGATCATCAGAGTCGAGGGCAGGAACCTGACCCCGGCCTCCAGCGGTGAGTAGCGAAGGATGTCCTGCATGTAGAGGGCGAGGAAGAAGAAGACGCCGAGCATCGAGAAGGAGACGATCGAGGCGACGACTACCGCACCGAGGAAGTTGCGGTTGGAGAAGAAGCGGAACTCGACCATCGGCACCTTGACCCGCAGCTCGACAGCGGCAAACGCGGCCAGGCCGACGGCGGCACCAATCAGCAGGGCGACGATCTCGGTCGAGCCCCAACCCCATTCGTTACCCTCGACCAGGGCCAGGATCAGCGCCGTCAGGGACGCCGTCAGCACCGCGACGCCGGCGAAGTCGACCTCTCGCCCGACAGTGTTGTCACGCGACTCCCGCACCGCGAAGAGCGAGGCGGCGACGGCGCCGATCGCGACCGGGATGTTGAGGTAGAAGATCGCCCGCCAGCTGACGTGCTCGGTGAGCAGGCCTCCGACCACGGGGCCGACCGCCAGGGCCAGGGCGGAAACTCCCGCCCACATGCCCATCGCCCTGCCGCGCTCGGCGGGCGGGAAGGCGTCGGTGATGATCGAGAGCGTCGCCGGCATCATCAGCGCCGCCCCCACCCCCTGGACCACGCGGCTGACGACCAGGTCGGTCGAGCTGGCAGCGAACCCGGCCGTCGCCGAGGAGAGGGCGAAGATGACCACGCCGAAGAGGAACATGCGGCGGCGGCCGAAGATGTCCCCGAGGCGGCCGCCGGTCGCCAGCAAGACGGCGAAGGAGAGCGTGTAGCCGTTGACGGTCCACTCCAGGCCGGAGATCGAGGCGCCGAGGTCGCGCTGGATCGAGGGCAGGGCGACGTTCACGACCGTGTTGTCGAGCATGATCATGAACAGCGCGAAGCACATCGCGCCGAGCGTCCACCACTTGCGGTTGTCCTCGGTGATCAGGTGGCGATAGCGGGTCAAGCGGGTCCGACCTCCTTCAGGTGCTCATATGCCTCGGCGATGTCGGGGCGATCCATCAGCGAGTCGACCGCGGCGTCGAGCTTGCGCCGCTGCGCGGCGGTGAGGCTCGCGGCGAACGTCTCCATCCCCGCCTGGCGAACGACCATCAGGGTGTCGACGAGCTTCTTGCCCCTGGCGGTGATCGCGATCCGCCGCACCCGTCTGTCATCGGGGTCCTCGACCCTGGTGGCGAGCCGCTTCTTGACCAGGCCGTCCACCGCCCTGCTCATCGAGGGAACCGAGACGCCAAGCGCCTCGGCCAGGTCGCCGACCTGACGCGCCTCGATCGCCTCACCCAGCCCGCCCAGCTCCAGCAGGGCCTTGGACTGAGTCATCGAGAGGCCACTCTCCTCGATCACCCGCAGCAGATTGCCGCGGTCGTAGAGGAAGAGGTGGCGCAGCAGGGCGCTTAGCCGCGCCGCGGTCTCCTGGGCCCCCGCGCTGACCTCGGGGACGTCGACCTTCTCGATGATCGATTCGAGCTGACTTGCTTGCACAGGAGTAATACTTGCACAAGAGCAACTATTTCGCGAACGAAATAGTTGCTCTTGTGACTCTTCTCACAGAGCGGGGTGGTCCTCCCGCCGGTACGGCCCTGGCTTGGGGCGCGACGCGCCGCCGGGGAAGGCCAGCCGCAGGATCGTCCGCTGCACCATCCCGAGCTGCTGGCCGAAGGGACCGCTGTTGTAGGGGAGGCCGTAGCGTTCGCAGACCTGCTTCACCTGGGGCGCGATCTCGGCGTAGCGGGTGCTCGGCAGGTCCGGGAAGAGGTGGTGCTCGACCTGGTAGCCGAGGTTGCCGCTGGCGACGTGGAAGAACGCGCTGCCCTCGATGTTCGCCGACCCGGTCAGCTGCCGCACGTACCAGCCGCCGCGGCTCTCGTCCTCGACTTCCTCGGGCTTGAACGTGTGGGTCTGATCGGGGAAGTGGCCGCAGAAGATGATCGCGTAGGCCCAGACGTTGCGGACGACGTTCGCCGTCGCGTTCGCCGAGGCCGCCGCCCGGTACGAGCTCCGGCCGCCGCCGAGGGCGCGTTTCAGGGCCCCGGCCAGCCCGCCGCGGCGCCTGGTCCCGCTGCGGACCTCGAGGCCCGCGTCCAGAGCAGCCATCGCCAGGCCGCTCAGCAGCGGCCAGGCGATGTAGTCCTTGACCACCTGGCTCTTGGCCTTTTCGCGGATCCCGGCCAGCTCGCGCTTGACCTGCGCCTTGGACTTGCGCCCCTTGCGGATCGCCTCGAAGTCGAGGTCATGGAGAGCCACGCCCCACTCGAAGAACGCCATCAGCAGCAGGTTGTAGAGCGGCTGCGCGAGATAGACCGGGTGCCAGCGCTGCTCCGGGTCGATCCGCATGATCTCGTAGCCGAGGTCCTTGTCCTTGCCGAGGATGTTGGTGAAGGTGTGGTGGACGTAGTTGTGGGAGTGCTTCCAGGCCTCGGCGGTCGAGGCCGTGTCCCAGTCCCAGGTCGAGGAGTTGATTTGGGGGTCGTTCATCCAGTCCCACTGGCCGTGCAGGACGTTGTGGCCGATCTCCATGTTCTCGAGGATCTTCGACATCGAGAGAGCGGCCGTGCCGGCGATCTTGGCCGGGCGGTAGCGGGCGCCGAGCAGCAGCACGCGCCCCATCACCGCGAGGCGGCGCTGCATCGCGATCATGCTCTCGATGTAGCGCCGGTCGCGTTCACCAAGGTCGGCGAAGGTCCGGTCGCGGATCTCGTCGAGCTCACGGGCCAGGCCCTCGAGCTGCTCCTCGGAAAGGTGTGCGAGCGGGCTCTCGGCCTCGACAGTCGTTGCGTTCATCGTCTTCCTTTCGTCGGTTCTCAAAGCGCGATCTCGATCGGTCCTTCGGGAGCGTTGACGCAGGTGCGGATCATCTCTCCCTCGCTGCCGTGGACCTTGCCTGTGCGAAGGTCGCGCACCTCCCCTTTGCAGAGCCTGCCCACGCAGGTGTGGCAGATGCCCATCCGGCAGCCGAAGGGCAGCGTAGCGCCCGCCTCCTCGCCGCCGACGAGGATCGGCGTGCCGCTGTCGCAGCCTGCCTCGACCCCGCTCTTGAGGAACCGCACGCTGCCGCCCTCGCCCTCGCCGGGCTCGCCGCCGATCACCGGCTGGAAGCGCTCCATGTGGAGCAGCTCGGGATCGCCGTCCCGTTCCCAGCGCTCGCTCATCGCGTCGAGCATCGCGGCCGGGCCCGAGAGGAAGGCGTGGCGCTCGCGCCAGTCGGGGCAGAGCCGATCGAGGTCGGCGGGGCCGATCCGACCCTCCTCCCCGGTGATCCGCAGATGCAGGTCATAGCCCGCGTGGGCGTCGCCGATCTCACCCAGGAGGCCGGCGAAGATGATCCCCCCGGTCTCGCGGGCGGAGTGGACGTGGACCGCGTCGGCCAGCGAGTCGCCGCGGTGCAGGCTGCGCAGCATGCTCATGATCGGTGTGATCCCGCTGCCGGCGCTGATGAAGAGAAGCTTGCGCGGCGGGGGGTCGGGGAGCACGAAGGTGCCTTCGACGCCGCCGAGCCGGACGACGTCTCCGGCCCGGGCCTGGCGCACGAGATAAGGGGAAACCTTGCCCGTTTCGACCAGCTTCGGCGTGATCGCGATGCAGCCGTCCGGACGATCGGGGTCAGAGGTCAGCGAGTAGGCGCGCCAGTGGTGGATGCCGTCGACGACGACGCCGATCCGCAGGTACTGCCCGGGCCGGTGGCCGGGCCACTCGAAGCCGGGCCGGATCAGCACCGTCGCCGCTTCGGGCGTCTCGGCGTCGATGCGCTCGATCCTCCCGCGCAGCTCGCGTGTCGACCAGAGCGGATTGATCAACTCGAGATAGTCGTCGGGCAGCAGCGGCGTGAACAGCGAGCGGACCGCGTGCAGCGCCCTGCGCCTCAGCGGCGGGACCTTCGGGGGTGCTCCTCGCTCCGCCATTGATTGATATTACACAGATCGATGTAGAGGTTTATGTGTCAAGCCGCACGCTCGAGGCTACCGCCGGGCCGGGGTCTAGGGTCGCTATACCCGATGTCGGCCGATTACGCTCAGCTCGACCGCGACCACCTCTGGCACCCCTTCACCCAGCAGCGGGGCTGGTGCGGGGAAGAGCAGCTGATGATCGAGCGCGGCGAAGGGTCCTACCTCGTCGACGACGAAGGCCGGCGCTACCTCGACGGAGTCTCTTCGCTGTGGTGCAACGTCCACGGCCACGGACATGCCGGGATCGACGCCGCGGTGACCGATCAGCTCGGCAAGGTCGCGCACTCGACCATGCTCGGCCTCTCCCACCCCGGCGCGGCCGAGCTCGCCGGCCGCCTCGTCGACCTCGCGCCGCCGGGGCTCTCGCGCGTCTTCTACTCGGAGTCGGGCTCGACCGCAACCGAGATCGCGCTGAAGATGGCCTTCCAGTACCAGCAGCAGCGGGGCGGGCAGCACGCGCGGCGCACCTCCTTCGTCCACCTGCGCGACTCCTACCACGGCGACACGATCGGCTCGGTCTCGGTCGGCGGCATCGACCTCTTCCACTCCACCTACCGGCAGCTGCTCTTCGAGACCCATGTGGCCGAGCCCGGCGATGCGGCGGACCTGGAGCGGGTTCTCGCCGTGCACGAAGAGGAGATCGCGGCGGTGATCGTCGAGCCGCTGGTCCAAGGCGCCGCGGGGATGCTGCTCCACCCTGCCGGCTACCTGCGAGCGGTGCGCGAGCTCTGCGACGACTTCGGCGTGCTGCTGATCTGCGACGAGGTGGCGACCGGCTTCGGCCGCACCGGCACGATGTTCGCCTGCGAGCAGGAGGAGGTGGCGCCGGACCTGCTCTGCCTGGCCAAGGGACTGACCGGCGGCTACCTGCCACTGGCGGCGACGCTGGCGAGCGAGCGAATCTACGAGGGCTTCCTCGGCGCCCCGGAGGAGTACCGCACCTTCTTCCATGGCCACACCTACACGGGCAACCCACTCGCCTGCGCCGCCGCGCTGGCCAGCCTGGACGCCTTCGAGAGCGAGCGGACGATCGAGCGCCTGCAGCCGAAGATCGCCCTGCTGCGGGAGCTGCTGGACGAGGTCGAGGCGATGCCCGAGGTCGCCGAGGTCCGCAGCCGAGGGTTCATGGTCGGGATCGACCTCGGCGAGCACGACCCGGCGCTGCGCATGGGCCATCGCGTGACGGTGGAGACACGCGAGCGCGGCGCGATCGTCCGCCCGCTCAGCGACGTCGTCGTGCTGATGCCGCCGCTGTCGATCTCCGAGGGGGAGCTGCGCGAGCTGGTCGCGATCGTTACCGACTCGATCCAGGCGGCGTGCGCATCCGCCCCCACTCAACTGGCCCAAGCCGCTTAGGCGCGCGGGTCCTGTCGCTGCAGGGGACCCACCGCCCCTTCCGGTCGCTAAAGCGTCCTCAGGGGCGGTCCCCCCTACAGCGCCACCCGCGCGAGATGCGGGATAGGGTCAGTCGTATGGACGAGCGCAGGCGTGGACCGGCGGAGGCTCCAAACCTGGGGGCGCCAGCTGTGCCGCGGCCAGCAGCTTCCGTAGTGCTGCTGCGGCGCGGCGGGAAGCACTCGGAGAGAGCTTTGGAGGTCCTCCTCTTGAAGCGGACCGAGGAGGCTCGGTTCATGCCTGGGGTCTGGGTCTTTCCCGGCGGGTCCGTCGATGACGCCGATGGTGTCGACGAAGCGCGGTTCAAGGCCTGTGCAGTGCGGGAGCTGGAGGAGGAGGCCGGGATCGCGCTGCCCGAGGGCGAGGAGCTGGTCCTCTTCTCGCGCTGGATCACGCCCGAGGTGATCTCGAGACGCTTCGACGCCTGGTTCTTCCTCGCCCTGGCTCCAGCCCACACGCCGCCCAAGCCGGACGGCGTAGAGACGACAGACGCCGCCTGGTTCGAGCCGACCCGCGCCCTCGAGGCCCAAACCGCCGGCGACCTGGCTTTGGCCTTCCCAACCATCAAACAACTCGAGCTCCTCTCGAAGTTCGCCACCGCCGAGGAGGCCCTCTCGGCCCACCGCAACCGCCCCATAGAACCCGTCCTCCCCAAGGTCATCGGAAGCTTCGAAGAACACCGAGTAGTCCTTCCGGGCGACCCCGGCTACCCGAGCTGACCCGTCCAACCTGAGCCGTTACTCGCGCGGGTGGCGCTGTAGGGGGGACCGCCCCTGAGGACGCTTTAGCGACCGGAAGGGGCGGTGGGTCCCTGCAGCGACAGGACCCGCGCGCCTAACCCTCCGAGGGGAATGGCGCCAGCCCGGCGTGCCAAGGCCCAGGCGGATACGTGTGGATCCCGGACTCGTCCATCTCCCCCTGCAGCCGCTTGAACAGCTGCCCGGCATTTTTGAGCGCCGCTTTCAGCTCACCCTCGCTGCGCTCGCCCAGATGCCAGAGGAACCAGAGCTGGCGGTCGTTGATGCCGAAGTCGATCTTGCCGGTCATCGTCGTCGTCCACTCGAGGAAGCCGGGGCTGAAGAGCTCGCGCAGGGCAACCGGGTCGTACTCGCTCGGCACGGTGGCGAGGAAGCGCTTGTTGAAGTCGATCGACTCGAACTCGACCTTGCGCGCGAAGCGCTGGGTGACGACCTCGCGGCCCTCGATCGACTCGACGTTGAAGGCGGGGACGACCTCGGCCAGGTCGGGCATATTGGCCTTGGCCAGCAGCGCGGTCGGCAGCACCGCCTTGTTGAAGAGGCTGCCCAGCTCCTTCTCGTCGGCGTCGCAGCAGGAGCCCCAGAAGCCCTCGGCCAGCTGCCCGGTGAGCCGGTTCGTTCCCCCGACACAGAGCGCCACCGGGCCGTCCTTGGGGTTGATCCCCCCCACCGGCTCGTATTTCAGTTCATGCCGCTCGCCGTAGCGGCGCACGGTCTCGGCCCATTCCTGCGCTTCCTGCTTGGCTCCCACGAAGCCGATCCTATGTCCGCACCGCCGCTGTTTGAGCGAACTGCATCAAATTCTCGTCCTGCTGGATCGAGAATCTGATGCAGTTCGCCGGGGCGCCGAGTAGGATGCGCACATGACTTGGGTGCTCATCGCCGTGGTCGCGGTCATCGCCATCGCGGTCCTCTACTTCATCGCCAAGCGCAACTCGATCATCGCCTCGCGCAACCGGGTCGACGAGTCCTGGAGCGGGATCGACGTGCAGCTTAAGCGCCGCCACGACCTCGTCCCCAACCTGGTCGAGACGGTCAAGGGCTACGCCGAGCACGAGAGCCAGACGTTCGAGAAGACGACCCAGGCCCGGGCCGAGGCGATGGCCGCCCAGAGCGTCGAGGACACCGCCAAAGCGGAGCAGAAGCTGACCCAGGCGCTGGCCGACGTCAGGGCCGTCGCCGAGAACTACCCGACCCTGCGGGCCACCGAGAACTTCCAGCAGCTCAGCCGCAACCTCTCCGAGCTGGAGGACGAGATCCAGGCCTCACGGCGGATCTACAACTCCAACGTCCAGTCCTACAACACGGCGATCGAACAGTTCCCCGGCTCGATCATCGCCAACCAGGGCGGCTTCACGAAGCGCGAGTTCTTCGAGATCGAAGACGCATCGCAGCGCGAACCGGTCTCGGTCAGCTTCAAAGACTGACCTCTCTAAGCTTCCGGTATGACCACGGCCACGGAAGCGACGCTCTGGATCTGCGAGAGCTGCGGGTTCATCTACGACCCCGCGATCGGCGATCCCGACGGCGGCATCCCACCCGGAACGAAGTTCGAGGACATCCCCCGGGACTGGTTCTGCCCCGTTTGCGGCGCCCGCACCTCCGATTTCCGCCCGCTGGAGCCCGGCGAGGCCTAGGCCCGCAGGGGGTACCGTGAAGCACGACTTCGACTGGATCGTGGTGGGCTCCGGCTTCGGTGGCTCGGTCTCCGCCCTGCGACTCGCCGAAAAGGGCTACTCGGTCGCCGTGCTCGAGTGCGGCAGCCGCTTCCGCGACGAGGACTTCGCCGAGTCCAACCTGAAGCATCCGCGGCGCTACTTCTGGCTCCCGCGCTTCGGCATGCGCGGGGTGATGCGGATGACTTTCTTCAAGGACGTCTTCATCGTCTCCGGAAGCGGCGTCGGCGGCGGCAGCCTCGGCTATGCCAACACGCTCTACCGCGCTCGCCCGGCCTTCTTCAGCGACCCGCAGTGGAGTGAGCTGGGCGAATGGAGCCGCGAGCTGGCCCCGCATTACGACACGGCCGAGCGCATGCTCGGTGTGGTCGAGTACGAAGGGATCGGGCCGGCCGACAAGCTGCTGCAGGAATACGGCGAGGAGATCGGCGTCGGCGAGACCTTCACCAACACCCGCGTCGGCGTCTTCTTCGACCAGCCCGGCGTCGAGGTCTCCGACCCCTTCTTCGGCGGCGAGGGTCCGAGCCGCACCGGCTGCATGCGCTGCGGCAGCTGCATGGTCGGCTGCCGCCACGGGGCGAAGAACACGCTGATGAAGAACTACCTCTGGTTCGCCGAGAAGCTCGGCGTGGGGATCGAGCCCGAGCGCCAGGTGACCGAGGTCCGCCCGCTCGGCGCCGCCGACGGCTCCGACGGCTACGCGATCGTCAGCGAGCGCTCAGGCTCATGGCTGCGCAAGCAACGGCGCACGCAGACCGCGCGCGGTGTGATCGTCGCCGCCGGCGCCCTCGGCACCAACAACCTGCTCGCCAACTGCCGCCACAGCGGCGCCCTGCCGCGCATCTCCGACCGCCTCGGCGACCTCGTCCGCACCAACTCGGAGTCGATCCAGGCGGTCACCGCACCCGACGACGAGCGCGACTTCAGCCGCTCGGTCGCGATCACCTCGAGCATCTACCCGGACCCCGACACCCACATCGAGGTCGTCACCTACGGCCAGGGCGGCGACGCGATGGCCGCCACCTTCACCGCGATGACCGGGCCGGGGACGAAACTGAGCCGCCCGGTCAAGTGGCTGGCCGCGATCCTCCGCCACCCGCTGCGCACGGTGCGGATGCTGATCCCGCACCGCTGGTCCCAGCGCACGGTGATCCTGCTGGTGATGCAGTCGGTCGACGCGGCGATGCACTTCCGGCCCAAGCGCAAGCTCTTCGGGCGCGGCGTGCGCCTGCAGACCGAACAGGACCCGGGCCGGCCCAACCCGACCTACATCCCGGCCGCCGAGCAGGTCGCACGCTGGTTCGAGAAGCGCACCGGTGGCGTCGCCCAGAGTGCCGTCACCGAGTCGATCCGCAACATCCCCTCGACCGCCCACATCCTCGGCGGGGCAGTCGTCGGTGCCGATACGCAAAGCGGCGTGGTCGACGCCGGCAACCGCGTCTTCGGCTACGAGAACCTGCTGGTCTGCGACGGGGCGGCGATCCCCGCCAACCCCGGCGTCAACCCGAGCCTGACCATCACCGCCAAGGCCGAGCACGCGATGAGCCTGATCCCGGCTAAGGACGGGGCGGAGCCAGGCCGGCTGCCGGAGGCTGCCAGGCCGGCGGGGGCGCCGGGGCCGGGTCCCCGGGCCGGCCTTCGGCCGGGAGTTCCCGGGGACCCGGCCCCGGCGCCCTGACAGTCTCACTGCCGAAGTAGGGCTTGCTCAGCTGCTCAGCCGGCCTCAGCCAGACGCCTAGCTACGTAATCCCAGTTCACTACGTTCCAGAAGGCGTCGATGTAGTCCGGGCGCTTGTTCTGGTACTTGAGGTAGTAGGCGTGCTCCCAGACGTCGCAGCCGAGCAGCGGGATGCTGCCGTCGGAGACCGGCGAGTCCTGGTTAGGGGTCGAGACGACCGCGAGGCCGGAGCTGTCCTTGACCAGCCAGGCCCAGCCGGAGCCGAAGCGGGCGATGCCGGCGGCCTTGAACTCGTCCTTGAAGGAGTCGAAGGAGCCGAAGGTCTCGGCGATCGCGGTGGCGAGGTCGCCGCCCGGCTCGCCGCCGCCATCCGGGCTCAGCATCTGCCAGAAGAGGGAGTGGTTGTAGTGGCCGCCGGCGTTGTTGCGAACGGGGCCCTGCGCGTCACCCGGGAGGCTGGAGAGGTTGCGCAGAACGTCCTCGACCTCGCGGTCGGCCCACTCGGTCCCCTCGAGGGCGGCGTTGGCCTTGTCCACGTAGGCCTGGTGGTGCTTGTCGTGATGCACGCGCATCGTCGCCTCGTCGATGTGGGGCTCGAGTGCGTCATATGCGTAGGGAAGATCGGGAACCGAAAAGGCCATCTGGCGTCTCCTCTGGTCGGACTGGTCGATTGAAAAAGCCTGGGATCGGAGCCTAGCGCGACAGGCGTTCAACCCGAGCCGCGTCGATGCCGCACGGCGCCGTCGCGGCGCTCAGAAGGACGCGCGCGGGACGGTGGCAGCGTCGCCGCCGGTCCAGGCGTTGAAGGCGTACCAGGCGGGCTTCGCTTCGTGGGCTTCGGTGAGCAGGCCGGCGGAATCGCAGAACTGGCAGGCGCCGGAAGCGTCGACCCAGGAGAACCACCAGATACCGCCGACGTGCCAGCGCCACCGGTTGTCGGCCAGCATCGCGAAGGCGCGGTCGAGTTCGCGCGCCTGCCCGTAGGGCCCACGCTCCCAGCGCGACTCGAAGCCGTCCGATCCCCAGCCCAGCTCGGTCACGTAGAGCGGCGTCTCGGCGTCTCGGTGGACGCGCATGACCCGGCGCAGGTTTTCGATCTGGGGCCGCATCGCCCCCGCCTGGGCGACGTATGGATGAAGCGCCACGCCGTCGAAGAAGGGCTTGATCCGCCGGGCCCGGTACAGGCCCGAGAGGAAGTCCCCCGACGCAACGTTGGGGGGAACCTGCAGGGGCCTGCCGAAAAAGCCGCCGAGGATCAGCTTCGAGCCGTGGTCGACACGGTGGAGCACACGACCGGAGAGCCGGACCAACTGGGCGAAGCGTGCGGGATTGGGCCGGTGGGAAAAGGTGACGATGTTCTCCTCGTTCCAGAGTTCCCACCTGCGAATCGGCGTGCGCGGCAGTTCCGGGTTTTCCTCCCAAAACTCGCCGTCTGGCCCATAGCGATGAACGGCTTCGCGAAGAAAGCTGGTCCACGCATAGCGCTGCCAGGCGCTTTCGACCGGTTCGGCGCTGGGATACGGCGAGACCCATTCGGGCGTGCCCCAGAGGAAGGGAAAGACCCTCATCCCATGCTCGGCCGCCCGTGCGACCTGAACGTCGAACCCGGACCAGTTCGGATCGTCGAGGTTCGAGACGTCCGGCTCGATCGAAGCCCAGACCATCGGCAGCCGCACGCTTTCGATCCCCGCCAGCTGCATCAACTGGTAATCGGAGTCATCGGTGGATCCCTGCGGCGAGATCCCGATGAACCCCCGCGGAACGGCCGCCGGCGAAGCGACAGCCGCCGCCGGTGCCAGCAGCAGCAGCAGCAGCGCCGCGGCCAAGAGAATGAGCAGAGATCTACGCATCTACGCAAAGAGTGACCCCTCACGCAGACAAAAGTCGCGCCCATCGGGGGGCAAGGCGGCTTAACTTGTCCGCAGTCCCTGCGTTCAGCCGGCGACGATCGGCAGGCTGACCGTCAGATCGGAGACCTGCACGGCGAAGCCGAGGTCATTGCTGGGGCGCAGATAGGGAGCGTCGCTGCCGAGCAGCACGAGCTTCGCCGTATGCCCAGGAGGGAACGTGTAGCCGTTGCCGTGCAACTGGAAGGTGATCTGGCCGCTCTGGTTGGCGGCAAGGCGGTATGCGCCACGGGTAACCAGGCGCTCACTTCCATCCGGGGCGACGTCGAAGAGCATCGAGTCGAGCTCGCCGAATTCGCCGACGGTCTGGACCGTCGCCGTAACGGTCGGAAGCCCGAGCATGGTGAAGCCGGCTCCGGTCGGCTGTGCGTAGCCGGCCGTTCCGATAGCCCGGACCGGGGTAACCGTCTTGCAGGCGTCGGTCGTCCCCCCGATCGGGTCGAACTGGGCGCTCGTGACCGGGTCTCCGCCGGCCGTCACCAGCTGGGCCGCCGCCGAGCCAAAGGAGATTGCGCCGGTATGCAGCTTGCTGTAGCTCGGCGCGCTGTAAGGACCGCCATCGGGCTCGGTGGCTGGACAGGTCTGCGTGTAAGCGGTCACGGACCCGGCCGCCGGGCCGCCGTGGCCACCGCGCAGATAGTGCTCGAAGAAGGCGGCGCCCTGTTCGTTGAACGCCTCGTTGAGGGTCGGCTTGTTCGATCCGCGACTGTGGCCGAGGTCGCCGAACTGGAGGCTGACGGGGCTACGGCCGCTTGCCTGGTTGTAGATGCGGATCGCCTGCTCCGGTGGGAAGAGATCGTCGGTCCAGCCGTTCTCGATCAGCAGCGGCGCCGGCGTGCCGGACAGGCCGTAGGCCTGATGGTGGGCGTAGACCTCGGCCAGCCGTTCTTTGGCGAGCGGGCTGGGCGGCTCTCCGGCGTTGATGAGCGCGAAGTCGCTGGTCAGATCGGCGTCGGGATTCGTGCACGGCGTGCTCGCCGGCGCGTCCCCGCAGTAGTAGCCGGTCGTCTTCCCGAGCGCGTACAAGCCGCCGATGTAGCTCGATATCGGAATCCCCACCGGTTCGAGGCTTTGCCCGGGTGGGGCCACCTGCGTGTCGAGGAAACGCCCGTTGGGCAGCAGCGCATCGACCAGGTCCGACCAGGGCCAGCGCGGCCATGCGGCCGCGATCGAGAGCGATTTGCCCTTGGGACTCGTCCAGGGTGAGAAGCTCCCGTCCGGCTTGCGGATGCGGTTGCGGAGGTAGGCGAGCTCCATGCTCTGACCGCCGCCGTAGGAGACTCCGGTCACCCCGAGCGCGCGGGGCTTGGCGAACCCCTGGTCGACGAGAAGTCCCAGCAGGTACTGGGTATCGCGGGCCTCATAGCGGGTGTCGGCAAGGCGGATGTAGCCCTGACCGCATGGACCCGAGTGATAGCCGGTCGGCCCGCCGCCGCAGGAATGGCCGAAGCCGCGGGCGGTGTAGTTGACAACCGCATAGCCCTGGCGGGCGAAGTAGTCGTTGTTGTAGTGGAACGTGACGGAGCCGTCGCCCGCGGGGTCGGTTGACTCGAAGTCGGTCTTTTCGCCGCCGTAGCCGTGCAACATGACGATCGTCGGGTAGGGGCCGGCGGTCCCGGTGGGCGGCAGGGTGACGTCGACATCGAGCGGTACGCCGTCGAAGGAGGGCACGCCGTCGAGCGTCTGCCCGGCAGAGCCGTCAGTGGTCGGGCAGAAGCGGACGCCGTCGGCCTGCACCGCGCACGGGTGACCGAAAGGCGTCTTGGCGGCGGCAAGAGGGGACGAGGCGGCCAAACCGACGATCGACATTCCAATGAGAAGCAGCAAGCGGCGCATCGGGATAAGCATACCTAAAAATAGGTAGTGCTGCCAATCGGGGCGATCGGATCAAGCGGCTTGCCAAAGCGCCTTTTCCCGCGTCCTGCATCACGATTGCATCACGGATTCCCGCTTCGTGCCGACACATAAACGATGGCGCCGTCAAATCATTGACTGCGGCGCGGGACGCTGTCCCATCCAGGCGGGAGGAGCCAGCCCAGCGGACACCGTCACTACCCCTTCTCGTCCCAAGAGCAATTGTCACGGATCGATGTCGGAGCCCATCGGCCGGTTCTGAATTCGACCACCCAGTCGACCGTCTCAACTGCTGAATTCGACCACCTAGTCGACCGTCTCAAACCTACGTGACAACTGCGCGGATGATAGCTTCTCGCTGCCATTCAGTCGGCGGTCTGCCCTCTATGACTCGGGTCGAAAGGAGTCTCTATGAAGACACTGATCGGCTTCGCGATCCTGATCGGCCTTGCCGTTCTTGCCTACATCTTCATCCTCAGACCGATCTGGCGGGGACTGAAGCGGCTCTTCGGCGGGGATCCCTGGAAACGCGCCGAACTGAAGGCAAACCAGGCCTGGCTCGCTCAACTCGGCGCCACCCACGAGCAGCGGATGGCCTCGATCGCCGAACTCTTCGAGGCCGGGACGGCGACCTTGTCGGCGACCTGCCAGCTGCGCTGGAATCGGCTCGAGGACGACGCCGATTACCACCGGCGGGTGGACAAAGTCCCCGGCGGCGGGAGTCAAAAGAGGAAGCAAGTGAACGTCGACGTCCTCTTCACGGTGAGCCGCAACATCGCCGGTATGGACCCCCGCGAGCGCGCCTACCTCAAGGTCGTCGAGGAGCTGAACAGCGCCACCAACGGCTCCGAGCAGGCGTTCAGGCGCTGGCGCGCTTCCCTTGTCTGGGGCGACGGCAAGGGTGTTTCCAAGTACGACTGGCAAAACCTCAGGGACGGCGAGCGGGAGAACGCCGTCGATGTCGCGATCCGGGCTCTCGACCTCTCTGAGGATCAGGTCATCAACCACATCCAGCAGCACGCCGCGACGGTACTGGCGGACCCCAGCGGCGAGACCGCGCAAAAAGCGATCCTGGCCGGGCTAACCGACCGGATTGCCCCGGACGCGGGCGGCTCCTGGCTCAAGGCCGCGGATGTCGGCGCTTCGCCCTTTGCACGGAAGAGCCCCTTCGAGCTGCGGATCGGCGCCCTCGAGGACGGCACGCCGCTGGCCTTCTCGGACGAGGGCTCGCTGGTGACCATCGCCCCGCCCGGCTCGGGGAAGACCCAGTGCAACGTCTTCCCGAACCTGTTGACCTGGACCGGGCCCGCAATCGTGCTCGACATCTCTGGCGAGATCTATGAGCGCACCGCTGGCTGGAGGGCCGCCAACGTCGGGCCGGTCTTCAAGTTCAGCCCGCTGGAACCGGAGGACAGCCACAAGTACAACCCGCTGACGTTCGTCCGCAGCGAGCCGGACTACATCTGGGAGGACTCACGGCTCCTGGCCGAGATGATGATCGTCCCCGCCCTGACCTCCGATCCGTTCTGGGAGAACGAGGCGCGCACGGTGCTGACGGCGGCGATCGCCCATGTCGCCTACTCCCACCCGCCGAACGAGCGCCCCCTGCACGCCCTGCTCGACATCCTCTTCGGCGGCGAGGCCTGGGAGCAGATGATCGTCGGGCTGGGCATGGCCGTCGACGTCCGGGTGATGATGCAGCATGCGACCTCGCTCGGCTCGATGAACGAGAAAACGCTCAGCAGCGTCCTGCAGACTGCCCGCTCGAGCCTCAGCGCCTGGACCGGAGAGCGCGTCGCGCGAGCCACGGAACGGTCCGACTGGGACCCACGGGACCTGCGGTCCGGCTCGAACCCGACGATCTACATCTGCATCCGGCCGAACGAGGTCGATTCCTACCTCTCGCTGCTGCGGGTCTTCATCGGCCAGCACATCCGGGTGCTGACCGGTGGGGAGGTGCCCGCCCACGAGGCGCCACCGATCCTGCTGATGCTGGACGAGCTGCCGCGGCTGCGCTACATGGCTCCGATCGACGAGGGCCTCAGCATCGGCCGCAAGTACAAGCTCTGCCTCTGGATGTTCGCCCAGAGTGTCGGCCAGTTCAAAACCGCCTACGAGAACGCGGACGGGCTGCTCGGATCCTGCGCAGTGCGAGTCTTCATGAAGCCGGGCGGTGCCGACGGCCTCGCCGAGCGGATCTCCGAAGAGCTGGGCTACGCCGACTCCCTTCACGACAACTCGCGCAAACGCCTGGTCGAGGCGGCGGAGCTGGCCGGACCCGCCTATAACGACCTGGAGATCGTCCTCGCGACCGGCGGCAGGCCCGCCCGGGTTCGCAAGCAGCCGGCCCACGCCGACCCGGATCTGAAAGCGCGAATGTCGATCCCGGTGCCGACGCTGCTGGCGCCGCAAGGCTGAGCGATGGACAGCGTCCTGCTGCCGATTGGCCTGCCCGGAGGAATGTGCGTCGGGCTGCCTGGCATCCCCGATGGCTCCGGTTTGGTCTGGGGGGCAGCCGAGGTGCGGTATCTCGATCGCGACACCTACCGGCTCTGGCGGGCCTGCGCGGCCGTTCCGACGCCGGCGCAACTGCTGGCCTGGGCGGCAGACGAAGGCATCGAAGACGCCGCCGCGAGCGTCGACGAGCTGATCTCGACCGAGCTCCTCATCGCCGACTACCCGCAGCGACTGGATTCGCTGACGATGCGGGTCGTCGGGGAAGGGCTGGGCAACGGCGACGGCTCGACGAGTTTCTTTCGCATGAAGGGCCGCGACGGCGAAACCGTCGACATCAGCCCGCTCCTCTTCGCGCTCGCGATGAGCTCGGACGGAGCGACCCCGTTGGCGGAGCTCTGCGCCAGCCTCGACGAGAGCAATGGTGGCAGCGAGGAGCGACGCGAGGAGATCGTCGCCGGGTTGCCGAGCATCGTCCGCGCCGGGGTGGTCCGGTTGGAGATCGGCGGCAAGCCATGACGAAGAAGGCAAACGTCCTCAACGTCCTGCTCTTGGTTGGACTCTTGATGGAGCAGCAGGCAGAGGCCCAGCGGACGTATGACCTCATGACTAGTCAGATGGTTGTGGCTGGGCAGGAGGAGCGAATCGATGGCCTGCTCTGTCGCGACGGTGCCATCGATGGGGGCTACCAGGCCGGCACCGCCCCCGCTATCGAGGAGCGGTCGGGAAAACTGCGAGTCGCCAGGGCCGAGCTGCAGCAACAGGAGGCCGCCCTCAAAAAACTCGAGGTCGGAGAGCGCTTCCACGACGGAACCGACGACGGCCGGCCGCCGGAGAACCCGATCGAGGAGGGCCGCAAAGAGGCCGACAGGGAGGAGAAAGAGAAGCACCTGCAGCGGGTCAAAGAAGCGACGGAGAAGGAAGGGCAGCTCAAAGAGCAGCACCAGAGCGAGCGGGATGCGACCGAGAAGCAGATGCTCGAGATCCAGAAACGCTTCGAGGAGAAGCGAGAGGCGATGGACGAGCAGCAGCACGAGGCCGACATGCAGAAGCTCGAGGAGCAGAAGGAGAAGGTCCGCCAGATGCAAGCCGAGCGCCAGCAGGAGCAGATGCAAGCCGCCGAACTCGCGCGCGAACAGGTCGAGAAGCAGGCGATCACCTATCGCGAAGCTTCCGAGCGAGAGCTTTAGCAGTAAGCAGCGACGTACCGTCCGTCCTTCTCTCAGGCCACTAGGCAGTACGCCCTAGTCCAGACTTGGATCGGCGACCACACCTCCTGTCCATCTGCATCACGGATTCCCGCGCGCTGCCCCGCACCACCGCGCCGCACTGCCGGAGCGGGGCGGCCGTGCGGAGCGATGCGTGGCAATGCGGGCCCGCGAATTCATCGGGGCGATCGGATGAAGCGGCTTGTCAAAGGGATTTCCACCCCGTTCTGCATCACGATTGCATCACGGATTCCCGCTTCGTCCCGGCGGACAATGGACCGCGCCAAGCGCTCACGACTCTCGTGAGGGGATCGTGGTCCACAGCAGAGAAGCGGGAGCGAGGGCCCTGCCAGCGGGCAGGGCGGGCCTTGGTCGATGCCACGGATGGCTTCCGGCCCGTGGGCAACACTCTTTGCATCTCGACCCAGGTATCCGTTCTCATCTACGCCAGAGCGGGCATTCTCGCCTCGCTCCTTGGCGCAATCGTTGGCTCCTGGCTCTCAGGAAAAGTTGCTCGAGAGCTAGATGACCTGGCACGGCGTCGAGACCAAGAGCGAGCTCGGGCCGAGATTCGTGCAGCCGCCGCCTTCATCCGCGCCGACCTTGACGCATCCCGTCACCGCCTTCGCGAGGCGATGGACGACGACGAGTGGCACGTCTTCTACCGACTGCCAACTGCGGCTTGGCGCGACCACGGCCCAACGATTGCAACCAGCCTGTGACCCGCCGACATTGCTCGCATCACCCACAGCTTCGCTCGACTAGAGGACTTCGAGCGTGCGCTCTCGGTGTTGCCTGTTCGGCGCCACGGAGTCGTAATTGAGGAGGCACCAAGGCCGATCCGCTTCGATGAGGCAATGACCACCCTGCCCCTAGACCCCCCATCTAGATCTGATAAGTGCCCGGCAAGAAAGTCGGCGGTAGACGCGAACCCGGCTCAAGCGTCTGCCACCTAAGCCAGCACAACCATCAATATCAGGGTTTCAGCGGGAGCGGTACCGGAGCCAGCACCAACATCACCTGTGTGCGGTCGAGTTTGGGATGTAATGCTCTAATGAAGCCTCGATCAGAACTACCAATCACTACAGAGGCCGGAAATAACCGTAACAAAATGCAGACCCAACTTCCATAGGTCTATTCAGGCCAGCGTCGAGTAGGCGGGTTGGTACTAGCGTCGTAGAGCGTAACTTCATCGAGACTGCGCCTAAGACTAACAGACTTATATATAGATTTTCCTACACCGGCACATACTGTATTTTTCGGTAGCTTAATCTTATCGAACGCAACTTCAGCTCGGATATACACCGAATCATCCGTATACCGAGAACGCGCCCCCCGAATTCGCGGACTACCACAGGAGCCAGCCTTCGTATAGATGACCACAGTGTGAGGTCTCTTGACAGACGCCACCCTCCATGGCAAAGTCCGGATTATCATCTTATGGCCATCGGGAGAACTTGGACCCTTTGGCTGCCCCCCACTCGAACTAGAGCCGCATCCTATCCCAAGGAACAACAGGGTAAATACCGCGGCTATGTAAACTGCCATCCATCTCACTTCTAGTTCCCCGCCGTGGTACTTAGACTCAATGAGTACATTCCAGGGGCGTGCAGTATCCCTGGTACAAGGTTCAAGCTCAAACGCTTTGGGTGAAGCAGAGGCGTAACCGCAGAAACCTTCTGCCCTTCTGCTCTGGCTGACACCACTCCAATCGCAGCGTGCGTTTTTCGATTCCATACCGGCGAACCGCTGTCACCACTTTGGACTGGGTGGACGAATTGGACCCTATAGACTCCGGCTCCAAACACTAGGCCAGTGCTTGGGTCCACAAGTATCTGCATGACTCGGCCAACAACCGGACCACACGATACACGGTTCGACAGGGCACCCGAGTAACAAACTTCATTACTGTTACGAGCCTTAGTCGCCGCGCCATATGGCACCAAATTATCATGCGATCCATAAATACCGTGTGGTATGACCCCACTAGCCTTTACTCGAATTGCCAAGCCATCTGTCGATATTTTCCCTGGGACAACAGCATTGCGTGTAACAACACCAACTTCGGCAGATTCTTTGGCGTTTTTCAGACTTGCATTGCTACTAACACGGTGGATTGTTTCGTCCGGCCAAGCACAGTGACCTGCACTTAGTACAAACAACGCGCGAATATTTTCACCGTTGCTCTTTTTTTTCCGGTCTTCAAACGCTCCAAATGCAGCAGTGCATTCTGCTTCGGCATCTGAAATTATTCTGTCGCCTGCGCGCATTCGGCCCGTAGTCCGATTACGGCCAGCAGTCACGAGTATACCCTTGGGTTTATAAACGATCTCCAGTGGAGCCTGCGAGCCCAGCAGTTCTGTGAGAATGCTCTCTACTCGACTGATATCAGTCGTTCCAACGCGCACCACGTTGGCGGTTTCATCAATTTCAAGTTCCGTTACGAGGCTGGCCAATTCGGCGTTTGATTCCAAATGTTCTGAAATAGTTTCGCTAGCGTCGTCCAGCGACAGTTGCGATCTTGTCGGGGCTGTTGGATAGACAGCTAGTCGATGAGCTGCGAGGATAGGGAGTTGCTGTTTAATTTCTACCAAACGTGTATTCTGGCTTTGAGTGAAACCAACGTGCAATATGCCACCAGCACGATGGTCTACATAGTATCCACTATACGTGGTGGGATAGTTTGCACTTGCCCATTCTTCTATTAGGTTTACGTCAGTGTTGACATACTGATCTCGATATTCGAGCTCGGCGGCATCCGCTGCCCTCAACGGAACCCCCCATTGTTCGTACGTCGCGCGAGTAATTTCGCCTTCCAGGGTGTTTGGGTTGTGCCAATCGCCGATCAGGTTGAAGATGCGTTCATCTATTGCCAACTCATCGCCGTTCAGATCGAGATCAAGGCCGAATTCTTCTCGGAAATGGAGAACTTCGTCGAATGTCGGCGGTTCGTCGGCTTCAGGATCAGGTGGAGGTGTATAGGGGATGTTGACCCAGAATTTGGCGCTTTCAGCGCCACCATTGGCATCGGTGACAATCACTTCGAGGTTGAGAATCCCCGGCGCCCAGTTGCCTGTGTTGGCGACCCAGGGGTCTTCGACGGTTTTGCACTCCCTTTCAGGAGTTTTCCAATCCTGGTCGCAGGTCTTTTCGTCGACCTCGATCGAGCCGTTGGCGATCACTTCGATCGAGGCGATGCCTTCCGCGGAGTAGGCCTGGATGAGCAGCTCGTAGTCTCCGGGTTCGACCGCTTCGGCTGTTTCCTTGTTCGCGTAGAGGCTGCCGGAGAGGTTCTCGATTTCCGGCGGGACTTTGGTGTTCCACCACTTGAGCACCGAGCCGTCGGCGGCGATGTCGTAGATCGTCGCTTTTTCGCTTTCGGGACTCACCGTGGTTCGTCGGCTCGGTGAATCCTGGTATGTGAAATAGGTGGTCTTGGCAGGTTCTGATCCGGCCGGGTCGACGGTCACCGATTTGACCCGCCCGTCGAATTCTCCGTAGGCGACTTTCCCCCAAGTCCCGTTGGGCAGCGTGACTTTCGTCAGCCGCCCTTTGGAGTCGTATTCGTACTCGGTTCCTCCCTGCGGCCCGTCGACCGCGGTCAGCAGTTCACCTTTGTGCTCGTAGGTGGTTTTGCCCGCTTGTTCGCCTTCGACGCTTTCGACGAGGCCGTTCGTGGCCTCGATTTCCACCTTGGGGTCGCTGCCGACCACCCAGGCTTCGTCGGCGGCAACGTAGTTGTAGACGCCCCAGCGCTGCATGCGGTTGTTTTCGGAGTCGGCTATCCAGAGCTTCCCCTTGGAGTCGGTGGCAATACCAAGCGGCCAGCGGAAGCTGAACTGCCCGTCGCCCGAACCGCTGGTGCCGAACTGGGTGACGTATTCGCCCCTCTCGGTGAAGGACTGCACGCGGTCGTTGCCTTCGTCGGCGACCCAGACTTGACCCTTGTCATCGACGGCGATGCCGTCGGGGTGGATGAACTGGCCGCTTTCTTTGCCGTAGGCGCCGAACTGACGGACGAATTTGCCTTCTTCGTCGAACTCCTCGACGCGGTTGTCCTGCCAGTCGGCGATCCAGACGTTGCCGCCGAGACCGATGTCGATCCCCGTCGGTTCGCCCATCTGTCCTTTGCCTGTTCCGTAGGAGCCGACGACCTTGATGAATTTCCCGGTGCCGTCGAACTCCTGGACGCGGCCGTTGTAGGTGTCGGCGACCCAGACGTTGCCGTGCGGATCGACGGCAACGCCTTCCGGTTCGAAGAATTCGCCATTTCCTTCCCCGAAAGACCCGAACTGGGCGAGGTATTTACCGTCTGAACCGAACTTTTGGATACGAGAGTTGCCGGCGTCGGCAACCCAAACGTCGCCTGCGGCATCGACTGCAAGTGAGGCGGGGCGATCCAGCTGGCCGTTGGCGCCGCCCGCATCGCCGGCCTGGCAGGTGTCTTCCGAGGCTACGGTGCAAAGGTTCCTTGCGGCTTCGCTTCCTTTCGCTTCGACTGCAGTGCGGTTGACGTTCTTGCCGAATGTCTCGATGAGTTCGCCGGCGTCGTTGAACTCCTCGACGCGGTTGTTGACCTCATCGGCGACCCAGAGGTTGCCTTCGGCGTCGATGGCTACGTCCGCAGGATGGCTGAGCTGGCCGGCCGCACTGCCTTCGGCGCCGAAAGAGGAGAGATAAATCGAGTTGTGCTTCGGGACGTAGCTGGGTATCTGCCAACCCTGCACGCGGCTGTTGCCGGTGTCGGCGATCCAGATTTTGCCCTCGGTGCCGACCGAGATGCCGTTTGGCTGGGAGAGCTGGCCGTCGTCATTGCCGGCCGCGCCGAATTTTGCGAGGTATTCGCCTTCGGGACCGAACGCCTGGGCACGGTCGCCCGCCCTGTCGATGACCCAGATGCGCCCATCGGGCGCAAAGGCGAGGTCGGTGGGCGACTGCAGCTGTCCGTCTTCTTCGCCTTCTTTGCCGAATTTGGCGAGGTATTTGCCCTCGGGGCTGAACTCCTGGACGCGATGGTTACCGGTGTCGGCGACCCAGATATTTCCTTCGGTGTCGATCGCGATTCCCGTCGGTTCTGCGAACTGGCCGTCCCCGCTGCCTTTTTCGCCGAAGGCCCTTATGAATTCGCCTTTGGGGCTGAACTCCTGGACGCGGTGGGGCCAAGAGAGCCCGCCCTCGACGGTCCAGATGTGGTCTTCGGAGTCGATCGCCAAATCCCTCAGGCTGCGTGAGCCGAACTGGCCTTCGGCGCTGCCTTCTTTGCCAAAGGGGCTCAGGCAAGCGCCTTCGGCGCTGAACTCTTGGACGCGCTCGTTGCTCGAGTCGGCAACCCAAACGTGACCTTTGGAGTCGACGGCGATCCCGCGAGGCGAAAAGAGCTGGCATTCCCCGGATCCCTTGCCGCTGAACTGGCGGATAAACTCGCCTTCGGAGTTGAACTCCTGGATACGCTCGTGGTTGGTGTCGGCGACCCAAACGTTGCCTTCATCGTCGGTGGTGAGGGCAATGGGGCCGTCGAGTTGCCCGGCTTCGGAGCCTTGTCCGCCGAACTTGAGTACGAATTCACTCGCGGCGAACTTCTGCACACGGTCGTTGAAGGTGTCGGCGACCCAGAGGCCTCCTTTGGAGTCGATGGCGATTCCCTGAGGTTCGGAGAGCTGGCCCGCGTCGTTGCCGGTGGTGCCGAACTGGCCCAGGTATTCGCCCGCGGAGCTGAACTCCTGGATGCGGTCATTGCCGGAGTCGGCAACCCAGACGTTCCCTTCTGCGTCGGTGCCGAGGCCGACCGGCGAGGAAAACTGGCCGTTGGCGGTGCCTTGGGAGCCGAATTTGGCCATGAATGCGCCCGCGGAGCTGAACTCCTGGATGCGGTTGTTGCTCGTGTCCGTGGCCCAGAGGTGGCCTTTTGAGTCGATGGCGACGGCTTGGGGTGAGGAGAACTGGCCGTTGGCGGTGCCTTGGGAGCCGAATTTGGCGATGAATTTGCCTTCGGAGCTGAACTCCTGGATGCGGTTGTTGCTCGTGTCTGCGACCCAGAGGTGGCCTTCGCCATCGATGGCTATGCCGCGCGGAGAGGAGAGCTGGCCGTCGCCCGAGCCTTTACTGCCGAAGCTGGCGATGAATTTGCCTTCGGAGCTGAACTCCTGGACGCGGTTATTGCCGGTGTCCGCGACCCAGACGTTGCCTTTGGGGTCGACGGCGATACCGCGCGGGGCCGAGAACTGCCCCGAGCTCGAGCCAGATGCCCCGAACTGACGGATGAATCCACCCACCGAGCTGAACTCCTGGACGCGGTTATGACCGGTATCTGCAACCCAAACGTTCCCTTTGGAATCGACCGCAACCCCCCTGGGGGTAGAGAGCTGGCCCGCCCCGGAGCCTTCGCCACCGAACTTGAGAAGGAATTGGCTCGCGGCGAACTTTTGGATGCGGTTGTTCGCTGCATCGGCAACCCAGAGATTGCCTTTGGCATCGAACGCCATTCCCTGCGGTTCGGCAAGCTGGCCGGCATCGTTGCCGGGACTGCCGAACTGGGCCAGGTATTTGCCGGCTGAACTGAACTCCTGGATGCGATCACCGGTCAGGTCGCTGACCCATATGTTCCCTTCGCCGTCGGCGGCTATGCCGGCCGGCTTTGAGAATTGGCCTTCTTTGGTCCCTTCTTCGCCGAATTTGGCGATGAATCCCCCCGTGGAACTGAACTCCTGGATGCGGTGATTGCCCGTGTCCGCAACCCAGACGTTACCTTTGGAGTCGATGGCGACGTCCTTGGGTTCGATCAACTGGCCATTGCCCGAGCCTTTGGTGCCAAACGCGCGAATGAATTCGCCGGCCGAGCCGAACTCCTGGATGCGGTTGTTGCTCGTGTCCGCCACCCAGAGGTGGCTACCGGGGCCGATCGCGATCCCACTTGGCGAGGAAAGCTGACCCGAGCCCGAGCCGGAAGAGCCGAATTTGCCGAGGTACTCGCCTTTGGGGCTGAACTCCTCCACCCGCTGATTGCCAGTGTCGAGAACCCAGACGTTGCCTTTGGAATCGATGGCGATGTCCCTGGGCCCGGAGAGCCGGCCTGAGCCGGAACCGACGGCGCCGAACTGACGCAGGAATTTCCCGCTGGAGCTGAACTCCTGGATGCGGCTGTGGGAGGTGTCGGCAACCCAGACGTTTCCTTCGGCGTCGGTCGCAACACCCCCGGGACGGGAAAGCTGGCCGGGACCCGTGCCGCCGAAGGACGTCAGGTAGGCCGGGGGGTCCAGATCTTCCGTAAGTCCTTCGGGCGGCACCCCGCCAAAGCTTGCCGGGTCGTCGACCGCCAGTTCGGAGAGGTCTCCTTCGTCGTAGGAGTAGTCGATTTTGGCGTAGCCCGAGGTGGTTTCTTCCCGCACCTTGCCGGTGCTGTCGAAGGCGAGTGAAGTATCTGTTTCGCCGCTTTGATCTTCGACCCTGTAGCCGCCGCCGGGCTCCTTGGTCACGGTTGCCCCCAGCTTCTTGTCGAACTGGGTGCTGCCGCTTTCGGTCGGCAGCCCGACCGAGCTCTCGAGCACTCCGCTGGTGCGCACCATCGAGGCCCTAGTGGGCGGCGCTTTTTCTTTGGTTTCTTCGGGCTCTAGCTCAGGGGTCTGGGCCAGGGTCCACCCGTCGCCCCACTCGGTGTTCTCTTCGGTGGGCAGCTGGGAGTTGTAGAAGCGTTCGAGCTCGAGGTCGACCGCGGGGCCGGGGACTTCGACGTCCTTTTGGCGATAGACGAGGTTGCCATTCGTCACGTTGACCGCCAGTTCGGGCCGTTTCGGATGTTCTTCTGCTTCTTCGTCCCCTTCCCCGTCGGGCAGCGGGAAGTACTGCATCACGTATTCGTCCTTCATCCCCGTTGTGGGGATGTATTCGAATTCGATTTTGCGTTCGCCTTTGTTGCCGACCTGGTCTTCGGCGATCGCTTTCAGTTTGTGTTTGCCCGCCGAGAGCCCCACCAGCTTCAGCTGGTAGCTCTCTTCCATCGCGCAGCTGCTTTGGGCCTGGGTGCAGCTCTGCGCTTTCCAGGAGACTTCCTGTTTGGCGCCGTCGAGGAAGACTTCGATGTTCTTGACGCCCGACTGCCTTTCTCCCGCGGTTCCTTTTTCGTTGCCGTCGGCTGCCTTGATCGCGAGGTTGTAGACGGGGAGGCTGAGCTGGTTCTCGCTGGCTTCGTTTTCTTTGCCTTTCAGCCCTTCTTCTTCGGTCACGAAGGCGAGCTGACCGCCGAGTTCGATTTTCGGTTCCTTGGTGTCGACCTTCGTCGCACGGGTCCACACGGCGGTCTTGCCGAGCGGGTCTTCGGTCGTAATTTTGAGTGTTCTCTCACCTTCTAGATAGGGAGGCGGAATCGTCCAGCTGACCTGACGCTGGCAGCGGTGGCCGAACAACCCGGTGCAGGGTTGCTGCGTAAAGTTGTTTGTTACTCCCCCGTCGAAGATCGAGAGGTTTTTGATGCCAAACCCGGGGTCGGTTGCGACGATCGTCGCGGCTCCGACTTTGCTGGGGTCGAACCAGCCGCTCGCAGGGATGCCGCTCACCGAGGTGATCGTCGGTGACTCGGGGTCGTTCTCTTTCATCGTCACGCCATGAATCCTCATTTCCATGACGCATGTGGTTTTCACGGATTTTAGGGCGGTGCCGACACCCATCACCGCATCGCGGTAGCCATAGCCGCCCCCGCCCGCCGTCCAACTCGAGCCGCTGCCGCTGCCTTTGCCGCCTTCTACTTGGTAGAGGCCACGGCCAGTGAAGGTTTTCGAGCCGGGGTTGTAGAGGGCAAGGTAGCCGTGGGGCTGGCTCTGGCAGCCCTCGAAGTGGATCGAGCCAAAAGTGGCTTCTTCGATGAAGGTCGTTTCACCGGGTGCGGTATAGAGCCACTGGCCATCGGTGTTGGCTGCGTAGTTTTCGTTGTTGCGGGCCCAGACCGCAATGTATGGGGCGCCGTTGGCTGCGGTGCCTTTGGCGAAGGCATAGTTGCCGCTTGCCTGTGAGTGCCACTCGCTGGAAGTGAGTGTCGGCGTGTCGCTGAGGAATGCGGGGTCGACGAGCAGCGGGTAGGCAAATTTGCTCGAGCTGTGGGGGACTTCGAGCAGAAGCGAGTCGCCTTCGATGCTCATCGTCACCGGGACTTCGGTGCCCTGGGCGTCGACCCCGGTGGGGGGCGGAACTTCGGCGATCATCTCTTGGGAGGCAGATAGGACTTCGGCGCCACCGGCTTCGCTTGCCTGCAGGGTTGCCCCAGCTGGCAGGCTCAGGTCAAAGCTGAACTCTTCAGGACTCTCGGGCGAGCGCAACTGCTCGAAGACCTCCACCCCGCCGGCTATGGGCGCGAGCAGGGTGTCGGTGTCGGTGGCCGTCGCGGGGTAGAAGAGATTCATCTCTCCGAGGGCTTCGGCTTCATGGTCACTCGCGGGCAGTTCGACTTCGAGGCCGCTCTGCAGCTGGATCGGCTCTTGCGCCGAGCCGGGTAGCTCGACTTCGGTGAGCGGGTTCTGGGGGACGAAGTCGTTGCCGGATTCTTCGAGAGAAAGGTCGACCGGCGCTTTGCCCTCGCCGCCGAGTTCGCTCTCGACCGGAACCGAGGATTCGAGGATGGCGCTTTCGCCTTCACCAGCAGCGATCAGCGCCCCGTAGGCGTCAAGAGGTTCTTCTATCTCGAGCTCACTGAGAACCCTTGCCGGGTCGGCATTCAGCTCTTTGATCTGCTCGGAGAATGCTTCGAGGAGCAGGTTCCCGGTTTCGCTGACAGAAAGGCTGGTGTAGGCGGTGCGGGAGGCTTCCCGCTGGCTTTCTGCTTCGGGGCTCAGGAGCCATTCGGCGTGTTCGGCTTCTTCAAGTTCAATTTCGGAGAAGTCGGGTGCGGGCAGTTCTTCGGCAGGCGGTTCTTCGGAGCCCTCCGCAGGAGAGGCCGTGAGGAGAGGTGCCGTCGAGGTGGCAAGAAGAAGCAAGGCGAAGGCGACGAACCAGCGCACACGACTACCTGACGATCCCCTGAGCGATTGCATGAACGATCTGCCCTCCCCACCCAATTTAGACTTCCGTGTTCCTACCGCAGGCAGGTAAGGAAATCCATACCCAATAGTGGAGGTTTCACTTCGGGGAAGCCTCCGCAGCCCCGCGAAGCACCGGCGGCTCTTGGAGAATTCCTCCTTACGCACCCGCCGGGTCGAGGCGCCAGTCGCGCCCGTAAAACCGGATTGAGCGGGTCGAACGGCCACTGCCGCATCCGGCATAGAGGGACGGATGCACCTTCATTCGTCACGCGCCGATTCCTAGCCCACCCGTAGATGATGTCCGCTCACCCGCGGCCAGATCGCGCAGTCGCGCCCGCCCCTCAACCGCGCAGCGGTTCACCTTCGTGTAGGACCATCCGGTCAGCTCGCCGACCTCACGGTAGCTGTAGCCGAGGGCAAGGAGGCTGAGGGCGCGCGCGCTCGTCGGGCTTCAGCCGCGGCATGCCGGCGGCGAGCTGGTGGCGGTCGTCCAGGCGCTCGGCGAGTTCGGCGGTGTCGACCGCGAAGCGGGCCTGGTGCCAGTCGGGCTCGTCGGGGACGCCGATGCCGCAGGGGGTGGCGCCGAGGCGGCCGGCAAGATGGCGGCGGTCGCGGACAGCCCAGCAGTGTCGCTTCAGGGTGAGGGTTAGCCAGGCCAGCGGTGGAGCCTCGCCGTCGGGGTCATAGGAGGCGAAGGCCTCCTGCACCGCTTCGTCGGGGTCGACGCCGGAGCCGCCATGGCGGCGGGCGATGCGCTGCAGGTAGCGGTAGCGCTCGCCAAAGAGACGGGTGGCAAGCTCACGCACGCGGCAACACGGCGCTGCTCGGGACTCGTGCATACATCGAGAACCTCCGTTCCTCGCTGGCTTTGATGCAAGCCGCGAAGAAGCGCCGGGCGCTGCGCCCGGAACCCGGAGCGCAGGCGGAGGGCCGCAGGAGTCCCGCAGGGACTTGCAGGGCGGAGCGCCCGGCGCAACGCTGCGCCGTCAAAGCCAGCGAGGGATCAGGAGACTTCCCAGGCAGAACCCGGACATCGAACGGGGCCATTCCTCCCGGCAGAGCCCGTCTCCACTCCCAGAGATCGAGGCCTTTCGAGATACCGCCTTTTTGCCCAGCTACCCGGTCCTGACCGCCCGCTCCATCTCCATCCCGCCGCCGGTCAAATCACGGTCCCCGGCAACCTGTATGCCCCCGCTCCCCGCTTCCCGAACCAACTCTCTTGCTCTCCCCCGGTCCCTCAGTCCACCGCCGCGCCG
>JBJMKO010000070.1:0-2596 GCA_045805805.1 Solirubrobacterales bacterium | reverse complement strand
GGCGTAGAGCAGCTCGCGCGCCGCCTCGGGATGCGCGACGGCCAGCAGGGGCGCGACCTCGCCGTCGACCGCCTCGGCCCAGCCCGCGACCGCGCGGCGGACCGCGACTTCGAGCACGTCCGGGGCGAAGCGGGCGTCGGCGAGCGAGAGGTCGAGCGCGGCGGCCCGGGCGTCGCCCGAGAAATCCAGGTCGGCGATCTCGGCGGTCTTCACGCCGGGCTCGGCGGCGTCGGCGTTGGCGAGTTCGACGAGTGACTCGTCGCGCAGCGCCTGGGAGTCGGCATCGGGCACGGCGACGAGCGGATCCTCGAGGTGGTGTATGCCTTCGGCGTCCTGCTCGATCGAGACCACGATCCAGCGGTCGTCGTGGCGGGCGAGCGTCCACCATTCGGCGACCCCGACGATATCGGTCTTCGCGTTGTCCTTGAGGATCTTGTTGCCGGCGGCGTCCTGGACGTAGTCGCGCTGCTGCGCCGTGATGCGGACGACGACGCGATCGGCGTCGTGGCCTTCGCGATTGACGAGGCCGAGGTATTCGACCTTCGGATCGCCCAGGACCTCGACGCGGTTGTGCCAGCCCTTGGCGTCGAAGTCGTCGAGGCGCCTGGTCCACTCGACGAGCAGGTCAGGGCCGACCATCTCGGCGAGCTTCGCCCGGTCGCGGCCGTCCCACGCGGCCTGACAGTCGTCGTAGAGCCCGCGGGCGGATGTGACGACCGCGTCGGCGCCGAGCACCGGGTCGTCGGTCGCCGCCTCGGCCGCGGCGAGCGTGACCTTCGCCGCGCGCTCGCGCCGGCGGCGGCGCAGCTTCCACGCGCTGAAGGCCCCGAAGCCGACCATGAGGCAGACGACGGCCACGATGATCACGAAGACCAGCAAGCTGCCGCCACCCGACGTGCCGCCGCCGTAACCGCCGCCCCCGCTGTAGCCGCCACCTCCGCCGCCGTAGCCGGAGCTGCCACCGCCCGCGCCGGCAAGGATGAGCAGGACGCCGAGCATCACGCGGCCGACGGCTCGGCGACCTTGAGGATGGGAAGGTCGACGACAAAGCGCGCGCCCCCCTGCGGCGGGGACTCCAGGCGCACGCTCCCGCCGTGCGCCGCGGCCACGGCGTTGACGATCGAGAGACCGAGGCCGAACGAGCCCCCGGTGTCGCCCGCGCCGCGCACGAAGCGCTCGAAGATCCGGTCGCGGAGCTCGGACGAGATGCCCGGCCCGTCGTCGGAGACGACCAGGCGGGCGTGCCCGTCGACCGTCGTCACCGCCGCCTCGACGTGGGTGCCGGGCGGGGTGTGACGCATCGCGTTCTCCATCAGGTTCAGAGCGAGCCGGTGCAGGTCGTCGCGCGCCCCTTCGACGAGCGCGTGGCCCGGCTCGATCGTCAGCTCGTGGTCGCCGGCGAACGGCTCGAGCTCGGCGGCCGCCTCGATCAGCACGCCGCCGAGGTCCGTCGGCGCGCGTGGGCTCTCGCGCCCCACGTCGGCGCGGGCGAGGAGCAGCAGGTCCGCCACGAGCCGGCGCATGCGCTGCGAGGAGCGCAACGCGCTGCGCGCCGCCTCGCCCTCCTCGCCATCGAGCTCCTCGACGAGCAGCTCGAGGTTGGCGAGCACGCTGGTCAGCGGCGTGCGCAGCTCGTGCGAGGCGTCGGCGACGAACTGCCGCTGGCGGTTCAGCATCGCCTCGGTCTCCTCGCGGGAGGCGGTCAGCGCCGAGAGCATCTCGTTGACCGTCGCGGCCAGCTCGGCCACCTCGTCCTGAGCGCCCGGGACGGGCACCCGCCGGTCGGGATCCCGAGTCCGCGCGATCTCGCGGGTGATCGCGGTCATGCGGGCGATCGGCCGCATCGCGTTGCGGGCGACGAGCAGGCCGGCGACGAGCGCGAGCAGCGCACCGCCGAGGACGCCGATCAGCAGCAGGTAGCGCACGCGGTCGACCGTCGAGTCGACGTCGGACAGCGGCCGCCCGTACATGGCGATCAGGCTGTAGCCGCCGGGCAGCGGCACGTAGCGCGTCTCGATCCGGTAGCCGTGGGAGACCGACGCCTCGCCGAGCGCCAGGAAGCCGAAGTGCACCTTGCGCTTCGGCGTCGAGAAGACGAGCGTGGTCCCGTCGGGCTGGACGAGCCGTACCAGCGCCTTGTCGGCGGCCGCGAAGGCCTCGAGGCTGGCCGGGTCGAGGTTGAACGTGCCGTTGGCGATGTCGAAACGGACGCTGTGCTGCACGCGCTCGCGGAGGTCGTCGGCGCCCTGCGACACCTTCACGTTGAAGTCCTCGCGGATGCGCCGCGTGGTCAGTGCGCCCACGGCGATCGCGAACCCGAGCAGGATGACCAGGGTCAGCAGCGCCGAGCCGCCGGCCAGCCGCCACCGGATCGGCAGTCGTCGGACCGCGGCGCGGCTGCTAGGCACGGAGGACGTACCCCGCGCCGCGGATGGTGTGCAGGAGCCGTGGCTCGTCCTCCGCCTCGAGCTTGCGCCGCAGGTTCGACACGAACACCTCGATCGTGTTCGTCGTCGCGAACGGGTCGTAGCCCCAGACCTCCTCGAGCAGGCGCTGGCGCGGAATGACGATCCGCTCGTTGCGCATCAGGAACTCC
>JBJMKO010000069.1:0-1717 GCA_045805805.1 Solirubrobacterales bacterium | reverse complement strand
CGCCGACAAGGCCGCGCGCTTCGTCAACCTCTGCAACGCGTTCGGGATCCCGCTCGTCTTCCTCATGGACGTGCCCGGCTTCATGGTCGGCACCAAGGTCGAGGCGGCGGGCATCATCCGCCACGGGGCCAAGATGCTCTACGCGGTGGCCAACGCGACGGTGCCCAAGGTCACCGTGGTGCTGCGCAAGGCCTACGGCGCGGGCTACTACGTCATGAACGGCCGCGCCTACGAGCCGGACCTCATCGTCGCGTGGCCGAGCGCGGAGATCAGCGTGATGGGCGCCGAGGGCGCGGTCGAGATCGTCATGCGCCGCCAGATCGAGGAGGCCGAGGACCCGGTGGCCAAGAAGGCTGAGCTGATCGGCGTCTATCGCGAGCTCATCGACGTCTACGTCGCGGCGAAGAACGGGATGATCGACGACGTCATCGACCCCCGCGAGACGCGTCCGGTCATCTGCCGGGCGCTCGAGATGGCCGAGGGCAAGATCGTCGAGCGCCCGTGGAAGCGCAACGGCGTCGTGCCGGTCTGAGCCCTAGAAGAGATTCTTCGGCTTGCGCGGCCTGAGCCACCGCGGCAGCGCAACCGGCGCCAGCTTGCTCTCGAACGGCGTGTGGTAGGTCTCGCGATCGGCGGCGCTCTGGCGCTCGTCCTCGTCGTGGAAGATCGGCCGTACGCGGCTGAGCTTCTCCGCCACGCCCTCGTCGTGGTCGCTCGAGGGCTCGGGGCTTGGATCGTTCCTGTGCAGTCGCATCATCGCCTCCGTTGCGGTTCTGGTGTCGTGAAGGCATTCGGACGAGGCCCCGCTCGTGTGACCACGTGTCTAGGCTGCCGGCGATGCCCACCCCGCATCCGATCCTGCTCGACTGCGATCCCGGCCACGACGACGCCGTGGCCATCCTGCTCGCCGCGGGCCGTCCGGACGCCATCGAGCTGCGCGCCGTCACCACGGTCGGCGGCAATGCCGAGCTGGAGAAGGTCACGCTCAACGCGCGCAAGGTGCTGACGCTCGCCGGGGTGACCGACGTCCCTGTCGCGGCCGGCGCCGCCGGGCCACGGCGCGGCGACCTCATGACCGCGCTCGACGTCCACGGCAAGAGCGGCCTCGACGGCGCCGAGCTCCCGCAGCCCGCCATGGAGCTCGACCCGCGCGGGGCGGTCGAGCTGATGGTCGATCGCGGTCCGGCGACGGTGGTGGCCACCGGGCCGCTCACCAACGTCGCCGAGCTGCTGGAGCGCTCGCCGGAGACGGTGCGGGAGATCGTGTGGATGGGCGGCTCGACCGGGCGCGGCAACACGCGTCCCTATGCCGAGTTCAACGCGCTCGTCGATCCCGAGGCCGCGGAGATCGTCTTCGCGAGCGGCAAGCCGCTGACCATGGTCGGGCTCAACCTGACCCACCAGGCGCAGGCGACGCCGGAGGTCGTCGAGCGCCTGCGCGCCGTCGGCAACGCCGCGGCCGAGGCGACGGTCGGCTGGCTGTCCTTCTTCGCCGACACCTACCGCACGGTCTACGGCTTCGCGGGGCCGCCGGTGCACGACGCCTGCGCCGTGGCCCTGCTCATCGACCCCTCGCTCGTGCGCAGCGTGGAGACCTTCGTCGCCATCGAGACCGAGGGCCGCTGGACGCGCGGCGCCACGGCCGTCGACCTGCACGGGCGCGTGGGGGTGGCGCCCAATGCCCGCGTCGCGATGGAGCTCGACGTCGACGGCTTCT
>JBJMKO010000068.1:0-2042 GCA_045805805.1 Solirubrobacterales bacterium | reverse complement strand
GAGGACGCGCTGCGGGAGTCGGGTCTTGCTCCGCAGCAGCTCGTGCTCGAGATCACGGAGAGCGTCGTGATCGACACCGGCGACGTGGAGGCCCGGCTGGCGCTCCTCAAGGAGCGAGGCGTCCAGATCGCACTGGACGACTTCGGCACCGGGTACGGGTCGCTCGCGTACCTGCAGAAGCTGCCGGTGGACATCGTGAAGATCGACCGCAGCTTCACCGCCACGATCGACCAGGCCAACGGCGGCGAGGCACTGCTACGGGCGATCGTGGGTCTCGGCAGCGCGCTCGGCACGCGGCTGATCGCCGAGGGCATCGAACGCGGCACACAGGGCGACCTCGTCCGGAAGCTCGGGTGCGAGCGCGGTCAGGGCTACCACTACGGCCGTCCCGCCGAACTGCATTCGCCGGCGTCTGCGGGAGTGGTTCCGTCATCTCGCGGCGGCTGAGCCGCCCTTCAGCGCCTGGCGCGCCGCTTGAAGTCGTCCTCGTTCGGCAGGTCGCCGCGCTTTCGAGCCGCGAGAACGCATTCCAGGTGCGCGTGACGCCGCTTCGAGAGGTCTCCTTCCGGAGCGATGAGCACATGCTCGCTTGCTGCATGGAGCATTCCGTCGCACAGCGGGCAGACGTAGGTCGCCGGCTTGAGGTTCTGCGCCCGCCGCATCGTCCACCAGCGCGCGTTCATGCCCGCAGCAGTCAAGGCGTGACGCGGTAGATGTCGCCGGCCTGGACGCCGGAATAAAGCTTGCCGCCGACCATCCCGAGTGCGATGACCGGGCTTCGGTACCGCGTCAGGAACGGAGTCGCCTTGCCCCCGCGAAGCGGCATCGACACGACCTCCGGGCCGGTGCCGAGACCGACGTAGAGCGCGACGTACAACCTGCCCCTCAGAAAGGCGAGGCCCATCGGTGATGCGTGCGCCGGGAACTGGAAGAACGGCTTGCTGTAGTTCACGCAACTCGCGGCATCGGCCGGGCAGGCCGGGTAGCCGTAGTCGGCGCCGCGCCTGATCGCGAGCAGGTAGTCCGGCGGCCGGGTCGGACCGAGGTCGTCCTGGTTCAAGTCGGAGACGAGCGGCAGCTGCCAACCCGGCAGGAAGAGCGGTTGCCACGGCTGGCGAATGCCCTTCGCCACGATCGTGATCGTCCCCGTCTCCGGGTCGACGGACAGAAAGGTGTTGGCGTAGTCCGGATTGGAGCCGTCGGGGTTCGCGCCCACGTAGATCAGTCCGTCGGGACCGACGGCCACACCGTTGAAGGTCCCGAAGTCGACCGGAGCTGTCGCGATGATCCGCGCCTTCTCGAAGCGCTTGCCGTTCCAGTTGCTCCACGCGAGGATCGTCTTTCCCGCACTCACGTAGAGCGTTCCTTTGACCGCCGCGAGGCCGTAGACGTGCGCGGGTGAGCCGGGCACCCGAATCGCTTTGCCGCCCCCGAGCAGGTAGACGCCCCCGGTGGTGGTGGAATTCCGGTTGGCGCCATAGGCGGCCACGAAGAGGCGTCCGCCAACTGCTGCGAACGCCGTCGGCGAGCGCACGCCGCGGGCGACCAACGTCACTGTACGGCCGCCCACCGCCCGAGGCGGGGGCGGGGGAGCCTTGGCGGCCGCGACGCCCCCGATTGCCAAGAGGGCGGCGACGCCGGCCGCACCGATGGCGAGAAGAGCGCGCACGTCACTCCCGACGTTAGTCAACCAGCCGGTTGTCCCGGCGGAGGGCGGGTGGCGGCGACCCGGGCTAGGCTTGGAGGCCACGGGCAGCGAATGGATCGGGGGTCGCGGGATGATCGTCAGGAGACACGTCGTGGCCGGTGCGGGTGCGCTCGCCGCAGCGCTCGTGCTCGCGGGAGCAGCAGTCGCGGACAAGGAGCAGATCCACCTGACGGCGGCCGGGCAGCAGGCTGCCCGCGCAGCAGTCATGCAGCGTTCCGATCTCGGCGGCGCGAGTGGCTGGACCGGAGGCTCGAAGAAGCCTGACCTGTCGGGAGGAACCGGCTGTGCGAACTTCCAGCCCAAGCAGTCGGACCTCGTGCTGATCGGGGCCGCG
>JBJMKO010000067.1:0-40447 GCA_045805805.1 Solirubrobacterales bacterium | reverse complement strand
TTGTCAGCCCCTCCTCCCGCCGCTTCGCGGGAGTTCGTGAGGAGGGGCTGACAACGGCCCCTCGACGGGCGTGTCCAGGCATACGCATGCGCAGCCGCGCAGCCTGACGTCGGCGCCCTGTTCGCCAGCTTCAGGCAATAGCCTTGCGCGCCTCGATGTCGCTGCGGACGCCTCTATATGAGAAGCACCTCGAGCTTGGGGCGAAGCTTGTGGACTTTGCCGGGTGGGAGATGCCGGTGCAGTACGAGGGCATCAAGGAGGAGCACTCGGCTGTGCGGAGGCATGCCGGGATGTTCGACGTCTCCCATATGGGGGAGGTCGAGGTCGAGGGGCCTGGGGCCCTCGCGTTTCTGCAGCGGGTGCTCTCGAATGACGTGGCCATGATTGAGGTTGGGGGAGCTCAGTACTCGTGCCTTTGCAATGAGGAGGGTGGGGTGCTCGACGACCTGTTTGCCTACAGGCTTGGCAGCGACCGCTATCTGATCGTCACCAACTCGGCGAACCATGGGGCCGACCTTCCCTGGCTGGGGCGCTGGAGCCGCGGCTTCGACGTCGCCGTGCGCGACGTCGCCGATCGCTACGCGATGCTGGCCGTGCAGGGACCGCACGCGCGCGGCATCGTCGCTGTCACCCTCGGGATCGAGCTGCCGCCGCGGATGCGGGTTTCCGCGATGCGGATCGGCGGCCGGCCGGCGCTGGCCTGCGGTACCGGGTACACGGGCGAGGACGGGGTCGAGCTGCTGCTCGATCCCGAAGTCGTCCCGCCGATCTGGGCCGAGCTGCTCGACGCCGGGGTCGTCCCCTGCGGTCTCGGTGCGCGCGACACGCTGCGGCTGGAGGCCTGCTTCCACCTGCACGGCAACGACCTGACCCCGGAGCGCAACCCGATCGAGGCCGGGCTCGGCTGGTGCTGCGCGGAGCAGACTGGCTTCATCGGTGCGGAGGCGATTGCCCGCGCCCGCAACGAGGGCACCGCGGAAAAGCTCGCGCCGTTCAAGATCCAGGGCGCCGGCATTCCCCGCCAGGGCAACCCGGTTCTGGCCGGCGGCGAGCCTGCCGGCACCGTCACCTCCGGCACCTTCTCGCCCTCGCTCGAGGTCGGGATCGGGATGGCCTATGTCGGTGCCGAGCTCTCCGAGCCTGGCACCGAGGTCGAGATCGACGTGCGCGGCAAGCATCGCCCCGCCCGGATAGCTTCCAAGCCCCTCTACAGCAAGGAGAAGTGACGTTGGCCGACGCGACCTACCCCGACGACCTGCTCTACCACGACCAGCACGACTGGGCGCGGTTGGATGGCGATGACCACGCCGTCTTCGGGATCACCTGGTACGCCCAGGACAGCCTCGGCGAGGTCGTTTTCTACGACCCACCGGAGGTGGGCGCCACGATCTCCAAAGACTCTTCTTACGCGGAGGTTGAGTCGGTGAAGGCGGTCTCCGATGTGATCGCCCCGCTCTCGGGTGAGATCGTCGAGGTCAACGACGCCCTCGAAGACACCCCCGAGAAGGTCAACGAGGACCCCTACGGCGAGGGTTGGCTGGTCAAGGTCAGGCTGAGCCACCCGGAGGAGTCCGGAGCGCTGCTCGGGGCCGACGAATACCGCAAGCTGCTGGAAAATTCCTAGGCCGTCCCGCCCCCCGCCTTCCGTAGCCTTCAGCCGGTGACCCGCTACACCTCCGCGACGCCCGGGGACCGGGCCGAGATGCTCGCCGCGATCGGCGTCGACTCCGTCGACGACCTCTTCGAGCAGGTTCCCGAGCCGCTGCGACTCGGCCGGCCGCTGGCGCTGCCCGGGGGGATGAGCGAGGCCGAGGTCTTCGAGCGCCTCTCCGCGCTCGCGGCCCGCAACGCGGACGCCGAAGAAGAGGTCTGCTTCGTCGGCGCCGGGATGTATGACCACTACGTGCCGTCGATCGTCGACGCGATCACCCAGCGCTCGGAGTTCCTCACCCCCTACACGCCCTACCAGCCGGAGATCTCCCAGGGTGGCCTCCAGGTCATGTTTGAGTTTCAGACCGCGATGTCGGAGCTGACCGGGCTGCCGGTCTCCAATGCCGGCCTCTACGAGGGCCCCTCGTCGGTTGCCTCGGCCGGGTACATGGCGATGGCGGCGACGGGGCGCAAGCGCTTCGTCGTCTCCCGCGGCCTGCACCCGCACAGCCGCGAGACGCTGGAGACCTACGCGGTCGGCTACGGCGCCGAGGTGGTCGAGGTCGGATTGCGTGGCGGCGAGACCGACGCCGAGGCGCTTGCCGCCGCCGTCGACGGCGAGACCGCTGCGGTCTTCCTGCAGAGTCCAAACTTCCTCGGCGCGGTCGAGCGGGTCGAGGCGCTCGGCGTGGCGGCGAAGGAGCACGGCGCACTGCTGGTTGTCGCCACCGATCCGATGACCCTCGGAGTGCTGAAGCCGCCAGGCGAGCAAGGCGCTGACATCGCTCTCGGCGAGGGCCAGCCGCTCGGCAACCGGCTCGACTTCGGCGGTCCCTCGTTCGGGTTCTTCTGCGCTACGCAGGAGCAGATCCGCCGCATGCCGGGGCGGATCGCCGGGGAAACCGACGACGTCGACGGGCGCCGCGGCTTCGTCCTCGCCCTGCAGACCCGCGAGCAGCACATCCGCCGCGAGAAGGCGACCCACAACATCTGTACCGCGCAGGCGCTGAACGCGCTGGCGGCGATGGTCCATCTCGCCTGGCTGGGACGGGAGGGCTACCGGGAGCTGGGCGAGCTGTTGGTCCGCAGAACGGCTTATGCGCGCGAGCGCCTTGCCGCGGTTCCGGGGGTTGAGCTGCAGCATGAGGCGCCGGTCGCCCGTGAGTTCGCCCTGCGCCTCGACGCTCCCGTCGACCGGGTGCTGGAGTGCTGCGCCGAGCGTGGCATCGCCGCTGGCTACCCGCTCGGCCGCGACTACCCCGAGTACCCGGACGGCCTGCTGGTGGCGATCACCGAGCGCCGCACAAAGGCCCAGATCGACGACCTGGCCGAGGCCCTCGGGGTGGCCGTCGCGGCCGAGCATGGCGCGTTTGTCGGAAATAGTCCGACTAACGCGCCAGGGGGGGTGCGATGAACGCTCAGGACGAAGCGGTGCTGACCATCTATGAGCGCTCGAAGCCGGGACGGCGCGCCGCCGTGCTGCCCGCCGCCGAAGTGCCCGAGCCGCCGCTCAAGGAGCTGATCCCGGACGAGCTGCTGCGCGCCGAGCCGCCGTGCCTGCCCGAGGTCGCCGAGCCCGAGATCGTCCGCCATTACAACCGACTCTCGCGGCGCAACTTCGACCTCGACACCGGCTTCTATCCGCTCGGCTCCTGCACGATGAAGCACAACCCGCGCCTCAACGAGCGGGTTGCCGCTCTGCCAGGCCACGCGCGCCTGCACCCGGCTCAGGACCCGAAACGGGCCCAGGGGGCGCTGGAGCTGATGTGGCTGCTGCAGGAGTCCCTCGGTGAGATCTGTGGCCTGCCCCACGTCAGCCTGCAGCCCTCGGCCGGCTCCCACGGCGAGCTTGCCGGACTGCTGCTCACCCGCGCCTTCCACGCCGACCGCGGCGAAGAGCGGACCAAGGTGTTGGCGCCCGACACCTCGCACGGGACCAACCCGGCCTCGGTGACGATGGCCGGCTACGAGGCGGTCAAGGTCGCGACCAACGAGCGTGGCGGGGTCGAGATGGACGACCTGCGGGCCAAGGTCGACGAGGACCCCGGCCAGGTCGCCTGTCTGATGCTGACCAACCCCAACACGCTCGGCCTCTTCGACGAGAACATCGCCGAGATCGCCGCCCTGATCCACGAGGCCGGCGGCACTCTCTACTACGACGGCGCCAACCTCAACGCGGTGATGGGCCACTCGCGGCCGGGCGACATGGGCTTCGACATCGTCCACGTCAACCTGCACAAGTCGTTCAGCCAGCCACACGGAGGAGGTGGCCCAGGGGCCGGCCCGATCGCGGTCTCCGAGCGAATGGAGCCCTTCCTGCCACGGCCTCAGGTCGTGCGGCGGGAGGGCGACAACGGCGGCGGTCCGGTCTTCGGCCTCGACCTCGATCGGCCCAAGTCGATCGGCCGCCTGCGCGGCTTCCAGGGCAACTTCGGCGTCTTCGTCCGTTCCTACGCCTACATCCTCAGCCTCGGCGCCGACGGGCTCGCCGAGGCCTCCGAGACCGCCGTCCTCAACGCCAACTACCTGAAGGCGCGCCTGGCCGAGGGTCGCGCCGGCAAGCGCCTGCCGGTCGCCTTCGACCGCCACTGCATGCACGAGTTCGTCCTCTCCGGCAAGCCGATGAAGAGGGAGCTCGGCCTCGCCACCCTGGACCTCGCCAAGCGCCTGCTCGACTACGGCTTCCACCCGCCGACGGTCTACTTCCCCCTGCTGGTCGAGGAGGCGCTGATGATCGAGCCGACCGAGACGGAGACCAAGGAGAGCCTCGACGCCTTCGCCGACGCGATCGAGCAGATTCTTGCCGAGGCCGAGCGGGATCCCGAGGTCGCCAAGTCCGCGCCCTACACGACCCCGGTCCGGCGTCTCGACGAGGTCAAGGCGACCCGCAAGCCGGTGATCCGCCAGCCGCTTTAGTTGGCCGAGAGCCCATCCCGGCAGGGGTTCCGCTTAACTTTTTCGAGCTACGTCGCCAGCATTGACGATGGCTGCTGGCGAAAAAGTACAAGACGCTCCACCCCTGTCGGGATGGGCTCTCACAGTTCCGGCAGCTTTTGTTTGAGCTTGAGCACGGGGGCGAAGAGGTCGCCGTGTTGCTCGATTCGCTGCAGTACGTCGCTTGCCTCGAAGACGAGTGAGCTGGCGTCGTCTTGCTGGACAGCTTGTTCAACCTCGTCCCAAGTGACTGGAGTGGAGACCGTGGGGCGTTCGCGGGCTCGCAGGGAGTAGACCGCGATCGTCGTCTTGCGGCGGTGGTTCTGGGACCAGTCGACGAAGACCTTGCCTTTGCGCTCCACCTTTTTCATCTTCGAGACGATTTGGTCGGGGGTCTGCTTCTCCAGCAACTGGGCGATCGCGCGGGCCAGCGGTTTGGTCCCCTGGCCGTTTTCGCCATCGCTCTCGTAGGTGATCGCTTCGTCATTCAGCGGGGCGTAGACCTGCAGGCCCTTCGATCCTGATGTCTTCGGGAAGCACTCGACCCCGAAGTGGCCGAAGAGCTCGCGCAGGCGCAGCGCGACGCGGCAGCAGTCGAGCACGTCGGCGGGGGGGCCGGGGTCGAGGTCGAAGGCCAGCACCGTCGGCCGGTCCGACTCCGCCGCAAGCGAGAGCGAGGGGTGCAGCTCGATCGCCGCCAGCTGCGCCATCCAGACCAGGGTCGGCCGGTCTTCGCAGACACAGAAGTCGATGATCCCGGCGTGGGGCCCGGCTTCCACGGCGGCCGTTTTCACCCAGTCCGGCCGGTGCTTGGGGCAGCGCTTCTCGAAGAAGGCCGCGTCGGTGTCGTCGACGCCTTCGGGGAAGCGCCGCAGGGTCAGCGCGCGACCTCGCAGATGGGGAACGATCGCCGGCGCGATCTTGGCGTAGTAGTCGACCACCTCCCCCTTGGTGAATCCGACCTCCGGATAGAGCACCTTGTCGAGGTTGGTGAGTTTCAGCTCACGCCCATCGACCTCGACCTGCTGGCTCGTGGCCACCGGCTAGTTAGAGCCGATCCCGGTAGGGGTTCCGCTTAACTTTTTCGAGCCACGTCGCTGGCGTCCGACAATGGCTGCTCGCGAAAAAGTACAAGACGCTCCACCCCTACCGGGATCGGCTCTTTGAGGCTTTGGCGCGGGAGTTGGAGCGTTTCTTGGCCGGCGCTTTCTTCGCTGCGGGCTTCTTCGCCGCCTTGGCGCCGCGCTTGCCCTTGACCGCGGCGATGCTCTCCTCCAGCGCCGCCATCAGGTCGGGTGCCTTGGTCGCCTCGCGCTCCTCGCCCTCTGGCGCGGCGACGATCTCCTCGCCGGCGGCCTTGCGTTCGATCATCGCCAGCAGCTCCTCGCGGTACTCGTCGCGGTAGGCGCCCGGGTCGAAGCTGCGAGTCAGCGACTCGATCAGCTGCTCGGCCATCTGCACCTCGCGCTTGGCGACCTTTGGCACCTCAGACGGCAGCACGTCGTCGAGCTCCGACGGCGATACCACCTCGTCGGCGAAGCGCATCGTGGTCAGGGTCAGCACGCCGTCGGCGGGCCGGATCGCCGCCAGGTGCTCCTTGTTGCGGAAGACGAAGCGGGCGATCGCCACCTTGCCCGAGCCCTCCATCGCCTCGGCCAGCAGCGAGTAGGCCTTCGCGGCTCCCTCGGCCGGGCCGAGGTAGTAGGGGCTGTCGAAGTAGATCGGGTCGATCTCGGCGAGGTCGACGAAGTCCTGCACCTCGATCGCGCGGCTCTTCTGCGGGTCGAGCGAGGCCATCTCGTCCTTGCTCAGCGGCACGTAGCGATCTTTGGAGATCTCGAAGGCCTTGACGATTTTCTCGTAGGGAACCTCTTCGTCGGTCCCTTCGGCGACACGGCGATGGCGGATGCGAGTGCCGTCGGACTCGCGGATCTCGCGCAGCGAGATGCCGCGGCGGGCAACCGCGCTGTAGAGCTTCACGGGCACGTTGAGGAGCCCGAAGCTGATCGAGCCGCTCCAGATCGCTCTAGCCATCGGCGTTCACCTACCCGATTCTTCCAGCCGTCCACCGGTGCGGGCAAGCGCGGGAGGCGGGCGGGAGGCATCTTGCGCCCAACCCGCAAAGGGGTGTCTGAGCTTGACCGCCAAATAGGGGGCATAAAGTCAGACACGTCCAGAGTTTGGATCGGTCAGGATGGCCCGGTGCTGTTCGAGTTGCGTGACGTCAGCCTGATCCGTGGCGAGCGCCGGGTCCTCGACTCGGTCAGTGCCGGGATTCCCGCTGGGGCGACGGCGATCGTGGGGCCCTCGGGGGCCGGAAAGTCGACGTTGCTGCGCCTGCTCAACCGATTGGCCGATCCCGATGGCGGGACGATTGCCTATCGGGATCGCCCGCTCGACTCGTACGACCCGCTGGCGCTGCGCCGGGAGGTCTCACTGGTGCCGCAGCTGCCGGCGCTGCTCGAGGGCACGGTAGAATCGAACATCTCCTACGCGGCGAAGCTCGCCGGCAAGCGGCCTAACGCCGAGCGCTGCCTTCGCCTCGCCGGCCTAGACCCCGGGTTCGCCGGGCGCGACGTCGCCAAGCTCTCGGTCGGGGAGCAGCAGCGGGCGATGCTGGCTCGCGCGCTCGTCCAGGAGCCGGCCGTGCTGCTGCTCGACGAGCCGACCTCGGCGCTCGATCACGCCGCTCGCGACGCGATCGAGGCGACCCTGGCCGAGCTGCGCCGCGAGCTGGAGATCTCGGTCGTCCTGGTCAGCCACGATCCCGAGCAGGCGCGGCGGCTGAGCGACTGGGTGGTCCGGCTCGAGGACGGCAGGGCGATCGAGGCCGGCCCGCTGGAGGAGGTTCTCGCTTGAGCACTTCGATCCACGTCTCCGCCGGCCAGGTCGCGGCCACCCTGGCGCTGGTCGCGCTTGCGGCGGCGGTCTCCTTCTGGCAGAAAGCGGACCTCGAGCGCGACATCGGGATCGCGGCGCTGCGCTCCTTCATCCAGCTCACCGCGATCGGCTACGTGATCAAGCTGATCTTCGAGGCCGACACGATCTGGCTCGTCTTCGCCCTGCTGGCCGTGATGGTCGTCTTCGGCGCGCTCACCGCCCGCAGCCGCGCCAAGAAGGTGCCGGACGCCTTCTGGCCGCTGCTGATCGCCCTGGCGACGGCGGGCGCGACCACCCTCGGCCTCGTCGTCGCCCTCGGCGTCTTCGAACCGACGGCGCGCTATCTGGTGCCGGTCGGCGGCATGGTGATCGGCAACGCGATGACCGCCTCGGCGGTGGCGCTGAACCGCCTCGGCGACGAGATGGCGGACTCGCGCAACGAGATCGAGGCGACCCTGGCGCTCGGTGCGACCGCCCAGGAGGCGGCGGCGCCCTTCGTCCGCCGTGCCCTGCGCTCGGGGATGATCGCCCTGGTCGACTCGACCAAGACCACCGGCCTGATCTTCTTCCCCGGCACGATGGTGGGCATGCTGCTCGCCGGCGCCAACCCCACCGACGCCGTCCGCCTGCAGCTGATCCTCCTCTACGCCCTGCTCGGCAGCGTAGCCATAGCCGGCCTCGTCGCGACAACCCTCGCCTACCGCAACTTCTTCACCCCCGCCCAGCAACTCCGCGAGCCGGGCGCCTGACGCGGCGCGGTGCGGCGTCCTCGGTCGCTTGTGTGCAGAGCACACGGCGCTCCCTGCGTCCTTGCTCCGCTTGGTCAGGCGCCCGGCTGCCTAGACTCGATCTGTGTCTCGCCAGCAGCGACTGACCCTGATCGCGACGATTCTTGGCTCGACCGTGGTCTTCCTCGACTCGACCGTGGTCAACGTTGCGCTGCCGGCCATCGCCGACAACCTCGATGCCGGGCTGGCCGGGCAGCAGTGGGTGGTCGAGGCCTACATGCTGACCCTCGTCTCGCTGCTGCTGGTCGGGGGCTCGCTCGGCGACCAGTTCGGACGGCGGCGGATGTTCGTCACCGGCCTGGTCGCCTTCGGCGTCGTCTCGGCGCTCTGTGCCGTTGCCCCCTCGGTCGAGTTCCTGGTCGCCGCCCGGGCTCTGCAGGGGATCGCCGGGGCGCTGCTGGTCCCTGGCTCGCTGGCGATCGTCGCCGCCACCTTCGAGGGCGCGGCCCGCGGCAGGGCTGTCGGCACCTGGACGGCGTGGACGGGGATCGCGACCGTGCTTGGGCCGGCCGGGGGAGGGGCGCTGGTCCAGGCGCTCTCCTGGCGGGCGGTCTTCTGGGTCAACCTGCCGCTGATCGCGATCACGGTGGCGCTGACCCTGCACTCGGTGCGCGAGAGCCGCGACCCCGATGCCTTCCGCGGCATCGACTGGACCGGGATCGGGCTCTCGGCGGCGGGGCTCGGCGGGCCGGTCTTTGCCCTGATCGAGCAGCCGACCCGGGGCTGGAGCGACCCGGTCGTCTGGGTGCCGCTGATCGCCGGCATCGCCTGCTTCGCCCTCTTCATCCTGCACGAGGCCCGTGCCCGCCACCCGATGCTGGAGCTCTCGCTCTTCCGCATCCGCAACTTCTGGGTCGCCAACGTGACCACCCTCGCCGCCTACGCCGGGCTGATCGGCGGACTCTTCTTCGTCGTCCTCTTCCTCCAGCAGGTCGCCGGCTACACGCCGGTCCAGGCCGGCCTGGCGACGACGCCGATCTCGTTGATCCTCTTCTTCCTCTCGCCGCGCTGGGGAAAGCTGGCCTCGGGGACGGGGCCGAGGCTGCCGATGACGGCCGGCCCGATCGTCGGCGGGATCGGGCTGCTGCTGCTCCTGCGCGTCGGCGCGAGTGCCGACTACGCGACCGAAGTGCTGCCGGCGATCCTCGTCTTCGGCCTCGGCCTCTCTGCGACGGTCGCGCCGCTGACCGCGACCGTGCTCGACTCGGTCGAGGAACGCCACGTCGGCATCGCCTCCGGCGTCAACAACGGCGTCTCCCGCGTCGCCGGCCTGCTGGCGATCGCGATCCTCGGCGCGGTGATCTCCGCCTACTTCGGCTCGACCCTCGACAGCAACCTCGGCAACCGCCCGCTCGGCCCCCGTGCCGAGCAGACCATCTCCGACGCGAAGGCCCAGCCACTCGCGGTCCCAAAGACCGGCAGGCTCCCACCGCGCCAAGCGGAACGTGTGGCCACGGCCTCAGCCGACGCCTCGACCTCAGCCTTCCACCTGGGCATCGGCATAGCCGGCATCCTGATGATCGTCGGCGGCACCGTCTCCGGCTTCGGCATCGAAAACCCGCGCCGCAAGATCGAAGCTGTCCCCACCCGCGGCGCCGCCGCGGCCGGCGAGTGCGGGCACGGCACCGAAGCTGACTGTGCGCCCGCAGAGCCGGCTGCCGAACCCGCTTGAACGGGCAGGGACGGGGTGCCTCTCGACGGGCGGATACTCAAAATGCAGCCCTAATTAGGGCTGCATTTGTCCGGCGAGAGGCACCCCGTCCCTGCCCCCTCAAATAGGCTCCAGCCCGTGAGCGCCCCGATCGTCTTCTCCGGAATTCAACCCACCGGCCGCAAGCACCTCGGCAACTACATAGGCGCGATCCGCCAGTACGTCGAGGGCCAGGACCGCGGCCAGCCGGCGATCTTCTGCATCGTCGATCTGCACGCGATATCGGTCGCCTTCGATCCAGCCGAACTGCGCGAGCGGCTCTACGACACCACAGCGATCCTGCTCGCCGCCGGCCTCGACCCGGAGCGCTGCATCTTCTTCCGCCAGTCCGACGTGCGCGAGCACACCGAGCTGACCTGGCTGCTCTCCTCGGTCACCGCCCACGGCGACCTCAACCGGATGCACCAGTTCAAGGAAAAGTCAGGCAAACAGCGTGAGTTGGCATCCTCGGCGCTCTTCTTCTACCCGGTGCTGATGGCCGCCGACGTGCTCGCCTACCGGGCGACCGAGGTGCCTGTCGGTGACGACCAACGCCAGCACGTCGAGCTGATGCGCGAGATCGCCCGCCGCTTCAACGAGCGCTTCGGCGAGGCCCTGGTCGTGCCGGAGATGTGCATTCCCGAGGTCGGGGCGCGGATCATGGATCTGCAGAGACCGGAGCAGAAGATGTCGACGACGGGGGGCACCGAGGCGGGCACCGTGCTCGTCCTCGACGAGCCGGAGACGATTCGCAAGAAGCTCGGCAGCGCCGTCACCGACTCCGGTCGCGAGGTGCGCCGCGCTCCCGACAAGGCCGGCATCGCCAACCTGATCGACATCCTCGCCGTCGCCCGCGGCATCGACCCGGCCGAGGTCGAGCGCGAGTTCGAGGGCGTGGGCTACGGCGACTTCAAGAAGGCCGTCGCCGAGGGCGTGGTCGAGCTGCTGGCCCCGGTCCGCGACCGCTACGCCGAGTTGCGCCCCGATCAGGCTGCCCTGGAGGCGATCCTCGCCGCCGGCGCCGAGAAGGCGCGCGCGCGCGCTGCGGGCACCCTCGCCGAGGTCCGCGACCGCATGGGCATCGGCCCGGCCTAGTCGCCATCCCGCCGGGGCGTTACGGTGCCGGGGTGACCGTCGCCGAGCTGGACCTCGACCTCGACGTCTTCGCCGGGCCGTTCGACCTGCTGATGGCGGTCGTCCTGCGCGAGGAGGTCAGCCTGCTCGAGGTTTCGCTGGCCGAGATCGTCGTCGCCTACGTAGAGCACCTCGAGCGCGAGGACGAGCTGGAGCTCGACGTGGCGACCGAGTTCCTCGTCCTGATCGCCGCCCTGCTGGAGCTGAAGTCTCGCCTGCTGTTGCCCGGCGAAGAGGAGGGGCTGGAGGACGTGACGCCGGAGGAGGCGGTCGAGGAGCTGATTGCCCGACTGCTCGAGTACCGCCGCTACCGCGACGCCGCGGCGATGCTGGAGCGGAGCTTCGAGGCGGCCCGCGGCTACCTCTACCGCTCGGCGCCGCTGCCGGTCGAGCTGCGCCAGGTCGCGATCGAGGCGGCGACCGCCGTCTATGACCCCGACCGGCTCGGCGCCGCCCTCGGTGACCTGCTGGCGACGCCCCCGGAGCTGAACCTCGACCACATCCGCCCGACCGTCTCGCTGGAAAAGCGCCTGCGCGCCCTGCGCGACGCCCTGCGCAGCCACGCCAGCATCGACTTCGACGAGCAGTTCGGCGGCGAGGACCGGCTGACCCAGGCGGTGACCCTCTTCGCCCTGCTCGATCTCTACCGCAAAGGCGAGGCCACCTGGGAGCAGTCCGAGGCCTTCGGACCGATCACGATTCGGAAGCGGGAGAGCCCGGAATGAGTGATCTCACCCGCATGATCGAGGCGCTGCTCTTCCTCTCACCCCAGCCCGTCAATGCTCGCGAGCTCACCGAGGCGACTGAGGCGACCGAGGGTCAGGTGGCAGAGGCAATCGACCTGCTGCGCGAGGACCTCGGCGAGGGCAAGCGGGGAGTCGTCCTGCGCGAGGTCGCCGGCGGCTTCTCCCTCGCCAGTGATCCCAGCAGCGAGGCCGCCGCGCGGCGGCTGCTGGCCAAGCCCCGCACCCCGCCGCTGACCCAAGCTCAAGCCGAGACGCTCGCCATCGTTGCTTACCTTCAGCCGGTCACCCGCCCCGAGGTAGCGCGCATCCGCGGCGTCACCTCCGAGTCGGCTGTGCAGACGTTGGCTGAGCGTGGCCTGATCGAAGAGTCGGGCCGCTCCCAGTTCGGCGCGGCCATCTTCAAGACGACGGAACTGTTCGAGCGGCTCTTTGGGCTGGCCGGGCTTGATCAGCTGCCGGACCCGTCTCGGTTCGATCCCACGCCTGAGGATGAGCGGGAGCTTCGAGAGCGGCTGCTGAAGGCAGGGGAGCAACGCAGTGAGCCCTGAGGCTGGGAGGACCGGGGGAGGGTCCGCCGGAGCCTCCCCGCTGTTGCTCCGGCGGACCCTCCCCCGGTCCTCCTGACGTGAGGCTTGCGAAGTTTCTGGCCCACGGAGGAGTTGCTTCGCGGCGGAAGGCTGAGCTGATCATTGGCAAGGGGCGGGTGACGGTTGGTGGGGAGGTTGTTACCGATCCGGCCAGGGATGTTGGAGCTGGGGACGATGTGAGGGTCGATGGGAGTCCGGTCGGGACCGAGCCTCGGGAGGTTTGGGTGGTTAACAAGCCCGCTGGCGTTGTGTCGACCGCGCGGGAGCCGGGGAGCCGGCCTGCTGTCGTGTCGCTGGTCGCCTCGACTGCTCGGCTCTATCCGGTGGGGCGGTTGGATGCCGACTCGACCGGGTTGCTGCTGTTGACGAATGACGGTGAGTTGGCCAACCGGCTCACTCATCCTCGATACGGGGTCGCCAAGGCTTACCGGGCGGAGTTGGGAAGGCCGCCCTCGGAGACCGATCTGCGCAAGCTTGCGAGCGGGGTGGAGCTGGATGACGGTCGTACTGCCCCGGCCGAGGTGAGGCGGGTCGGCGAGCGTGAGGTCGAGCTCGTCCTGCGCGAGGGGCGCAACCGCCAGGTGCGTCGCATGGCCGAAGCCGTCGGCAACGAGGTTGTCTCGCTGCGCCGCGTCCGCTTCGGCCCGATCGAGCTTGGATCGCTGCCCCAGGGGCAGGGGCGCAGGCTTGGAGAGGACGAAATCGCCCGCCTCTGGGAAGATTCCGCTCGGAATGAGTGAGGAGCGACTCTTCGCGGTCCGCGGGGCCGTCCAGGCCGATGCCAATGAGGCCGAGGCAATCCTGACGGCAACCGAGACCCTGCTACGGGGCCTGGTCGACCGCAACGGGCTGACCCCGGAGGCGATGGTCAGCTGTCTCTTCACCACTACCGAGGACCTCGACGCCGAGTTCCCCGCCGTGGCAGCGCGCCGCCTCGGGCTCGACGCCGTGCCGCTGATCTGCGCCCGTGAGATCGATGTCCCGGGGGCGATGCCGCGGGTGATCCGGGCGATGGTCCACTACTACGCACCCGTCGGCCACCAGCCTGCCCACGTCTACTTAGGCGCGACCCAAGAGCTCCGCGCCGATCTCCACGCGGCCCAGTAGGCAGTTCGGGATCTTCGTTGAAGGATTACCGGGGCTGGGACCCCGGTAATCCTTCAACGTCGGCACAATGGGGCGACGATGAGCGTCACTTTCGCCGAGAAGCTTGCCCGCATGCCCGGTTACCAGGCCGGCGTGCCGACCGGGCAGGCGCCCGAGGCGATCGCGGCCGGGGGGATCGCCCAGCTCGCCTCCAACGAGTCGCCCTCTCCGCCTCACCCGAAGGTGGTCGAGGCAATCGCCGCCGCCGCCGGGGCAATGAACCGCTACCCCGACCCCGACGCCACCCTGCTGCGCCGGAGGATCGCCGAGCGCTACGACACCGATCCCTCGCGGGTCGCCGTCGGCAACGGCTCCTGCGAGATCCTCCTCGCCGCGGCCGAGGCACTCTGCGAGCCCGGTGCCGAGATCCTCTACTCCTGGCCGGCTTTCTCGATGTACCCCTACCTGCCGGCGCTGACCGGGGCGCGCGAGGTCCGGGTGCCGCTCGCCGATGGCGATGTGCACGATCTCGACGCGATGGCGGCAGAGGTGACAGCGGCGACCCAGCTCGTCCTCGTCTGCAACCCGAACAACCCGACCGGGACGCACCGTCCCGCGGCCGAGGTGGCGGCCTTCTGCGAGGCGCTGCCAGCTCACGTCACCGTCATCCTCGACGAGGCCTACGTCGAGTTTCAGACCCACGATGACCCCGACGCCACGGTCGACCTGCTTGCCGAGCTGCCCAACCTGGTCGTCCTGCGCACCTTCAGCAAGGCGTACGGGCTGGCCGGCCTGCGGGTCGGCTACGCCCTCGCCGCGCCGCGGTTCCGCGCCGCGGTCGACGCCGTGCGCCAGCCCTTCAGCGTCAACGCGCTCGCCCAGGCGGCGGGCGCCGAGGCGATCCTGCACCAGGACGACGTATCCAGCCGGGTCGAGAGGACGATCGCCGAGCGCCTGCGCGTCGAGGAGGGCTTGGGGGCCCTCGGCCTCGCCACCTCCGACACCCACGCCAACTTCTCCTGGATCGACCTCGGCGACGCGGTCGAGAACGACGTGGTCGCCGGCCTGGCCGAGCGCTCGATAGCCGTCCGTCCCGGTGTTCCCCTGGGGGACCCCGGCCACATCCGCGTCTCCTACGGCACCGCCGAGGAGAACGGCCGCTTCCTCGCCGCCATCGCCGAGCTGCTCGACTAAACGCGTCTCACCTGGTACAAAGTCTTGAGATGAAGCGTTCTGCCGACACGATGTGCGCCCGTAGCGCCAGCGGCGCCACCGTGTCCCTTCCTGCTCGCTTCGTCTATTTCTGGCGATTTAGCTAGGCGTCCGGCCCTGCGGCGAGAGCCGCGAGACATAAGCGTTTTGGCCGGGCGTCGGACAGATTCCGCTTTTGGCGTGCCAGCTTGTGCGCCGAGGCCAACCGGAAGTAGGCTTTTGAGCGTGGAGGAAGGTGAAGGCAAAATGATGATCGGGATGCAGGGCGAGACGCGGGACCGGGTCAGGGACCAGCGGATCGAGCGGATCGAGGAGCTGGTCTCCCCGGCGAAGCTCCTGGAGGAACTGCCCTTGGGCGAGGAGCGGGAAAAAGCCGTCGTGCGCGGCCGCGGCGAAGTCGGCAACGTGCTCGACGGGACCGACGACCGGGTTCTGGTCGTGGTCGGGCCGTGCAGCGTCCACGACCCGGAGGCGGCGCTGGACTACGCCGGTCGCCTTGCGGAACTCTCGCGAAAGCTGAGCAGGGAGGTGCTGATCGCGATGCGGGTCTACTTCGAGAAGCCGCGGACGACTACCGGCTGGAAGGGCCTGATCAACGACCCGCATCTCGACGGCTCGCTCGACGTCAACACCGGCCTGCGGATGGCGCGCCAAGTGCTGCTGGAAGTGCTCGACCTCGGCCTGCCTGTGGGCACCGAGTTCCTCGACCCGATTACGCCGCAGTACATTGCCGACGCGGTCTCCTGGGGGGCGATCGGGGCGCGCACGACGGAGAGCCAGATCCACCGCCAGCTCGGCTCCGGCCTCTCGATGCCGATCGGCTTCAAGAACCGCACCGACGGCGACATCCAGGTCGCGGTCGACGCCGTTCGCGCCGCCGCGGCACCGCACGCCTTCGCCGGGATCGACGACGTCGGCTCGCCGGCGATCCTCTACACGACCGGCAACCCCGACGGCCACGTGATCCTGCGCGGCGGCCGCGGCGCTCCCAACCACGATGCCGAAGGGGTCGCCGCAGCGCTGATGCTGCTGCGCGACGCCGAGCTGCCCGAGCGCGTCGTGGTCGACGCCTCCCACGACAACAGCAACAAGGACCCCGGCATGCAGCTCGTCGCGGCCAGCCAGATCGCCGACCAGATCGCCGACGGCAACCGCGACATCGTCGGCGTCATGCTCGAGTCCTTCCTGGTCGAGGGTCGCCAGGATCTCGGCGACAGCGGCGACCTCGTCTACGGGCAGTCGATCACCGATCCCTGCATCGACTGGGACTCGACCGTCTCGATCCTGGAACAGTTCGGCGCGGCGATAGTGGCCCGGCGCGGCTGATGAAAATCGCAGTTCTTGGCGTCGGCCTGATCGGCGGCTCGATTGGGCTCGCCGCCCGCGGGCGGTCGGAGGCGAGCGTGATCGGCTTCGACCCCGATCGGACGACGCTTGACCGCGCAGTCGAAGAAGAGGCGATCGATGCCGCCGCCGGCTCGGTGGGCGAGGCCTGCGAGGGCGCCGAGGTCGTCTTCTGCGCCGCCCCGGTCGCCGGCCTGACCGGGCTTGCGACCGCCGCGCTGGAGGCCTGCGGGCCCGACACGGTCGTCACCGACGTCGGCTCGACCAAGCGCGACATCGTCGCCGCTCTGGGGTCCGACGAGCGCTTCATCGGCGGACACCCGCTGGCGGGCGCGGAGACCTCGGGGGTCGAGAACGCCCGCGCGGACCTCTTCGAGGGCGCCCGCTGGTATCTGACGCCGAAATCCGAGCGCTCCAGCGGGCTGCTCTACGACCGGCTGCAGCGGACCGTCGCCGGGCTCGGCGCGCGGGTGCAGGCAATAGATGCCGAGACCCACGACCGCCTGATGGCGACGGTCAGCCACCTCCCGCACGTCGTCGCCAACGTCCTGGTCGGCCAGGCCGCCGCCGAGCTGACGCGCGACTCCGAGCGGATGCCCGAGGTGGGCCCGAGCTTTCGCGACACGACCCGCGTCGCCGGGGCCAATCCGGCGATCTGGGGGGACATCTTCGCCAGCAACAGCGAGGCCGTTGCCGAGGCTGTCGACGCGGTCGCGCAACGGCTGAGCGAGGCGGCCGAGCTGATCCGCGCGGGCGAGCGCGAGGCGGTCGCCGAGTGGCATGCCGCCGCCGGTGCGGACCGGCGCCGCCTGCTGGAGACCGAGCTCTCCGGCGGCGCGCTGCGCGAGCTGCGGGTCGTCGTCTCCAACCGGCCGGGCACGGTCGCCGAGCTGGCCCTGGCGCTCGGCGATGCCGGGGTCAACATCGAGGACATGGCGCTCTACCCGGCACCGGACATGACCTCCGGTGCCGTCTCGCTCTGGGTCTCCGGCGACGGGCAGGCGGCGCGGGCGGAGAAGCTCGTGCGCGAGCTGGGGCACACGGTCAGCGTCGTCGGCGAAGCCGGGTAGCCCGTGGCAACCCGCTTCGACCCCTCCGGCCCGTTGCACGGCAGGCTGCGCCCGCCGGCGGACAAGTCGATCTCCCACCGCGCCGCCCTGATCGCGGCGATGGGGGAGGGGGAGACGACGATCGAGGGCTTCCTCGACTCGGCCGACACTCGCTCGACCCTGGCTGCCGTACAGGCGCTCGGCGCCAGGGTCGAGGGTGTCCGCCCCTCCGGCATCGAGGAGACGATCCGCGTCCGCGGCATCGGCCTGCGCCGCGCGATCCCGGCGCCGATCGACGCCGGCAACGCCGGCACCCTGCTGCGGTTGCTGCCGGGCTGGCTGGCGGGGCAGCCGTCGGGCCACTGGACGCTCGACGGAGACGAGTCGATCCGGCGGCGCCCTGTCGACCGCATCGCCGAGCCCCTGGGCCGGATGGGCGCCCGGCTGAGCTGCCGCGAGGACCGCCTGCCTCCGCTCGAGGTCGAGGCCGCGCCCCTGCACGGGATCGAGTACGAGATGCCGGTGGCGAGCGCCCAGGTGAAGTCGTGCCTCCTCTTCGCCGGCCTCCTCGCCGAGGGCACGACCTGGATCGGGGAGCCGTCGCGCAGCCGCGACCACACGGAGCGGATGCTGGCCGCCGCCGGCGCCCACGTCATCTGGCTCAAAGGCGGGGTCCAGGTGCGGACCTGCAAGCAGCTGGAGCCCGGGGACCTGGCGGTCCCGGCCGACTTCTCCTCGGCCGCCTTCTTCATCGTCGCGGCGTTGCTCGTGCCGGGCAGCGAGGTGGTGCTGGAGGGCGTCGGCACGAATCCGACCCGGACCGGTTTGCTGGGCATCCTCGAGCGGATGGGAGCGGACGTCGAGGTCGAGGTGGTCGGAGAGCGAGGGGGCGAGCCGGTGGGGACGATCCGCGCCCGGTCCTCGGAGCTGCGCGGGACCGAGGTGGGGGGCGAGGAGATTCCGCTGGCGATCGACGAGTTGCCACTGGTGGCGTTGGCCGCCTGCTTCGCCGAAGGGCCGACGACGATCCGCGATGCCGCGGAGCTGCGGCGCAAGGAGTCCGACCGCGTCGCCACCACCTGCGAGGCGCTGGTCGCTCTCGGGGCCTCGGCCGAGCCGGCCGAGGATGGGATGAGCATCGAGGGTGGCGGCCTGCTCGGCGGCACGGTTCGCTCGCACGGCGACCACCGCATCGCGATGCTCGGGGCGATCGCCGGCCTCGCCTCGCGCGATGGCGCCGCGGTCGAGGGCATGGACGCGGCCGCGGTCAGCTACCCCGGCTTCGAGGCGGACCTCGCCTCGCTGCTGGCTGGCGGCGCCTGAGCCGCCCCCGGCCATACGCTGCCTCGATGGTCATCGCGATCGACGGGCCCGCCGGGGCCGGCAAGTCAACCGTTGCACGTGCCGTCGCCGAGCGGCTCGGCTTCACCTACCTCGACTCGGGGGCGATGTACCGCTGCGTGGCGCTGGCCGCGCTCGAGCGCGGCGTCGACTTGGAGGACGAAGCGGCGGTCGGGGATGTGGCTCGCTCACTGGCGATCGCGCTCGACGGCGAGCGGGTCGGGCTCGACGGGCGCGACGTCAGCGCGGCGATCCGCGAGCCGCGGGTCACCGATGCCTCCTCGCTGGTCTCGGTCCACCCGGCGGTGCGCGAGGCGATGGTCGCCGAGCAGCGGCGGCTGATCGCCGCCGGCCGCTACGTCGCCGAGGGCCGCGACATCGGCACCGTCGTCAGCCCCGACTCGCCGCTGAAGGTTTTCCTCACCGCCTCGCCCGAGGAGCGCGCCCGCCGCCGCGCCGGGCAGACCGGGGAGGATCCGGACGCGGTGCTGGCCGCACAGCGGCTGCGCGACGCCCGCGACGAGACCCGAGAGCACAGCGCCCTGCGCCCGGCCCAGGACGCGGTCGAGATCGACACCACCGGCCTAGCGCTCGAAGAGGTCGTCGAGAAGATCACCGCACTCGGCAACGACCGGGACCTCGCATGAGTGTGAGCCGCCTGCCGATCGTCGCCATCGTCGGCTTTCCCAACGTCGGCAAGAGCACCCTGGTCAACCGGCTCGCCGGTGGGCGGGAGGCTGTCACCCACGCCGAGCCGGGCGTCACACGGGACCGCAAGCGGGTGCGCTGCGAGTGGAACGGCGTCGCCTTCGAGCTGCTCGACACCGGCGGCATCGACGTCGAGGACGAGTCCGAGCTTGCCCGCGAGATCCAGCAGCAGGCGCGGCTGGGGATCGCCGAGGCCGACGTGGTGATGCTGGTCGTCGACGCTCGCGCCGGCGTGCGCGCCGGCGATGCCGATCTGGCGAAGACGTTGCGCGGGGCAGACGTGCCGGTAGTGGTAGTCGCCAACAAACTCGACCGGCCCGAGGACGAGCACATGACCGCGGAGCTGAACAAGCTCGGCCTGGGGGAGCCGCTACCTGTTTCTGCCACGCATGGCCTCGGCAGCGGTGACCTGCTCGACCGCGTGGTCGAGCTGCTCGGCGAGCGGGCGCAGCCGAGTGAGCCCGACGACGCCGTTCGGGTCGCCGTAATCGGTCGTCCCAACGCAGGCAAGTCCTCGCTGGTCAACGCCTTCCTCGGCTCCGAGCGGGTGATCGTCTCGGCGTGGGCCGGCACCACCCGCGACGCGATCGACACCGAGGTCGAAGTGGACGGCCGCCGCGTCATCCTCGTCGACACCGCCGGCCTGCGCCGTCGCTCCAAGGTCGCCGGCACGGTCGACTACTACGCGCAGCTGCGCTCCGAACACGCGGTCGAGCGCGCCGACGTCGCCCTCGTCGTTTGCGACGCCTCCGAGGGCGTCACGGCCGAGGACCTGCGCGTGGCGGAGATCGCGATGCGGGCCGGCAGCGCGACCCTGCTGGTGCTCAACAAGTGGGACGTGACCGACACCGACATCGACGACGCTCGCGCCCGGGTCGGGCAAAAGCTGCGCCTGCGTCCCGCCGTGATCACCTGCTCGGCGACGCGCGGGCGCAACGTCGCCAACCTTCTGCCGAAGGCGCTGGAGCTTGCCGACCGTGCCGGGGAGCGGATCCCGACTCCCGAGCTCAACCGCTTTGTCGCCGACGTGGTCGGCAAGACGCCGCCACCGTCGCGCCGTGGCCGGCGCCTGCGGCTCTACTACGCCGCGCAGGTGGGTGAGCGGCCGCCGCGGATCGCGATCCAGGTCAACGACCGCAAGCTGATCATCCGCGACTGGGCCTACCACCTGGAGAACCGGCTGCGCGAGACCTATGCGCTGGAGGGCGTGCCGCTGGTGATCGACTTCGTGCCGCATTCGGGAACTCGCCGTGGCCGTTGAGTCAACATTGCTCGACACCATTTAGGCTTTGCCTATGACCGAGATCCAGCCGCTCGCCGAGGGCGAGTACCTCTTCACATCCGAGTCCGTCACCGAGGGCCATCCCGACAAGGTCTGCGACCAGATCTCCGATGCCGTGCTCGACGCGGTGATGGCCGGGGATCCGGAGGGCCGCGTCGCCTGCGAGACCCTGGTCAACACCGGCATGGCGGTGGTCTCGGGCGAGATCTCGACCGATGTCCACCTCGACGTGCCCGAGCTGGTCCGCGAGACGATCCGCGAGATCGGCTACGACCATGGCGACTACGGCTACCACTGCGACCACGTCTCGGTCCTGGTATCGCTCGACAAACAGTCGCCCGACATCGCCCAGGGCGTCGACAGGGCCTACGAGACGCGGACCGAGACGGGGGAGGACGAGCTGCTGATCGCAGGCGCGGGGGACCAGGGAATGATGTTCGGCTACGCGACCGAGGAGACCGAGGCGCTGATGCCGATGCCGATCCACCTCGCCCACCGGCTCGCCGAACGGCTGGCGGCGGTGCGCAAGGACGGCAGCCTCGACTACCTCGGCCCCGACGGCAAGACCCAGGTCACGGTCCGCTACGCCGACGGCCGTCCGGTGCGGGTCGAGAAGCTGCTGATCTCGACCCAGCACGCCGAGGGCGTCGAGTCGGAGTCGAAGATCAAGCCCGACCTCTGGGAGGCCGTGGTCCTGCCGGTGCTCGGCGCCGAGGCCGCCGGCCTCTTCGACGAGGCCGAGCTGCGCCACCACTTCCTCGTCAACCCGACCGGCAAGTTCGTGATCGGCGGCCCGGTCGGCGACGCCGGCCTCACCGGCCGCAAGATCATCGTCGACACCTACGGCGGCATGGCCCGCCACGGTGGCGGGGCCTTCTCCGGCAAGGACCCCTCGAAGGTCGACCGCTCGGCCGCCTACGCCGCCCGCCACGTCGCCAAGAACGTCGTCGCCGCCGGCTTGGCCCAGCGCTGCGAGGTTCAGGTCGCCTACGCGATCGGCGTCGCCCGCCCGATCTCGCTGATGGTGGAGACCTTCGGCACCGGCAAGCTTCCCGACTCCCAGATCTCCCGCCTCGTAGAAGCGGAGTTCGACCTCCGCCCCGGCGCCTTCCGCGGCTACCTGGACCTGCACCGCCCGGTCTTCCGTCAGACAGCCGCCTACGGCCACTTCGGCCGCGAAGGCGACGCCTTCACCTGGGAGCGCATCGACAGGGCCGAGGCGCTCAAAGCGGCCGCGGGTCTCGAAGCGGCTCCCGCCTGAGGTTCCCGACGCGGAAGGGGTGGGGGAGCCTGGCCGCCCTCCAGTCGAATTGACACCCCATGCGCTTCGCATGGGGTGAACCTCGAGCGCGGCCTTCGGCCGCGCGATAACCGGATTGCATTTCCGCCGCCTTCGGCGACATTCGCCTGGAGGGCGGCCAGGCTCCTCTCGACAGTTTCCGATGGGCCGAGCTTTGGGCCCCGAAGCATTTGAAGCTTCAAGGTGCTCAGGTGGAGTGACGCTCGAAGCTTGGTGTGTTTCGACAGTGGATTGCCGCTTGAGCTTCGCTTTCGAAGCTTGGGTGCGCTTCGAGAGGGATGCCGGTGCCCCTCCCCGGGAATGTCGCGAAGCGGCGGAAATGCAATCCGATTCCTGCGTGGGCGTAGCCCGCGCACCTCATCTCGGCGCTATGCGCCATAGGCGCGTGCGACGTCAATTCACGGGGAGGGGCATCGGCATCCCTGCCCCCTGCGCTTCTTAACTCGGCGGTTGAGCTTCGCCGAGGCCATGCGAACCGGCCGTGTTTGCCCCGGTCGCCTGGTCGACTCGGTGGACCACGTCGGCCGGGTTGGCTACTCCGTAGAAGACGAAGTTGTAGTCGTCTCCTGCTGCGGTGTCGAAGTCGACGTCGCCTATCTGCATCAGGCGCTGGTAGACGGACTGCTTGTAGTTGACGTTTTGGACCCGCTCCAGACGGGTCTCCTGGACCTCGCGGGAGACGATGCCGCGGCGGATGTTTAGGCGGCGGTCGGTGATCGTGTAGGTCGTCGCCACCCGCCTGACGAAGCCGGCCAGGACGGTCCCGGCGACGATGACGAGGACGACGAGGAAGACGGTGCCGCTGCTCGCGCCGAAGAGCTTGAAGATCACGCCGGCCAGTGCCGCGACCAGGATTCCCTTCAGGTAGAAGCCGAGGATCGCCCGCCAAGAGGGATGGCCCTGGAAGATCACCCGCTCTCCCGGACTTAGGTTGAGGCCGGGCATCAGGGAGCTCGCCTGCGCTTCCTCACGCAGAACCAGATATGGACGTTCGGTCGCTCCGGCTCACGGCGGCAGCATACCCTCGCCGTCCGCGGGCCTCCATAACGTGAGCCGGTGACCATCGCGAAGGTCGAGCCGCTGACCACCGCACGCGCCCTGCGCGGGCCGTTCGACTACCGCCTGCCCGAGGCGATGGCCGACCTGGGGGTGGGCAGCGTCGTCCGCGTCCCCTTCGGCCGGCAGCGCCTCCTCGGCGTGGTGGTCGGGCTCGCCGACGCTTCGGATCTGCCCGCGGAGAAGCTGGCGGAGCCGATCGAGGCTCTCGAGGCGGGGGCGCCGCCCGAGCTGGTCCGGCTCGGGATCTGGATCGCCCGCGAGTACTGCTCGACCCCCTCGCGCGGCCTTCAGCTCGTGCTGCCGCCGGGGACCGGCGCCACCGGCCAACGGGTGCGCTCGCGGCTGGAGCTGAGGGCCGAGATAGCCGCCGCCGGCGAGGCTGCGCTGAGCGGCTCCGAGCGCCTCGGCGTGAAGCAGCGCGCGGTGCTGGAGGCGCTGCGGGCGGGGGAGATGTCGGCGGCGGAGCTGGCAGCCGCGGTCGGCTCCGACCGCTCGGTGTTGCGCCGGCTCGAGGACCGGGGCCTGATCGCGACCCGAAGCTCGCAGGTGCGGCGGCGCTCGGCCCATCCTGAGGTGGGCGCGCCCGGAGGGCGCCCCGAGCTGCTCGCCGAGCAATCCGCCGCGGTGGAGAGCATCGTCGCCGCGCTCGATGGCGAGGCCGGGGCGGCTCGCGAGGTGCTGCTGCACGGCGTGACCGGCTCGGGCAAGACCGAGGTCTACCTCGCCGCGGTCGAGGCGGCCCTGGCCCGCGGCAAGGGTGCGATCGTCCTCGTCCCCGAGATCGGGCTGGCCCCCCAGGCCGTTGCCCGCTTCAGGGCCCGGCTCGGCGACCGCTTCGCAGTCCTGCACTCGGCCCTTCCCGACGGCGAGCGCTACGACGAATGGCGCCGCCTGCGCAGCGGCGAGGCGAGCGTCTGCGTCGGTCCCCGCTCCGCCGTCTTCGCGCCGCTCGGCGACCTCGGCCTGATCGTGATCGACGAGGAGCACGACGCTTCCTACAAGCAGGAGGGCGACCCCTGCTACGACGCTCGCGCCGTCGCCCGGCAGCGGGCGGCGGAGAGCGGCGCCGTGCTCGTCGCCGGCACCGCGACGCCACGGCCGGAGGCCTGGCTCGAGCTGCCCAGGCTGGAGCTGCCGCGCCGGGTCGACGGCCGGCCGATGCCACCCGTGCGGGTGCTCGACATGCGCGAGGCCGATCCCCGTTCCGGGCCGCTGCACCCCGAGACCTGGGCGGCGCTGGAGGGCGTGCGCGCGGCCGGGGCGAAGGCGATCGTGATGGTCAACCGGCGCGGCTTCGCCCCCTGGCTCACCTGCCGATCCTGCGGACTGCACTGGAACTGCCCCAACTGCGACGTCTCGCTGATCGTCCACCGCCACAGCGGCCGGATCGTCTGCCACCACTGCGCCCACTCCGAATCGCTGCCGGCGGTCTGCTCGGACTGCGGCTCGACCACGCTCTCCCAGGCCGGCGTCGGCACGGAGCAGATCGAGGCGCTGCTGGCCGAGCGGATGGCGCCGATGCCGATCTTCCGGCTCGATGCCGATACCGCCGGCGCCCGCGGCGCCCACGCCCGCATCCTCGCCGCCTTCGGCGAGGCGGAGAGCGGTGTACTGGTCGGGACGCAGATGGTCGCCAAGGGTCACGACTTCCCGGAGGTGACCCTGAGCGCGATCCTCGACGCCGACGCGACTCTGCGCTTCCCCGACTTCCGCGCCGCCGAGCGGACCTTCGCCATGGTCGCCCAGCTCGCCGGCCGCAGCGGCCGCGGCAGCGCCGGCGGCAGCGTGATCGTGCAGACTCTGGCGCCGAGCGCACCGAGCGTCGTCCACGCCGCCGGGCACGACTCGGCCGGCTTTCTCGCCGAGGAGGTCGAGCGCCGCCGGGCGCTGCGCTACCCGCCCTTCTCGCACCTGATCCGGATCGTGCTCAAAGCCGAGTCCGAGGGGCGGCTCGACGGGGTGGCGCGCGAGCTCGCCGAGGCGCTGTCCCCGGTCCTGCCCGACGGAACCGACCTGCTCGGCCCCGCCCCGATGTTCCGTGTCCGCAACCGCCACCGCCGTCGCCTGCTGCTCAAGGCCACCGACCGCGAGGCGACCGTAACCGCCGTCCGCGAAACGGTCGAGCGCCTCGCCGCCGACCGCTCCCTGCGCGACGTCGCGATCAGCGTCGACGTCGACCCCCAGTAGCGACCGGTCACCGGGGATCGATCCATAGAATCGTTCTATGGGCGATCGAACCGAGACTGAGTTGGGAGAGCAGGAGCGCGAAGAGCTCGAAGCGGAGCTGTTGGAGCGGCGCGAGGTGGCGCTTGCGCAGGTGGTCAAGTTCGGCGACCCCGTGCTGAAGAGCAAGGCATCCCCGGTCCGTGAGTTCGGTCCCGAGCTGCGGGCGGAGGCCGAGCGGATGATCGAGATCATGCGCGACGGCATGGGGGTGGGCTTGGCGGCGACCCAGGTTGGGGTCTTGCGCCGCCTGCTCGTCTTCCAGGCCGGACACGACAGCGAGCCGACCCCGTTTGTCAACCCGGAGATCGAGTGGGCCTCGGAGGAGGTCGTTGTCGCCGAGGAGGGCTGTCTCAGCCTGCCCCGGGTTTCGATGGACGTCGAGCGGCCACTGCACGCCCGCTTCAGCGGGTTCGACGTCGACGGGGAGCCGATGCGGGTCGAGGCCTCCGGGCTGGAGGCACGCGTACTCCAGCATGAGATCGACCACCTGAACGGCGTGCTGATCCTCGATCACGCGCCCCGCGCTCAGCGCAAGGGTGCTCTGCACGCCCTACGGGAAGGTGGCAGCTACAGCCCGCCGCTGGACGAGGGGGCGGACGGCGATCTCGAGGACGAGCATCGCGAGCCTCGTACAGACGCGTGAGGACTGTCTACCTCGGCACCTCGGAGTTCGCCGCGGCGGTCCTGCGCCGGCTGGCGGAGTCAGCGCACCGGCCGTTGCTGGTGGTCACCCCTCCCGACCGGCCCAAGGGCCGCGGCCGTCGCACCCAGTCACCTCCCGCCGCCGAGGCGGCAGGGGAGCTCGGGCTCGACCTGCTGCAGGTCGGGGACGTCAACGACGAGGCGGCGCTGGAGCGGATCCGCGCCGCCGCGCCCGAGGCGCTTGCGGTCTGCGCCTTCGGCCAGCTGATCCGCGAGCCATTGCTCTCGGCTTGGCCGCTGCTCAACGTCCACCCCTCGCTCCTGCCCCGCTGGCGCGGCGCCGCCCCGATCGAGCGGTCGATCATGGCGGGCGACGAGCGCACCGGCGTCTGCGTGATGCGGGTCGCCGCCGGGCTCGACTCCGGGCCCGTCGCCCTCGGCGAGGAGATGGGGGTCGGTCCCGAGGACGACTTCGAATCGCTCTCCTCGAGGCTCGCCACGCTGGGCGGGGAGCTGCTGGTGCGGGCGTTCGAGCTCCTCGCGGCGGGTGCCCTGGAGTTCGTCGAGCAGGACGACGACGCGGCGACCTACGCCGCGAAGGTCGCCCCGGAGGAGCGGCGGCTCGACCCCGCCCGTCCGGCGGGCGAGCTGGCCAGGGTCGTTCGCGCCCTCACCCCGCATATCGGTGCCTACCTGGAGACGGGTGGCGGTGAGAGGCTCGGAGTGCGCAGGGCGCGCCCGGTCGACGTGGGCGTGAAGACGGGCGAGATCCGCGCCGAGTGGGGCGCGCTGCTGCTCGGCTGCGGCCAGGGCGCTCTGCGCCTGGAGGTCGTGCAGCCGGGGGGAGGCAAGCCGATGGCAGCAGACGCCTACCTGCGCGGTCACTCGCTGCCGAAGCTACCGTGATTTCACCGGCTCGCCTGCTGGCCTACGAGACGATCCGGGCGACCTTCGAGCAGGGGGCGCACACCGAGCGCGCCTTTCGCCGGGCAGCCGACGTCCGCCGGATCGGCGGCCGCGAGCGCGCGCAGGCGCAGCGACTCGTCTACGGGGCCGTGCAACGCCGCGGCACGATCGACGCGGCTCTCTCGCGCCTGGTGGACCGGCCGCTGCGCGATCTCGACCCGGAGGTACTGGCGGCCCTGCGCCTGGGGATGTACGAGCTGCTCTTCGCCGACGGGACCCCCGACCACGCCGCGGTCGACCAGGCCGTGGAGCTGGTCAAGCGAGCCGGCGCGGCGCATGCCTCGGGGCTGGTCAACGCGGTTCTGCGCCGCGCGGTTCGGGAGCGCCGGGCGTTGGCCGAGTCGCTGCTCGGTGACGACTCGACCGCGGAGACTGCCGCCGCCGCCCACTCGGCGCCGCTCTGGCTGGCGCAGATGTGGTGGAGCGAGCTCGGCCCCGACTCCGCCCGCTCGCTGCTCGCCGCCTGCAACGAGCCGGCCGAGCCGGCGCTGCGGGTCAGCACCCTCACTGCCGATCGCGAGGAGGTGCTCGCCAGGTTGCGCGAGGCCGGCGTCGACGCCACCTCAGCCGCTTCCGCTGCGCCTTGTGTACCCACGGAGAGCAAAAGGCGCACCGGAAGCGAGTGGCCCTTGGCGGCGCCGGAGGAGATCGTGATCTCCGGCCGCACCGGCGCCGCGGTCCCGGAGCTGGTCACGGCCGGCGAGCTGACCCCGCAGAGCCGTGGCTCCGCGGCCGTGGTCGAGCTGCTCGATCCCCGTCCCGGCGAGCACGTGCTCGACCTCTGCGCGGGCCCGGGGATCAAGACCGGGCAGATCGCGGCGCGGATGGGCGACCGCGGCGAGGTGATCTCGGTCGAGAACGACCCCGCGCGGGCAAAGGAAGTCGCCGAGCAGGCGCGGCGGCTCGGCCTGCGTAGCGTCACCGTGATCGAGGCCGACGCCGGGGCCGCGGGGATGGCGCCGGGCTTCGACCGGGTGCTGGTCGACCCGCCCTGCTCGGACCTCGGCGCCCTCGCCTCGCGTCCCGACGCGCGCTGGCGCAAGTCGCCGAAAACGATCGAGCGCCTGGTCGAGGAGCAGTCGCTGCTGCTGCGCCGCGGCGTGGAGGCACTGCGTCCCGGGGGCACGCTCGTCTACTCGACCTGCACGGTCTCCCGGCGCGAGAACGAGGGTCAGATCGCCGCGCTCGTCGCGGCCGCGGGGGCGGGCGAGGTCCCGGCGGTGACCGTCGAGGACCTCGGGGCGCTCGCGCCGGGCCTCGCCTCGCCCGTCGATCCGCGCTGCCTGCAGGTCCGGCCCGACCGCGACCGCACGACCGGTTTCTTCATCTGCCGCCTGAGCAGGGATGATGGTGGCGATGACTGAAGCGGACGACAAGGAGCTCGGCGTCATGCGCCGGGCGGCGTGCCCTGGTTGCGGCGAGCCCTGGCTGCGGCCGACGCAGCTTCCCGGCCGCTTCCGCTGCGTGTACTGTCTGCGCCGCTTCGAGCTCGTATCGCAGTGCCCGAACTGCGGCGAACACCAGACGATCGCCAGGATGAGCACGACCGAGGACATGACCTGCCAGATGTGCGGAGATTCGATGCTGAGGCCGGTATGAGCAAGAGGATGAGCGAGATCATCGTCTCGCCCCGCGTTGCACCCTCGATCCTCTCGGCCGATTTCGCGCGACTCGGCGCGCAGCTGGACGAGGTGATGGACGCCGGCGCGCGGGTGATCCACTTCGATGTGATGGACGGACACTTCGTCCCGCCGATCACGATCGGGCCGCTGGTCGCTGCCTCGATCGCGGATCGGGTCCACGCCGCCGGCGGGGTCGTCGACGTGCACCTGATGATCGAGCAGCCCGAGCGCCAGATCGAGGCCTTCGCCGAGGCGGGCGCCGACTCGATCACCTTCCATGAGGAGGCGACGCCGCACGCCAACCGCACCCTCGCCGCGATCCGCGAGCTCGGCTGCCTGGCCGGCATAGCGCTCAACCCCGGCACCCCGGTCGAGGCCGTGTCCGAGCTCGGCGAGCTCGCCGACATAGTTCTCTGCATGACCGTCAATCCCGGCTGGGGCGGCCAGTCATTCATCGAGGGGTCCCCCGACAAGGTCTCGCGCCTGAAGGCGCTGGCCGGCGAGGCGAGGATCGAGGTGGACGGCGGCATCGACGCCACGACCGCCGGCTCGGTCGCAGAAGCAGGAGCTTCCCTCTTCGTTGCAGGCTCGGCTGTCTTCGGCGCCACCGATCCAGCTGCCGCCTACACGGAGATAGTCGCCGCGACTGGCGCGACTTAGGACTTGTCCCGGTAGGGGTGGAGCGTCTTGTACTTTTTCGCGAGCGCGGTTCGGGCGCCAGCAGTTGCCGCTTCTCGAAAAAGTTAAGCGGAACCCCTACCGGGACAAGTCCCTACCCCCGGGCGATCAGCGCCCCGATGACCTCCTGCCACCAGGCACGCTCTGCCGGGTCGTCGCCGACCCGCTGGGCGCGGCGCTCGCACCAGCGCGCCAGGGAGCGGCGGTCTCCCACAGCCACCGCTGCGTCCGAGGTGAGCGCGTAGCGGCCGTCGGCCAGGGCGACGAGGGCGGTGGAGCGATCGCGGCGGCTGCGCAACACCGAGGCGACGGCGATGCCGTTGACCTCGGTCGGCGCTGACGGATCCTCGATCTCCCCGCCTGGTCCGACCGAGAAGATCTGGGGGGCGCCCCGCTGGGGCAGGCGGGGTGGCGCCGGGGTGCCGACCGGGCCGCCGTGCCAACGCTTCGTCAGCTCCTCGACCTGATCGCGCAGCTTGCCGCGGACGAGGATGTGCAGCTCGTCTCCCACTCGCACCTCGGTCGAGCCCCGCGGCGGGATCGCGTGGCCGTCGCGCACGATCACGTTGACCAGCGCCTCGCGTGGCAACCCCAGTTCCCGGACCAGGTGGCCGGCGGCGGCAGCTCCCGGGCGCAGCCGGTAGGAGACGACGTCGCCCCCCATCCGCCGGATCCGGCCAGACTCGAGCAGCCGCCGCGGCAGGGCCGACTCGTCCGTGGTCAGGCCGAGCCGGTTGGCCAGCGGCTCGAAGGTCGCCCCCTGGACCAGGGTCGAGGTGACGACGACAAAGAAGACGATCGCGAAGAGCTCGTGGCCGCCGGCGACCCCCGCGACGACCGGGAAGGTGGCGAGCCAGATCGGCGTCGCTCCTCGCAGCCCGGCCCAGCCGAGCATCGCCCGCTCGCGAAAGTCGAAGGGGGAGAGGGCTGTGGCGACGAAGGCGGCGAACGGGCGGGCGAGGAGGATCAGCACCGCCGAGAGGGCGAGGCCTTCGAGGGCGACGTCGCCGAGCGTGCTCGGGAAGACGAGCAGGCCGAGCAGAATGAAGAGGCCGATCTGGGCGACCTCGCCGACACCCTCGTGGAAGGCGGCGATCGTGCGCCGGGCGGGCACGTTGCCGGAGCCGAGCGCGAGCGCGGTCAGGTAGACCGAGAGCAGGCCGGAGCCGTGCGCGACTTCCGCCACGCCGAAGGCGATGCCGGCGATCGCGATCGTCGCCACCGGGTAGATGCCGTCGGTGGGCAGGCGAACCGCGCTCAGCGCTCCCACGGCGAGCCGGCCGAGGGCCAGCCCGATCGCCGCCCCGACCGCGAGCTTCAGGACCAGCAGGCCCGCCATGTCGGCAACTCCGTAGCCGGGCTGCTGGATCCATTCGACGAAACCGACCACCAACAGCAGCGCGACCGGGTCGTTCATCCCCGACTCGCCCTCGAGCGAGCGGGCGAGCCTCTTCTCCAGCTTCGAGCGGCGCAGGACGGCAAAGATCGCGGCCGAGTCGGTGGCGGCGACGGCACCGCCGACGAGCATCCCCTCCAAGGTGCTGATGCCAAAGATCAGCTTCGCCGCGAAGCCCGCGATCAGCGCGGTGAGGATCGTCCCCAGCGTGGCCAGCGACGCCGCCGTGCCGAGCACGGGACGGATCTCCGACCAGCCCGCGGTCAGCCCGCCCTCGAAGACGATCAGGACGAGCGCGACGGTGCCCAGCGTCCGGGCCAGCTCCGCGTTATTGAACTCGATCCCGCCGATCCCCTCCGATCCAGCCAGCATCCCCAGCCCGAGGAAGAGGAGGAGGCCGGGGATCCGCATCCGGTCGGCGAGCAGGCCGCCGGCGATGCCGGCCGCGAGCAGGGCGCCGGCGACCAGGATCAGCTCGGCGTCGTGTCCTCCCACAGCAACTCCTAGGTGTTCTCGTCGACGGCGGCAAGGCGCATCTCGAGCTCCCCGGGGGAGCCCGGCACCGGTACGTCCTCGACTCGTTCATGGGGGTGGCGATAGATCAGGTAGAGCAGGACGAAGAGGACGCCGGCGGTCAGGGTGAAGCCGATCTCGATGCGGTGGAACTCGTTTTCGACCAGCGGCACGAAGTTCCAGGCGATGAAGAGGCCGGCGCAGGCGATCCAGCGCACCGCTGCCCGCCGCACCTGGCCCTGGGCGACGCCGGCCTGGTTGACGGTGACCGAGCAGAGGTAGAGCCCGGTCCCGGCCGCGACGACGAGCAGTTCGGCCCGGTCGTAGCTGAACTTCTTGCTGAAGGCGATCTGCATGAGCTCCGGGCCGGCCGCCAGGATCACCAGCGCCATCAGCGCGGTGAAGGCGGCGATCCCGAGCAGAACCATCCGTACCGAGCGGTGGAACTCCTCCCTGCTGCCGGCCTCGTGGCTGGTGTGGAGGCTGGTCAGGTGGGGGAGGATGCTGGTCGAGACTGCCTGGAAGAGCTGCAGCGGCGCCCGCGCCAGCATCAGCACGTTGAAGATGAATCCGGCTGCCGCCGCACCTTGCAGGCCGCGCGCGATCAGCGGGCCGGCGTTGAGGAAGGCCTGTTCGCTGAACATGATCACCAGCACCGCCGCGGCGAATCCGGTGCCGTGCGCCATCGAGACGGCGGCATCGTCCTCCGTCGCCTCGGCAGGCGGAGGAGCGGTGCGTGCCCGTCTCGCGAAGGCCAGCGGCACCACCATCAGGCTCAGCGAGGGAGCGGCGACGATGCCGATCGCCACCGCCGACTGGCCTTCGAGCAAGCTGACCGCGACCAGCACCGCGAACAGGGTGCGGAAGCACGACTCGGAGAGGATCAGCGCTGTGAAGAGGCCGAAGCGCTTCTGGCCGGCGAGGAAGCCGCGAGCGAAGTAGCTGGCGGCGTAGAAGAGGACCGCCGAGAAGTAGACCCAGTAGAGGGTTTCGTTGCCCTCGAGCAGGTTGTTCTGGATCGGGCCGCGCAGGGCCAGCGCGAGGACGGCGAAGAGCATCGCAAGACCGACCTGAATCGTTGCGGCGTTTTTCGTCGTGCCCCCGATCGACTCGCCCTTGACCAGGTGTTCGGAGATGTGGCGCGAGAGCAGCTGTTCTACCGGCCGGTAGAGGGTCGAGATCGTGATGAAGACGGCCGACCAGAGCACCGTGATCTGTCCGTAGTCGGGCTTGGACAGGACGTGCGAGGCGATGAAGAAGTAGACGTAGGTGATCACGCCGGTGAGGCCGACGCCGACGGCCAGGAAGCCGGCGGTTTTGCCGTAGTCGGCGGTCGCCGAGGCGGCGTCCGTGGGGGCGCCCGACCCTTTGCCAGGCAGGCGCATCAGCGCTCGGCGCCGGGCTCGTAGTGCGAGGGCGGCACGTCGAGCGCCAGCTCGACTCGGCGCACGCGCTCGAAGACGCGCTGGGTCATCACCCGCTGCCCGGCGAGCAGGTCGCCGATCACCCCCAGGGCGAGCAGCTGGATCGCCGCGATGAAGAGGACCGCGCCGAGGATCAGCGACTGGACGTGGCCGGTGCTGTCGCCGTTGAGAACCCAGTCGAGCAGGAACGGCAGCCAGGCGGCGAGGGCGAGGATCGCCACCGCCAGTCCCGCGGTGGCGAAGGCGCGCAGCGGCTCGTAGCGGGCGTAGATGCGCAGGATCGAGAGCGCGTTGCGCCGTACGTAGCCCCCGGTCGAGTCAAAGAGGCGCGACTCGCGCGTCTGCGGGTTGGTGCCGATCTCGACCCCCCCGACCGCGACCAGCATCTTGCCGGCCTGGATCAGGCTCTCCAGCGTGTAGGTGAAGTTGTCGACGACGAGCAGCCCCAGGGCCGCCTCGCGGTTGTAGGCGCGGAAGCCCGAGGTGGTGTCGGCGATCTCGGTCCCGGCCAGCCGGCTTACCACCCAGCTGCCCAACTTCTGCAGCGCTTTCTTGGAGCCCGAGAAGTGCTCGATCTGGGCGACCTGGCGGTCTCCGACGACGATGTCGGCCTCGCCGGAGAGGATCGGGGCGAGCAGCTTGGGAATGTCGGCGCCGCGGTACTGGTTGTCGGCGTCGGTGTTGACGATCGCGTCGGCACCGAGCTTGAGGCTGGCGTCGAGTCCCGCCTGGAAAGCGGCCGCGAGGCCCTTGTTGTTGGTCAGCCGGACGATGTGCTCCACACCGTGCTCGCGGGCGACCTCCACCGTGCGGTCGGTCGAGCCGTCGTCGACGACCAGCAGCTCGACCGTGTCGATCCCCGGAATCTCGCGCGGGATGTCGGCGATCGTTGCCGGGAGGGTTGATTCCTCGTTGAGGCAGGGGATCTGAACTATCAGCTTCATGGGGGAGGGGGCCAGGGTATCCGGGGAATCGGCCCGATACGGCGCTGGCGCGCGGGTCCTGTCGCGATGAGGGTCGAGATCGCTCCGGCGCGGGTCCTGTCACGGGGGAAGGGGGGCACTGCGGGCGGGCCACGGTCCGTCCTCGACCCCCCTTCCCCCGTGCCCGCGCGAGGGGCGTGGGACGAGCTTCGCGGAGCCCTGAGCGGGGGAGAGTAAGCTTGGGTTGATTGACGAGTCAATCGGTCTCATGAATTCCCAGCTCACAGGCACGGATCGGAGCCATCTCTCGCGGGCGTTGGAGCTTGCGGAGGGCGGGCGTGGGCGGGTCAGCCCCAATCCTCTTGTTGGAGCTGTTGTTGTCCGGGCCGGTGAGGTGATCGGCGAGGGGTTTCATGCCGAGCTTGGTGGTCTGCATGCAGAGCGAGCGGCCCTCGAGGATTGTCGGAAGCGAGAGGAGGATCCGGCGGGAGCGACTATGTATGTGACGCTTGAGCCCTGTGCGCATCAGGGCAGGCAGCCTCCTTGTGCGGAGGCGATCCTGGAGGCGGGGATCTCGCGGGTCGTGATCGCCTCCGACGATCCCAGCGAGAAGGCCGCCGGGCGGGGGCCGGGGATCCTGCGCGATGGTGGAGTTGAGGTCGAGCTCGCGGCCGGTGAGCAGGCGACCGCGGCACGGCTGCTCAACCAGCCCTTCCGCAAGCACGCCCGCACCGGGTTGCCGCTGGTGACGCTGAAGCTGGCGATGTCGCTCGACGGCCGCACCTCCACTACGCCCGGCGACTCCCCATGGATCTCTGGCGAGCGCAGCCGTGCCCTAGTCCACCAGTGGCGAGCCGAATCCGACGCAATAGCCGCAGGCATAGGCACCGTCCTAGCCGATGACCCCCTCCTAACCGCCCGCCCCCCAGCCCGTTCCGGTGCGCCTTATGCACCCATGGGGTCCAAAAAGCGCACCGGAAGCGAGGTGCGGCAGGGGGTTCGCGTCGTCTTTGACCGCCAGGCTCGCCTGCCGCTTGACTCGCAGCTGATGCTTACCCTCGACCAGTCGCCGGTGCTCGTCGTCGTCTCACCGGAAGCCGATGCGTCCAGAGCCACATCTCTCCGTGGCGCCGGAGCCGAGGTACTTGTCGCCGACGGCATCGAGGCCGCGCTCGCCGACCTGGGCCGCCGAAACATCACCAGCCTCTTCCTCGAGGGCGGCCCAACCCTCGCCGCGGCCTTCCAAGCCATCGACCAGCTGGACCAGGCTCGGACTTTCATCGCCCCGATCCTGCTCGGCGGTAGGGGTCAAGACGCATCTCGCGCGGGTGGCGCGGGTGCGGGGGGGCCGAGAACGGACGCGCAGCGCCCGCCCGCAGGCCCCCCCGCACCCGCGACGGGCCCCGCGCGCCTGGAGCCCCTGTCCCACACCGTCCAGGCGATCGGCGACGACACGTTGATTACAGCCCGGTTCAAGGAGTGGTGATGTTCACCGGCCTCGTCGAAGACATAGGCAGCGTCGAATCGGTCGAGGCCGGCCCGGACGGCACGCGCGTCCGCATCGCTACGCGGGTCGCCCTCGAGATCGCGACCGGCGATTCCGTTGCCGTGAACGGTGTGTGCCTGACGGCGAATGGGCGCGTGCCCGGAGGTTTCGAGACAGAGGCCATGAATCAAACGCTGGCCGTAACGTCGCTGGGCAGCCTGGAGGTCGGTGACCGGGTCAACCTCGAGCTGGCGATGAAGGCCTCCGACCGCCTCGGTGGGCACATCGTCCAGGGGCACGCCGATGGCGTCGGCGAGGTGATCTCGGTGAAGCGGGATGGGTTCGCCCGCCGCCTGCGCGTAAAGCTTGCCCCGGAGTTGCTGCGCTACGTGATCGCCAAGGGATCGATCACGCTGGACGGCGTCAGCCTGACGATCGCGGATTTGGGCGACTCCTGGGCAGAAGTTTCCCTGATACCCGAGACCCTGGAGAGGACCACTTTCGGAGAGGTCGCCGCCGGCGACCGGATCAACGTCGAGTGTGACGTGGTGGCGAAGTACGTGGAGCGATTGATGACACCATTCGCCGGAGAGGAGCGGGCGTGAGCCAGATGACGGAGACGCAACGGACAGACGAGGTGGGCAAGCAGGCGGGGAAGAGCCCGTTCTCGACGATCGAGGAAGGGATCGAGGAGATCCGCCGCGGCCGCATGGTCGTCGTCTGCGACGGGGAGGACCGGGAGAACGAGGGCGACCTCGTGATGGCGGCGCAGTTCGCCACCCCCGAGGCGGTCAACTTCATGGCCAAGGAGGCGCGCGGGCTGATCTGCCTGGCGCTGACCGCGGAGCGGTGCGAGAAGCTCGGCCTCAACTTGATGGCGGCCAAGAACGAGGCGCCGCTGCAGACCGCCTTCACGGTGACGATCGAGGCGGCCGGCGGTGTCAGCACCGGCATCTCGGCCCACGACCGCGCCCACACGATCCAGGTCGCGATCGACCCCGGCTCCGGCCCGCGCGACATCGTCGTCCCCGGCCACATGTTCCCGCTGCGGGCCAAGGAGGGCGGGGTGCTCGAGCGCACCGGCCACACCGAGGCCAGCGTCGACCTCGCCCGCCTCGCCGGCCTCACGCCGGCCGGGGTGATCTGCGAGGTGATGAACGACGACGGCACGATGGCCCGGGTTCCCGACCTCGGCCCCTACTGCGAGCGCCACGGCCTGAAGATGATCACCGTCGCCGATCTGATCGCCTACCGCCGCCGCACCGAGAAGCTGGTCGAGCGGGTCGTCGACACGGCCCTGCCGACCGAGTTCGGCGACTTCACCGCGGTCGGCTACCGCTCTCTGGTCGACGACAAGCACCACGTGGCGATGGTCAAGGGCGACGTCGACGGGGTCGAGGACGTGCTGGTCCGCGTCCACAGCGAGTGCCTCACCGGCGACGTCTTCCACAGCATGCGTTGCGACTGCGGCGAGCAGCTGGTCGCGGCCCTGACCCAGATCGAGAACGAGGGGCGCGGCGTCCTGCTCTACCTCTCCCAGGAGGGGCGCGGGATCGGCTTGCTCAACAAGCTCAAGGCCTACAAGCTGCAGGAGGAGGGGGCCGACACGGTCGAGGCCAACCTCAAGCTGGGCCTGCCGGCCGACCTGCGCGACTACGGGATCGGCGCCCAGATCCTCGGCGACCTCGGCCTGACCAGCATCCGCATCCTCACCAACAACCCAAAGAAGATCGTCGGCCTCGAGGGCTACGGCCTCTCGGTCAGCGAGCAGGTGCCGATCGAGTCTTCGCCCAACGCGCACAACGAGGCCTACCTGCGGGCCAAGCGCGACAAGATGGGCCACTCGCTGCACCACCAGGGCCTCGCCCTCGACGAGGAGATGATCCGCGACGAGGACGAACGCGACGCCGCCGGCGAGAGCGAGGCGGCGGATGGCTGAGTCGACCGCGTTCCTCGAGAGCTTTGACGACGAGGAACGCGCGGCTCTGGAGGGCAAGGAGTTCGCCGTCTGCGTCGGCCGCTTCTACGAGGACCTCGCCGAACGCCTGCTGAGCGGCGCCCGCGAAGGCTTCGAGCTGGCCGGCGTGCCGGCGTCCTCGGTCAGCGAGGTCTCGGTGCCCGGTGCTTACGAGCTTCCTTTTGCGGCCAAGCTGCACGCCACGACCGGGCGCTTCTCCGGCGTCGCCTGCCTCGGCGTAGTCATCCGCGGCGAGACCGACCACTACGACTTCGTCTGTGCCGAGGCCGCCCGCGGCATCCAGGACGTGCAGCTGGAGACCGGCGTCCCCTGCGCCTTCGGCGTGATCACCTGCGACACGATGGAGCAGGCCCTCGCCCGGGCCGGCGGCGGCAAGCGCGACCAGGGCCGCAACGCAGCCCTGACCGTCGCCCGCATGGCCCTTCTCAAACAACAGGTCAATCCGTACCGCTGGCAGGTCCGCGACAGCTAGCGGCGACCTGTACCATCCCCGACCCGATGGCCAAGGTATGTCACAGCTGCGGCAAGGGACCGGCGTTCGGCCAGTCCCGAAGCCACTCGATGGTCGCCACCAAGCGGCGCTTCGATCCGAACTTGCAGAAGGTGCGGATCACCGAGGGCGGCCGCAAGCTGCGCGCCTACGTCTGCACGCGCTGCCTCAAGGCCAACAAGGTAGTCAAGGCCGCCTAGTCGGTAGGCGCGACCACGGGGTGCTCGCCGGTCGGCGCGGGGTCGCCCTCTGCCGGCTCTACGTGCAGGTGCGGCAGGATGCGGTCTAGCCAGCCGGGAAGCCACCAGGCGTTCTTGCCGAAGAGCTGCATGATCGCCGGCACCAGGACCGAGCGGATGATCACGGCGTCGATGAAGACGGCCGAGGCGAGGCCGAGGCCGAAGAGCTTGATGATGCGGTCTTCGCCGAGCATGAAGGAGGCGAAGACGGTGACCATGATCGCCGCCGCCGCGGTGATCACCCGGCCGGTCAGGGCGAGGCCGCGGGTTACGGCGAGCGTGGCGTCGTGGCTGCCTTCCCACTCCTCGTGGATGCGCGACATTAGGAAGACCTCGTAGTCCATCGAGAGGCCGAAGATGATCGCGAAGAGGAAGACGGGGAAGAAGGAGATGATCGGCCCGGTGCCGTCGACCCCGATCAGGCTCGCGCCCCAGCCCCACTGGAAGACGGCGACGATCAGGCCGAAGGCGGCGCCGATGCTGAGCAAATTCATCACCATCGCCTTCAGCGGCACCAGCACCGAGCGGAAGACGGCCATCAGCAGCAGCGCCGAGAGCAGGACGACGACGCCGATGAAGAGCGGCAGCTTCTCGGCGATCGCGTCGCCGAAGTCCTCGAAGATCGCGGTGATCCCGCCGACGTGGAGCCGGGCGCCGGTCTTCTGCTCGATCGGCGGCAGGACGTCGCCACGGATGTGATCGAGCAGCGCCGTCGTGTCCTCGCTCTGCGGCGAGGTCGTGGGGTAGAGCTGGAAGACGCCGGTGTCCTTGGCCGGGTTGAGCACGATCGAGGTGACCTTCGCCACCCCCTCTTCGTCCGCGAGGGTGTTTCGCAGGGTCACGAGCGCGGCGTCCTCACCCTTGCTCGGCAGCGCCGCGACCATCGCGAAGGGCCCGTTGAAGCCGGGCCCGAAGCCCTCCGCGAGCAGATCGTAAGCTTCGCGCGTGCTCGACCCGTTGGGGTCGGTGCCGGCGTCGTTTGAGCCAAGCCGCAGCGAGAGGGTTGGCACGCAGAGCAGCAGCAGGAGCCCGCCGGAGAGGAGCGCTGACAGCACCGGCCGTCTCTGGATCTCGCGGCTCCAACGGAACCAGCGCGTGTCCTCGGCCGTGGACGGGACGCGCTTGCCGAGCCCAGGGATGCGCAGCCGGTCGACCCGCCTGCCGGCGATCGTCAGCAGCGCCGGCAGCAGCGTCAGCGCCGCGATCATCGTGAACAGCACCGCCAGCGCCGCCGCCATCGCGACGCCGTTGAGGAAGCTGATGCCGAGCAGCAGCATCCCCATCAGCGAGATGATCACCGTGATGCCGGCGAAGAGCACTGCGCGGCCGGCCGTATCGACCGCCGCGATCGCTGCCGGCCGCGCCTCCAGCCCCTCGTCGAGCCCATTGCGGAAGCGGGTGAGGATGAAGAGGGCGTAGTCGATGCCGACGCCGAGCCCGATCATCGCCGCCAGTTCCGGTGCGAAGTCGGCGGTATTGAAGATGTGGCTGCCGAGAGTGACCAGGCTGATGCCGACACCGAGCGCAAACAGCGCGGTGAGGAGCGGCAAGCCCATCGCCACGACCGAGCCGAAGGTCAACAGCAGGATCACGATCGCGGCCAGCAGGCCGACCATGAACGAAGAGCCGCCCCCTTCTTCTTCCTGGCGCACTTCCTCGACCGGCGCCCCGCCGACCTCGACCTGCAGGCCCTGGCCGTTGGCTTCGCGGCCGATCGCGACCAACTCTTTGATGTCGTCCTTTTCAAGCTTGTCGGTGGTGGTGTCGTACTGGACGGTCGCGTAGGCGATTTCACCGTCCTTGCCGATCGCGGCGGCGCCGCCGGACACGTAGGGGCTGGCCACTTCGCTGACGTGCGGCAGCTTTGCCGCTTCGGCGAAGACGCCCTCCATCTTCTTCCTCACCGCCGGCGAATCGGCCCCGGCCGGTGCCTTGTAGACGATTTCCGCGGTGACGCCCGACTGCTGCGGGAAGCGTTCTTCGAGCAGGTCGAAGGCTTCCTGGGAATCGGACGAGGGCAGCTTGAATTCTTCGGTGAAGGCCGAGCCGACCGAGCCGGCGATCATCCCGATCCCTACAAGGGCGACGATCCAGCCGAGGATCACGGTCTTGCGGTGCCCGGTGGTCCAGGTGGCGAAGCGTCTCATCGAGCGTCGCACCGTAGCGAACCCGGCCGCTGGACCTACGCGGCGGCCCATCCGGCACCGGCAGCTAGATTTCGGCCTGATGTCCGACCCCTCGATCGTCCGCTTCCGGCGCGTCATCGGTTCCGCCTACGCCAACCTGGAGGCCCGCCGCCAGGAGGTGAACGATCTCAACGTCTTCCCGGTTGCCGACGGCGACACCGGCGACAACATGGCGATGACGATGCGGGCCGTGATGGAAGAGCTGGACCGCCTCGACGGTCTCGAGGTCGACGAGGTCGGGCGAACCCAGCTGGTGCAGGCGCTGGCCCGTGCGGCGCTGATGGGCGCGCGCGGGAACTCCGGCGTCATCCTCAGCCAGATCGTCCGCGGCGCCGCCGAGGAGCTGGCCAGCCGCCCGGGCGAGCTGGTCGATCCCGTGCTGATCGGCGCCGCCATGGCCCGCGCCTCCGACCGCGCGTACGGCTCGGTGCGCGAGCCCGCGGAGGGCACGATGCTCACCGTCGTGCGGGAGATGGCGCACGGGATCGCGAGCGAGATCGCGCACATGGACAATCCGCGGCTGCGCGAGCGGGTGGACCAGGAGACCCAGGACGCGCTGATCGCCGCGGTGCTCGAGCGCGCGCTGGCGGCGGGCGAGGAGAGCGTCAAGCGCGGCCCCGATCTGCTCTCGATCCTGCGCGAGGCCGGCGTGGTCGACGCCGGCGGGTATGGCCTGACGATCATCATCGCCGGGGTGATCGCCGCGCTGCGGGGCGCCGAGCCGCCCGAGCTCGCGCACCACGCCCCGGCGCGCGTCACCCACCCGCAGCACGAGTCCGCGACCTACCGCTTCTGCACGAACTTCGCGGTCGAGGGCGAGGACCTGGACCCGGCCGGGTGGATCCGCCCGCTGGAGGGTCTCGGCGACTCGGTGCTGGTGGTGGGCGA
>JBJMKO010000066.1:0-2556 GCA_045805805.1 Solirubrobacterales bacterium | reverse complement strand
GCTCTGACCACCTCCCGCTGGCGAATCCACAGCGCCTGGGGGCTGATCGCCGCCGCGCTGATCCTCTTCGGGGGCGCCGACGTCGTCTACCTCTCGGTCGCCGGACAGTCGACCGAGGCCCTCAACCTGGCCAGTATCGGCTGGCCGCTTGCCTTTCTCCTACTCGCCGGCGCCGCCTGGCTGCCACACGCCGCGGTGGAGCCGACCCAAAAGCGCAGTGGGCGCTCGATCGTCCTTCCGATCCTGCTCGCCACCACCGTGATCTGCCTTCTGGTCGTGGGCAACGTGATGCCGATCGGCGTCATTGCTGTCGCGCTCGGGGTCGCCTCACTGCTGGCCGTGCTCGCCAGGCTCGCCGCGACCTTCTTTCTCAATATGAGGATGCTCGCCTCAACCGAGCGGGAGGCAACTACCGATGCCCTCACCGGGCTACTCAACCGGCGCAGCCTGGTGACCGACCTGAACCAGACGTTTGCCCGCCAGGACGGGACGAACCACGTCCTAGCGCTCTTCGATCTCGACGGCTTCAAGGCGTACAACGACAGCTTCGGCCACACAGCCGGCGACGAACTGCTCAGGCGCCTCGGCGCCAACCTGGCCGCCGCGACAGAGCCCTGGGGCAAGGCCTACCGCCTTGGCGGCGACGAGTTCTGCGTGCTCGCCCCGATCGGCGAGGCGAAAGCCGGTGTGATCGTCAAGGCGGCTGAGGCCGCTCTCTCCGATCGCGGCCCCAGCTTCTCGATCAGGGCGTCGTGGGGCAAGGTCGAGCTACCGAGCGAGGCCCAAACGGCGGCCGATGCTCTGCGGGTCGCGGACCGTCGCATGTACACACAGAAGGGACAGCGCACCGATTCTGCCCTGAGCCAAACGCGCGGCGTGCTGCTCGGCCTGCTGCGCGAGCGTGAACCGGGGCTAGACCGCCACCTCGGCAATGTGGCAAGCCTTGCTGCCGAGATGGGCCGTGGGCTGGACCTGGAAGCCGAGGACATCGACGTCCTCGTCCGGGCCGCGGAGGTGCACGACATCGGCAAGGTCGCGATCCCGGACGAGATCCTCCACAAGAACGGTCCGCTCACCGAGGCGGAGCGGGAACTGGTGCAAAAGCACACGCTTGTCGGGGAGCGAGTGCTGGCGGCGGCCCCAGCCTTGATGCAGGTCTCCAAGGTGGTCCGCTCCAGCCACGAGCACTGGGACGGCAGCGGCTACCCGGACGGGCTCACAGGATCGGCGATACCGCTCGGGTCGCGCATCATCCTGATCTGCGATGCGTACAGCGCGATGACCGGGCCGCGGCCATACGGTCCGCAGATGACACCAGCCGAAGCGATCGAAGAGATACGGCACTCAGCGAATCAACAGTTCGACCCCGACCTGGTCGAGCTCTTCGTCACGAAGGTCGTACCAGACGCCGCCGAGGCACAGGCAGACGGAGCGGCAAGAATCTCTATGTAGTCGCCGCATCTTTAGTCAGCCAGGCGACTATCTGTGCAAGGGTGAGACCGATGGAGGGTGCCGAAAACGCCGGGGAGGCGATCACGGAGGAGGGCATCGGCGCCCTGCGCGAGGAAATCGAGCAGCTCGAAGGACCGGCCCGGACCGAGATGGCGGCGCGGATCAAAGTCGCGCGCGAGGAAGGCGACCTCAAGGAGAACGCCGAGTACCACATCGCCAAGGAAGATCAGGCACACCTCGAGACCAAGATCAAGCGGCTGCGCGAGCGCCTCCGCACCGCCGTCGTGGTCGAGGTCGACGGCAACGCCGACACCTTCGCCTTCGGCCGCACCGCCGAGGTCCTCGACGAAGCTAAAGGCGAGGTCAACTCCTGGACCCTGGTCGGCTCGACCGAGGCCAACCTCGCCGAGGGCCGCCTCTCAGCAGAGTCCCCGATCGGCCGAGCCCTGCGCGATGCCAAGGTAGGCAAGCCGATCAAGATCGAAACGCCGAAAGGCTCCCGCACCTTCGTGGTTCAGAAGCTGGTCGACTGAGCCGGCCGGCTCAGAGCACGATTTCCCGGTCGGGTGATGAGAGGCCGCACCTGCGGCCGCAATCAATACATCTGCGTCCAGGTCGTACTTCCTCGCCGCGCCCCGCAGGGACTTGGCAGTGTCCCGATCGGTGCCTATCACGTCGATCCGCACCGGCCTGCCATCGAGGATGCCGACGACTAGACAATCGTCAACCTCGTCATCGCCGTAGTCGACCCGCTCCACCCGATCGATGAGATCGATCTGGATCGTGTCGCCCTTGCTGTCGTAATCGGCCCTCATCTTCGCCTCCGATGAATTGTGACGATCAGCTCGGGGTCGTCAAGCGCGACAACAACTCGCACCCGCTCTCCGAAAATGGCTCCCGGCTAGCTAAGGGCCCGGTGTCGGGGCGATCTCGGCCGGCTCGCCGCCGGGGGCCCAGTGGGCCTCGGGTGAGGGTGGAGTGTCGCGCAGGTACCACTCGGCGTCGAGGGCGCCCATGCAGCCGGTGCCGGCGGCGGTGATCGCCTGGCGGTACGTGTGGTCGACCAGGTCGCCGACCGCGAAGACGCCGGCCAGGTTGGTCCGC
>JBJMKO010000065.1:0-47909 GCA_045805805.1 Solirubrobacterales bacterium | reverse complement strand
CTGGCGGACGATGATCTGGGCCAGCAGCGTCGCGGTCGTCGTGCCGTCACCGGCAACGTCGTTGGTCGCCGTGGCAACCTCGCGGACGAGCTGGGCGCCCTGGTTCTCGAAGACGTCCTCGACCTCGACCTCGCGGGCGATGGTGACGCCGTCGTTGGTGATCGTCGGCGCGCCGAACTTCTTGTCGAGCACGACGTAGCGACCCTTCGGGCCGAGGGTGACCTTGACCGCGTCGGCGACTGCGTCGACGCCGGCCTGCAGGGCCCCTCTTGCCTCCTCGCTGAACTTCAGCTCCTTATGAGCCATCTGTTTTCAGTCCTCCTTGGTTCTTCTAAGTCCGTGGTTGGCGGTGGTCAGCCGAGCTTCGCGAGAACATCCGACTCGCGCAGGACGAGCAGTTCCTCGTCCTCGACGGTGACCTCGGTGCCGCCGTACTTGGAGTAGAGGACTTCGTCGCCCTCGCTCACGTCGAGCGCGCGGCGGCTGCCGTCCTCGTTGATCGCGCCGTCGCCGACGGCGACGACCTTGCCCTTCTGGGGCTTCTCCTTGGCCGTATCGGGGAGGACGATGCCGCTAGCGGTCGTCTCCTCCTCATCGATCGGCTTCACGATCAGCCGGTCCCCGAGGGGCTTCAGCTTCATCCGTATACCTCCATCATTGGTCAGGTGGGTTCAGAAGTTCGAACTGGGATTGGCACTCTACAAGTGAGAGTGCCAGCGCCGAAAAAGATAGCGATTCGGCCAATTCCGCGGCCGACGGGCCTAAAACCGGAGCCCGAGTGGGGTTTTAGGCCCATCGGCGGTGGGTTCGGCTGTCAGCCGTTGGCTAGGAGGTTGCAGTCGAGGAGGCTTGCTATGCCCTCGCCGCCTCTTGCCATGACCCAGTCGTGATTCCACTCGAAGACCGGGCGGGCTATGGGGGCCAGCAGGTTCATCCAGGCCTTGCTGGTCGCCACGTTCCACTCGTAGAGCACAGCAGTGATCCCGTCTTGCTCGTAGAGGCGCCAGCGGCCTATGCCGCTGAGCTCGCCAACCGCATCGGCCTCCAGGAGGTACGGGCGCTCGACCCGCGTCGTCGTCACCTCGAACTCGACCCGGTAGGGGAGGAGGCTCTTCCAGGCCATGCGCGCGACCGTGCCGACGCCGCTCTGCTCCCCTGCCCGCACTTCCGTCGCCTCCTCGACGCCGCGCCACCACTGCGGCCAGCGCGCCTGATCGTAGATCGCCTCCCAGACCGGCTCGCGGGGCGACTCCAGCAACCAGGTCGTCAGGAAGGAGTAATCGGCCAAAGGATCGGGGGCGGAAAGAGGCGCCTCAGTTGTGCCGCGGGGTCTCTCCGTTGCCGTAGTGCGCCCCGGGCGGCTCGACGATCTGCGAGAAGCGGATCACCGTGACCGATTCGTCGGGGGCGACCGGCCGGCCGTAGATCTGTTCGAGGAACTTGATCTCGTCCTCGAGTCGGCGGAACTCGGGGTTGTCGTGCTCGATGTCCCGCGGCGAGAGTTCGGAGATCCGCTTCACCTCGACATCGTCGATCACCGCCGTGAAGATCTTCTCCCGCGGGCTGTGACGGAATCCGACCGTAATCCAGACGACTTGGCCGCGCTCGTACTTGTTGCTCTTATCGCCGAGCCGGATCGTCGCCGTCTTGCGACCGCGCTTCAGCTGGTCGACAAAGATCGGCGAGTAGAAGTTGAGCACGTAGATCCCACCCCTCATGGGGGCGAGCGTATCTGACCAGGCCGAGCACAGCATGCCTGGACAGCCATTCGACCAGGGCTATAGAAATCGCAGGGAATCGCCGATGGGTGGGTGTGACGCGATTCGCGGCTACCCGCTTCCGCGTGCCGTTCGGTGCGGCACTGGCCTGCGCGGCCCTTCTCCTCGTGTTTGCCGGCAGCGCGATCGCCGCAAGCTGCGGCGGCAAGCACGCGACGATCGTCGGCACGCCAGGTGACGACACGATCGTCGGCAAGAAGGCGAGCGACGTGATCTACGGCGGCGGGGGAAACGACAAGATCTCCGGCGGCTCCAATGGCAACGACGTCATCTGCGGCGGACCGGGCGACGACGCAATCCACGGCAGCCGCGGCTTCGACAAGCTCTTCGGCGAAGGTGGCGACGACCGCCTCTCCGGCGAAACCGGCTCCGATCGCCTCGATGGCGGCGGCGGCAACGACGAGCTCAGCGGCGGCAAGGGCAAGGACGGCCTCCTCGGCGGTGCGGGCGACGACGTCCTGCGCGGCGAGAAGGGTCCCGACAACATGGTCGGAGCCGCCGGCAACGACTACCTCAACGGCGACAAGGGCAGCGACAACGAGCAGGGCGGCGGGGGCAACGACAGGCTCTTCGGCGACAAGGGCAACGACAGCGTCGACGGTGGCGAAGGCGAAGACCAGATCGAAGGCGGCCCCGGAGACGACCCCGACCTCGAAGGAGGCGGCGGCCGCGACTTCGTCTTCGGCGGCGCCGGCAGCGACACGGCCGACGGTGGCGCGGGCGACGACGACGTGGTCCGCGGCGACAGCGGCGAAGACAAGCTCGACGGCGGCCCCGGGGGCCGCGACATCGTCTCCTACGCGAGCGCGACCCGCAGCGGCATCGAAATCGACCTCGAATCCGGCCGGTCCAAAGGCGACGGCCATGACGTCGTCGGCGGCTTCGAGGACGTGGTCGGCTCGCCCCAGGGCGACAAGATCGTCGGCGACGGAACGGTCAACCGCCTCGACGGCGGGGTCGGCGACGACGACCTCGATGGGACGGGCGGCCAGGACGAAGCTTTCGGCGGCGCCGGCAGCGACGAATGCGACGGCTTCGCGACCGAGCACTCCTGCGGAGCTGAAGAGAGCCCGCCCGGCGGCAGCACCTTCGTGATCCTCAACCAGGGACTCGACGGCAGCAGCCTCGTGGTGCAGGGCGACGAAGGCCCCAACCACATCGGCGTCCACTTCTTCGACGGCGGCTGGTTCGTCTCCACCGGCGGGCCGGTAGCTGCCGGCGAAGGCTGTCAGGTGGACGAATCGAACATGTCCGTCGCCTGCCCGGCAAGCGTCGCGGTGGGGCTGGCCGTGATCACCGGCGGCGGGGGCGACGACTCGGTCGACGTCGCCGAAAGCGTTCCCGCCGGGGTCAAAGTCCGCGCCAACGGCAACGCCGGCTCCGACACGCTCAGCGGCGGCGTCGGCGACGACGTGCTCGAAGCGGGCGAGAACTACAACGACCCCGACAACGGCCACGACACCCTGATCGGCAACGTCGGCAGCGACGTGCTCTACGCCGACCCCGGCTCCGACCAGCTATCCGGCGGCTCCGGCAACGACCTGCTCGTCTCCTCGGTCGCGGTCTGCCAGGGCCACACCTACAGCGGCGGCCCCGGCGAGGACACCGTCTCCTACGGGCGCTCGAACGCCAACCTGACCGTCCAGCTCGGCGGCACGGGCGGGCCAACGGGCTGCGGGAACCCGGACACGGTCCTCGGCGACAACGACAGCCTCGAGGGCTCCGACGGCCCCGATGTCCTGATCGGCGACAACCGCTCCAACAGCCTGATGGGCCACCTCGGCGCCGACACCTTCATCGGCAAGGGCGGCGCGGACACGATCGAAGCGATCGACGGCAGGCGCGACAAGTCGATCCAGTGCGGCGGCGGCGGCGACAGCGTCAGCAAGGATCGCTCAGATCCCAAGCCGGTCAGCTGCTGAACCCCACGCCTCAGTAGATGTAGTTGCGGAGCTTCTCCGGGGCGAGCACCGTGACGCGGCCGCGGCCGGGCTGCACGATGCCGGACCGCTCGAGGTCGGCGAGGAAGCGGCTGACGCTCTCGCGCGAGGTGCCCGCGAGCTGGGCCAGGTCGGTCTGGTTCATCCGGATCGTCACCTCGCCGCCCTCGCCGCTGCGCGGCGACTCCTCGGCGACGAGCTGGGAGAGGACGCCGGCGACGCGGCTGGGCACGGTCTGGAAGGACTGGCGCGAGATCCGCTCGTTCGCGGTGCGCAGTCGCCGCACCAGGGCGGCGATCAGCTTCACGGTTATCTCGGGGTGGCGGGCGAGCAGCGCCCGCACCTCGCCGGCGGGAAGGGCGAGCAGCTCGCCGTCGGTAAGGGCTTCGACGCTGGCCGACCGCACCTCGCCGTCGAGCATCGCCAGCTCGCCGAAGATGTCCCCGGGGCCGAGGGTCGCCAGCGTGATCGCGCGCCCGTCCGAGTGCTCGCGGGTGACCCGGAAGCTGCCCTCGCGGACGAGGTAGCAGGCGTCGGAGTGGTTTCCCTCGTGGAAGACCCGCGTCCCGGCCGGGAAAGAGCGAGCGACGGCGACCTGCGAGAAGCGCTCCAGCTCACCCTCCTCGAGGTCGGAGAAGAGCGGCACGCTGCGCAGCAGTGCGACCGGGCTCAAGCTCTCCGCAGCGTCCGCCATAGGGGGATTATCGCGAACGCTCCGGTGACGGCTCAGCGAGCGGCGAAAGTGAGCTTGCGGGGGCCGCGGCTGAAGCCCGCGTCGAGCAGGGTGTCCTCGTGGCCGGAGCCGATCACAGGGTCGCCGTCGAGCTTCTCCACCGCGAGCTTGGGGAGGCGGCCGGCGGCGACGGAGTCGGCCAGCGCCCGCACGGCCGCGGCCAGCTCCCCGGCGTCGAGCTCGACCAGGCGGACGACCCCCCGCCCGCCACGCTCGACGTAGAGAACCGGGGCGCCGTCGCGCATCAGGACGTGGGCGCCGGGGGCACGGGCCGGGCGGCGGCCGCTGGGCGCTTTCGGCCAGGGCAGGGAGGCACCGTAGGGGTTGGCTGGATCGGTGGCCGCAAGGAGCAGGAATGAGCCGTTCTCCGCGGGCAGCGAGCGCAGGCGCTCGACCGCTCCCGGCAGCGCGAACTGGGCGCCGCCGAGCCCCTCGACGAAGTAGCCGCGGCGGGCGGTGCCGAGCAGCTCGAGGTTGCCGAGCTCGGCGTAGAGGCCGGCGAAGCCGCCTGGGATCCCCTCGGCAAGGACGGTCTCGCGGGTGACGATGCCGTAGCGCTCCAGCATCAGCTCGGCCTGGGCGCGCAGGCGGGGCCCGTGGGCCGGGGCGTTCTCGAAGAGCGGCGCCGTCAGCGACCAGCGTCCCTGCACGGCAGCCCCACGCGCCCGACTGCGGGCGAAGCGGCGGCCGCGCTGCTCCGGCGCCGGCGTGGCGCGCAGGCGCGGCGCACGAAGAGGCGAGAAGGCGTCGTTTGTCACTTCCCCTGACCAGGCGAGGTCCCAGAGCGCCGCGTGCAGCTCCTCGACCGGATGGTCGAGGTCGGCGAGCAGATCGAGCCAGAAGTCAGGCCCGGCGGCGAGCCGCTCGCGGATCGCGTCGTGCACCTCTCCCTCGGCCCGCTCCAGCTTGGCGTTTGCCGGCGGCGGCCCGGCGAGGCGGACGTCGTCGCGGAAGTAGAGGGCGACGCGGCCATCGCTGCGCCCACGGGCGCCGGCGCCGATCCAGACCAACTCGCCGCTGGTGCAGAGTTCGTCGAGCCAGGCCGGCGAGTAGGCACCGAGACGCCGCGGCAGCACGTCGGACTCCCAGACTTTCGGGGTCAGCGCCACTCCCTGCAGGGGGACCAGCGCCTCGCGCAGGCGGTCGGGCCCCGCCCCCGCGGCGCGGTGAGCATCGACGTTCTGCCAGCTGGCCTGGAATGCGGCGAAACGGTCGCGTCCCGCCGGCTCGATCTCGCGACGCAGGTGGGCGAGGCTGGCGCGGCGCACCCTGCGCAGCACTTCCGAGTCGCACCACTCGCGCTCGCTGCCCCCCGGCAGCAGCTCGCCACGGACGAGAACGCCCATGCGCTCCAGCTCACGCAGAGCCGGGGTCGGATCGACCCCGTAGCGGGCGCTTAGCTGAGCGGTCGGGAAGGGCCCGTGGGTGCGGGCGTAGCGGCGCACCACGGCGAGCAGCGGGTCGGGCTCCTCGGCGAGGAAGCTCTCCGGCAGGCCCGCCGGCGGCGGCACGCCGAGCGCATCGCGGTAGATCCCTGCCTGCTCGCCCGCGATATAGCGCTCCTCACCGGCGATGCGGACGAGCGCGACGCGGCGCTCGGCGACCAGCTTCTCTAGCATCGAGGCGGCCGAGTAGCCCTCGGTGACCCGCTCGGCGCACTCCTCCGCGCTCAGATCGCCGACGTTGCGCAACACCTGCTGCAGGGCGTCGCGGTCGCCGGCGCGGCCCATCTCAGTGCGGTGCTGGAGCTGCGTCTCGACCTCTTCCAGCGCCTCGGGGTCGATCAGCTCGCGCAGCTCCTCCTGGCCGAGCAGCTCGCGCAGCAGGTCGCGGTCGAGGGCGAGCGCCGCCGCACGGCGCTCCGCGTTCGGGGTATCCCCCTCGTACATGTAGGTGGCGACGTAGTCGAAGAGCAGCGAGGAGGCAAAGGGCGAGGCGGTCGGCGTCTCGACCTCGACCAGGCTGAGCTGACGGGACTGGAGCTTGCCCAGCAGGTCCGCCAGCGAGGGCAGGTCGAGGACGTCGCGCAGGACCTCGCGGTAGGTCTCCAGGACGACCGGGAAGCGGGGGAAGTCTCGCGCCACCTCGAGCAGGCTCTGCGCCTTCAGCCGCTGCTGCCAGAGCGGTGTGCGCTTGCCGGGGTAGGCGCGCGGAATCAGCAGCGAGCGGGCAGCGTTCTCGCGAAAGTGGGAGCCGAACAGGGCGGATCCGGATAGCTCGCCGACGACGAGATCCTCGAGCTCGTCGGGATCGACCAGGACGAGGTCGGCGGGCGGCGGCTCGTCGGCGTCGGGGAGGTGGATGACGATGCCGTCGTCGGACCAGATCGCGTCGGCCTCGAGGTCGCGCTCGGCGCGGACCTTGGCGGCGAGGGCGAGGCCCCAAGCGGCGTGGACGCGGCCGCCGTAGGGCGAGAGGACGCAAAGGCGCCAGTCGCCGATCTCGTCGCGGAAGCGCTCGACCACGATCGTCTCGTCGGAGGGGACGACGCGGGTCGCCGTCTGCTGCTCGCGCAGGTAGGCGACCAGGTTCTCGGCGGCGCGGCGGTCGAGATCGTACTCGGCCGCCAGCTCCTTCGGCTCGCGTGAGACCGCCTCGCGGGCGAAGGCTCCGATCGCCCGGCCCAGCTCGGCCGGCCGGCCGATCCCGTCGCCCTTCCAGAAGGGGACCGCGCCAGGGGCGCCAGGAGCCGGAGTGACGATGACGCGGTCGCGGGTGATCTCCTCGATCCGCCAGGTGGTCGCGCCGAGCAGGAAGGTCTGTCCGGGGCGGGCCTCGTAGACCATCTCCTCATCGAGCTCGCCGACGCGGCGGCCGTCGGGCAGGTGGACTCCGTAGAGGCCGCGGTCGGGAATCGTGCCGGCGTTGGTGACGACCAGCTGGCGGGCACCTTTGCGACCGTGCATCGTGCCGGCCGTGCGATCCCAGACGATCCGCGGGCGCAGCTCGGCGAAGCGGTCGGACGGGTAGCGCCCGTCGAGCATGTCGAGGACGTTCTCGAGCTGCTCGCGGGAGAGCTCGTGGAAGGGCTCCGAGGCGGTGACGAGACGCTCGACCTCGTCGATCTCCCACTCGTCCAGAGCCGCCATCGCGACCAGCTGCTGGGCGAGCACGTCGAGGGGGTTCTGCGGGATCACCGTCTCCTCGATCGCCCCTTCGCGCATCCGCTTGGCGACCACGGCGCACTCGAGCAGGTCGGCGCGGAACTTGGGGAAGATGCGGCCGCGCGAGACCTCGCCCAGCGAGTGCCCGGCACGGCCGACCCGCTGCAGGCCGCGGCTGACCGACTTGGGGGACTCGACCTGGATCACGAGGTCCAGGGCGCCCATGTCGATTCCCAGCTCCAGGGATGACGTCGCGACCAGGCACGGCAGCTGGCCCGACTTCAACAGCTCCTCGACGACGGTTCTCTCCTCGTGACTCAGCGAGCCGTGGTGGGCTCGGGCTATCTCCTCGATTGCTGCTGGGCCGGCGGGTCCTGTCGCCGCAGGGGACCCACCACCCCCTCCGGTCGCTAAAGCGTCCTCGGGGGTGGTCCCCCCTGCGACGCCACCCCCCGGCACATCGTCTTTGGCAGACGCCACGCCCGCAGGATTGAAGCTTCCAGCGTGCTCGGTTGCCGGAAGCTCTTGCTCGGGCTGATCGGCGTGCAGCTCGTTCAAGCGCTTTGCCAGGCGCTCTGCTGCGCGGCGGTTGTTTACGAAGATGATCGTTGAGGTGTGTTCGCGGACCAGCTTCAGTAGCTCGGGGTAGATCGCGGGCCAAATGGAGCGGACGTGTACGAGCGGCTCTCCATCCGGTGGATGGCCGTCGGCGCTTGGGTAGGCGGCGGCTCCCGGGTCCGCCATGTCCTCCACCGGAACGACGATCTCCAGGTCCAGCTCCTTGGCCACCCCGGCATCGACGATCTCGCACTCGCGTTTGGGGCCTACGAGGAATCGAGCTATCCGCTCCAACGGCCGCTGCGTTGCTGAGAGTCCAATCCGCTGAAGCCCAACCGCATCTCCCGCGGGTGGCGCTGTAGGGGGGACCGCCCCTGAGGACGCTTTAGCGACCGGAGGGGGCGGTGGGTCCCCTGCAGCGACAGGACCCGCGGGCCAATCCGCATGGTCCTTCACCAGATACTCCAACCGCTCCAACGTCAGCGCCAGGTGCGACCCCCGCTTGGACTGGGCCACCGCATGGATCTCGTCGACGATCACCGCCTCGGTGGTCGTGAGGATCTCGCGTACTCCCGAGGAGAGCATCAGGTAGAGCGACTCGGGGGTGGTGATCAGGATGTCGGGCGGGGTTTTGCGCATCGCCCGTCGTTCGGCCTGGCTCGTGTCGCCGGTCCGTATCCCGACCGAGATGTCGGCGCCGATGCCGCGCAGCGGCGCCCGCAAGTTGCGCTCGATGTCATAAGAGAGCGCCTTCAAAGGCGAGACGTAGACGAGCCGAACCCCCCGCCGACGGGCTTCAGATACGCCTATATGGCGTACTTTCGGCCCCTCGGCGGGGTTTTTCATGCGCGAGAGGCGGTCTATGGCCCAGAGGAATGCTGCCAGCGTCTTGCCGGAGCCGGTTGGGGCACAGATCAGCGTGTTGGCGCCGCTGGCGATCGCCTTCCAGCCGCCCACCTGCGCCGGGGTCGGCCCCTCAAAGGATGCCTCGAACCAGCGGCGAACCGGCGCGCTGAAGGGTGCCAGCGGGTCAAGTCCCGCACTTGCTTTCGGCTTAGTGGCCAACCCACCGATCTTACGCGCCCCTGAACGCGCGGCGGTAGTTTTGCCTGGTGCGAATCTGGCGCGCCTTCTCCCGGCTGATCGACGGCTCCACCCACCTAGCCGCCCTGGGGCTCGGCCTTTCGGTCGCCCAGGCTCTTGCCCTGGTGCCGATCGCGCTGCTCGTCCGCGCCGCCTTCGACGATGCGATCCCCGCCGGCGACAGCGGCCAGCTGATCGCCCTGGGAGCCGGCATCCTCGGCCTCTACGTGCTCAGTCTCGCGTTCGGGCTGGCCGGTCGCTATGCAGTCCTGCGGGTGACCAAGCCCGCCGTCGCCCGGGTGCGCCTGGAGCTGCTCGACCACGTGATCTGGCTGCCCAGCAGCTTCTACGACTCGACCGACAGCGCCCGCCTGCACTCACTGATCGTCCAGGACACCGAGCGGCTCGACACGATGGCCAAGTTCCTGCTGGCCGTCGTGATCCCCTCGCTAGGGACGGCGGCGCTCCTGCTCACCTCGCTGGTTGCGATCCAGCCGATCCTGCTCGCCATCCTGCTGGTCGCGATCCCGCTGCTCTTCGGGCTGTCCCGCCTGCTGCGCGGGCCGCTGCGGCGAAGGGTGCGCGTCTGGCAGGAGGCCTCGGACGCCTTCAGCGCCAGCGTACTCGCCAGCCTGCGCTCGGCCTCGCTGATCAAGGTGAGGACGGCCGAGGAGCAAGCGCTCGAGGAGGGCATGGCGAGGGCCGAGGAGCTGGCCGCGGCGGGACAGCGGATCAGCTGGGTTCAGCAGGCCTACGCCCTGATCCAGGTGGCCCTTGGCGGGGTGGCCGGCGTGATCGTGCTGATCGGCGGCGGCCTCGCCGTCCTGCACGGCTCGATCTCGACCGGGGACCTGATCGCCTTCATGGCAATACTGGCGCTGGCGCGCGGACAGCTCAACTGGGTGGTCGCGGCCCTGCCCGACGTCCTCAACGGCCTGGCGGCGATCGAGCGGATCGACGAGGTGCTGGCGAGGAAGGAGACCGAGCCCTACCGGGGCAAGAGGCCGATCGAGCTGCGGGGGAAATTGGCATGGGAAGGCGTGACCTTCGGCTACTCGCGCGAGGAGCCAGCGGTGCTCGACCACGTCTCGCTCACGGTCGAGGCCGGCGAGACCGTGGCGATCCTAGGCTCGACCGGCGCCGGCAAGACGACGCTGATCGCCCTGCTGCTGGGCCTCTACCGGCCCTGGTCGGGGACGATCCGGGTCGACGGCGAGCTGCTCGATGAGATCGACGTGCGCGGGCTGCGCCGCCAGGCCGGCGCCCTGCTCCAGGAGGGCGCCGCGATGCGCGGCACGGTCGCCGAGAACATCGCCTTTGGCCGGCCTGACACGCCCCGTCGCGAGGTGGAACGCGCCGCAACGCTGGCCGCCGCGAGCGAGTTCGTCGACGAGTTCCCATCCGGCTATGAAACTGAGATCGGCGACGACGGCGTACGCCTCTCCGCCGGGCAGCGGCAGCGAATCGCGCTGGCCCGGGCGCTGCTCGGCTCGCCACCCCTGTTGATGCTGGACGAGCCGACCAGCCACCTCGACCCGGAGACCGCCGATCTTGTCCTCGACAACCTGATGGGGATCGAGCCCCGGCCGACCCTGCTTCTCGTCACTCACGACCCGCTGGTTGCCGAGCGCGCCGACCGGCTGGTCGAAGTCCGCGGCGGGCAGGTGGAAGCCGCGGCGACCGGCGTCCTCGGGGGCGGAGGATGAGTCGCGCGCCCGCCGCCTGGCTTCCCACGCCGCGCCAGCTCCTGCTGCTGCAGGCGTGCCTCTGGCACGGGGAGAGGGCACTGGCGGCCTGGGCGGAGTGGCGCGGCGAGGAGGCCGACCTCGCCAAGGCCGAGCCGGGCTCCCTGCGCCTGCTGCCGCTCCTCTACCGCAACCTCGGCGCCCAGCTTGCCGGCGACCCCGCCGCGGCGTGGCTGAAGGACGCCTACCGCGGCAGCTGGACCGTCAACCAACTAGGCCTGAGGGTTGGCCGGCGGGCGATCGACGCCCTCCAGGCGACGGGCAGCGAGGTTCTCGCGCTGAAGGGCGCGGCGCTGATCGGCTCCGCCTACCGGGACCCTGGTGCCCGCCCGATGGGCGACGTCGACCTTGCGGTTCCGCCACCGCAGATCGGCGAGGCGGTACGGGCCCTGCAGGGAGCCGGCCTGACGGCGATCGAGGGCGATCCCGAACGGTTGCTGGCGGCGCGCCACTCGCTCGCCTTCCGCGACCTCGGCGGCCAAGAGGTGGACCTGCACCGGGGAATGCTCTGGCATCCCGGGCTCGACGAGGAGTTCTGGCGCGGGTCGGTCGATGCCGAGGTCGCGGGCACCCGCGTGCGCATCCTCAACCCGGCCGACCAGCTCCTACACGTCTGCGCACACGGGGCGGCCTGGAACCCGGTCCACCCGGTCCGCTGGGCCGCCGACGCCTTCAAGGCGATCGAGGCCGGCGGCTCGGAACTCGACTGGAATCGACTGGTGGCGATGGCGCGCCGAGGTCGCCTTGCCGGGCCAATCGCCAAAGCCCTCGGCGTCTTGGCTGAGGACCTCGAGGCGCCGGTGCCCGAGGACATTCGAGCGGAGCTCTCGCGAGCGCCGGTATCCCGAGCCGAGCGCCGCATGCACGAGGCGCTCGCCCATCCCCCCTCCTCGCGCCGCTCCGTGGCGATGCTCTCTTGGTTCCGGGAGCGGCATCGCGCCCAGGCCGCGCTCGACGGCGAGCGGCCCGGACTCCCCGACTTCGTCCGCTACATGCAGGGCTTCTGGGGCCTGGAACGCCCCTCGCAGGTACCCGCCCACGCCGTGCGACGGCTGCTGCGCCGGCGCGCCTAGGGTCTAGTCCATTCCCTAGGCGGTAGGCGAATCAGCTCACGCTGCCGCCGGAAAACTTGACGTAGGCCTTCCAGGCGGGCTTCGGGATAAAGCCCGGGCCGAAGAGACCGGCGCCCCCACAGAAGTTGCAGGCCTCCGGAGTACCGTCTTCCAGGGAGAACCAGTAGACGCCCCGCAGGCGCCATTTGGCCTGGTTCTTGACGAGGAGCGAGAAACCGCCCTTCAGCTGCTTGACCTGTCCCTTGATGCCTTTGGCGAAGGAGTCCGAGGTATTGGGCGTTTCGGAGCTCCAGCCCAGCTCGGTGATCCAGAGGCCCTTGCCTCCGTCGCCGTTGGCTTTGAGCACGGCCCGGACTTCTTCGATGTCGGGAGCCAGGTTCCGGTAGTCACTCGTGTACGGGTGCAGGGCGATGCCGTCGAACTTCGACCTGATGCCAGGCGTCCGCTTATACATCCGCGCGAGAAAATCGCTGGCGAAGTAGGCCTGCGGCGGTTTCACCTTGAACCTCGCTTCGTTGGGCCGGGCAAACAGACCGCCCAGCAGGACCTTTGCCCCAGGGTCGACGCTCTTGATCGCCGTGCTGGAGACCCTCACGAGCTTTCCGTATTCGGCCGGGTTGGGCCTGACGACGAAGTACTTGAAGTTCTCCTCGTTCCAGATCTGCCAGGTGCGGATCGGCCGCGCCGGGATCGATGCATGCGTCGACCAGAACGCGCCGCCAGGGCCGTAGCGCTGGACCGCAAGCTTGAGGAACGCGGACCACGCCGCCGCGGCGGCGCCGGACGCGGGCAGTCGCTTCGGCGCGCCCGCCAGCCCGCGGGTACCGGGGACGACGCCGCTGGGCACCGCCCAGGCCGGTGCGCCGGAGATGTACGGGAGGACGTCGACCCCGGCCTCTGCCGCGCGCGAGACCGCCGCGTCCACCCCCGACCATTCCGGCGAGCCTCCCTGCGAAGACTGGACCGCGTTCCAGAAGATCGGTATGCGGACGCTGTCGACGCCGCCGCGGTGGGCGCGAGCAAGCTGTTCGGGCGTCGGCACGTTCTGGGGCACGACCCCCCAGAACTTGGCGGGAACGGCCCCGGCCGCGGGCGCACAGAGCAGGGCGGCCAGAACAGTCGCGATGGGCAGGAGGAGCGCACGCGACGCCCCACTGACATGGTGCCGGCTTCTCAACACGGGTCAGCTTGCCTCGGGAGAGACCGAGCCGCCACGCCCGGCGCGCTGGCGCCTGGCTCGCAGCATCACCGCTCCGATCGAGATCGCGGCAAGAGCAGCGATCGCGATCAGGATCGGCACCAGCGGCGACGAGCCACCGCTTTCTCCTTCGGGGGCGGACGAAGAAGCCTGGCCGGGGTGATTCACCGGCCGCGCTTCGCCACCGTTCGAGCCGTTGTCTGAGTTACCCTGGCCCCTGCCGCCGTCGTGGCTCGTGCTTTGAGCGTCAACCCTTTGCGAAGATGGATTCTTTTCCAAAGACCCTCCCGAGGAAGTCGATGACTTCGAGTGCCCAGAGTCGTTCGACTGCGGGGAGTTGCCCTTGTTGGACGAGGAGTTGGCCGCAGGTTCCTTGTGGCCCTGTTGCTTGTTCCCTCCCTGCCCTCCGGTGGCCGTAGGCGGCGCTTCCGAATACTGGATCCCGCTCGAGTCTTCAGCCTGAGCGAGCACAGGAAAGAGCATCAATGCCGACAGAGCAAACACTGACAACCCAAAGGAAAAGAGGCCCAGGACCTGGCCCCGACGGTGGCGGGTTTCTCGCATCCCCGGGAAGACTAGACCAAATGGCGGCGTTGATTGCGCCGATCGTCCTGATCGTCGGCCTGGCGCTTGCTGGAGGAGGATTCGACGTGAGCGCCCGTCACATAGCGGGGCTTGGCGGCTGGCTGGTCGTGGTCGCGCTGCTCGTACTCGGGGCTGCGTCTGCAGCAACCCTTGCAAGGCCGTTCTACTGGACGGTCGGTCTGATCGGGGGTCTTGCATTTTTGTCTGCGCTCTCCACTTTCTGGTCAGGGTCGATCGAGTTGAGCGTGATCGAGGCGGACCGCGGCCTGGTCTATCTCAGCTTCTTCCTCGTTGCCTTCCTGGTCGCTCAAACCAGCGAGAGGCGCCAACGTTTCGCTGAAGGCCTGGCGATTGCCGTGACGCTTGTCGCCCTGCTCGGCCTGACGAGCCGCTTGCTCCCACACTTGCTGGACGTGAGCAACGCCCTCGGCACCGGTGCGCGGCTGCGCTACCCGCTCGGCTACTGGAACGCCAACGGGGCAGCCGCGGGAATCGCGATCGCGATGCTGCTGTGGATGAGCCGCCAGGCGGCCTGGAAGAGCCTGCGCTGGCTCTCGGTGGCGGCAATGCCTGCGGTCCTTCTTGCCCTCTACTTCACCTACTCGCGCGGGGGTCTGCTCGCCCTCATCATCGGCGTCGTCTGCCTGCTGGCCCTCTCCAGGGACCGGCTCTGGCTGTTCGGCACGCTCGCCGCGGCCGCGGCCGGCGTGGTGCCGGCGATCCTCGCCGTCCAGGACCGGCACGACCTCGCCGAAAACTTCGCCAGCCAAGCTGCCGTCGACCAGGGCGTCACCGTACTGCTGATCCTGCTGGCCGGCATCGCCCTGACCGTGCTGGGGGTCGCCGCACTGCGCCGGCTCGAGGCGGCGGAAGGGCGCGTGACCGGGAAAGTGCTGCGGCTCTCGAGGAACCCGACCCTGCTGCGGGGCATCGCCGCGGCAGCTGTGCTGGGGGCGATCGGCCTCGTCATCGTCGCCGGCGGCCACGCCTGGGAACAGTTCTCCAGCCCCGACCTCTACTTCCCCAGCAACCCCGAGCAGCACTTCGGCGAATTCCGGGGGGCGGGCCGCCACGACTTCTGGCGGGTTGCGATCGACGCCTTCGGGGAAAGCCCGGTCTTCGGCCACGGGGCCGGCACCTATCTCTTCTCCTGGCAGCAGCTCCGCTCGATCGAGCTGGCGGTCCACGACACCCACTCGCTCTACCTCGAGGCCTTCGCCGAGCTCGGCGCCGTCGGCGGCATCCTCGTGCTGACCCTGGTCGGCACCCTGCTGTGGACCGCGTTCGCGGCCTGGCGCGATGCGCCCTCCCCACAGCGGGAGAGCTACGCGGCCCTGCTCGCGGCGATGCTCGCCTTCGCGATCGTGGCCGCCTTCGACTGGTTCTGGGAGATCGCGGGGCTGGGAGCGGTCTTCTTCCTCGCCGCCGGTGTCATGGTCAGCGTGAGGTGCGCGCAACTGGCACCGGGAAGAGGCCTGCAATCCGCCCGGGAAAGCGGAAGGCGCTACGGCATCGCTGTGGCCGGCCTGGCCCTCGCCTGGGTCGCGGCGCTCGCCCTGGTCGGGCCGCTGCTGGTGGACCGGGAGATCAAGAGCAGCCAGAGCACGGCGGCCGCCGAAAACTACGGAACCGCCGTCGACCACGCCGACACCGCCCGCTCGATCGAGCCCTGGGCCGCCTCGCCCTACGGGCAACTGGGACTGCTCGCCGAACTGCAGGGTGATTACCCGACGGCGATCGAAAACTTCACCCATGCGATCGAACGCGAGGAAGAAAACTGGCAGTGGTACTACCTCCGTTCGAAGGCCGAGCACGCCGGCGGCGACGAAGCGGCCGCGCAGAAGGACCTCGAACAGGCCCGAAGGCTGAACCCTCAGGCGAAATGCCTGCGCGAAGAATGGAATTGCGGGTGATGGCAAGATGACCCGGAACGCCCAGGACGCCCCGACCCGACAGGCGGAGCCCGTCCGGAAGCCCGCTCAGGCGGGCCCGGAACCGGGCGATGCCAGGGGGCCTCGCTTCGGCCTCACCGGGCCGGCCGGCTCGCGCCAGCGGGGAGCCCTGCTGCGTCGCCTGCTCGCAATCGGCGACTGGATCGCCCTGATCGGCGCCCTCTGCCTCGCCACCGCGGCGACCTCGACCACCGATGTCGCGACGCTCTTCTGGGCGGTCCTCTTCAGCCCGGTCTGGATCCTGGTCCTGAAGCTTCACGGCCTCTACGACAACGACCACCGGCGGATCCGCCACAGCACCCTCGACGAGCTGCCGGCCCTGATCTCGGCCAGCGCCCTGGGGACGCTCGCTCTGGACGGTCTGATGGCGCTGAGCCCGGCGGGCCCCCTGTCACCCTTCAGCGCGATCCTGGTCGGCCTCGGCGCCCTGATCGGCAGCTTCACCATCCGCGCCGTACTGCGCTTCGCCTGGCACCGGCTGACCGGGGTCGCCACCGGCGTAGTCGTCGGCTCGGCCGCGGCGGCGCGGATGGTCTCGCGCAGGGTCGCGACCCACCCGGAGGCCCGCCTGCGGCTGATCGGCTACCTCGCGCCCGCTGACGCGGCGGAAGGCGACGAGGGCCTTCCCAGGCTGGGCTCGATCGACGATATCTCCCGGGTCGCCCACGATCACGACATCGAGCGGGTGGTCGTCACCGCCCAGGAGATGAGCGAGCCGACCGCCGAGCGGCTGATCGAGCAGTGCAAGGCGGCTGGGCTGGGGCTGACCCTCCTTCCCCAGCACTACGGGCTGCTCGGCCCCGGGATCGAGCTGAACCGGCTCGCCGAGCTGCCCGTGCTCGATTTCCGCTTCTCCGATCCGCCCTGGTCGACGCTGATGCTGAAGCGGACCCTCGACATCGCCGTCTCGGCCACGTTGCTGGCCCTGCTCTCCCCCCTGCTTCTCGCCGTCTCGCTGCTGATCCTTTTCGACTCGGGGCGGCCGGTCCTCTTCCGCCAGGGACGCGCCGGCAAGGACGGCGAGCCCTTCACAATGCTGAAGTTCCGCACCATGGTCACCGACGCGGAGGCGCGGCTCGGCGAGCTAGTCGACCTCGAGAAGCTCGACGAGCCCGTCTTCAAGATCCCCGACGACCCGCGGGTGACCCGCGCCGGGCGCCTCCTGCGCCGCACCAGCCTCGACGAGCTGCCGCAGCTGATCAACGTGCTCAAGTCCGACATGTCGCTGGTCGGCCCGCGGCCTGAGGAGGAGGCCGTCGTCGCCCTGTATGACGACCGCCAGCGAATCCGCCTGGCGGTGAAGCCGGGCCTAACCGGACCGATGCAGGTCTACGGCCGCGGCGACCTCACCTTCGAGGAGCGGCTGGCGATGGAGCGCGACTACCTCGATAACCTCTCGGTCGCCGGCGACCTGGCGATCCTGCTGCGGACGCCGAGCGCGATCGTGCGCGGCGACGGCGCCTACTGAGGAGCTGCGATGGCCGGCCCGCCCGCATTCGACCTCGAGGTCGTGATCGTCAGCCACGGCGCCGGAAGCCTGCTGCGGCGCTGCCTGCGCTCGCTCGGCGAGCACCCCGCCTCGGTGAAGATGCAGGTGACGGTGGTGGACAGCGGCAGCACCGACCCGACCCCGGACATGGTCGAGCGCGAGTTTCCCTGGGTGCGGCTGATCCGCTGCGAGAACATCGGCTTCTCAGCCGCCAACAACGTCGTCCTGCGCGAGGACGCAGCGGCCGCGGTATTGCTGCTCAATCCTGACACCGAGGTCTACGCCGGAACGCTCGACGCCGCCCTGGCGCGGCTGCGCTCCGAGGAGCGGATCGGCATGGTCGGCTGCAAGCTCGTAACCGAGTCGGGCGAGCTCGACCACGCCTGCAAGCGCTCCTTCCCCACCCCGCTCAGCGCCCTCGCCCACTTCACCGGGATCGGCCGCTCCGAGGACGCCTCAGGCGCCCTCAGCCAGTACCGGGCGACCCACCTCGACGACGACGAGCCGGGCGAGGTCGACGCCGTCAACGGCGCCTTCATGCTCTGCCGGGCCGAGGCGGTGCGCGAGGTCGGCCTGCTCGACGAGGGCTATTGGCTCTACATGGAGGACCTCGACTGGTGCCGACGCTTCTGGCAAGCGGGCTGGACGGTCTTCTACGAGCCGGCCGGGGTGGCGCTCCACGTCAAGGGCGGTTCCAGTGGCAAGCGACGTGCCCCCAAACAGGAGATCGCCTTCCACCGGGGCATGGGACGCTTCTACCGGCGCTTCGACGCCCCCGAGCACAATCTGCTGGTCAACACCGCAGTCTACACCGGGATCTGGGCGAAGCTCGCGGTCAGCCTCGGCATCACCGTGGCCCAGCGCGGCCGCGGCTCAGCCTGACGTCGCCGGGGCGGGCTCAGAAGCCGGAGCGGCAAGGGCGTCGACGATGCTGCGGCTGGACGTCCCCTCGCCGAAGGGCTGGTCCCAGTCGAAGCCGCGGAGCGCAAGCATCGCCTCCGTCGCGGCGACTATCCCCTCGCGCTCGACGCCGCCGAGGCGGCTGGCACCGACCGCTTCGGTCTCGGGGCGGTCGGTGTGGGTGCGCAGGACGACGCAGGGCGTGCCGAGCACACAGGACTCCTCCTGCAGGCCGCCCGAATCCGTCATCACGAGCCGGGCGCCCGCCTGCAACCCGAGCAGCTCCCTGAACGACTTCAGCGGAGCAAACTCGACCCGTGGTGGCAGGGGAATTTCGAACCGCTCCAGCCGCTCCCGTGTGCGCGGGTGGGCCGGGAAGACGACGCCGAGCTCGTGCGCGGCGGCCACCTCGCCGACGGTGCCGAGGATCGCTCGCAGGATCGGCTCGTGGTCGACGTTCTCGGGCCGGTGCAGGGTCATCAGGATCGTCGGGTCGCGCTCCCCGATCGGGACCGCACGGCGTGGCGCGTAGCGGATCACCGCGTCGACGACGGTGTTGCCGCTCGGGTCGTGGACCAGGCCCGGGACCGACTCGGCCTCGAGCACGGCGTGGGCGGTCGGGGTGGGCGGGAAGAGGTCGGTGGAGATGTGGTCGATCAGGCGCCGGTTGAGCTCCTCGGGCATGCGCATGTCGTAGCTGCGCAGCCCGGCCTCGACGTGCGCCACCCGGCGCAGCAGCTTGGCGGCCGCCAGCGCCCCGGCCAGGCCCGAGTTGGTGTCGCCCTGGACGATCAGGTGGGTCAGCTCCCGCTCCTCGATCGCGGCCTCGATCGCGGTGAGCATCTTCCCCGTCTGCTCGCCGTGGGCGCCGGAGCCGACGTTGAGGTTGAGATCGGGCGGCGGCAGCTCCATCTCCTCGAAGAACTGCGCGTCCATCTCCCAGTCGTAGTGCTGGTTGGTGTGGATCAGGAAGCGGTCGAGCCCGCGGGCGTCGACCTCCTCGATCACGGGGGCCAGCTTGATGATCTCGGGACGCGTCCCGAGGACGATTCCGATCCTCATGCCGAGACCGTTTCGACGGCGAGGGCGCGATCCATGCGCGCGAACCGCTCGCGCCAGTCCTCCTCGCGCGCGACCCGCTCGCGAAGCGCCGCGGTGTCGACGGACCAGGCGCCGCTGTCGAGGTCGGCGAGCGCCTGCAGCCAGGCGGCCGGCGTCTGCTCGAGTCGGACCGCCGGGGCGAAGCGCTCGCCCTGGTGCAGCGCCGTCGCCAGCACCGGGCGGCCGGCGATCAGGGCCTCGTAGAGCTTCAGCGGGTCGGTGGCCTCGGTCAGCGGGCCGGGACGGAAGGGGATCATGCAGAGCTGTGCCGCGGCGATCTCCGCCGGCACGTCGGCGGCGGCGACCGGGCCGGGGATCGAGACGTTGGCCATCCGCGAGAGGCGGGGCAGGGGACGACGCACCGGGCCGACGATCCTGAACTCGAGGTCGGGCCGGGCTGCGGCGACCTCGGCGATCAGGTCTTCGTCGAGCCACTCGTAGATCGCGCCGACGTAGAGCACGCGGCGCAGCTTTCCGGGCGGCTCGATGTCGCCGCCGAAGCGGGCGCCGTCGACCCCGTTGGGGACGTAGTGCACCTCGCCGCCACGCACCCGGCGCGCCTTCTCGACCAACGCCTCGGCGGTGGCGAAGACGACGTCGGCCTCGCGCAGCAGGCCGGCCTCGCCCTTGCACAGGGCGGGATGGACCTCCATGTCGTCGATGTCGTCGCAGAGGTCGAAGACGACGCGTCCCCAACCCTGGCGCTTCAGCATGCCGAGGACGACCGGGTGGGGAAGGTAGACCCAGGCAGTGGAGTCGCCCGGATCGACGCCGAGGTCGTCCAGCTGCCGTTCGAGCAGGCGCCGGTTGAGCGCGTAGAAGGGCGCGCCGAAGGCCGGCACGAACCGCGGCTTGACGATCTCGACGCCGGGCAGCAGCTCGGCCGGGTCCTGGCCGGCCCGCTCACCGCCGATCCGTCGCAGGTCGGAAGGCCGCGGATTCCTCGACCCCAGCGTGTCGAACCAGATAGTCCGGCCGCTCTCGGCCAGCCAGCGCGCGACGTAGTGGTGCCGTTGCACCAGGTGGTCGGCGCGCACATTGCTGAAGATGACCGTTGTCGGCATGGGCGTGGATAGACTGCTTCGCCGATGGACGGCGGGGAGCCGATACCTGGCGCACAGCAGTCAAGCGACTCGACCGGCTCGACTCCGAGCGCGTCGGCCTTGCGGCGCTGATTCTAGCGATGGTCGCCTCGGCCGCCCTGCTCCTGTGGCTCGAGCGCGGCGCCCTCTTCGCCAGCGATGAGTGGAGCTGGATCTACATCTCCGGCACTGGCAGCTTCCTCGACACGCTGCACCCGATCAACCAGCACCTGATGGTGGCTCCGCTACTCCTCTTCAAGGCGTTCCTGGGGCTCTGGGGTGTCGCCTTCCTGCCCTTCAAGCTCGCCGAGGTCGTCGGCGTCCTGGCCTGCAGCTGGCTCGTCTACGTCTTCTCGCGGCGCCGGATCGGGCCCATCCTGGCCCTCGCGTCGGCGATGATGCCGCTCTCTTCGGCACGGCGACGAGCATCATCCTGCAGCCGCTGATCGCCGTGCAGCTGATCTACTCGATCGGCGCCGGCCTCGCCGCCCTGATCGCGATCGAGAACGACAAGCGCGCCTGGGACATCGCCGCGGCGGCGCTGCTCACCCTCTCGGTGGCGTGCTACTCCTCCGGCCTCGCCTTCCTCGCCGGGTCACCGTGGCGATCCTCCTCGACAGCGGCCGCGCCCGGCGCGCCTACGTCTTCCTCATCCCCCTCGCCTTCTACATCGGGGTGCGCATCTGGGCGCTGCAGTTCGGCACCGGCGGCTCTCCGGAAATCTCCAACCTGCCGACCCTGCCGCTCTACTTCGTCGATGCGCTCGCCGCCACCGCGACCTCCCTCTTCGGTCGCGAGTCGATCGTCGGACCGGGCCCGGCGACCTCGCTGACAGTGCAGGTTTCAGCCTTGAACAGGCCAGCGCGGCGGTGGTCTTCGCGACCTTCGAGGTGGCGGTCATCGTCTACGCGGCGAGGCGCCTCTACAGGCGGGGCTCCTTCCCCCCCACGCTGTGGTCGACGCTCACGGTCCTGGTCGTCCTCTGGACCCTGCAGGGGCTCGTCGTCACCCAGGGCCGGACGCCGGGCGAAAACCGCTACCTCACTCCGGCGCCGTGGTGCTGCTGCTCGTGGTCGTCGAGGCGGCGCGGGGTACGCGGCTGAGCCGCATCGACGTTGCCATCGTGCTCGCCTTGGCCGCCGCCGGGATCTATGGCTCCTTCGCCTACTCGCTGCCGGAGCTGATGGGACAGAGCGAAGAAGTCCGCCACGGGACGGACGTGGTGGCGGCGCGGATGCTGCACCTTGATCTCGTCCGGGCGGCCGATCCGGCCAAGCGCGGCTGCAGGCGCCTCGTACCTCGCTCCGTGGGGGAGCTGCTCGAACTCCCGAGGGGAGGCGCCGTCCTGCGCGCCGGCGGGGACACCCCGATCGCCCTGCGGCGCTTCGCCGACCGGGCGGTCGTCCCGATCGGCAGCTAACGGCAAACCGACCCGCCGAGCTTCGCATCCCGGCCGACCGCGCCAAGCTGCCCTGGGGAACTCTGGGCGAGCGAACCGGTGCCGCTGACGGTCTGCCCGCTGCCCGGCTGAGCGTCAGGCTTCTGGTCGCCTGCAATCCCAGATTAATGAAACTATGATGTCTACCATGTTGTCTCAGAATGGCTTCCGCTCACAAGTTCAATGGAATCGGATAGCACCCGCTTTTACGGCGTTTGCTATTTTTTTCGCCCTTCTCTTCCTGTCCACGGGTCAAGCGAGCGCAGCTATCTACTGGACCAACGGAGACACGATCGGCAGAGTCAACCTGGACGGGACGAATTTTAATCCCAACCTCTTTTCGCTCCCTCAGGGACCAGGTGTAGACATTATCTGTGGCGGGGTTGCTGTTGGCGCATCCCATATTTACTGGGCAGACCCATCCCTTGGAACAATCGGCCGCTCGAACCTCGACGGAACGGATCCAAACTATGCGTTCATCACTGGCGCCAATGAGCCATGCGGTGTGGCAATAAACGAATCGCATATCTACTGGGCCAACAGCTACGGAATGGCGATAGGCAGAGCAAACATCGACGGCACTGAAGTAAATCAGCGCTTCATCGATACGGGCTACAACGTTCCCTGCGGCATTGCCATCAACAGTTCGAATATCTTTTGGAATCGCGATTCGCTGGATCGTGCAGATATTACTGGCGAAAACATTACCCAACCGTTTATCCCCAAAGTCGAAGGCTGTGGAATAGCCATCAATGGGTCCCATATCTTCTGGACAGATCTAAAAACCAGAATAGGGAGAGCCAACCTCGATGGTACGGAAGTAAATTCCAAATTTATTACTGGCCTAGACCGGCCGTGTGGACTCGCAATCGAGGGGTCTCGCATCTATTGGACTCTCGACGAGCCTGGTCTAATCGGCCGCGCCAACCTTGACGGCACCGATGTGGACCGGAGTTTTATTGAAGTCCCCAAATTCCCATGCGGAATTGCAGTGGACGAGCGAGTATTCCCACCGTCCCCCCCTCCGCCACGGACCAACTTCAGCTTCGGACATGTGAAACACAGCGGTCGAAAATGGTTTACATTCCTCGCAGTCAACATTCCGGAATCAGGCTTCCTCCATATCGACCCCTCCCCAGGTGTTGCCTGGGAAATTATCCAAGGCTATTCGAACGGCCGCGTGCCAAGCGGAGGACGAAAGTGGCTGAGGTTTTGGCCACGCGCCGATGCAGCAGGCAGTCGGCTTCGCCGAAAGGTTCTCCAAAGAGACAAGGCTATGATCACGATCAGCGTTGAATACCGTGTTTATGGAATGACCCCCAGCACGAAGCGCAAGCGGCTTTCGCTTCTCTGGCGATAAACAACTGTATGTTGAGCTTCGCATCTCAGCGAGGGCGATTTAGCCGTCAGTCAGCACCTCGATCTGCGTGGAAGCACCTGCGGCCTTTGCGAGGCGACCGTCGAGCGTCAGCAGCGGCGTCTGGAGTCGCTCGGCCAGGGCGACGTAGAGGCCGTCGTAGAAGCTGAGGTTGTGACGCAGGTCCCAGGCTCGGTCGAGCAGATCGGTATGGGCGATACGACGCAGTGGGAGCCTGGCCAGCTTGCTCAATGCAGCTGAGGCGTGGTTATCCCGCAGCTTCCGCGCCGCCACCCGGCGGCGCAACGCATGGCCGACCTCAGCGTCGATCAGGTGCGGAGCCCAGAGAGACCTGCCGGTGCCGGCCGCTGAGAGCTGTTCCTCGGCCCAGTCGGCGCACTCGCCCCGGATGAGGACGGTGACGACGACCGACGCGTCCACGACTGTCATGAGGTTCACTCCCCTCGCATCTGGCGCAGGTCCGAGACGATTTCCTCGGCAGTGATACCCGACTCTCCCCGCGCGCGAGCGTCGGCAAAGATCTCCTCGAGCGTCGCCTGCTTAGCCAGCTCTTCGAGGTCACGCTTGATGTAGTCGGAGAGGGAGATGCCCTCCGCCGCGGCGCGGATCTTGAGCGCCCTGTGGACGTCGTCTGGGACGTTGCGGATCTGAATCATCTTGGACATGTGGACCACATTAGGCCATGTGGCGGACATGTCTATGGCGGTGGGTTGGCTCATGCGAGGACCGTTGCAGCCACCGACGCACGTGTGTTGCGCGGAATGTGCCGATTCAGCCCCGATCCCGTCGCCGAGGACGCGATCTCAGAACGGCAGCGTCTCGGCGACTTCAGCGAGGGTCGGGGCGCCGCGGTCACGCTCGGAGACCAGGGGTTCGCCGACGGGCCACTCGACGCCTACCTCGGGGTCGTCCCAGGCGATGCCCGACTCCGTCGCCGGGTCGTAGGTGCTGGAGCAGAGGTAGGTGACGTCAGCTACGTCGCTGAGCACGGCGAAGCCGTGGGCGAGACCGATCGGGACGAAGAGCTGGCGGTGGTCCTTGTCGTCGAGGACGTGGCCCTCCCACTGGCCGTATGTGGGGGAGTCGCGGCGCAGGTCGACGGCTACGTCGAAGATCTCGCCGCGGGGGCAGCGGACCAGCTTGGCCTGGCCGGGCTCGGTCTGGAAGTGCAGGCCGCGCAGGGTGCCCCTGGCGGAGCGGGAGTGGTTGTGCTGGACGAACTCGGCTTCCACCCCGTGCTCGGCCCAGAGGTCGCGGCGGTAGGTCTCGATGAAGAAGCCGCGCTCGTCGCCGTGGACGACGGGCTCGAGCAGGACCGTCCCGTCGAGCTTGGTTGGCAGCCGCGCCAGCATCAGCCGAGCGCCCGGCCGTACTGGCGTTCGTAGTACTCGCGGTACTCGCCGGAGCGGATCGGTCCCCACCACTCCTCGTTGTCGCGGTACCACTGGACGGTCCGCTCGAGACCCTCGGCGAAGCGCACCTGCGCCTCCCAGCCGAGCTGCTCACGAATCTTGTCGCTGCCCAGCGAGTAACGGCGGTCGTGTCCGGGGCGGTCGGTGACGTACTCGATCAGGCTCTCGTCGGCCTCGACCAGCTCGATCACCCGCTTGACCACCTCGATGTTCTCGCACTCGTCGGGGCCGCCGACGTTGTAGGCCTCGCCGGGGCGGCCCTTCTCCAGCACGGTGTGGATGCCGCGGCAGAAGTCCTCGACGTAGAGCCAGTTGCGCACTTGGCGGCCGTCACCGTAGATCGGCAGCGAGTCGCCGTGGAGCGCGTTCAGCACCATCAGCGGGATCAGCTTCTCGGGGTACTGGCGCGGGCCGTAGTTGTTGGAGCCACGGCAGATCACGGCCTCGGTGCCGTAGGTGTGGAAATGGGCGGAGACGAGCAGGTCGCCGGCGGCCTTGGTCGCCGAGTAGGGCGAGGAGGGGTCCAGCGGCGAAGTCTCGGTGAAGGAGCCCGACTCGATCGAGCCGTAGACCTCGTCGGTTGAGACCTGCAGGTAGCGACCGACGCCGAGCTCGCGAGCCGCGTCGAGCAGCGTGCCGGTGCCGATCACGTGGGTGCGGGCAAAGGCGTCCTGGTCGTCAATAGAGCGGTCCACGTGGGACTCAGCGGCGAAATTGACGACCGCGTCGCAGCCCTCCATCGCCTCGCGCACGACCTTCGGGTCCTCTATCGCTCCGACCACCAGCTCGGTGCCCTCCGGCAGGTTCTCGCGCCGGCCCGCGTAGGTGAGCTTGTCGAGCACCCGCACTTCGTGCTCCTCCCCGACCAGGCGCACGTAGGTGGAGCCGATGAAGCCGGCGGCGCCGGTGACGAGCAGCTTCATGCAATCTCCTCGTGCTCGCTGGCGCGCTGGGAGAGGTAGGCGTTGAGGCCGTCCTGCCAAGGGGGGAGCTCGATCGCGTGCTCACGCTGGCTGGCGAGGGCAGAATAAGGCGGGCGCGGCGCCGGCCGGCCCAGCATCTCCGTCGTCCCCGAGAGCACTCGGCACTCGAGCTTTGCCTGCTCGAAGATCTCGCGGGCGAAGTCGTACCAGGAGCAGGCGCCGGCGGCGGCCATGTGGTGGATGCCGAACTCGATCCCCTCGATCAAGCGGACGATGCCGTAGGCGAGGTGCCAGGCGTAGGTGGGCGAACCGACCTGGTCGCGCACGACCAGCACCTCGCCATGGTCGGCGCCGAGGCGCAGCATCGTCTCGACGAAGTTGGAGCCGCCGATCCCGAAGAGCCAGGAGGAGCGGACGACGAAATGGCGCTTGTTGGCGGCCGCCGTCGCCTCCTCGCCGGCCAGCTTGGTACGGCCGTAGGCGGAGAGCGGCGCCGGCTGGTCCGTCTCCACGTACGGCGCGCCCTTGGCGCCGTCGAAGACATAGTCGCTGGAGACGTAGACGACGCCGGCGCCGGTCGCGGCGGCGGCGACGGCGACGTTCCCGGCGCCTTTGCCGTTGACGGCCATCGCCGCCTCCTCGGCGTCCTCGGCGCCATCGACGTCGGTCCAGGCGGCACAGTTGATCACCACGTCGGGCCGCTCCAGCTCGAGCTTGGCCGAGACCGCACCTCGATCGGCGACGTCGAGCTCGGTCCGGCCGAAGCCGACCACGTCGTGGCCGGCGTTGCCCGCGGCCAGGACGACGTCGCGGCCGAGCATCCCGGCGGCGCCTGTGATCAGGACCTTCATCTATGGAAACCGCTCAGCTTCTCGCCCTGCTCCTCGGTCAGGAAGAGCACGTTCGCATGACCGATCCGTGCCGGCTCTGCCACCCGTTCGAGGCGCCGCGCCGTGCCGTCGTAGCGGTGCGCCTCGTACCCCCACTGGCCGAGGAACTCCACCACGTCGCGCGGCTCCTGCCCGAAGCCCGCAAGGAACGCCGCGTCGATCTCGCAGACGATCGCGGGACGATCGCGGGCGACCAGATCCACAGCCCCGCGCAGAGCGAGCAGCTCGGCGCCCTCGATATCGAGCTTGAGCAGGGAGACGCCCTCAACCCCGGCGAGCGTCGCGTCGAGCGTAGTCATCTCGCACGAGACGTCAACGCTCTCGTCGGCATTGCCCTCGTCTTCGCCGCGCCTCTGGGAAAGGTGTGCCTGGAGGTCGTCGCTGGAGCCAGAGCTCTGCAGGGGAACCGTCATCGCCATCGTCGCAACCCGGTCCGAGCAGCCCTTGTTGACGAGGGTCACGTTGGCCAGGTGGGCGCGGCGGACGACGGCGCCGAGCACCCCAAAGGTGAAGGGAACCGGCTCGAAGGAGTAGACGCGCCCCGTTTCGCCGACGGCGGGCGAGAGCGCCAGCGTCCACATGCCGTGGTTGGCGCCGACGTCAACCACGGTGTCGCCCGCCTCGACCAAGGCGGCGACAAGGTCGAGCTCGGGCTCACGGAAGCGCCCGCTGGCGAAGTCCCGCGCCTTGCTGTAGGCAAGCAGGCGCTGGTAGGCGGAGCGGGGCAGGAGTCGCCAGAAGATCCGCTTCGCGGCGTCGCGCCAGGCCGTTTCCGGCGGCGCCGGGTTGTCGACGATCTCGCCTGGCGCCTCGGCGGGGGTGGTCATCCGGTCATCTCGATCTCGGAGTTGTCGCCGACCATCAAGCGCAGCGTGCGCGGCACTCCATCGCTGCGGGTCAGCTTCACGTTGCGTCCCAGCAGGCTGGCCTCCATCCGGTTGGAGAGGTCTTCGACCGCCGAGCCGGCGAGGACGATCGAGTGCTCGACCTCGGCGCGGCAGATCCGCACCCCCTCGCCGATCGAGGTGTAAGGGCCGATGTAGGCGTCCTCGATGCGGGCGCCGGCGCCGATCACCGCGGGGCCGCGGACGACGGAGCGGACCAGGCTGGCGCCGGCCTCCAGAACGACCCGCCCCTCGACCCGGGAGGCACCATCGACCTCTCCGTCCACCCTGGACCCGATCTCCTCGAGGACGAGCCTGTTCGCCTCCAGCATGTCGGCGAGCTGGCCGGTGTCCTTCCACCAGCCGCTGACCACCTCCGAGCGGACCTGCTTACCGCCGTCGATCAGGCCCTGGATCGCCTCGGTGATCTCCAGCTCCCCGCGCCAGGACGGCTTCAGGGCGCGAGCGGCGTCGAAGATCGCCGTGCCGAAGAGGTAGACCCCGACCAGGGCGAGGTTCGACGGCGGGTCCTCGGGCTTCTCGACCAGACGGACGATGCGCTCGCCGCTGAGCTCGGCGACGCCGTAGTCGCTGGGGTTCTCGACCGGCGTCAGCAGGACGAGGGCGTCGGGGCCCGTCTCCCGAAAGGCCGCGACGAGGCCGCGCAGGCCGTCGCGCAGCAGGTTGTCCCCCAGGTACATGACGAAGGGAGAGTCGCCGATGAACTCCTCCGCGGTGAGCACCGCGTGGGCGAGGCCCGCGGGCTCGTCCTGGACGATGTAGGCGACCGCCGCCCCGAAGGCCGAGCCGTCCCCCACGGCGGCGCGGATCTCATCGCCGGTCTCCGGCGCGATCACGATCCCGATCTCGGTCACGCCGGCGTCGACCAGCGCCTCGATCCCGTAGAAGAGCACGGGCTTGTTGGCGACGGGCACGAGCTGCTTCGCCGAGGTGTGGGTGATCGGGCGCAGCCGCGTCCCGGCTCCGCCGGAGAGGATCAGGCCTTTGAGGTCTGGCACGCCCGCAAGGCTATCGTCGGCCGCCCCGAAGACCACCCCCTCTCCCGCCCTGCAACCGACCATCTACATCCCCAACCTGAACGGCGCCGCGCGCCTGGCCCGCCTGCTCGACTCGCTGGCGGAGCAGACGACGGCCGCCTCGACGGTGGTCGTCGACAACGGGTCGAGCGATGGCTCCCTCGCCATGTTGGCCGAGCGCTTCCCGGCAACCGAGGTGCTCGCGCTGGAGCGCAACTACGGCTTCGGCGCCGCCCTGAACCGGGCGATCGTCGAGCTGCCCGGCGACCCGATCCTGCTGGTCAACAACGACGTCCGCTGCGATCCCCGGTTCGTCGCCGAGATGCTGGCGGCCCAGGGCGAAGCGGAGATGGTCGCCGGGGTCCTCACCCAAGACGATGCGCCGCACCTGATCGACTCGGCCGGCGTGGTCGCGGCACGCGACACCCTGATGGCGTTCGACTACCTGCACGGCGAGCCGGTCTCGGCAGCCGCCGCCGCCCCGCCGCCGCTGGCGCCGACCGGCGGCGCAGCCCTCTACAGCCGGGCGGCGTTCGAAGAGGTGGGCGGCTTCGACGAGCGGATCTTCGCCTACTACGAGGACCTCGACCTGGGCCTGCGGCTGCGCTCGGACGGGGCGACCTGCGCGCTGGCGCCGGGAGCGACCGGCCGCCACCTCTACTCGGCCACCCTGCGCGGCAGGATCGGTGACAAGTACGCGCTGACCGGTTGGAGCCGGGGCTACATGCTGCGCCGCTACGGGGTCGCGACCGACCCCGTAGCGGCGGCGCGGACGCTTCTCTGCGAGACGGCGATCTGCACCGGCCAGCTCGTCCTCGATCGCACCGCGCGGGGGGCATTCGGCAGGGTGCGGGGATGGCGCGCCGGGGGCGGGCTTCCCGCCCGCCAGTTGCCGAGCGAAGCGCTGATCGAGTCCTCCCTCGGTTCCGGCCTGCGTCGCCGGCTGCGACGCCGCGCCGTCGCCCTGCTACCGGCCGAAGCCGGGCACGAGGCGAGCGATTGAGCGGAAGCCCTGGATCATCCCCCGCTCCGGCTTGAGCAGGCTCAGGGAGGAGATCCCAAGCGCTGCCGAAGCCCGCCGGACCATGAAGGCCGAACTCGCCGAGTAGGCGAGCAGCGAGGTGACGCCGGCGCCCATGATCCCCAGGGTCGGCAGCAGCGCGGCCAGGCCGCCGGCGGTGACGGCGAGTGCCACCCCCTCGCCGATGCTCGAGTCGAGTGGCCTGCCGACCGCCTGCAGCAGTGCCTCGAGGACCCGGTTGAGGCCGAAGACGACCCCGGCGACGAGCAGCACCCGGCCGACGCCGGCCGCGCCGGCGAAGGAGTCGCCGAAGAGCAGCCGGATCAGGGTCGGCTCGAAGACGAAGATCGGGATCGAGACCAGGGTCGCGCAGATCAGTGTTGCGCTGACGATCAGCCGCGCCATCTGCTGCTGCTCGGACCGCACTTTCAGCCGCGCGATCATCGGCAGCGCGACCAGGGCGAAGGAGAAGCCGATCAGGGTGGTCAGCGAGGTGAGCGTCACCGCGACCACGTAGAGGCCGAGACTGGTGGCGCTGAAGAAGACCGAGATGACGAGCTGGTCGACCCGCTCGTTGAGCGTCCACATGCTCTGGCTGAGCATGCTCTTGGAGCCGAACCCGAGCAGGCCCCGGGAGGTCTCGCGGCTGAAGCCGACCTCGGTCACGCCGACGGAGCGGATCGTGACCGCGAGCGCAACGGCGGCGGCGATCGCGAAGCCGGCGAGGTAGGCGACCGCGGCGGAGGAGACGGTCATCTCGCCGGCGGCGGCGAGCAGGCCGATCCCGGCGGCCGTGCTGCCGATCATGATCAGCCGCAGCGACTGGAACCAGACGAAGCGGTGGCTGCCGTTGAGGATCGACATCATCGAGACGGCGAGCAGGTTGAGGGGCACGAACCCGGTCAGGAACAGCTGCGCCTCGCGGACGACCCCCGAGTCGTGCCCGCCGAGCGCGAGGGGAATGATCGCCCAGCCGATCGCCACCAGCAACACCGAGTCGACGGCGACAATCGCCAGCGTGCTGCCGACGACCACGCCGAGGCGCGAGGCGCGCGAGGCGTGGTAGGTGGCTGCCTGGGCGAGCCCGATGCTGCCGATCGTCGTCATCAGGGTCGGCCAGAGGATGACCGCGGCGAGCTCGCCCCGCTCCGACGGGCCGAGGATGCGCGCCAGCAGCACGCCGACCACGGCCTGGATCAGCTGGATCGTGCCCGTGGCGGCGAAGCTGCCGACCATCGGGCCGGCGGCGCTCTCGCTGCCCAACTCCCTCTCGGGTATGTCCGCCTCGCCCAGCTCTTCGGTCAGCGGGGTGGGGCCCAGCGGGCCGGGCCTATCGTCCTCGACCTCCCGCCCAGGCTCCTCCACGCCCGTCAGCTCGCCACCGCGCCCCGGTCAGCGGCCGCGAGGCCGTGGAAGAGCTCGGCAAGCTCGTCGAGCATCCGCGGCAGGTCATAGCGCTCGAGCACCAGCTCCCGGCCCCTCCCCCCCAGCTCGGCGCGCAGCTGGGCGCTGCCGACCAGCCGTTCCAGCCGTCCCCGCCACTCCTCCGGCGTCGAGGCGAAGAACGCCTCGACGCCGTCGCTGACGACGCTGAGGTTGTGGCCGACCGGGGAGATCACGAGGGGGAGGCCGGCCGCCATGTACTCCTTGATCTTCAGCGGCTCCTTGGTGCGGTGGATCTCGGTGTCCGCGAGCGGCATGATCCCGATGTCGAAGTCCGCCGCCCAGGAGTACTCGTCGTCGGGGTCCCAGGGGCGCCAGTCGAGATGGCCGGCGAGGGCCGGCAGCGCCGGCCTCGTCATCCCGCCGACGATCTCGATCCGGGCCCCGGTCGCCTCGCAGGCTTCGCGCAGCGGAACTTCGATCGGTGCGAGGTGGTCGTCGGGCGCGATCCCGGTGTAGCCGATCGCAACCGGCGAGTGCTCGCCGTGCCGCTTGACCGGGTAGGCAGACGCGTCTACCGCGTACTCGACGTGGGTGACCGGCGCTCCGGCGTCCCTGGCGAACTCGGCGATCGCCTCGTTGCCGGTGACCACGGTGGTCGCGATCCGGCAGCGCCGCACCGACCACTCCCGGCGTGCCGCCAGCCAGATGCCGTCGTCGAGGTGGTAGGCGATCGGCAGGCCGGTCAGCTTGCGGGCGATCCACTCCAGAACCGGGGGCGAGGACCAGCGGAACATCGACCGCTGGACGAAGATGACGTCGTGGTTGCGCGCCCGCAGGATCTGGACAAGCCGGCGTGGCAGCACGATCCCGTACCAGTAGATCGCTGCGCGGACGCGCCAGCCCTTCGTCTTGCGGCGGTAGAAGGACTCGTGCAGCGCCGGGCTCGACGGCGCGAAGACCGTCCCGGTGACGCCCCGGTCGGCCGAACGGGTGGCCGGCAGCACGCAAAACGTGCCGCTGGCGCGGTCATCGACCGGGTGCATCGGGAAGAAGGCGACCCTGACCGGGGCCTCGCCGTCCCGGCTCATCCGATCAGGACGCGCTCGCGCTCCGGCGCCGCCGCCGCGGACGGTCTGCCGGCGCGCCAGAGGGCGATCGGCGTCGCCTTCTCGCCGCTCTTCAGGCAGATGGCCAGGAGCAGCCACCAGGTCAGGGCGAGGATCTGGGTTTCCAGCGCGGGGTAGATCGCGTTGTAGAGAGAGAGCCCGAGCCCGGCGGCGGCGACGCTCGCCGCCCAGGGGTCGATCGGCCTCCAGGCCGCCAGGGCGAAGGCGATCGCCGCCCAGACCAAGAAGCCGCCGATCGCGATCAGGCCGATCACGCCGGTCTCGACCAGGAGCTTCAGGTAGTAGCTCTCGACCGTGACCTGGGGCGCGGGGTCGTCGACGAGCTGCTGGGCGTTGCCGGTCGAGGCGGCGCCGCGGCCGATCGCCTTCTGCACGATCGTCGCTTCGCTGTAGACGGTGAAGCCCTTCTCGAAGGATTCGCTGCGCAGCTTGTTGCCGGGATCGCTGCTCGGGTCGAAGCCGGAACTGACGCGTGCGCCCGCCGCTCCGGGAGCGACGCCGCCGATCGCGCCGGCCGTGATCGCGATCGCGATCGCGGGCACGACCAGGACCGCGAAGCTCACCCGCCGGTGCTTCATCGCGAAGAGGAAGAGGACGATCACGCCGATCATCGCGATGACCACCCCCGAGCGGCTGAAGGTGAGCACCTCGCCGCTGAGGATCGCGGCGAGCACGGCCGTCCCGCCCAAGCGCGCGCGCCAGTCTGGCAAGGTCGAGAACTCCCCCATCGCCAGCACCGCCACGGTGCCGAGGAATGCGGACGTGTGTAGGTAGCTGCCGGTAATCCCCGCGTAGCGGTTCGCCGCGAGGCCGTCGACCTGGGCGCTCGCCGCCTGGATGAAGCCGCCGATGCCGAGCGCTTGCACGATCACCGTCAGCGTGACCACCGACCCCATGACGATGAAGAGCCGGGTCAGGCGCCGCGTGTCCCCCGGCTCGAGCAGCGGCCAGACCACCAGCGCCAGGGTCGGATAGACGAGGTACTGCGCCACCCCGATCCCGTACAGCTTCAGGCCGACGACCTTGGCCAGGAAGCTGAGGGCGACCCCCCCGGCGATAAGCGCCCAGCCGATCAGGAGAGCGCGGGGAAAATCCCCGGCGCACGGGCGCACCTGCGCGAAGCAGCCGATCGCCACGGCGGCGACCAGAGCGGGCACGAGGGCGTTCACCGTCAACCCCGGGCTGCCGAGGGAAAGATCGTCCGCGACCTCGAGCAGACCGCCGCGCAGCGGCGCGAGCACGATGGCCAGGACGACGAGTGAGCGAAGCCCAGTGCGCCCGCCGCGGACGGCGACAGCGGCGGCTGCCAGGAAGAAGATTGTGGCGAGCAACATGCGGCCTTGCCTTTCGTGCTGGTTCGCGCTTCGGAGCGGCGCTCAGCCCACGGGAGGTCGGGATCATAGCCACGTCACCCCACGCAATCGCTTTGCTGCCGCGCGGTCTCGCGCGGCAGCAATCCGGCAGCCGATCCCCCTAAGATGCCCCGGATGCCGGACTCGAAAGATCGTGCGCCCGTTCTCGTCACAGGCGGTGGCGGCTTCATCGGCGGCCACCTCGTCGGCGAGCTCCTGCGGCAGGGCCGCGAGGTCCGCTCGGTCGACTGCAAGCCGCTGGCGGAGTGGCATCAGGTCTTCGAGGTAGCCGACAACCGCGTTCTCGACGTTTCCCTGCTCGACGCCTGCAGGGAGGCGGTCGAGGGTGTCACGGAGGTCTACAACCTCGCCGCCGACATGGGCGGGATGGGCTTCATCGAGGGCAACAAGGCGCTCTGCATGCTCTCGGTCCTGCCCTCGACGCACATGCTGGTCGCGGCTCGCGACGCCGACGTGGAGCGCTTCTTCTACTCGTCCTCTGCCTGCGTCTACGCGGCGGAGAAGCAGCAGACCCCCGAGGTCCCGGCGCTCAAGGAGACCGACGCCTACCCGGCGATGCCCGAGGACGGCTACGGCTGGGAGAAGCTGTTCAGCGAGCGCATGTGCCGACACTTCATGGAGGACTTCGGCTTCGAGACGAGGGTCGCCCGCTACCACAACGTCTACGGGCCCGAGGGGACCTGGACCGGCGGGCGCGAGAAGGCGCCGGCGGCGATCTGCCGCAAGGTCGCCGAAGCCGCCCAGAGCGGATCGGGCGAGATCGAGATCTGGGGCGACGGCCACCAGACCCGCAGCTTCATGTACATCGACGACTGCGTGCAGGGGACGCTGACGATCGCCCAGGGCCCCCGGGTCGAGCCGATCAACCTCGGCTCCTCCGAGCTGGTGACGATCAACGGCCTGGTCGACATCGTCGAGGGGATCGCCGGGGTAAATCTGGAGCGCCGCTACAAGCTCGACGCCCCCCAGGGCGTGCGCGGGCGCAACAGCGACAACACGATGATCCGGGACACCTACGGCTGGGAGCCGTCGATCTCCCTGCGCGAGGGCCTGGAGAAGACCTACGCCTGGGTATCCGAGCAGGTGCAGAAGGAGCTCGCCGGCAGCTCCACCTGAGGCTCCTGAGGCTCGGGAAGGCGGCCGCCCTACCCGGGCTTCCTGCCAACCGCGACGAGGCTCAGGCCGGAGCCAGGACGGAGCCTCTCCTCGAGGGGACGCCAGGCTCGGAGCAACTGCTCGTAGACGCGCAATGAGCGCGAATCCACGCCTGCCCCGCCGAACCGGTTCTTGGCCCACCATCCGGGCACCCCGAGCAAGTTGAAAGAGCGCATCTCCTCGATCCCGAGCCCCGCGCCCTCGAGCACGGCCCGCAAGCTGTCGCGCGTATAGCGTCGCTTGTGCCCGTAGCCCTGATCGAGGCGGCCGAAGAGCGCCGGGTGAGCCGGGACCAGCACGCCTATGCGTCCCCCCGGCTTCAGCGACCTGGCAATCGCCTCCACCGCCGCATCGTGGTCGGCGATGTGCTCGAGCACGTTCTGGCACAGGGCGAACTCGATCGAGCCCGAGCGCCGGTCAAGAGCCGGCGAGCCGGGCAGGACATCCCGGGCGAGCTCGACGCGCTCGTCGGCGGAGAACCGATCCTCGAGCACCGCCATGCAGGCCGGCTCCGGCTCGATCAGCAGTAGATCGGAGGCGCCCCCGTCCAACAACCGCTGGCTGAACGTCCCAATCCCGGCGCCGACCTCCAGCACGCTTCCGTCGACGAGGTCGGCGAACTGATCGAACATCCAGTCGCAGAGTCCGGTCGCCTTCGCCAGGCTCTCAAGATCCCAGACCTCCCCATGACGCTCGTCGGAGGGCATGGCCGGCTCGTTACACCGCTTTGTCGAAGCGGCAGCGTGCCAGGGTCCGCATCACCCGCAACCCGTCCGCCGCAGTCAGCTTCTTCCCCTCCTCGCGTCCCCTTGCCCGGTAGCTGACCGGAACCTCGAAGATGCGGGTTCCGCGCCGCAGTAGCCGTGCGGTGATCTCGGCCTCAATCGCGAAACCCGACTCGCGCAGGGGAAGGCTGCGAAAGAGGTCGGTGCGGATCGCCTTGTGACAGGTCATCAGATCGCCGAGCCAGCAGTTGAAGATCAGGTTGGCGGCAAAGGTGACGCCGCGATTGCCGACCACGTACCAGAAGCTGAAGGCGTTATGGGCCTGGAATCCACGCACTCCGTAGACGGCGTCGCTGTCACCCCGGGACAGCGGTACGACCAGATCGGCAACCTCTTCGGGGTCGTACTCGAGGTCGGCATCCATCACCGTCGTGAACTCGCCGGTGGCGTGGGAGAGGCCGGTCTGGATCGCCGCTCCCTTGCCCATGTTGTGGGCATGGGTGACCACCCGAACCTCGGCCGGCCACTCGCGGTCGAGGATCTCGGCGGTGCCGTCCGTCGATCCATCGTCGATGACGATCAGCTCGCGATCGTCAACCGGCATCTTGGCGGCCAGGGTCCGCTCGATCGCGGTCTCGACCGTCTCCAGCTCGTTGAAGACGGGCATCAGCACTGTCAGGGAGCTCATCGGGCGAGCAGCATATTCATTGAACCGGGTCCCGGTCCGGGAAGACACCGCGGGGGAGTGGAGCCCGCACCGGCATCGCGAAGTATTCGATCTCGTAGTGAGGATCGGAGACGCCAAGTCCGGAATTCGTGCCGAAGGCGATCGCCGACGCGTTCGGGGTCACCGGGAAGGGAGGTTGGTAGTTCAGACGGGGCGGAACCCCCAGGACGATGCCGTCTTCCATGGTGCCCGGCACGACCCGGTAGCTGTACCTGCCATCGAAGACCTCGACCCGGTTGGTGGCTCGGTAGAGGAACGTCCGCAACCGCTCCAACCCGCTTGGCATCAGCCCGCTCACGCGCGCATAGATCACCTCGCCGGGCCTGGGGGCCGGGATCCGCGAGGTCTCGAGGTCGTCGAGGCTGTGCCTGGCCAGCAGGCGGGGGCGCCCGCAGCGGTCTGGCACCCGGTAGAGCACCTGGAGCTTGGCCGTCGTGCGCACCGGCTCGAAGTTGCACAGCATCGTGAGCGTGGCCTGAGGCTCCTCGTGGGGGAGGAAGGTCGGCCCAGCCGCGTTCCACGCCTCGCAACCGGCATCGTTTGCAGAGTAGATGGCGCCGCAGGGGCTGTGGCGCAGAATCGCCTGCGGCCCCGAGGGCGAGGCGATCGCTTCCGCGTCGCGCCGATCGAGATAGGAGGCGTAGGCAAGGTACGGGAAGAGTGGCTGCGGATGCCAATCGAGTCCGTAGGCCCAGATCGGGGCGGTCTCCCACGGATAGGAAAGGACCGACCGACCGCGCAGCGCGGCGAGGGTCTTCGGGTCGATCCGATAGAAGCTCCGCAGGAACTCGCGCGATTCGGCCCGGGCATCGCCGCGAGGGCCTGGCAGAAGCAGGGTTTCGAGCTGTTTGACACCGTCGCGGGCACGGGCGATCGGGTGGGTCAGCTCGGAGGGCTCGTGGCCGGAGACCGGGTAGAAGAGGGCGATCAGCGACGCGATCGCCCCGAGCGCCACGCCGAGGCTGGGCCCCTGCCAACGGAAGGCGAGCCAGGGCAGCAGCATCAGCGAGGTGAAGAGGGCAGCGTAGGTCGCTGTTTCGAGCACGAAGCCGTGCTTCCAGGCCGAGAAGTCGAGCGCGGTCACGATCAGGAAGGCGGCGGCGCGGCGAATGGGTGGTAGGCCGCGGGTGCCGAGGAAGACGGCCACGAAGGTCGCCACGATCGCCAGCGCGGCATAGGGGCGCGCCCAGCTCACCGCCGGCGCGTCGTAGGGGAGCGCGGTCGACCATTCGGAGAGCACCTCGAACGCTGTTCTCACGTAGTCGTCGAAGTTTGAGATCCCCTGGCCGGTGGCGAACCAGAAGCCGGCGAGGCTGATGGCAAAGGTGCCGGAGAAGATCGCGACGCCGCGGGCGCGCTCACGCGGCTGGGCGAGCACCGCGACCACGCACATGAAGAAAATGAGGAAGCCGTCGCTGAACTGGATGAGCAGGGCCGCCGCACCTGCGATCCCACCGCCGACGAGCAGCAGCGGACGGGCGAAGTCAGGCGGATCCTTGGCAATCGAGACCATTGCCCAGATGAAGACGAGGGCAAGGATCGGCGCGGGCGCGGGCACGAACTGGTCAGCGTCGAGCGCCAGCAGCACGTAGGCGAGCGGCGCGGCGGCGAGGATGGGGAGGCTTCTGCGCAGCGTCCAGACGAGCGTCAGGCCGAGGGCGAGCTGGGAGAGGAGGAGATAGATCGCGCCACCCATGGCGGTGCCGGGATAGAGCGCCATCGGGTGCAGGACGAACTCCAGCGGCCCGCCGTTGAGGATGAACTGGGTGCCGAAATCGAGCCCTTTCTGGACAGCCATCTGAAGCGCGATCTGCCAGCCGGTATCGATGTCGCCCCCGGGAGTGAGAACGTGGCTTGGCCAGCTGAGGAAGGCGACGACGATTCCCAGGAGCCAGGTGGATCCGAGAAACCACCCTGCTCTCGACCAGGTCATGACAGGGGTGGGCTAGGGCCGCGCACGGCCACCGGTGAGCGCCACGAGCGCGCGCCAGGCCGGCTTGGGGTGGAAGCGGGACCCGGCGCGGAAGAGGCCGACCGAGTCGCAGAAGTTGCAGGAGCCGGCGACGTCTTTCCAGGAGAACCAGTAGGCGCCCTTGAGATTGAGGCGCCCACGATTTTCGATCAGGTAGGCATATCCCTTGCGCAGTTCGCGCGCCTGGCCGGCGATTCCCTGCTCGAAGGCGACGACGTTGGGGTCGTTCTGGGAGCCCCAGCCCATCTCGGTGATGTAGAGACGGGCACCGGCATCATGGTTTTCGAGTATCACGACGCGCATCGCCTCCGTCAGTTCTTCCAGATCTTCCACGTGGAAGGCGTAGGGGTGCAGGGCGACCGCGTCGAAGTACCGCTTGATCCCCCGCATGCGGTACAGGGCTTTGACGAAGTCGTCGGCATCCATGCCGCGCTTCCCCCCCGGATCGGGATTGCCGAACAGCCCCGAGAGGATCACTTCCGCGCCCGGATCGGTGGACTTGATCGTCCCGTAGGTCAGCTTCAGAAGCCGCGCATAGCGCCCAGGGGACACCGGGTAGGCGAAGTAGAAGAAGTTCGCCTCGTTCCAGATCTGCCAGGCGCGGATCGGTGCCGGGTTCTGTATCGCCGGCACGTAGTTGAGCGCGGCGGTGGCGGGCGCATGCTCGGCCCAGAATTCGCCTCCGGGCCCGTAGCGCTTCACGGCGGCCGCGACAAAGGCCACCCAGGCCTTTCGCGCCCGGCCGCTGTCAATCGGCAGCGTCGTCTGTTCGCGCGCCAGCCAGGCGGGGGTGCCGTAGAGAAAGGGCAGAACGGAGAGGTGCGCCCGGGCGGCGAACTCCATGGTTTCGTCCATCCCGGCCCAGTCGTAGCCGCCCCTTGGCGAGGACTGCACCGCGGACCACTGCACCGGGACCCGGATGGTGCCGATCCGGCCGGCCTGCAGATACTGGGCGTCGACGTTGGTCAGCAACGTCTGCGGGTCGATTCCGAAGAAGGACTTCGGCGGGATCGACGGGCGCCCGCCGGCGTTGACGGCGGGCAGGGCCAAGACAATCGCGACAATGGCCGCGGCTGCTATCGGGAGTCGTCTCATCGAGTGCGGAAAGGTAACGGGTGGATCACCCATCAACACGGCCTGGGTTCCTAGGTAGCGAACTCGAGACCGGTACGGCTCAGTAAGTTCCGCCCAGCTTGCGGTGGTCCCAGGTGGAGACGCGGACCGGCTTGAAGTGGATCGCCACGCGCTTCGGGGCCTGCGCCTCGAGGGCCGCCTTGGCGTCGCCCTCGACCGAGGAGATGCCCTCTGCGTAGCGCAGGGTCAGCTCCTCGGCGAAGCCGATCACGGTCTCGAAGTCGCGGTGGATCTCCGCCTCGGCCTCGATCATCGCTCCGCGCAGCTCACCGTACTCGTGTCCGGTCTCGACCAGCACCGTCGCGCGGGGGTCGCGTTCGAGGTTGCGGACCTTCTGTGACTTGGCGTAGGTCCAGATCCAGACCTCCCCGCCGCGCGCCACGAACCACATCGGCATCGAGTGCGGCCAGCCCTGCGGCCCAAGACTGGAGACGACTGCGATGCGCTCGCCCTCGAGCAGCTCCAGCAACTCGGCATCGCTCAGCTTGATCTGATCCCGGCGGCTCACCAGAGCCAAGCCTGACGGATAGGGGCAAAAGACGTCGCTGAAGCATGTGTTTTCGCGCACCACGCGTGAATCCTTGGCCTCTAGCGTCTCCCAAGATGGCGATGCAAGCCCAGACCCCGGTTGCCGCCGCGCTCCCGGCTAACGTACGTACGCCTTATTTTTTGTTCGTACGTACGAATCGTGGGGAGCTGGACATGGCCATCACCGCTTCGAAACTGCGCGCCAACATCTACCGGATCCTCGATGAGATCCTGGAGACCGGCCGGCCCCTCGAGGTCGAACGCAACGGCAAGACCCTGGTGATCGCCCCCCAGAAGGAGCAATCGATCTGGGACCGCCTGCCACGGCGCGAGGGGGCGATCGTCGGCGATCCCGACGAGCTGATCCACATCGACTGGTCCTCGGAGTGGAACCCTGATCCAAATTGACACCCATGTCGCGCTCTGGCTTTACGCCGGCCTGACAGAGCGACTCCCGGAGCCCGCGCGAACCCTCATTGCCGAGCGCAAACCCAGGGTGTCCCCGCTGGTATCGCTGGAGCTTGCCTATATACATGAGATCGGCAGGGCGCGCGACTCCGCGCCGATGATGCTGGCTGCTCTGGGCCAAAGCATCGGGCTCGAGGTTGCCGATGCTTCTCTGGCAGAGGTTGCGAATACAGCAGCCGGCCTCACCTGGACCCGCGATCCCTTCGACCGGATGATCGCGGCGCAGGCCATCGTCGCCGACGTACCGCTGCTCACGGCCGACCGAACCATCCTGGAGCACCTGCCGCAAGCGACTTGGGACTGAGCGGCATCGCCCGTCGCATCCGGCGGCCGACTCCGTACGATCGGGGTGCCGTGCGGATTGCGATTCTCATCTTCGACAAGCTCACCGCGCTCGACGCGATCGGGCCCTACGAGGTGCTGCGCTCCGTCCCCGGCTGGGAGGTCGAGTTCGTCGGCCCGAAGAAGGGACCGGTCCGCACCGACAGCGGCGCGCTCGGGCTCAACGCCGATTTCGGGCTCGACGAAATAAGCGAGGCCGACATCGTCCTCGTCCCCGGCGGCGAAGGCAACCGACCGCTGATGCAGGACGAGGCGGTGCTCTCCTGGCTGCGCCGGATCGACGCGGGGACGAAATGGACGACCTCGGTCTGCACCGGCTCGCTGGTGCTCGGCGCCGCCGGCCTACTCGAGGGCAAGCGGGCGACCAGCCACTGGGCCTTCCTCGAGCAGCTGCGCGACTTCGGCACCGACCCGGTCGGCGGCCGCTACGTGCAGGACGGCAAGGTGATCACCGCCGCGGGAGTCTCGGCAGGCATCGACATGGCGCTGTATCTGGTGGGCCAGGAGGTCGGCCCCGAGGTGGCCCAGGCCGTCCAGCTCGGAATCGAGTACGACCCGCAACCGCCCTTCGACGCCGGCTCTCCCGCCAAGGCTCCGGAGGCGATCGTCGAGCTGGTGAACGCGGTAACCGGCCCGACGGACGAGTGGCTCGGCGCTTCTAGCGAACCGGCTTGAGATGGACCGCGCGGGTGGCGCGGGCTTCCGGAATCGCGACCAGGAGCTGGGCCTTCAGCAGGCCGCGTTCGCGCAGCAGCGGCTGGCCGCGGGAGTCGAGGGCGATCCGGAACGTGTGGGACCTACCACCGGCGAGCGCGAAGATGCGATGGGCGACCGCGATGCGCGCGATCCGTTGCCGCGTGCCCGGACGGGCGCGCAGGGGCAGCTTGGCGTGGGTGCGCAGGACGATCTGGCCGGGGCAGGTCTGGCCTTCGGGCCAGCCGCAGCGGACCCAGACGCTCACGGTCCCGGCCACCGGCTTGACGTGCCTGACGGTCAGGGGTGACAGGGCCGGGCTCGTCTCGGCGCCGACAGTCGCGCCGTCGATGTAGTCGTTGTCGATGTTGATCGTGACCAGGCCATAGGTCTCGTTATGGCCGCCGTGGTACTGGTGGATGCGCTGGTGCGAGGCCCAGGAGCTGCTTGGGAGAAACGGGTCAAGCGTGTTGCGGGCGCCGTTCCAGTTCGCGGTCCAGATGTCGTCGGGCAGCGTGTAGGCGCTGCCGATCGCGCGGGCGAGGTCGGCGATGCCCGAGGAGCTGGAGCCGTAGGCGCCGGACGTGTAGCCGAGCGAGTGGAGGCGGGCGGTCCAGGCGGAGAGGAAGGTGAGGGTCGCAGCGGTCGCGCTCGAGGTCCGCGTGTAGGCCTCCATGTCGAAGTAGATCGGGCTGCCCGGTCCGATGCCGACGCTCTGGGCTTTGGCGACCGCGTCGCTCGCGGCTTCGGTCCCCTGCGCGCTCGCTTTGCTCGTGCTCGAGCTGAGCAGGGCGCAGCTGCTGCAGCTGCTGGTCGGCGCCTGCAGGCCGACGTAGGTCGGGATCAGGTGCCAGCCCGTCGCGACCTGTTCGCCCACCCAGATCGTGGTCAGGTTGGGCTGGGAGCAGGCGCGGTTGGCGCCGCCGACGTAGACGCCGATGGCCCGGTACGGGGAGGTGATCCAGGCCGCCATCGCCCGCGAGGAGGGCGCCGCGCAGGCGTCGAAGCCGAGGCCGGTGAAGGCTTCTCCGCCAGCCGTCCCCAAAGCCGGGGTGCCGGCGCCGGCGCTCGCCTGCGCGCGGGCGCGCACCCCGGCGCCAGGGTCGACGAGGATCGCCCGGCGCCTTCCGACCGCATCGGCTGGACAGCGCTGGCTCGCACCCGGCGTTCCCAGATAGACCGCGGGTCGGTCGAAGCGCACGCACATCCGTGGATGCTCCGCCAGCCGATACACGGGCCAGCCGGCGGGCACGCCGACCCGATGGCCGTCGAAGTCGACGGTCCTCGCCGCGGCAGGCGTCGCGCAGATCGCAAGCACGACGGCAGCCGCCATTGCTGAGCGGAGCAGACGCATACCCGTCCAACCATTGCAACCCCGAAACGATTCGGCTCACAAGCCGGCCGGGTGCATGAAGAGCGCCGCCTAGGCCCAGCCCGGTAGGGGTGGAGCGTCTTGTACTTTTTCGCGAGCGCGGTTTCGAGCGCCAGCAGTTGCGGCTTCTCGAAAAAGTTAAGCGGAACCCCTACCGGGCTGGGCCTAAGAAGCGCTTACGGGCAAAAGATCCAGCTCGCGCCAGGGCCCCTCGCCGGCCATCGGCTGGGTGCGGCCCTCCAGCCAGTCGGCCTGGAGGTCGTCGTAGTGGGGGCTGGCGGGGTGGCCGGACTGTCCGGTGAACATCTGCCAGCGCGAGCGCTCCGGTGCGGTCGGTTCGGCGACCATGCGCCAGCTCGGCGCCCAGACTGCTTTGTATGGGTCGTTGGGGTCGTAGGCGATCTGGCTGACCGTCTCCTGGGCGCCGCCGGCCTTCAGCGTGCGGTTGAGCAGCTTGCGCAGCAGCGGGTTGGCCTCACCCAGGGGGTGGGGGAACTCCATCTCGTGCACGTGGCCCCAGCGCCAGCCCTCGGGGTCGGGACCGAAGCGCTCGCTGAGGTCGTCGAGGGCGCCGCCGAGCGGCTCCAGCACAAGCCCCTCCCAAGGCCGGCCGATCAGCTCCTCATCGCCTTCCTCCCAGAGCGCCATCAGGTGCGAGTGCCAGCGCCAGGGCGAGGTGACGTGCGGGGTGAAGCCGTTGTCGGCGCGGTCGAGCCAGCGCTCGCAGAGGTCGCGGTCGCCGATCGCGGCGCGGGCGACCTCGCGCGCCAGCCGCAACAGGAATGCCTGGTAGATGGTGCCGGCGATCGAGTCGGGGTCGAGCCGCCCGTCCCAGCTGCGCAATCGCTCGATCGCACTGAGCTCGCGCTGCCCGTGGGGCGTCATCCGCCCCAGCCGCCGCGCAGCCTCGATCCCCGGCAGCGAGAGGTTGTCGGACTGCATCGCCTCGAAGCCCTCGATGTCGTGCTCGCTGCTGGCGCGCAGGAGCTGCTCGATCCGCTCGGCGCGGAAGCCGTCCAGCCACTCGCTGGTGATGTGGTGCGGGTACTTGTCGCCGACGATGCGATTGTTGGCGGTGACGAGGAAGCCACTCTCGGGGTCGACCTTCTCCGGCATCTCGTCGTAGGGGATCGTCCCCTCCCACTCGAACTCTCCCGTCCAGCCCGGCTTGGGCAGGTCGGGGCAGCCACCCTTGCGCAGCGGCAGACGGCCGATCAGCCTGTAGCCGATCGAGCCGTGGCGGTCGGCCCAAACCAGGTTGGAGGCGGGCGAGCTGTGGCCCTCGAGCTTCGCGACCAACTCTGGGCCGGAGGAGATCTCGTGCAGCTCGAACATGCCGGGGAATGCCGTCGGCTGGTCGAGGGTCTGCCAGCGCAGGGCGAGTGGCTCGCCGGCGTCAGCGCCGAGCGCGTCGTTGACCAGCGGCCCGTGATGGGTGATCCGCACGTCGAGCACCTCGGGCGCGTCGCGGCCCTTGACCGGGATCTCCTCGCGGACGACTTCGAGCGGGCGCCACTCGTCTTCGAAGAGGTAGTTGTCGCCCTCGACCCGCTCGACGAAAAGGTCCTGGACATCGGCCATCACGTTGGTGAAGGTCCAGCAGACGTCGTTGTTCTGGCCCATGTAGACACCGGGCATCCCCGGCAGCGAGGCGCCGCGGACGAAGCGGTCGCCGAGGCTGAGGCCGACCTGGTACCAAATGCCCGGCATGCTCGGCGGCAGGTGCGGGTCGCCGGCGATCAGCGGGTTGCCGCTGGCGCTGAGCTTGCCCGAGACCGCCCAGTTGTTGGAGCCGCTGGCCTCAGCGGCGAGGCCAATCGAGCGGCGCACCGCGTCGATCTGCTCGACGATCGCGAGGCCGTCGCCCGACCAGGCTTCCTGGGTGACGACCGGGTTACTGGCCGGGTAGGTGGGGTCGAGGCGAGCGGCCAGCTCGGGACCGAGCGCGCGCACCATGTCGGCGCGAAGCAGCTCGCTCTCCCAGTTGGTCGAGAGGCCGAAGGCGAGCAGCTTGCCGAGGCTGAGGATGTCGACCGGCCGCCACGGCTTCCAGGCGAGGCGCAGCAACTGCATCTCGAAGGGCATCGCCCTGGCGTCCGCGGCGGCAGCGTTGACCCCCTCGCAGAAGCGGTTCAGCAGGGCGAGCAGTTCGGGGTCGAGGGTCGCGGCCTCGCGCTCCGCCGTACGGCGTATGCCGAGCGTCCGCATCAGGCGGTCGATCGGCAGCCCCTCCTCCCCCGCCATCTCCGAGACACGACCGGAGACCACGCGGCGGTAGAAGTCGAGCTGCCAGAGCCGGTCCTGGCCGTGGCAGAAGCCCTCGGCAAACCAGAGGTCGGCGGCGCTGCTCGCCTCGACGTGCGGCACCCCCCAGCGGTCGCGCCGCACCCGCACCGGCCCCTCGAGGCCGTCGAGCGCGATCGTCCCCTTCTGCTTCGGCAAGGGGCGTCGCGCAAGCCAGTGCCAGGCGGCCGCCGTGCCTGCGGCGGCGATGCCGGTGCCGGCGATCCCAGCCATCAACCCTGCCCGTGCGCGACTCATCGACCAAGCCTACGGGCTGGCTAGCCAGGCGAGGACGCCCAGCGAGGCTTCCGGTGCGCCTTTTGCGGTCCATGACCACATAAAGCGCACCGGAACGCGACAAGGCTAGGGCGGGAGGTGGTCCTCGAAGCGGCCTTCGGCCTCGAGCTTGTCGAGGTGGGCCTGCATCACCATCGCCGCCGCGGGGCGCACCTGGGCCGGGACGTCGTCCCAGACCTCGGCGAGAAGGACCTCGCGGGAGCGCTCGCCGCGCTCCAAGGCGGCGAGCAGGCGGCGCTCACGCATCTCACGGTGCTCGACGTACTCGGCCAGCTTCGCCGCGGGATCCTCGATCCAGGGACCGTGGCCGGGACAGATCAACTCGATCGGCTCGGCCTGCATGCGCCGCAGGGAGTCCATGTAGGCAGCGAGGGAACCGCCGTCAGGCGGGACGAAGGTCGAGCCGGCCCCAAGGACGAGGTCGCCGCTGAAGCAGACACCGTCAGGGGTGAAGAAGCAGACGTGATCGGGAGCATGGCCGGGGGTAGCTACCGCGCGCAAGCCGCAGTGCTCCTCGCCGTCGCGGGGCAGCACAACCTCCGGCCTCCATGCCACCCGACCGGCCTCCAGCGCTCGCTTCTCGGCGGCTGCCGTCGCCAGCGCCTCCGCCCCGTCGGCGTGATCGCCGTGGGCATGAGTGAGGAGGACCGCGCCGATACCGCCCCGCTCCTCAGCCGCGGCACGCACGGAATCCAGGTGCGAAACGATGTTGGGGCCGGGATCGATCACCACACAGGGGTCCGACCCATAGAGGTATGTATTCGTCCCCTCCAGCGTCATCGGTCCGGGATTTGGGGCGACGATCCGAACGATCTCGGGATGCCCTGGAGCGCAGGTCACACCAGAGCCCATCCCAGTAGGGGTGGAACGTCTTGTACTTTTTCGCGAACACCCATTGTCAATCGCCAGAGACGCAGCTCGAAAAAGTTAAGTGGAATCCCTACTGGGATGGGCTCTGGTCACACACCACCAGCCGCTACCTCTTTAGCGATCGCCTCGCGAGCGTCATCGGGCTCGAGCACGACCAGATCACCAGCCCCGCGCAGGATCTCGCGCACCAGCCAGGACGTCCCGGCATAAGGCAGCTCGACGACCACCGCACCATCGGCCAGCTCCTCGACCACCGTGCGCTCCTCGCGCAGCCAGCGGGCGCGCTCGGGCGAGACCCAGACCCGGGCGACGTGGGCGGTGGGTACCTCGCCGTGGGTCATCCAGCCCTCGACCCCGGCCAGCTCCTCGACCTCGGGGCGCGGCTCGAAGACCTGCTTGGAGATCGTCGCCTCCTTGACGCGGTCCAGCTTGAAGTGGCGGATTCCCTCTTTCGTCAAGTCGTAGCACTCGACGTACCAGCCCTCGCGCCCGTTCTCGAGCCGGTAGGGCTCGACCGAACGTTTGGTGAACTGGTCCTCGTTCTCCTTGTAGTACTGGAGCTCGAGCACGCGGCTGGAGCCGATCGCCTCGTTGACGACGCGCGCCACCTTGGCATCCCCGCCGCTGCCCGAGGCGATCTCCAGTCCCTCCTCGGAGGGATCGTGGCCGAGCGCGGTGATGATCTTGGCGCGGGCGGTCTGCAGGCCGCCCTGCGGCAGGTGGTCGCCGAAGAGGTCGATCGCGGCCACCAGTGCCTTGGCCTCCAGCGGCAACAGCCGCGCCGGGCGGGCGAAGTTATCGCCGTAGGGCTCGGAGTCGACCTCGATCTCGTCGCCCTGGATTTCGGCGTATAGGACGTAGGTGCCACCGCCGAAGTTGACGACGTTGAGCAGGTCGATGTCCTCCTGCAGCTCCTCGCCGGTGAGTTCGAGCCGCCGGCGCAGGTCGGCGACGCCGAGGCGCTCGCCGCGTTTTGCCGAGTCGATCAGCAGGCCGGCGAGGGTGACGAGACGGGCGAAGCGCTCGGGGCGGATCGCGGCCTCGCCGCGGCCGTTGGAGCGCCCCCGCCGCGGCGCCTCGCGCAGCGGCCGGTCGACGATCTCGGCCGGCTCGAAGCCGTTTTGGTGGCGGTCGTGGAGGAGGCCGAGGCGCCCCTCCGCCTCATCGCGGAGCTCGTCCGGTCCCAGCACCCGGGCATTCTGGCGCCAGCGCAGCACCCAAGCGATCAGCTCCCGCGGCGAGGCGTAGTCGGTCTCGAAGACGCATCCTTTGCCCGGCGCGCCGTCGGACTTCTTCGCCGGGCGCAGCGTCCCGTAGGCGCCGAAGTCCCGCTCGATCAGCCAGGCGATGCGGTCGCGGACGAAGATCTTCGCGGTGTCGCGGATCTCCCCCAGCTGCCAGTCGGCGCGCTGGCCGTAGTCGCGACGGTCGAAGTCCTCGGGGGGCGAGAAGTCGTGCTCGGCCTTGGAGCCGTAGCCGACCTTGCCCTGGATCCGCGAGAGGCGGAAGACGCGCACGGCTTCGCGCTCGTGCGCGTATCCGATCAGGTAGAACTGGCCACCGCGGAAGACGAGGTGGTAGGGATCGACCTTGCGCTTCTCGGTCTCGTCGCGCTCCATCGTGTAGTAGGTGAACTCGATCGTCTTGCGGCGCGAGATCGCGGTCTCGATCTTGGAGAGGCGTTGGGAGAGCTCGCGGCCCCCGGCGCTCGCCGTCATCGCCATCTCGACCGGGGCGCGCTCGCCCTCCTTGAGCGGGTTGGGATGCCCCCAGGCAACCTGCTGCAGGGCCAGGCGCAACGGCTCCGCGTAGGCGAATTCGCCGTCGGAGAGCAGCAGCAGGGCGGTACTCAGTGCCGCCAGCTCATCGTCGGTGAACTCGATCGCGTCGAGGTAGAAGTTCTCCGGCGGCAGCGAGTAGAGCTCGGCCTCGAAGAACCCCTCGCCCGGCTTCTCGACCCCGAGCTGGATGCCGAGGCTCTCGAGCTCGGCCCGGTCCGCGTAGAAGCGCCGCGCGAACGCGTCTTCGTTCATGTCGCTGTAGCCCTCCACCTCGCGCTTGATCTCGAGGGCCGAAACCGGCCTTCCCTGAGCCATCAGGAACGAGATCAGCGAGAGCTGGCGGATCAGCTTCTCGGTGTCCTTCGCCACGGT
>JBJMKO010000064.1:0-1795 GCA_045805805.1 Solirubrobacterales bacterium | reverse complement strand
TCACGCCGTCGACCGTGTCCTCGGTGAACAGCTCGTTGAACGGCCCAACGTCGAGCAGCGAGCAGAGCATCTGGTAGAGGCTCACATTGTTGAAGGTCTGCACCGCCCACGGCGAGACCGCGCCCTCGATCGACACGTCGACCGTCCACTCGTTGATCACCTTCGCGCCGACCGGCTCACCGTTCGCCAGCGCGGTCAGCGTCTTGAGATACTTGTTCACGATGCCCGAGACCGCGTCCTCGACGAAGGCCTTGGCGAGCAGGATCTTGGCGTCCGAAGCGTCGGCATATTTATGGAAGAAGGCCCACTCCGAGAGGAGATTGTCGCCGATCTGCGAATTGTTGAGGTAGTAGATCTGAAGGATCTGCAGCACCTTGCCGAAGTCCTGCCCGGCGACGGTAACCGTGCGCATCGGCGCATCGCCCGTCATGCTCTCCACGCGGGTGACCTCGGAGACGAGGCCGCGCATCACGACCGGCGGCCAATCGCCCGCTTTGTAGAGCAGTGGGTCGCGGCACATCCGGATCTCGATCAAATCCATCGGCTCGACCAGCGCCGCGACGGTGTCGGCGACGATGTGCTTGCCCTTGCCGTCGTTCCCGAGGCTGTCGCGGAAGGTGATATTGAAGCCGCCAGCAGGCTCGCGGACCGACTTGGTCACCTGCACCGAGCCGGTCTCACCGAGGAACGGAGTCAGGTCGATCGCGTCCAGCTTCGAGTAGCGATCGGCGGCCTTCGCGCCGGGCACGATATCCCCGCGCTTGACCGCCTTCACCAGCTTGACGATGATCTGAGGGGCGTAGACGCGCATCAGCCGCCATGCACCGGAATGAAGCCGCCAGCGGGCGCGGGAGCGCCGACCGACGTCTTCACCACGGTGTGCTGGATCGGCTTGCCGTGCGGATCCTCGAGCCGGATGGTGACGCTATGATGGAGCGCGGTCGGCGCGGCTTGAGCCGGGCCGTGGCCGGAACTCACAGGGCCGATGCCCGGCATCACGACCGTGTCGCTGGTCTGGCGCATGTTCGTGATGCCGTTGATATCGGCGAGCACACCCCGGGCATATTCGAGGTTGGTGCGGTAGCCGTCGGAGCGGTTGACCTTCGGCATCCCGCCTGGGCCGACATTGCCCTCGCCAGACTGCCAGCCGACCGCTGCGCCGAGCGCGCCATACTTGTCGTAGAGCCTGCCGTATTGGTCGAGACCGGTCCCCAGCGTGCCCCACATATCGCTTGGATCCGCGCCCCAGCCGCGCGCGGTCTTCGGCATGATCTGCATCGGACCGACGGCGCGGGTGCCCGCGTGCGGGCCGCTGGTGATCAACGGACCCGGGACATTGCGGAACTTGGACTCATACCAAGCCTCGCCGAGCGCGGCGTTGACCTTCTCGTCCGACCAGCCAGCCTTGCGGCCATGCTCGACGATGAAGTCCATGATCTTCTTCTGGCCGGGCGTGAAGGTCTTGGGATCCATCTTCGTGGAGCCGGGCGCGTCCAGAACGGCGGTGTTCGGCATGAAGTGCTGCAGCAGGCCGATGATGCCCTGCTTGATTGCGATCACCGCAGGCGTCAGCCGAGTGGTCACGTCGTCGGCCAACCGGGTCAGCGTCTTGTTGGCCTGATCGATCTTTTCGCCCTCGTCCTTCTGGGTGTCGTGGAGGGCGGTGATCTTGAGCACGGCCTTGCGCTGTTCCTCGACCGAGGCTGAGGCCAGCTGCTTCTTCTCCCGATCGGACAGGTTGAGGCTCGAGTCCGCGAGCAGCTTGCTGGCCTGAACATTGATCTGGCCCTTGTCC
>JBJMKO010000063.1:0-1534 GCA_045805805.1 Solirubrobacterales bacterium | reverse complement strand
CGCCGGCGGACCTCGCTCGCGTCGAACACGTCATCGCCAGTCACCTGGAGCGCTTCGGCAAGCGTGACGAGCTGCAGGTCAGCTGGCAGCGCGCGGAGGCACGGTCATGAGCGGCCCGCAGGGCTCGTTCGAGCCCGCGATCGCTGCAGAGCGAGCTGCAAGAGCGCGGCCGCACCGGCCTGCACCACGTCGCGCTCAACTTCCCCTCGAAGGCCAAGCATGCTGACCACGCCTGACCACCAAGGAGCGTCCACCATGGACATCACCATCATCGGCACCGGCAACATGGGCCGCGGCATCGCCACGCGCGCGCTCGCGGGCGGCCACACCGTGACGCTGCTCGGCCACGAGGTCGGCAAGGCCGACGAAGTCGCGGGCGAGCTCTCCGGCGACGTGCGTACGGGCACGGTCGGCGACCCGCTGTCCGGCGACGTCGTCGTGCTGGCGGTCTGGTACCAGGCGCTCGACGATGTGCTCGGCCGGTACCACGACCAGCTCGCCGGCAAGGTCGTGGTCGACATCACCAACCCAGTCGACACGCAGAGCTTTCAGCCGCTGACCGTCGAAGCGGGCTCCGCCGCCCAGGAAATCGCCCAGAAGGCGCCGGGCGCCCGGGTCGTGAAGGCGTTCAACACCACCTTCGCCGGCACGCTCGTCGAAGGTGAGGTCGCCGGCCAGCCGCTGGACGTGTTCGTGGCCTCCGACGACGAGGACGCCAAGAACACGGTCCGCGAGCTTGCGGAGGCGGCGGGCCTGCGCGCCGTCGACGCCGGCCCGCTCGCGCACGCACGCCAGCTGGAGGCGATGGGCTACCTGCACATGGCCATCCAGAACGGCCTCGGCACCGGCTACGGCAGCACCATCAAGGTCCTCGCCTAACGGCGCCGAGCAGGACCGGTGCGGGCGATGACGAGCCACTCGCGCTTCGGATTGGTTCTTCTCGCTTCCCGGTACCGGAGCAGGGCTGGTTCGTTGACCGCAAGCGCTGTCGGCACTCCCGGCCTGGCTCCGGAATCTTGCCGTTGACCCGCCGATCATCGCGCTGCAGAGTGCCCCTTGGACAACAGCGAGGAGGGCGACATGCCCCGGGTCGACGTCGACGGGCTCACGATCAATTATGACGTGCAGGGAGACGGCGAGCCGTTCTTGCTGATCCCGTACACGTCGGCCGACCACGCGTGCTGGGCGTTCCAGCTCCCGGCCTACACGGACCGGTTCAGCTGCATCGCGGTCGACCTCCCCGGCACCGGCGAGAGCGACAAGCCCGCCGGCCCGTACTCGACCGAGGCCCAGGCCGACCAGCTGGCCGCCTTCCTCGGCGCCATCGGCATCGAGTCGGCGCACGTTGCCGGCATGTCGTTCGGCGCCGCGGTCGGCATGCACCTCGCCGCCCGCCATCCCGCCCGTGTGCGGACGCTCTCCCTGCACAGCCCGTGGCACGCCGGCGACGAGTACTTCAAGACCGTCGTCGAGCAGTGGCGCACACTTGCGCGAGTGCTTCCGACCGTCGCGGACGTTGTCATCGGGGGCATCT
>JBJMKO010000062.1:0-1763 GCA_045805805.1 Solirubrobacterales bacterium | reverse complement strand
TCGACGGCCGCCTGGTCGGCTTTGTCGGCGACTCGGCTTTCGGGCAGCGGTTCGTCCGCGATCTGCGCGAGGGCCGCGAGCCAGCCGACCTCGAGGGCGAGGCGATCGCGGTGGTGGTCGACAGTGACGGCACGGTGCGCGTCCATCAGAACGCGACCTGGTACGTCGAAGAGGGTCCGTTCGCGGCCTGGGGAACCGGCCTCGCTGCGGCTCTCGGTGCACTCCACATGGGCGCGACCGCCGACCAGGCAGTAGAGGCAGCCTGCGAGGTTGACCCCAATTCTGGCGGTCCTGTGCAGATCGTGAGCCTGCGGGCGCCGTACAAGCGCATCCGCGAGAACCTCCAGAGGGCGGCCGCATGAGATTTCCCTGCCGCCAGAAGCTTCGCAAGGCGAAGATCGCCTACGGCCTCGACCCGAACAAGAACGTGCTCCCCGAGGTGCCAGTCGGCCCGGTGTCGCGCTGGCACGTCAACCCCATCATCAACGGCGCGCGCTACGAGCCCGTCGCCGAGCTGCCCGAGTGGATCGACGGCGGTTTCCAGGTGCCCACGCTCAGCCCGATCGGCTGCCTGCTTCGACGGACTGCACCCCTGCCCTACGGCGGGACCGTGACGATCGACTACGAGCTGAGCGGGCCCGTCGAAGAGTATCTCCGTGGCCAGTCGAACCATTCGGCCCCGACGCTCGGCATCATCATCATCAAGCGGAACGCCGATTGGTCCGGACAGCCGCCAAGCCACGAGCACCGTTGGTACTGCAACACCTTCCTGCCGGTCACGCCCGGCCGACACGTCGTCTCGATCCCGCTCACGATCGCCGAGTGGAACGGCCCGACCGTCGACAAGTACGTGCCACCCGTGACCGAAGCCGGCCTGCGCGCCACGTGCGCGGATCCTGAGTGGATCGGACCCTGCATGGGTGACGAGACCGGCCGCGCCCATAGCTGGCAGGCGACCGGCCCCGGCGTGGTGTTCCAGGTCTACGACCTCTCGGCCGCATGACGCTCACGGATGCGGCGCTCGAGCGCCTGGCCGACGAGCGCGAGCGGAAGCAGCGACGAGCCTACGCGCTCGAGCTCGCCATCAATTCGGCCCCGCCAGACAAGTGCTTCTCGCTCGTCGACACCATGGCAAGAGCGCTGGCCTACCACGACTTCCTCGCTGGCGAGGGCGACTTCGCCCCGATCGCCAAGCCAACCTACCATTGACCATGTTCGAACAGATGCGCTTCCTCGTCCGCACCTATGTCGGCGGCGCGATCGCCGCCCTCGCGGCCGTCGTGATCGGGCTCCTCTGGCTGCTTTGAATTTCAGGAACACGGGACGCCGGCCGGATTGATCGACCGCGATCGGCTTAGGGGCGAGGCCTTCACCGGCTGAGCCCTGCCCGTGGCGAGTTACCTACCGGGACACCCTCGCTCAGGGGATGATGGCCCGTGACGTCGCCGGCAACAGCTACGGCAGCCGAACGACCCACGACGCAACAGAGCAGCCCGACCCCGGCGGGCATCAACTCTGACGGAGCCTGGAGGCGGCGCACTCATCACGGTGCGCCAACGCTGGTGAATGCAGCGTGGTGCGGGTTCGACTTCCCGCTCTCCGTCTTCCAACCATCGGAAGACCCCTACGCAAGGTGGGGCGGCCGAACGCCTCCATGAGAAGCGAACCTGAGCACAATACGGCGCTCAGCTTCCGAGACACGACCCGCCGCTGACCCCGGCGAACGACCCCCCCCTCACTGACCCTGAGAGAGACCGCAACTT
>JBJMKO010000061.1:0-2094 GCA_045805805.1 Solirubrobacterales bacterium | reverse complement strand
TCCCCAACTGAAGATCATCCTCGCTGCCTGAGCCAGGCCGGGTTTGACGGAGACCTCGAAACCAGGATTCCTACCTGGAAGAAGGGAACTCCCAAGCCATGCCACGACAGAAGAAATACCCCGATGAGCTGCTCGATCGCGGCGCCCGGATGGTCGCCGATTCCGGCCGCCCCATCGCCCACGTAGCCCGTGACCTGGGCATCCACCACGAGACCCTGCGCAAGTGGGTGCGCAGAGCAGAGGCCGACGCCGGAGTCCGCAAAGACCTGCTGAGCACCGCGGAGCGCGAGGAGCTGAAGGCCCTACGCGGTGAGGTGCGAGAGCTGCGCCGGGCCAACGACATCTTGAAGTCGGCGTCTGCCTTTTTCGCCGCCGAGCTCGACCCACGCCGAACGAAGTGAGCTCCTATATCGAGGAGCACCGCGAGCGCTTCGGGGTCGAGCCGATCTGCAACACCCTGGAGGTGTCGGCCTCCGCCTACTACCAGCGGCGAAAGGGCGAGCGGTCAACCCGCTCGCTCGAGGACGAGCGTCTGCTCGCCTGCATCGCCGAGATCCACGAGGCCAACTACTGCGCCTACGGCTACCGAAGGATGTGGATCGCCCTGCAGCGCGCCGGCGAGCAGGTCGGCCGCGGCCGGGTGGCGCGGCTGATGCGGGAGGCCGGGATCCAAGGCGCCAAGCGCCGTGGGCGCCCCTGGCGCACGACAACGCCCGACCCCTCGGCCCACCGCCGCCCCGACCTGGTGCAGCGCGACTTCAGCGCCGCGGGCCCCGACCGGCTCTGGGTCGGGGACTTCACCTACCTGCGCTCCTGGGAGGGGGCTTCGTTCTTCTCATTCGTGATCGACGCCTTCTCCCGCAAGGTCGTCGGCTGGCAGCTCGCCTCCCACATGCGCACAGACCTCGTCCTCGACGCCCTGCGGATGGCGCTCGGCCAGCGCGCTCCCGGCGCCGACTTCCAGCTGGTCGCCCACACCGATCGCGGCTCTCAATACACCTCTGCCGACTACACCCAGACCCTCACAGACCACGGCGTCCTCGCCTCGGTCGGCTCGGTCGGGGATGCCTATGACAACGCGATGGCCGAGAGCTTTGTCGACACCTTCAAGACCGAGCTGATCGCCGACCGCATCTGGCGCTCTCGTTCCCAGTTGGAGCTGGCCGTCGTCGAGTACATCGCCTGGTTCAACAACGACCGCCTGCACGAATCCCTGGGCGACGTCTCACCTGCCGAGTTCGAGTCTCTCTGCGTCTCCGGGGAGGTCCAACTGAGCAATATCTCTTAAATTGGAAACCAACTAAAACGGTCTGCGTGGAACCCGGTCCGGCTCACAGCGGCATCACCGACTCGGGTGCGCGCCAAGCCCCCACGGCAACATTGGCGACCTCATAGCGAGCGAGGTCAAGTGTGGCAAACGTCGCCTCCTCATCTTCCGGAAGTGTTTGAGCAGGCTCGCTCGCAGAACGCGGCCACCTACCACACACGCTGCCGCTTTCAAAACGGCTCTCAGAATCTTTGTAGACGTTGTCCTCATTCTCTGCTACATTCGCGCCGCTCTACAGGGAAGGAAGGTGCAGAAAGCCCCACAACGGCATCAGGGTCCGGGGGGCCGAAGGCAAGAGATAGAGAAGCGCGTGGGCCCGGCAGGGACGCAGGGGCGCCACCGCACAACACCGTCAGATTGGATCGCCGGGGAGCCGGCACAAGGAGGAGACTCGATGAAACGTCTACGCCACCCGATTCGCGCCGTCCGCGAACCGTTTGGGACGGCCGGCTTGATCATTGCCTGCGTCGCGCTTGTCGCAGCGCTGGCGGGAGGTGCTTACGCCGCCTCCGGCAAGCTCACCGGCCCCGAGAAGAAGGAAGTCAAGACGATCTCCAAGGCCTTCGCGAAGAAGTTCGCCAAGCCAGGTCCGGCCGGACCCGCCGGACCCGCCGGCCCCGCCGGCCCGAAGGGTGACCAGGGTGCCAAAGGCGACCCCGGGGCGCCGGGATCGCCGGGCGCGAAGGGCGACACCGGCGAAGCCGGGATGTGCAGCGCGGGGAACCTCGAATGCAAACTCGCTTCCGGCGCCACGCTGACCGGGATCT
>JBJMKO010000060.1:0-1926 GCA_045805805.1 Solirubrobacterales bacterium | reverse complement strand
GCCGCCGGAGGTGAGCAGTCGCACGTCGCCGATGTCGACGCGCAGCGTGTGCGTGCCGGAGTTCTTCAGCTTGCCGGTGAGCACGCGGTCGCCGGGGATCGTCGGGTGCGTGAAGACCATGTCGTCGCCGGTCCAGGTGAGCGGCCCGGTGGCGCCGGGGCCCAGGCCGGCGAACGCGATCGCGGCGACCGCGCCGATCGTGGCGACGATGATCGCCAGCACGCCGCGGCGGGTGAGGGCTTCGGCGCGCGTCGCGGGCGGCGCCGTCGAGATGATCGTGCTCACTTCGGTTCCTTCGGTCGGGTGAACCAGTCGCACCCGGGCGGATCCGGATTCGAGTACGGATCCCACGTGGCGCAGGACGCCTGGCTCGCGGTCTTGGTCGGGATGCCGGGGCTGAAGACGGCCGAGCCGGGGCAGGCCGGCAGGCCGGTCAGCACGTTGGACGACGGCTTGGCCCCGCCAGGGCCGGAGTTGGCCGCGAAGCAGTTGCCGCGGCCCTCCTCGTCCCACCAGAAGTCGTTGCCGTTGGGGTCGCGCAAGCCGCTGGGCCGCACGCCCATCCTGTTGCCGGAGAACGTGTTGTCGAACGACGTGTCGATGCCCTTCTCCGGCTGGCCGCGGAACGCGGCGGGCACGTAGAGGAGCTTCACCCCGTCCCGCCAGTTGTCGTAGATCCAGTTGTTGCGCACGATGTCCCCGTTGCCGCCGAAGATGCCCAGGCCCGTGCCGACCGGAACCTGGAACGTCGGGCACACGACCTTCGGGTCGCGCTCGGGGATCGGCGTGTTCTTGCAGTACGCGTCGCGGTTGGCGTTGAAGTAGTCCGCGTTGTTGGAGTAGATGCGGTTGTGCTCCCACTTCGCGCAGTCCTGCGGCATGCCCGGGTGCCCGGAGGCGAACGAGTCGGTCGTCATGCCGTCGCGTTGTGGTGGAAGCGGTTGTCGTGCGCCCAGACGCCGTTGCCGGCCGTGCCCGAGTACCCGATCGTGTTGTGGTGCGAGTTGACGTGCTTGATCTCGATGCCGTAGCGGGCGCAGTGGCCCTCCGGCCCCGAGCCGGGGTACACGCCCGAGTCACCCGAGCCGAACGCCTCGAGCCGGTTGTAGAGGCCGTGGTCGGAGGTGAACGAGAGGAACCCGTACTCGCGCGAGTAGCGCGACCTGATGTCCTCCAGCCGGAAGCCGTTGGTCTCGAGGACGTAGATGTTGTTGAAGTCCGAGTACTCGACGGTGAAGTTCCTGAGGTAGATGCCGTCGGCCCGGTCGGCGCGGATGACGTTGAGCTTGGTCCGCTGGCCTGAGATCAGGACGTCCTTGCGGCGGCGACCCATGCCCTGGATCTGCAGGTTGCACTTGTGGTCGCAGACGCGGTCGGCATCGGGCCCGTCGCCGATGATCGCGATCAGGTTCTGCGCGTTCGGGCAGTTGCGCTGGTACTCGTAGTTGGGGACCGGCGCGCCGCCGCCCGTGCCGGCCATGCCGGACGCGAGGATCGCGTTGCCGATCTGGTCGTAGTCGTCCTTGCAGCGCGGGTCGGGCTGGGGCGCGCGGCGGGAGGGCATCTCGCGGTAGACGCCCGGCATGATCCGGATGATCGCCCCGTTGTGGGCGCGGTTGACCGCGGCCTGGATGTTGCGGAAGTGGCAGCGCCTGAGCAGGCGCAGGCGCTTACGCATCAGCCGCTTGTGGCCCTTGTACGAGCGCCGGATGCGCTTGGCCGAGTCCTTCTTGCAGACCACGAGCACCTGGTCGGCCGTGCTGCGGTACGTGGGCACGGCGCCGACGGAGCCGTTCGGGAAGTACGCGTGCCGCTCGGGGTGGGCGACGGCCACCGGTGCCGCGAGCGCGAGGACCAGGACCGCGAGCAGCGCCGTTCTCATGCGGTCTGGAACGAAGTCCCGCGCGAAAACTGGCGGTGGGGTCT
>JBJMKO010000059.1:0-4385 GCA_045805805.1 Solirubrobacterales bacterium | reverse complement strand
TGATCCCGGTCTCGGCCTTCTTGACGTCGTAGTCGGCGGCCTGGATCAGCTTGAGCAGGATGTTCTCGACGTCCTCGCCGACGTAGCCGGCCTCGGTCAGCGCGGTCGCGTCGGCGATCGCGAAGGGGACGTTGAGGATGCGGGCGAGGGTCTGGGCGAGCAGCGTCTTGCCGCAGCCGGTCGGACCCAGCAGCATGATGTTCGACTTCTGCAGCTCGACCTCGACGTCCTCGGAGAGGTTCATCTGGACGCGCTTGTAGTGGTTGTAGACGGCGACCGAGAGGGCGCGCTTCGCGGCCTCCTGACCGACCACGTACTCCTGCAGGACGCCGTGGATCTCGCGCGGCTTGGGCAGGTTCTCCAGCTCGACGGCGCCGGTCGGCGGGGTCAGCTCCTCGTCGATGATCTCGTTGCAGAGGTCGATGCACTCGTCGCAGATGTAGACGCCGGGGCCGGCGATCAACTTCTTGACCTGACGCTGCGACTTACCGCAGAAGCTGCAGAGGAGCTGCTCATTCGAGTCTGTGGGCCGTGCCAGCGGAATCCCCTCCTTGTGGGGCCTAGGTTGCCTACCGGCTCGCGTCCCGAAAAAGCTTAGAGATGGGTGCAAGCCGGCCCTGTCGGTGCCGGTCTTTACCTCGCGGGAGTCGCCGTCCCTCCTCACGACTGGAACCTTGCGTGGCCGCGCTACGGTGAGCAGGTGCCGGGAAAACTTCGAACCGAGCCGATCGCGGCCGAGCAGATCGACGAGCTGCTGCCGCTGATCGCCGCCTACCAGCGCTTCTACGAGGTCGAGAAAATCGACGACGAGCGCAACCGCGCCTTCTTCTCCCGCTTCCTCGCCCCCAGCGAGGACGGCATGCTGCTCGGCGCCTGGCGCGACGGCGAGCTACTCGGCTACGCCTGCCTCTACTGGCACTTCACCTCGCTCATCCCGGCCGAGACGGTGCTGATGAACGACCTCTACGTCGACCCGGCCGCCCGCGGCAAGGGCGTCGGCCGTGCCCTGATCGAGGCGAGCGCCACAGTCGCCCGCGAGCGCGGCGCTCACCACCTCGAGTGGGTAACGGCCCCCGACAACGAGACAGCCCAGCGCCTCTACGGCTCGACCGGCGCCGAGCGCAGCAGCTGGATCGAGTACGAGCTGCCGCTGTAAGCCGTCACGGAGCCCGACTACGCCTCCGCGACATATGCTGCGATCCGAATGACTCGATCATCCGGAATGATTCGATCGTCGCTGCTCGTCCCGGCGCTTGCGATTGCCGCCCTGTTGGTGGCGGCGCCAGTCGCGGCCGCTGCCGTCGACATCGAACTCGGTCTACCCGCAGATCATGGTCTCCATGCGCACGTCGCAAACTACGAGGAGATCACGCTCGAAATCGAGCGCAAAGGCCGTCTCGTCACTTATGAGGTGCCGGGCGAAGTCACCGAAACGGGGCTGAAGGCGCGATTCGGAGAGCTCGGGCTGATCGACGTTACCTTCGAACCGACCAAGACGCGCACGGACGAGCCGCCGAAGGGATGCAAGGGAAGGCCCTCGACGCTCAGCGAAGGCCTTTTCGTCGGGACGATCGAGTTCACCGGCGAGCGCGAATACGTGCGGATCGAGACGGCCCAGGCCAAGGGGAGACTGAATGTATGGCGAGAATCGGAATGGCGCTGCCCCAGCCACAGACGGCCGCGACACCCTCACATCGCGCCGCGGCTACCGACCCTCACGCCTCGTCAGCAACCCAAAGCCGAAAGGGAACCGGCGACGCTGGTCGCCGCCAGTCGTCGCTGCAAATGCTTCTTCGCTGCCCTCGCCGAACATGGCCGCAGGGGGCGCGGGTCGAGCATCTTCATCGGCGCCCAGTTCGAAAAACGGGAAGGAATGGAAATCAGTCGTGTGACTTCCGCTGAAGCCGGCGCTTCGGCCTTCGTCTTCGACCACGCGGCCGGCACCGCGAAGGTACACCCGCCGCGGCCCTTCATCGGCAATGGGACTTTCAAGCGCCGCCCCCACGCTCGCGACCTCTGGCGGAGCACGATCCAGGTCCCGCTCCTGGGGGCCGAACCCCTCCGTCTCGACGAGCGTGGCTTCCGGGCCAGCCTGGTCCTCGCGCTCCCCGGCGGCGAGTAGGACAGCTAGCTGTAGCGGTCCCAGCGACGCAGGGACGGCTCGGGGTCGATCAGGTGGACGTGGATCTCGAAGTGGAGGCCGCTGCTTCTCGCGCGAAGCGGTAGGCTCCGGGTCATCGTCCGGGGGGTTCGGGCCGCCAGATCTTCCCCTCGACTCGGTCCGCGGGGTCGGCTGGCGGACCGAGGGCTCGCAACTCCGCTTCGTGTTCGCTCATGACCAAAGCGGAGACCGCCGCGTCGAAGGCATCTTCGGACCCGGCGGCCCGCTCGAGAAGGTCTCTCGGCTGCTCGGGAAAGTGCTCGAGAAGATAATCATGTCGCGCCGACCACCTGCCCTTGTTGACCGGACCCGTCAGGGCGCGCGGATAGATCTCCACTACGCGCGGCCATCCCTCGGAGAACGGCCAGATGCCGAAGCCGTTCTTGGCAAGCGTCAACAGATGCGGCATCCCGCGAATCGAGCCAGTGCCCACGGCGCCAGCACCACCGATCTGAAAGACAGACTTCGGACGCACCGCGTCCTCGCTTCTCTCGGTCTGCCTGTAGAGCCGTGCTTTCGGATGGAGATTCCGTTTACCGGGGCGCCCCCAGAAGGGGGCTTCGCAACCATCAAGCAGATCCTCGCCCTCATGCCCCATGGCAGACCACACGTCCTCCCCGCTGGACCAACCGTTCTCCTCGCACCACCACGCGGGGAACGAAAAGGCGAAGTCCAGTCCGATGACCATGCGGGGCTCGGCTTCACCAAGTTCAAGAAGCTTCGCGATGAGCTCACCGGGGCCAAGCCCGTTTCTCAGCTCAGTCAGCCTGCCGTGCCGGACCTCGGCTCGCCACAGAGACTCCGCCGGCCCTTTGGCCTTGCCAGACCAGTCAACAGCGATCATTTTCACGAGGAAGATGGTCGCAGGTCTTTTGGAGCACAGACGCTGTTCGCGCAAAGCGGCACCCAGCGCCGAACCCTGACTAGGACACGTAGGCCTTGCGCACCATGGCGGCCGTCCATCGGTTCGTGCCGTGAGCCGGGGGGACATCCTTGCGGTTCAGGGTCTCGGCGATCTCCTCGAGGGACTTGCCTTTCGCGAGCAGCGTCCAGATCTGCTTCCGCCATCCATAGTCCCGGTTGTTGCACCAGACGTGAGACAGCCGAACGTTCTCGGGGACGAGGTGCCCGCCGGCAGACTTGAGGATCGGGTAGTGGTCGGGCGAGGGCGCCCACTTGGTGCGCGGCGTCGTGACCGGATCGAACGCGCCGCGCCCCTTGCGGTGGTAGCACTGCGGCATCTCGCACTTGAGGGCGAGGAGCTGGCCACGCTCGGCCATCTGCATGAGGACACCCTTCACACCGAGCGTGCGGAGTTGGTCCGCGACCGATTTATCCGCCACGTGCTGATCCTGACACAAAAACCCGAGCCGCCCCAGCGTGCGTCCGCGAAGATTCGTAGAGGGAAGCTCCGGCGCGGTTACTGTTCTCGCGTGGTTGCGAGCGCGTCGACTGCCAGCTGTAGACGCCTGCCTCGGACGAGGAGCGGAAGCGACGCGACGGTGTTCGGCGCGTGCCGCTTCCGCGTGAGAGCAGAGCAGTAATAGTGGAGGTATCAGCTGTAGCGGTCCCAGCGGCGTAGGGACGGCTCCGGGTCTATCGGGCGGCCGTGGACGTGGATCTCGAAGTGGAGGTGGCAGCCGATCGTGCGGGCGTTGCCGGTCTCGCCGACAGCGCCGACTCGCTCGCCGGTCCAGATCCGCTCGCCGCGGTGGACGGGAGCCGGGCGCGGCAGGTGAGCGTAGAAGTAGCCGCGGTCCTCGCCTTCGCCGTGGATCAGCAGGTAGTTGCCGTAGAGCACCGGGTCATAGCCGCGGCGCAACACCCGTCCGCCACGCACGGCGACCAGCGGCGTGCCACAGGCGGCGACGACATCAAAGCCTTCGTGCCGGCGCCCCCCACTGCGCGGAGCCCCAAATTCGCCGATAGCCCCCCGCGTCCCGTGCGGTCCCTCCACAGGAAAGACATGCCCGTAATACGTCGTACCCCCACTTCGCTCGGGGCTACTAGCCAGCGCAGGAGGAATGAAAAAAGCAAAAGCAAAAGCAACCAGCAAAGCGCCGAGCCCGGTAGGGGTGGAGCGTCTTGTACTTTTTCGCGAGAGACGTTCGGGCGCTAGCAATATCCGCCCCTCGAAAAAGTTAAGCGGAACCCCTACCGGGCTCGGCGCTCACCTCAATGGTGCTCTATGACGCGGTCGACGAGGTTGTACTCCTTCGCCTCC
>JBJMKO010000058.1:0-1851 GCA_045805805.1 Solirubrobacterales bacterium | reverse complement strand
GCGCGAGGCGATGGCCGATGGCTGAGCAGGCCTCGCTCCCGGCGAGCTTCGACCTTGGCGAGCAGACGGTGGGGGCCGGCCAGCGGACTTACGTGATCGCCGAGGCCGGCGCCAACCACAACCGCGACCTGGGTATCGCACGGCAGCTGGTCGACGTCGCGGCCGAGGCCGGCGCCGACGCGGTCAAGTTCCAGACCTACTCGGGCGAGACCCTCTACTCGACGAAGACGCCAGGCTTCGAGCACTTTGCGCCGCTGAGCGACAAGGACCCCTCGGAGCTGCTCGAGGAGATCGCGCTGCCGCGCGAGTGGCAGATCGAGCTGCGCGACTACGCCGCCTCACGGGGAATCGACTTCTTCTCCACCCCTTTCGACGCGGTGGCGGTGGCGGAACTCGACGCACTCGGCGTCCCAGCGCTGAAGATCGCCTCCTTCGAGATCGTCGACCCAGAGCTGATTACCGCCGCGGCGCGTACCGGCCGGCCGCTGTTGATTTCAACCGGGATGGCAACCCTCGGCGAGATCGAGGACGCCCTGCACGACGCCACCACCGCGGGAGCGAAGGCGGTGGGGCTGATGCAGTGCACCTCGGTCTATCCGGCGCCAGCCGAGCGGGCCAACCTGCGGGCAATGGCGACGATGGAGACCGCATTCGGCGTACCTGTCGGCCTCTCCGACCACACCACCGGAATCGCCGTGCCGATCGCGGCCGCGACACTGGGGGCGGCCTTCATTGAGAAGCACTTCACCCTGGACCGCGCGATGGAGGGGCCCGACCACTCCTTCGCCTTGGAGCCGGAGGAGTTGCGGGCGATGGTGACCGGCATCCGTGAGGCGCAGGCAGCACTCGGCGACGGGCAGAAGCACGGCCCCGGACCGGAGGAGGCAAAGGAGAACCACAGGCTGGCCCGGCGCAGCCTGATCATCGTCGGCGACCACCCAGCCGGGACGGTATTGAGCGGCGAGATGCTGACCGCGAAGCGGCCTGGCTTCGGCATCGCTCCGAGGGATCTCGAGAAGGTGGTCGGACGCACCCTGCGAGTCGCCGTCGAACATGACGAAATCCTCACCTGGGAGATGCTCTGAGCGGCGCCGGTCCGATCGCGCCACGCGCCCTGCTTGTCGCCGACGCCAGCACCGCGGCCGGACTGGGACACCTGGCCCGGTGCACGGCGCTGGCCTGCGCCCTGATCGAGAAGGGCTTCGAGGTCGAAACTCTTGGGCTGGGGGCCAAAAGGGCGATCGAGCTAGACGGAGTGCGCTGGAAGCCGTGGCAGCCGAGCAAGGCCGCAACGCCGGCGGCGCCCGCCTTCTTGGTGCTCGACACCTATGACCGGGCCGCCTGGGAAGAGGTCGCCACGCTGGAGCATGGCCGCATCGTCGCTTTCGAGGACGCCCTGCCGAGCCCCTCCGCCGCCGACATCGTCATCGCTCCCCAAGGTAGCTCCGGCGCCGCAGGCCAGGTGCTAGCGGGGCTGCGCTTTGCCTGCCTGCGCAAGCCCTTCTGGGAGATCGAGCCTCGCCTCATCGGAGACTCGCTTGAGCGAACCCCGAGGGTCTTGATCACAACCGGCGGTGGCGACCTCGGCGGCCTGGGAAGCCGAATCGCGATACACCTACGCGAGCGCCTGCCGGCGCTCTCGCTCGAGTTGGTCTGGGGCCCAGGGTTCGACGGCGAGCCTCCCGAAGGGGTCGCGATACTCGAACGCCCGACCTCGCTGCTGGAACCATTGCTGCGGGCCGACGCGGTCGTCTGCACCGGTGGCCAAACGATGCTGGAGGCAGCGGCGACCGGCGCGGCGGCGTTGGTGATCGAGGGAGCACCGAACCAACGGCCCCAGATTGCCGGCCT
>JBJMKO010000057.1:0-20794 GCA_045805805.1 Solirubrobacterales bacterium | reverse complement strand
CCTCCGATCCACAAGCGTCTCAGTTCACCCACCCGATCCTGGAAACCGCCGAGATCCCATGGATCTCTGGAAGCTCGGGCAAAGCCGCAATGGCGCGCCTGCTTAGCCTGATCGAAGCTTCCGGCCCGGGTTCCCTCCGAGCTTCGATCCAAGAAGCCTTGCGCGAGACGTAGCGAGCTTCGGAGAAAAGCTTCTCGAGGCATATAGGAGGTCCGGCACCCCTCCCCAAAACACTCAATCGCGGCTCCTGCCGCGCGTTTTGGGGAGGGGTGCCGGACCTCCCCAACGCAACGCCTAAAGCAAATCTCCCAGCGCCTCGTCCAACTCAGGATGCTTGAACTCGTACCCAAGGTCCAGCGCCCGCCTCGGCAAGACGCGCTGGCCACCGCGGAGAACCGCCCCGAACTCCTTGCCGTACATCAGGTCCAGCGTGATCCCGGGCACCGGCACGACCGCGGGGCGGCCGAGGGCTTTGCCCAGAGCCTTCGAGAACACCTTGTTGGTCACAGGATTGGGCGCCGTCGAGTTGATCGTGCCGCTTACCTTCTCGTTGTCGAGCGCCCAGAGCAGGAGGCCGACCTCGTCATCGACGTGGACCCAGGAGACGTACTGGGCGCCTCCGGCCAGCGGGCCGCCCACGCCCAGCTTGAACGGCGGCAGCAACTGCCCGAGGAAGCCTCCGCGCGGGTCGAGCACGTGGCCGGTGCGGATGACGACGACACGCGCGCCGGTGCCATCGGCCTCGTGCGCCGCCTTCTCCCACTCGCGCACGACCTCGGCGTCGAAGCCCTCGCCCGGCCCGCTGGACTCGTCGACGATCACCTCGCCGCGGTCGCCGTAGAAGCCGATCGCCGACTGGCTGACGAGCACCCGTGGCTTACGCTCGAGGCCGGCGATCGTGCCGACCAGGTTGTGGGTGCCGGTGCGGCGGCTCTCCATGATCCGCTGCTTGGCCTCGTCGGTCCAGCGCTGGTTGATCTTCTCGCCGAGCAGGTTGACGACGCCGTCGACGCCGTCGAAAGCCTTGGCCGGGGGGCGTTCCAGGGTCGGCTGCCAGGCATGCCACTCGACCCGCGGGTTTGTCTGCCGCGCCCGCTTCGGATCGCGCGCCAGCCCGACCACCGTGTCGCCCCTGACCAGCAGCGAGTCGCAGAGCGCGGACCCGATGAAGCCGCTGGCGCCGGTGACGAGGACCTTCACGGGTTAGGTGACCTCCACCGTCGAGAAGGTTCCGGTCTCCTCGCTGAAGCGGGCTATGCCCTCGCGCTTGGCCTCCTCGACCACCGCTTCGGCTACCTTCGGCGCGACTTCGCGGTTGAAGACGCTGGGGATGACGTAGTCCTCGGAGAGGTCTTCCTCGGTGACGGCCATTGCGATGCCTTTGGCCGCGGCAAGCTTCATCTCCTCGGTGATCCGGGGTGCGCCGGCGTCGAGAGCGCCGCGGAAGATGCCCGGGAAGGCAAGCACGTTGTTGATCTGGTTCGGGTAGTCGGAGCGGCCGGTGGCCATGATCCGCACGTAGGGGGCGGCGTCCTCGGGCATCACCTCGGGGTTCGGGTTTGCCATAGCGAAGACGATCGCATCGTCGTTCATCTTGCCCAACGACTGGGGTTGGATGATCCCAGGGCCGGAGAGGCCGATGAAGAGGTCCATGCCCTCGATCACGTCGTCGGGCTGTCCGCTCAGCTTGTCCGGGTTGGAGTTCTCCGAGTACCAGCGCTTGATCCCGCTCATCTCGCCGGACTGGTAGTCCGCGCGCTCGGTCGAGAGCGCGCCCTGGCGGTCGCAGCCGACCACGTGGGTGACACCGGAGGCGAGCATCATCTTGGTCACCGCCACGCCGGCGGCGCCGAGGCCGACCACCAGCACTCGCAGCTGCTCGATCGGCTTGCCGACGATCTTCAACGCGTTGAAGAGCGCCGCCATGGTCACCACCGCGGTGCCGTGCTGGTCGTCGTGGAAGACGGGGATGTCGAGCGTTTCCTTCAGCCGGTCCTCGATCTCGAAGCAGCGCGGGGCGGAGATGTCCTCTAGGTTGATGCCGCCGAAGGTCGGCGCGATCAGCTCGACCGCCTTGATGATCTCCCCGGCGTCCTGGGTGTCGAGGCAGATCGGAAAAGCATCGACCTGGGCAAACTCCTTGAACAGCATCGCCTTCCCCTCCATCACGGGCATCGCCGCCTCGGGGCCGATGTTGCCGAGGCCGAGCACGGCGCTGCCGTCGGAGACGACGGCGACGGTGTTCTTCTTGATCGTGAACTCGAAGGCCTTGGAGCGATCGTCGTGGATGTCCTGGCAGACGCGGGCGACGCCGGGCGTATAGGCCATCGAGAGGTCGTCGCGCGTCTTCAGCGGGTACTTGTTCTCGACCGAGATCTTGCCGCCGCGGTGCATCTGCATCGTGCGGTCGACGTAGTCGAGCACCTTGGCGCCGCGGGTCGAGCCGATCGAGCGCAGGATCCGCTCCCAGTGCTCGCGGTCCTGGGCGTCGATCGTGAACTCGCGCACCCGCTTGCCCTCGCCGCCGGCCCCCGGCACGAGGTCCACCCCCTGCAGTTGCCCGCCGGCCTCGGCGATCGCAGCGGTCAGCTTGCCGAGCGGCTCTTGCCGCGCATCGAGCTCGACCCGGATCGTGACGCTGTACTGGGCGCTGACCGTCATGGACGGCTATCGAATCAGATTCGCGACTCGCGCTTGCCCGCGCCTCATGATCGCCGTCGCATCGCGGCAGCGGCACTCGTCCTCTACGGCGTTTCCTGATCCTCACCTTCGGGATGCGAATCGCCGTACAGCTGCGCCGCACTGGTTCGACGGGGGTGGCATGGGCTTCCCCGCGACGCCGGCCCTTCGAGCGATTCGCCGGTGTCCTCTTCGTCGCCTCGCTGGCCATGGCAGGAGGGCCGACGATCCTCACGCTGCAGCGCGATGGCCCACCGTCTTCGGCCTCGTCCTGATGGTCCCAGCGGCCAAATCCATCCCCCGGGGGGAGAACCGAGACCGCTTGTCACCTTAATCGGCATATGGCCGAACAAAGTGACAGCCGGGATCTGCGAGTGGCCAAGGTGGCCGCTGGACAGCATGGGGTTGTGTCTATCCATCAGCTTCGGCAGGCCGGTTTGGGTGACGACGCCGTGCTTACGCGCGTTCGTGCAGGCCGCCTGCATCGCATTCACCGCGGTGTCTACGCGGTGGGACATCCGGGAATCTCTCGACAGGGGAGATGGATGGCGGCCGCCCTTGCCTGTGGAGAGGGGGCGGCGGTCAGCCACAGAAGTGCCGCTGAGCTCTGGGAGTTCCTGAAGCCGTGCGCTGGGCCCGTGGATATCTCAATTCAGCGCGCTGGGGGCAGGCGGCGACGGCAGGGCATTCGGCTGCATCGCTGTGCCTCTTTGAGCCGGGGTCATATAACGCTGCGCAACGGGATCCCGGTTACGACACCCGCCCGGACGATCTCCGACCTGCGAGGCATCGCACCGGAGTGGGAGTTGCGCCGGGCGATTCGACAGGCAGACGTGCTCGGCCTTCCGACCGGCCCGGTTCCCAGCCGAGATCGCACCCGCAGCGATCTCGAGCGCGACTTCCTGGGAATCTGTCGCCGGCACCGGCTGCCGTTGCCCGAGGTCAATGTCCGTGTGGGCCGCTTTCTCGTCGACTTCCTGTGGCGCGACCAGCGCCTGGCCATCGAGACCGACGGCTATCGCTATCACCGGGGGCGGCAGGCTTTCGAGGACGATCGGGTACGGGGCCTGGAGCTCCGAGCGCGAGGATTCGAGGTGATCCGTCTCAGCGAAAAGCAGGTTGCGGAGGAACCGCGGTCGGTTGCGGAAGTTCTGCGGCCGATACTCGCCTCTCGGCGCCATAGAGTTGGCGCCGATGGCTGACGAGCCCCACGAGCTCTTCCTGATCGACGGCAACTCGCTCGCCTACCGGGCTTTCTTCGCGCTGCCGGAGTCGATCGGGACCAGCGACGGGCGGCCCACCAATGCGATCTACGGGTTGGCGTCGATGCTGGTCAAGATCATCGACGAGCACGCGCCGGCCGGGGTCGTCGTCGCCTGGGACGCCGGGATGTCCGGACGCGAGGTCACCTACGACCTCTACAAGGCCCAGCGCAAACCGCGGCCCGACCTGCTGCGCGAGCAGTGGCCTCACCTGATGCCGCTGGTCGAGGCCTTCGGTTACACCAACGTCAAGGTCGAGGGCTACGAGGCCGACGACGTGATTGCCTCGTTGGCTCATCGAGCCCGGGAGGCCGGTATCCCGGTAATGGTCGTCACCGGCGACCGCGACGCCTACCAGATGGTCGGCGACGGAATCCGGGTGATGAGCACGTCGCGGGGGATAACCGAGACCAAGGTCTACGACAGCGACGCCGTCCTCGAGCGCTACGGGGTCGCGCCGGAGCTGGTCACCGACCTGATGGGGCTGAGGGGGGACACCTCCGACAACATCCCTGGGGTGCCCGGGATCGGCGAGAAGACCGCGACCCAGCTGCTGCAGCAGTTCGGCTCGCTGGAGGAGGTGCTGGCCAGCGTCGACAAGGTCTCCGGCGCCAAGCGCAAGCAGAATCTGGTCGATCACGCCGAGGACGCGCGGATGTCGAAGCAGCTGGCGACACTGCAGTACGACATAGAGACGGGGGTGGATTTGGCCGCGGTGATGGCGTCGGAGCCCGACCGCGGCGCCCTGCGCGACTTCATGCGTGAGTTCGAGCTGCGAGCCGTCCTGGAGCGGCTCGAGGAGGCGCTGCCGGAGGGGGAGGACGTGCCGGGTCGCAGTGTCGAGACCGAGCTGTCGGTCGAGGCGGTGGAGGGCACGCCCGCCGATATCGGCGCGGGGGAGAGCGCGATCGCGCTCGCGATCGACGGCGATCGCTGGGCCGCTGCCGATGGCGAGCGGATTCTCAGTGGCGCTTCGACCCTCGACGAGCTTGCGCCGGCGTTCGCGGCTCGCCCCCTGGCGGCGCACGACGCCAAGTCACTTGGCGGCGGGCGCCACGGCCTGCTCGCGGCTGCGGCCCGCGAGGGGGTCGAGCTGCGGCTCGACCACGACACGATGCTCGCCGCCTACCTGCTGGAGCCGCAGCGGCGCACCTACGAGCTGACCGAGCTGGCGGCCGATGCGGGGATCGGCATCGCCGCCGATGCGGCCCCGGCTGCCGACGCCGAGGACGGTCAGCTCTCACTCGACGGAGGCGACGGCGAGGCGGGGCTGGACCCCGCTGAGGAAGCACGTCTCGTCGCGGCCCTGGCTGAGGCCCAGCGCGCCCGTGTCGGGGAGCTGGGACTCGAGCAGCTGCTGCGCGAGATCGAGCTGCCGCTCGTCCACGTCCTCGCCGCGATGGAGCGCGAGGGACTGAGACTCGACGCCGAGCGCTTGGCCGAGGTCGGCGCCGGCTTCGGCGAGCGGATCGCAACACTGGAGAAAGAGATCTACGAGCTGGCCGGGGAGGAGTTCACGATCGGCTCTCCCCAGCAGGTCGGCCGCGTCCTCTTCGAGGAACTCGGCCTGACCCGCAAGCGCCGCGGCAAAACCGGTTACTCGACCGACGCGCGCGTGCTCGCCCAGATCAGCGACGAGCACCCGATCGTCGAGAAGATCGAGTCCTGGCGTGAGCTGACCAAGCTGAAGAACACCTACCTCGACTCGCTCCCGGACCTGATCGACCCCGAGACGGGCCGCGTCCACACCACCTTCAACCAGGCGGCGACGACCACCGGCCGCCTCTCCAGCACCAGCCCGAACCTGCAGAACATCCCGATCCGCACTGAGATCGGCCGTCCCGTCCGCGCCTGCTTCGTCGCCGAGCCGGGCGCCCGGCTGCTCTCCGCCGACTACAGCCAGGTCGAGTTGCGGGTGCTCGCCCACGTCGCCGAGGAGGAGGTGCTGAAGGAGGTCTTTCGCGCCGGCGAAGACGTCCACGCGGCAACCGCGGCGGAGGTCTTCGACATCTCCCGCGAGGAGGTCGACGTCGGCCAGCGCTCGAAGGCGAAGATGGTCAACTTCGGCATCGTCTATGGGCTGACCGGCTTCGGCCTCGCCGACCGGCTCAACATCCCGCGCAAAGAGGGAGAGGAATTCGTCTCCCGCTACCTGGAGCGCTTCCCGGCGGTGCGGGCCTTCCGCGAGCAGGTGGTGGAGCGGGCGCAGGAGGAGGGCTTCGTCACCACCCTGATGGGGCGCCGCCGCTCGATCCCGGAGCTGCGCTCGGGCAACCCCAACACGCGCCGGCTGGGCGAGCGCCTCGCCGTCAACACCGTGATCCAGGGGACCGCCGCCGACATCATCAAGGTGGCGATGGTGCGCTGCCGGCGGGCGCTGCACAAGGCGGGGAGCGAGACGCGGCTCGTCCTGCAGATCCACGACGAGCTCCTCTTCGAGGGGCCGCCGGAGGAGATGGACGGCGCGGTCGAGCTGGTGCGGCGCGAGATGTGCGCCGCCTACCAGCTCGACCCGCCGCTGGAGGTGGACGTCGGCGTCGGTAAGGACTGGCTCGACGCCAAGTAGCTCAGCCGATCAGCTCCACCTTCTCGAACGTCGCGCTCCCGTCCTCGATCTCCAGCTCGGCCTCGTGGACGAGGGCACCTGCTTTGAGGTCGGCGGCCGTGCAGTTGAAGTCCTGATCCTGGTCGTCCCCCGGCTCTTCCTCGTCCCCTTCGTCGTCGCCGGGCCCTTGGCTTTGCTGCTCGTCCCCGGAGCCTTCCTCACCCTCACCGGAGTCGGAGGCCGACGCGCCCTCTTTCTGGCCCCGACACTCGATCTCGGTTTCTTCCGTGATCAGGCCGCTCACGGTTTCGCCGCCGAAGACGTTGATCACCAGCCTCCCGGAGGCCGGGTCGAAGGAGGCGATCGTGCCGGCGTTCTCCTCGCCGTCGGGGATGCCGTCGTCGTCGCTGTCGGCGTTGCGGGGATTGGTCCCGGCCATGAACTCGGCCCGGTTGCGCAGGCGATCGCGATCCTGGTCACGGCGGGCCTGGTTCACCCGAGTCGAGAGTCGATGGCGCTTCTCCCAGCGATCGGGGATGCCGTCGTGGTTGCCATCGCGCTGCTTTGCCGCGGCGATGCTCGGCACTGAAAGCACGGCCAGCAGGCCGATCGCGATGAGCAAGAGCCCGAGGCTGTGACTGCGTTTCATCGGTCCTCCTTACGGTTGCGTCTCCTGCACGGAGAAACCCGCCGGCGCCGTGAGATCACGTTGGGTCATCGGAGCCCGACGATCGCCCTCCACCGTCGTCGCCTAAATCTGGACCGCTGTTCGAGGGGCCGTGACTTCGCCTCTAGGGGTGCTATTGGGCGCATAAAGGCGAACTCACCGTTTGAATACTGATATGACCACCGGGCTATGGACCGGGGACTGGCAGTACTTCTGACCGCGATTGCGGGTGGGTTGATCGCCCTGCAGGCGCCGATCAACGCGGGTCTGGGCAAGGCGACCGGGAGCCTGCCGGCGGCCTTGATCTCCTTTATCGCCGGCACGGTTGCGCTCGCGGCGATTGTCGTCCTCAGCGGCAAGGCCGGCGGTCTTGGCTCGACCTTCGACGTCAGCTGGTATTACCTGCTCGGCGGCCTGCTGGGAGCCCTCTACGTAACCACTGCGCTGTTCGCCGTCACCGCGATCGGGGCCGGCGGCGTGGCGGCGATGACTGTCTCAGCCCAGCTGATCGCCTCGATCGTGATCGACCGCCTCGGCCTGTTCGGCCTAGACCAGGTGTCGCTCGGCCCCGAGCGGCTGTTCGGCGTTGTCCTGCTGCTCGTCGGCACCGCCCTGGTCGTTCGCTGAGGTAGCGAACTCCGGCGGCGCGATCCGCAGGTAGTGGCCGAAGGACCAGTCGACGAAGCGCTTGGCGCCGAACAGGCGCACGAGCGGTCCGAGCAGCCGCGGCGGGACCCTGGGGACAAGACGCTGCACGCGCAGCATCCAGCGGAACTTCCACTCATGCGAGTCGTTGAACTCGGCATAGTGGGCGGCGGCGCTCTCGCGGTCCTGCCGTCCGTCGACGACGCCGCGCAGCTCGCGGCCGAGCGCGATCCCGAAGTAGAGCGCCGTGCGGATCCCCTCGGCGCTGAGCGGCAGGCAGTGCCCGGCCGAGTCGCCGGCGAAGAAGACGCCGCCCTCGGTGCCGCGGCGCAGCTCGTGGGGGATCCAATTTCCCTGGTAGCGGACCCGGTCGGCGTCCAGGTCTTCGGCAAGCAGCTCGGTGGTGGCGCGGACGTGGAAGCGGGGGTCGAAGGAGCCGACGCCGATCCTCAGCTCGTCGCGGGCCGGGAACGACCAGCCGTAGCCGGCGGGGACGTAGCGGCGGTCGATCCAGACCTCGAGGTCCTTGCCCTCGCCTTCGGGGTGGATCTCGAGCCCGCGCGAGAGCGGCGCCTCGGGCGGTTGGTAGCCGTCGCCGCCGGCCAACACCCGGCGCCAGCCGAGGGCGTCGACGACGAGCGGTGCCCGGATCGTGCCGCGGTCGGTCGCGATCGCGACCGCGCCGTCGCCGTTTGCCGGGTGGGCCCGGCAATTCACCTTGGCGGTCTCGAAGCGAGCATCGCAGTCGCGCCAGAGCAGCTCGCAGAGCTCGCGGTAGTCGAAGGTGGAGAACGTCCAGGGCAGGTGGAAGCGGGAGTCTCCGTGGGGGGTGTGCATCAGCAGCGAGTCGAAGCGCTGGCGCTCGGCCTCCATCAGGCCCATCGTCCGTAGCCACTCGGTGGGAATGCCGCAGGCCGAGGTCTGGCGCTCGCCGATCTCGTAGCGGTCGACGATCAGCACGTCGGCCCCCGAGCCCGCCAGCTCCCTCGCCACGGCGAGCCCGGCGAAGCTCGCCCCGCAGATCAGCACGTCGTGGCTGCCGTCCAGGGGTGTTCGTTCCTCGCCCCGTTTGGTGGCTCGAACTGGCATGCGCCCGATTCTGCCATTATTCGCCGCCGTGTCCGCGACCGACACATTGACTGCGCCTGCGCCCACTGGCACGCCCGTCGAGGGCTCCAACGGGCTGCTGCTTGAAATCGACGGCAAGGTGGTCCCGAACTACGCGGCGACGATGGTCTCCTTCGAGGAGGGCGACGTCGTCAAGGGTCGGGTGGTACGGATCGACAAGGACGAGGTCTTGGTCGACATCGGCTACAAGTCCGAGGGCGTCATTCCCTCGCATGAGCTCTCGATCCGCAAGTCGGTCAACCCGGCCGACGAGGTCGCGCAGGGCGAGGAGGTCGACGCCCTCGTCCTCACCAAGGAGGATAGCGAGGGACGGCTCGTCCTCTCCAAGAAGCGCGCTCGCTTCGAGAAGGCCTGGCGCCGCATCGAGGCCGCCGCCGAGTCGGGCGAACCGGTCGAAGGAAGCGTGATCGAGGTCGTCAAGGGCGGCCTCATCCTCGACCTCGGGGTGCGCGGCTTCCTGCCCGCCTCGCTGGTCGACATCCGCCGTGTCCACAACCTCGAGGAGTTCACCGGCCAGACGCTCGAATGCAAAGTGATCGAGCTCAACCGCAGCCGCAACAACGTCGTGCTCTCCCGTCGCGCGGTGCTGGAGGAAGAGCGCAAGGAGGTGCGCGAGCAGATCCTCGGCCGCCTCGAGGCCGGCCAGGTCGTCGAGGGCAAGATTTCCAACATCGTCGACTTCGGCGCCTTCGTCGACCTCGACGGGATCGACGGCCTGATCCACATCTCCGAGCTTTCCTGGAGCCACGTCAACCATCCCTCCGAGGTGGTGGCGATCGGCGACACCGTGCGGATCAAGGTGCTCGACATCGACCGCGACCGCCAGCGCATCTCTCTCGGCTTGAAGCAGACCCAGGAGGACCCGTGGCAGCGGGTGATCAGCGCCCACCGGCCCGGCGACGTGCTCGAGGGCGAGGTGACCAAGGTCGTCGCCTTCGGCGCCTTCGTCGAGATCCTCCCCGGGGTCGAGGGGCTGGTCCACATCTCCGAGCTCGCCGACCACCACGTCGAGAGCCCCAGCGAGGTGGTCGAGCCCGGCACCAAGCTCAACGTGAAGATCCTCGAGATCGACGAGGAGCGGCGGCGGCTCTCGCTCAGCATCAAGCAGGTTGCCGAGGGCAAGATGGCTATGGGCGATCTTGGCGAGCAGATCGAGGCCGCGGGCGAGGGTGAAGGGGCTTCTGACGAGGTCTCGGACGAGTCGGCCGCGGGTCCTGTCGTGGAGGAGGACCCGTCGTCCTCGCAAGCTGCGGGCGACGTCCCATCCTCCACGCCACCCGCGGACGAGGCGGCTGAGGCTGTCGAGGAGCCTGCTGCCGAGGTGACTGAGCCCGCCGCGGATGAGGAGTCCGCCGAGGAGCCTGCTGCCGAGGTGGCCGAGCCCGCTGTGGAGGAGAAGCTTGTCGAGGCACCGGCGGCTGAGGAGCCGTCCGAGGCCGAGGAAGAAGCTTCGGAGGAGCCCGCTGCTGGGGTCGAGGAGACTCCGGCTGCTGAAGCTGACGCACCTTCCGAGTCCTGAGGCCTATCCCGGCAGGGGTGGAGCGTCTTGTACTTTTCGCAGGTGCTCGCCCGAAGCGACAGCAATCCGACGCTTCTCGAAAAAGTTAAGCGGACCCCTGCCGGGATAGGCCCTAGGCAACCGTGCCGCTGACGATCGGTCTGACCGGGGGGATCGCTGCCGGGAAGTCCGAGGCTCTTGCTGCTTTTGAGCGGTTGGGGGCGGCGACCATCTCCAGCGACGCGGTGGTGCACGAGCTGCTCGATTCCGAGCCTCTGCTCGGTCGGGTGACGGAGCGGTGGGGAGAGGACGTGGCGCCGGAGGGGCGGGTCGACCGGGCCCGGATCGGGGAGCTCGTCTTTGCCGATCCCGACGAGCTGAAGTGGTTGGAGGGGCAGATCCATCCGCTGGTGGGGGAGCGGATCGGAGCCTGGCTCGGCTCGCTGGGGGTGGATGTCGGGATCGCCGTGGTCGAGGTGCCGCTGCTGTTCGAGGGTGAGATGGCGCCGGTCTTCGACACCACTCTCGCCGTCGTCGCGGCCGACGAGGTCCGCCGGGCTCGGGCGGAGGCGCGTGGGCACACCCTGGTCGGCGAGCGCGAGGCTCGGCAGTTCTCCCAGGAGGAGAAGGCCGCCCATGCCGAGCACGTGATCGAGAACGACGGCACGCTCGAGGACCTCGAGCAGCGCCTATCCGTCCTCATCGCAAGACTGGAGGTATGAGCGCGGCTCGAAACCGCCCGGCGGGGAAGCGGAGGAGGCGCCGCCTGGCGATTGGCGCCGCGGTCGTCGGTGCCGGTATCGTCGCCTGTGTGTTGCTGGGAGTGGTGGGGACCCTCGATCGGGCTATCCAGGAGCTCACCCTGCCCCTGCGCCACGAGGACGTGATTCGCCAGCAGGCGCATGAAAAGGACGTCGACGCCTCGTTGATCGCCGCCGTGATCTACGCCGAGTCGAAGTTCAGCGACCGCACCTCGAGCGCGGGCGCACGGGGCCTGATGCAGATCACTCCCGAAGCGGCAAACGAAATCGAGCGCCACAGCGGCGGCACGACCTTCAAGCTGAAAGACCTCGGAGACCCCGAAATCAACATTCGCTATGGCACCTATCTGCTGCGCGAATTGCTCGACCGCTACGGCGGCGACGTGGTTGCCGCGCTCGCCGCCTACAACGCCGGTCCGGGGAACGTGGACAAGTGGGGCGGGAGTGACCTGAGCGTGGAGGGGATCCCCTTCCCCGAAACCCGCGCCTACGTCGAAGAGGTGCTCGACAAGCAGCGCACCTACCGGGGCAAGTACGCCAGGGAGCTGGGCTACTGAGCCCCAACGCCCCCCGACCGCGCGTCACGGCGCTGGCGATCGCCGTCGGCCTGGTGCTGGCCGACTCCTCGATCGTCGTCCTCGCCCTGCCCCAGATCTACCGCGAGCTCGACACCAGCGTCGCCGGTGTCACCTGGGTACTCGTCTCCTTCAACCTGGTGATGGCGCTGGCGGCCGTGCCGGCCGCTCACCTGGCCCGCCGGGTCGGCCCCGGTCGTACCGCCGCCGTCGGGTTGGCGGTATTCGCCGGCGCCGGCCTCGCCTGTGCCGCCTCGGCAACGCTCAGCACCCTGATTGCGGCGCGTTGCGTGCAGGCGCTCGGCGGCGCGGCAGCTGTGACCGCGGTGCTGGAGCTCCTGCCTGCCACGGTGGGATCGGAGCGGCGAGCCACGGCGATCTGGGTGACCGCCGGCGCGACCGGTGCCGCGCTTGGCCCGGCCATCGGTGGTGTCTTGACCGAGCTCGTCTCCTGGCAGTCGATCTTCCTGATCCAGGTTCCGATTTCCCTGGCCGCGGCGGTGCCGATCTTCGCCGTAGCCAAGCACGAGGCGGCGACAGGGGTGCTCTCCACGGAGCTGCGGAAAACCGGTCGACCGCACCTTCTGGCCAATATGGCGTTGGCGATGGTCTCGGCCGCGATCGCCGCGGCCCTCTTCCTGCTCGTGTTGCTGCTGATCGAGGGTTGGCGCCTGACCCCGATCGGTGCCGCGATCGTGGTCAGCGTGATGCCCCTCTCGGCGCTCCTCGGCAGCCGCTTCGGCCGGCTCGTGCCCAGCGCTCGGGCGCGCGCGGCGGCCGGGGCGATCCTCGTCTCCGGCGGCCTCGCCGGCCTGGCGCTGCTGCCGAAGGCAGAGGTCGCTCTGACCGTGCCGCCCCAGGTCATGGTCGGGATCGGACTGGCCCTGGTGCTCTCGGCCTTGACCGAGACTGCGCTGGCCGGCCGGGCACCCCAGGCCATCCACGGCGGCTGGACGATCTCCGCCCGTCACGCCGGCGTCGTGATCGGCCTGCTCGCGCTGACGCCTGTCTTCACCGCCGACATCGCCGAACAGCGCCAGGACGCAATCGACGCGGGCACGGCGGTGATCCTCGACTCCCGTGTTCCGGCGCTGCTGAAGATCGAGTTGGCGCAGCGGATCGAGTCCCACCTCGAAGAAGAGAAGGGGCGGGTGCCGACGATCGGCCCTGCCTTCGATCCGCTGCCGGACGATCCCGAAGAACGCGCGGCGGTGGTGGGGCTGCGCGATGAGCTCCAGGAGCAGCTCAACCGTGGTGCGACCCATGCCTTCAGCGCCTCGTTTGGCCTGGCGGCCATTCTCGGCCTCCTCGCCCTGATCCCGATCGGCCTGGCCCGCAGGGTGGACCTGTGAACGCGGTGCTGAGAGGACGGCTGTTGGTCGGCGGGGCGATCGTCGCCGCCATTGCGCTGGTCGGCATCTACCTTGCCGCGGGTGGCTCGTCCTACGCGCCGGCGAAGACGCAGGACCCCTGCAAGCACAGGCCCTGGCGCAACCCCGAGGGTCTGGAGCAGATCGCCCAGCAGTTCTCGCTTTCGGCACTGGATGGAGCGGCCTGCGAGCTGGGAGTGAGCCGGGAGACGCTTGCCCAGGCGCTGGCGACGCCGGAAGGTCGCGAACGCTTCACCGAGCGTTATGGAATCGACGACGCCGAGCTCGCGCGGGCGATCCGCGCCGGCCTTCTGCGCGCGGTCGACGACGCCGAACAGGCGGGTGCTCTAAACCCGATCCTCGCCGTTCCCCTGCGCCAGACGCTGCAAAGCATCCCCCTCGACCAGGCGATCGAACTGATCAACGACGCCGAATCCCTGCTCCAGAAAGCGCAGAGCTTCCTCGGGCCGGCCCAGGGCTTGCTCGAACAGTTCCTCCCCTAAGCCGTTGTCACTTCTTGAATTGGTACCGGCTCTTGCCGGGAAGCCAGGCGATGCCTTCGCAGAGCTGTTCCGGCGTCGTGCCGAGCGAGCCGGCCAGCTTGACGATCGTGCCGAGGCGGGGCTCGCGCCCGCCGCGCTCCAGCAGGGAGATCTCGGTGCGGTGTAGATCACAGAGGAAGCCGAGCTCCTCCTGCGAGACGCCCTTCTTCTGGCGCGCTTTGCGCAGGTTGATTGCAAAACGTTCTCGTGGTTTCATGCGGCAATTCTCTGTCTGCCAAGACAGAAGCTCTACAGCCAAAACACCTACAGACAAAACTGCACGTTTATATCTGAATTAGTCGCGCGTCGCGCGCCAGACCCACAGCATCGCCAGCGGTTGCAACGGCAGCCGTGCCCAGAGAGCCCAGCGGGGGATCCGTTTCAGGTCCAGTCCCCTGACTTGGTCTGGGTTGAGCGCCATGTGGACGTTGGCGGGGAAGACGGCGAGCAGCAGGGCCAGCAGCCACCAACGGCCGAAACGGCGGGTCGGCCGCGCCAGCACCGCTGCGGCACCGGCGATCTCCGCCACGCCACTGAGGGCGACCGCCTCGCGATGGCGCGGCAGCGAGGGGGGCATGATCGCTTCGTAGCTGCGCGGGATGATGAAATGCATCGTCCCGGCGAAGGCGAAGAAGCCGGCGAGGAGTCGCTGAGAGCGCTTCACGGTCCCGCAGTCTTTCAGGCAAGGGGCCCCTGGCGCTTTTCTCGGACATACTCCGAGTTACGCGCCAGCTAAGGTCACCCGGTGCCTGAATTTGAGCTCAATCCTGCCTACACGCCGACCGCGGACCAGCCGAAGGCGATCGCCGGCCTCGCCGAGGGGCTGGGGGAGGGGGAGCGGTTTCAGACACTGCTCGGAGCGACGGGCACCGGCAAGACCTTCACGATGGCGGCGACGATCGCCGCCGTGCAGCGACCTTCGCTGGTGATCGCCCACAACAAGACGCTTGCCGCACAGCTCTGCAACGAGTTCCGCGAGTTCTTCCCCGACAACACGGTCGAGTACTTCGTCTCCTACTACGACTACTACCAGCCCGAGGCCTACGTCCCAGCCCAGGACCTCTACATCGAGAAGGACTCCTCGATCAACGACGAGATCGACCGCCTCCGCCATGCGGCGACGGCGGCGCTCTTCGCCCGTCGCGACGTGATCATCGTCGCCTCGGTCTCCTGCATCTACGGGATCGGCTCGCCGCAGGTCTACAACGAAAAAATGCAGCTCTTCAAAGTCGGCGATGAGATCGACCGCGACGAGGTGCTGCGCAAGCTGGTCAAAATGCAGTACCAGCGCAACGATCAGGTTCTCGGCCGCGGCAGCTTCCGCGTGCGCGGCGAGGTGCTGGAGATCATGCCCTCATATGCCGAGTCGGCCTACCGGATCGCCCTCTTCGGCGAGGAGATCGAGGGCGTCCAGCACTTCGACCCGTTGACCGGCGAGATCCTCGACACGATCGACCACGTCTCGGTCTGGCCGGCCTCGCACTACGTGACCCGGGACGAGACGCTGGACCGGGCCGTCGACGAAATCCGCGCTGAACTGAGCTCGCGGACCGCTGAGCTGGAGGCCGAGGGCAAGCAGCTGGAGGCGCACCGCCTGCGCCAGCGCACCGCCTATGACATCGAGATGCTGAAAGAGATCGGCTTCACCTCGGGGATCGAGAACTACTCGCGCATCCTCGACGGCCGCCCCCAGGGCAGCCCGCCGCATACCCTGATCGACTACTTCCCCGACGACTTCGTCGTCTTCGTCGACGAGTCCCACCAGACGATCCCACAGATCGGTGGCATGTACGAGGGGGATCGCTCGCGCAAGCAGACGCTGATCGACTACGGCTTCCGGCTGCCCTCGGCGATCGACAACCGGCCGCTCAAGTTCGACGAGTTCCTCGAACGGGTGCCTCGGCTGGTGATGGTCTCGGCGACGCCGGGCCCGTTCGAGCGGGCGGAGTCGACCCGGACCGTCGAGCAGATCGTGCGGCCCACGGGGATCGTCGATCCCGCGATCGAGGTGCGCGAGACGCGTAACCAGATCGATGACCTGATGAACGAGATCAAGGCGCGGGCCGAAGCCGGTGACCGGGTGCTGGTCACGACGCTGACCAAGAAGATGGCCGAGGACCTGACCAACTACCTGCTCGAGTACGGGGTCAAGGTCCGCTACCTGCACTCCGAGGTCGACACCCTGGAGCGGATCCAGATCGTCCGCGACCTGCGCCTCGGCGAGTACGACGTCCTGGTCGGGGTCAACTTGCTGCGCGAGGGGCTCGACCTGCCCGAGGTCTCGCTGGTGGCGATCCTCGACGCCGACAAGGAGGGCTTCCTCCGTGGCGAGACCAGTCTCGTGCAGACGATCGGCCGGGCGGCGCGCAACGTCAACGGACGGGTGCTGATGTACGCGGATCGCGAAACGGACTCGATGCGCGCCGCGATCGGCGAGACCGACCGCCGCCGTGCGATCCAGCTCGCCTACAACGAAGAGCACGGGATCACCCCGGAGACGGTGCGCAAGGGAATCTCCGAGATGAGCGAGTTCTTGGCGATGGAGGACCGGGCGCCGCGTAAGCGCCGCGGCAAGCGCGCCGCGGAGTTCGCGGATTCGGGCGAGCTGGAGCGAGCGATCGTTGCCCTCGAGGAGGAGATGCTGGCTGCCGCCGATGACCTGCGCTTCGAGGAGGCTGCGCGGCTGCGCGACGAGCTGAGGGAGCTGCGGCGGGATCTGGACGGGATGACCGCGGGGGCGTAGTGAGGCCCATCCCGGCAGGGGTTCCGCTTAACTTTTTCGGTGGATCGGGGTTGGGCTGGCGCCCGGGTGCGGTCGACGAAAAAGTACAAGACGCTCCACCCCTACCGGGATCGGCCTTGTCTACCGTTCGTGAGAGCATCGGCCCGTGACGATCTGCGAGGAGATTGCTGAGGTGGTTGAGCTGCAGCCGGGCGACTTGCCCGACAGCATTCTCGAGCGGACCGAGCTGCAATCGCTGTGCGTCGCCGCTGGCGAGGAGGCCACCGCGCCGTTGCCAACCCGGGGCCAGCCATGCAGCGCGCCGTGGTCGAGGAGCGCCTCTCGGTCGCCAGTGCTCTTGCCCGGGCTTGACGGGGCGCCGCGGTCGCAGCCCGTGGCGCCCCACTGGCTCTTCTATGCCAGGACCTTCGCTGCCTTGGCGCTGTCGGCGTAGAACTCGCCGCGCACGATCCTGCCGTCGGCGAACTTCATCAGGTGGGCAAACGGCGCCTCGAAGCTGTCGCCGTTGTGGGCCGCCCGCTGAGTGCCTCGCACCACCACCCAGTCGCCGGCGTCGATGAACTCCTCCGGCTCGACGCTGAACGACGACCAGTAGCTCGGGATTTGGGCGAAGTTCCCGATGATCTCGTCGCGTCCGTGGCTTTCTCCCCCGAGCGGCAGCTCGTCGGAGGTAAGCCAGGTGCCGTCCTCGGCCATCATCTCCTTCAGCGCTTCCAGGTCACCGCGACCAAAGGCCTCGTAGGCGGACCGGGCTGTGTCGAGATTCGACATCTCTCCTCCTTCGGAGTACTGAGCCCTGCCTCTCCTCTCAAGCTACTCGCGCCCTGCGACCCACGCAAGCGACCTTAACCATCGACATCCGCCGGTCGTCGCCACCAACGCTGACTTCGTGTTTAGTCGCCCTATTGGGCGCAAAAACACGAAGTCACCCTGCAGGGTGGGGTTTGAGGTCGCGCCTGCGTTGGGATAGGAGGTTGTGGAGGCGACCGGCTACGGATTGGGGTTCGCGGTCGATTCGGGTTCCGGTTATTCGCGTCATCTCGATTCCGGCCATCTTCAGGTCCTCCTGGCGCAGCCGGTCGGCCTCGAAAGCCGCGTGACCGCCGTGGTAGTCGTAGGTATCGAGTTCGACCGCGAAGCGCTCTTCCGGCCAGTAGGCGTCGAGCTCATACCCCGCGACGAACAGGTTGGTTGACGGGCGCGGCAGGCCGGCATCGTGGACGAGCTCGAGGAAGCGACGCTCCAGCCCGGAGCGGGTGAACCCCGCGAGGCGGTAGATGTCGAGCGCCTCCCGCAGACGAGCCACCCCCCGGAAGCCGCGACTGCGCGACACCAGCGCGTCAATCGCGATGAGGTCGAGCAGGCCATGGCGCTCTGCACGATCCAGCGCCTTTGGAAGAAACCAGGGGTTCACCGCTGCAAAATCCAGAAGCGTGCGCGGGACGGCGGTGACGGGCACGCCTTCCGACGAGGTTCGGTCCTCGGGAGCGAGGGCCTCGGCGCTGTGTATTCGGATCCTTGCACGGGTCTGCCGGGGGCTCGCTCCGGTGACTTCAATCGGTACGTGAAATCGGGGGGTCAGGCCCCAAAGCCAGGCCGCGGACCGGTGGCTCAGCAGCGCACGGTCTCCGCAGCTGAGGACCGCGGCAAGAGCCTGCCCATGTTGCGAAAGGGCCGCGTGTCCAACCGCGTAGGCACCTTGGTGAACCCGATAGAGCCTCCCTGTCTTCCGCGCGTGCCGGAGAGTTCCCTTCGGGTAACCGAGTTCCCCAAGCTGCCACACCGAGACGACCCCATGCTGCTTCTCCGCCAACAACGCCAACTGATGGTGACTTCGTCTTTCTGAGTGCATATGGGCTACTAAGGGCGAAGTCACCCCTGGTTCTCCCCTGGGAACATCTGTTCGTATGCGTAGAATCGCCGCAGTGACCGCTTCGGATCGGATCGTCATCTCGGGTGCTCGGGAGCACAACCTCAAGGACATCGACGTCGAGCTGCCTCGCGACGCGCTGATCGTGATCACCGGGCTCTCCGGCTCTGGGAAGTCGAGCCTCGCCTTCGACACGATCTACGCCGAGGGACAGCGGCGCTACGTCGAGTCGCTCTCCGCTTACGCGCGCCAGTTCCTCGGACTGATGGAGAAGCCCGACGTCGACTCGATCGAGGGGCTCTCGCCGGCGATCTCGATCGACCAGAAGACGACCTCCCGCAACCCGCGCTCGACGGTCGGCACGGTGACCGAGATCCACGACTACCTACGCCTGCTCTGGGCGCGGATCGGCGTTCCGCACTGCCCCGAGTGCGGGGCGGAGATCACCGGCCAGACCCAGGAGCAGATTGTCGACCGGCTGATGACTCTCGAGGAGGGGACGAAGTTCATGGTCATGGCCCCGGTTGTGCGGGGGCGCAAAGGCGAGTACGGGAAGCTGTTCGAGCAGTTCCGGCTCGAGGGCTACTCACGGGTCAAAGTCGACGGCGAGCTGCGCCGGCTCGACGAGGAGATCGTCCTCGACAAGAAATTCAAACACGACGTCTCGGTCGTCGTCGATCGTCTGGTGATGAAGTCCGACCTGCGCCGTCGCCTCTCGGAGTCGGTCGAGGCCGCGGCGGGCCTCGCGGGTGGTCTGGTCGAAGTCGAGATGGTCGACGGCCAGGGCCAGACGATGCTCTTCTCCGAGCAGTTCGCCTGCCTCAACTGCGGCACCTCGATCCCGGAGCTGGAGCCGCGGATCTTCTCCTTCAACTCACCCCACGGAGCCTGCGAGCGCTGCCACGGGCTCGGCTTCCAGCGCGTCATCGACCCCGAGCTGGTCGTCCCCGACCCGACCCTCTCGCTGTCCGAGGGCGCTCTGCAGCCCTGGAATCGCGGCGTCACCGCCTACTGGCGGCGGCTGATCGCGGCCGTCGCCGAGGAGTACGGGGTCGACGCCGAGAAGCCCTGGTCGAAGCTGAAGAAAGCCGAGAAAGAGATCTTCCTCCACGGCACCGGTGGCGACCGCCACCAGGTCACCTACACCAACCGCTTCGGCCGCCGGCGCTCCTACAAGGTCCGCTTCGAGGGGATCCTCAACCAGCTCCAGCGCCGCTACGAGGAGACCGACTCCGAGGTCAACCGCGAGCGGATCGAGGGCTACATGGCCGAGCAGCCCTGTCCGGACTGCGATGGCGCCCGCCTGCGCCCCGAGAGCCTCGCGGTCAAGATCGGCGGGATCAGCATTGCCGACTTCAGCCAGATGTCGGCCCGCGGCGCCGCCGAGTGGATCGGCTCTCTCGAGATGACCGAGACCGAGCGGGCGATCGCGAGGCTGATCGTGCGCGAGATCTCCGAACGGCTCGCCTTCCTCGAGAACGTCGGCATCGGCTATCTCTCGCTGGGGCGCTCGGCGCGCTCGCTCTCCGGCGGGGAGGCGCAGCGGATCCGTCTCGCGACCCAGATCGGCTCGAGCCTGGTCGGCGTGATGTACGTGCTCGACGAGCCCTCGATCGGCCTGCACCAGCGCGACAACGAGAAGCTGATCGCCACGCTCGACCGCCTCCGCGACCTCGGTAACACCGTGATCGTGGTCGAGCACGACGAGGGCACGATGCTCGCCGCCGACCATCTGGTCGACCTCGGTCCCGGTGCCGGCGAACACGGCGGCCACGTGATCGCCGCCGGCACCCCGGCCGCGGTCGCCAAGGACCCCGCCTCGCTGACCGGCCAGTACCTCTCTGGGAAGCGCCGGATCGAGGTGCCCGAGGAACGTCGCAAACCGAGCGGCGCCCTGCGTGTCCGCGGCGCCCGCGAACACAACCTGAAGGGGATCGACGTCGCCGTGCCGCTCGGCGTCTTCTGCTGCGTCACCGGCGTCTCGGGCTCGGGCAAGTCGACCCTGGTCAACGAGACTTTGCACCACTCGGTCGCCAACCGCCTGCACCAGGCGAAGCTGCGCCCCGGCGCCCACGACGGGGTCGACGGCCTCAGCCAGATCGACAAGATCATCAACATCGACCAGTCGCCGATCGGGCGCACACCGCGCTCCAACCCGGCTACCTACACCGGCGTTTTCGACCACATCCGCCAGCTTTTCACCCAGACCCAGGAGTCCCGCGCGCGCGGCTACAAGGCCGGCCGCTTCTCCTTCAACGTCAAGGGCGGCCGCTGCGAGGTCTGCCGCGGCGACGGCCAGATCAAGATCGAGATGCACTTCCTGCCCGACGTCTACGTGCCCTGCGAGCAGTGCCACGGCAAGCGCTACAACCGCGAGACGCTCGAGGTCCGCTTCAAGGGCAAGAACATCGCCGACGTGCTCGACATGCCGGTCGCCGAGGCGGTCGACTTCTTCGCCAACCAGCCGGCGATCGTCGTGTTCTTTATTTCGTTGTTTTTGGTTTGTGTG
>JBJMKO010000056.1:0-1623 GCA_045805805.1 Solirubrobacterales bacterium | reverse complement strand
CTACGACGCGCCGCCGCGCCTCGACCGCGCGCTGGTCATCGGCATCTCGCAGTCCGGCGCGTCGCCCGACGTGACGTCGGTCGTCGCCGACGCCGTCGCCCAGGGCCAGGCGACGCTGGCGATCACCAACGACCCGGGCTCGCCGATGGGCCGCGCCGCCGAGCACGTGATCGCGCTCGGCACTGGGGAGGAGCGGTCGGTCGCGGCCACCAAGACGTACACCGCCTCGCTCGCCGCGGTGGCCGCGCTGGCGGCCGCGATCGGTGGCGACGCGCGTCTCACCGGCGAGCTGCGCAGCGCGCCGGCGGCCGTCGCGCGCCAGCTCGAGCAGCCCGTCGACGGCGCGGTCGAACGAGCGGCGACGTGGCAGCGCTGCGCTGTCGTCGGCCGCGGCGCCAACTACGCGACCGCCTTCGAGGCCGCGCTCAAGGTCAAAGAGCTGACAGGGATCGCCGCCGAGCCGTACTCGCCGCCCGACCTCATGCACGGCCCCGTCGCAGTCGTCGGGCCCGAGCACGGCGTGCTCGCCTTCGCGCCGCCCGGGCCGACGAGCGGCGACGTGCTGGATGCCGTCCGCGAGGCTGAGCGCCGCGGCGCGCCGTCGATCGTGGCGTCCGGCGACCCCGACTCGCTGATCCCGCTCGTCCCGCTGCCGGACTGGTTGAGCCCGCTCGGCGCCGCCGTCGCCGCGCAGCTGCTCGCCGCCGGCCTCGCCGAGCGCCGGGGCATCCCCGTGGACACGCCGTTCGGGCTCTCGAAGATCACGAGGACGACCTGAGCCCGGCGTACACTAGGAGGGCTTGCAGATCGCCGAACGCATCAAGTCCGACGTCGCCTCCGCCATGAAGGCGGGGGAGCGGGACCGTGTCGCGGCGCTACGGCTCGTGCTGTCCGAGCTCCAGAAGGCGGAGAAGGACGGCGATGGCGACGAGCTGGCGGTGCTGCGGCGGGAGCGCAAGCGCCGTCGTGAGGCCGCCGAGGCGTACCGCGGGGCGGCGCGCGAGGACCTCGCCGCCGGGGAGGACTTCGAGGCCAAGATGATCGAGGCCTACCTTCCGGCGGAGCTCTCCGACGAGCAGCTCGACGCGCTGGTGGCGCAGGCGATCGCCGAGACCGGGGCCGAGTCCCCGCGCGACATGGGCAAGGTGATCAAGCACGTGATGGCGGCGGCCGATGGTCGGGCTGACGGCCGCCGGGTATCGACAAAGGTGAAGGACGCGCTCAGCTAGATGGCAAGACGGCAGATGGAGCTCTCGAACGAGGTCGCGGCGGAGCTGGCCGGCTCCCAGGACCTCATCCTGCGCACGCTCGAGGAGCACCTCGAGTGCGACGTGTTCCTGCGCGGGAACGTGATCACGCTCGACGGGGACGCGGACGCCGTGCAGGCGGGCGCGACCGTCGTCCGTGAGCTGAGCTCGATGGTCGATCGCGGGCACGACATCGGCCCCGCGACGATCGAGTCCGTGACGCGCGTGCTCGACGAGTCCGAGTCCCCCAGTGCCGTGCTCGAAGACGTCGTATGGCGCCACCGCAACCTCAAGGTCGCGCCCAAGTCGGTCAACCAGAAGCGTTACGTCGACGCGATCCGCCGCAACACGGTCACGTTCGGCGTCGGCCCCGCCG
>JBJMKO010000055.1:0-74138 GCA_045805805.1 Solirubrobacterales bacterium | reverse complement strand
TGTCAGGTCGTCGTAGATGCAGAGCGCGTGGCGGCCGTTGTACAGGAAGTACTCGCCCATCGCGCAGCCCGCGTAGGGGGCCATGAACTTGATCGGCGCGGCCTCGTCGGCGGGCGCGGCGACGATGATCGTGTTCTCCATCGCCCCGTTCTCCTCCAGCACCTGCTTGAGCTGGACGACGGTGGACATCTTCTGCCCAATCGCGACGTAGATGCAGACCATGTCCTTGTCGCGGTTGTTGATGATCGTGTCGATCGCGATCGCCGTCTTGCCGGTCTGGCGGTCGCCGATGATCAGCTCTCGCTGACCGCGGCCGATCGGGATCATCCCGTCGATCGACATCAGCCCGGTCTGCACCGGTTCGGTCACCGGCTGGCGCTGGACCACGCCGGGGGCCTTGAACTCGGCCGGGCGGGTCTGCGTCGTCGCCACGTCGCCTTTGTCGTCGAGCGGGCGGCCGAGCGGGTCGACCATGCGGCCGAGCAGCTCGTCGCCGACGGGAATCCGCAGCAGGTGGCCGGTGCGCTTGACCGTGTCGCCCTCGACGATCTTGTCCCACTCGCCGAAGAGCACCGCGCCGACGTTGTCGGCCTCGAGGTTGAGGGCGAGGCCGGTGACGCCGTGGGGCAACTCCAGCATCTCCAGGGCCATGCAGCGCTCGAGGCCGTGGATGCGGGCGATCCCGTCGGCGACGGACAGCACGGTGCCAACCTCGGAGAGGTCGGCGCTGCCGGTGTCCAGTCCCTCGATCCTCTCGCGGAGGATGCTTGCGATCTCGTCGGGCTTGATTTCCATTGGGGTGCTCTACGCCTCCTTACGCCGCCTGGGCGACGCTCTTTCGAAGTTTCTCCAAACGAGCGCGGATGCTCGCGTCGAGGACCATGTTTCCGACCTGCAGGACGATGCCGCCGAGGATCTCACCGTCGACGCGGCTGGCCAGCTCGACCTTCTGGCCGGTCTGGCGCTCGATCTCCTCACCCACCTTCTCAACCACGGCGCGGTCGAGCTCGACCGCGCTGGTAACCGTCACGTCAATGCGCCGGTTCTCGTGCTTCCAGAGCTCGTCGAGCTGGCGCCGGATGCGGAACACCTCCGGCATCCGCCCCTTCTCGATCAGCAGCTCGAGGAAGTTGAGCAGCTCCTGGTCGGCGCCGCTGACGGCGCGTTGCAGGCCCGCGGCCTTCTCGGCCGAGGAGAAGTAGGGGCTGAAGAAGAAGACCTGCAGCTCGCGATTGCCGTCGAGGGCGTCGGCGAACTGGCCGAGCTCGTCGCGGATCGCGTCGAGCTTGCCCTTCTCCTTGGCCACCTCGAAGAGGGCCTCGGCGTAGACGCGGGCCGCATCTGACATGACTAGCTCTCAGCCCCCGAGAGGCTGGAGAAGTCGACCTCGCTGAGCGCCTCCTCGACGAGGCGGCGCTGGTCCTCCTCGCCCAGCGACTTGCGGGTGACCTTCTCGGTCGCCAGCACGGTGAGGTCGGCGACCTCCTTGCGGATCTGCTGCAGCGAGCGCCGCGTCTCCGCTTCGATGTCGCGGGTCGCCGCAGAAACCAGCTCCTCGCGCTTCTCCTTGCCGGCCGCCGCCGCCTCGGATTCCGCTGTCTCAGCCGCCTTGCGGGCGCGGGCCATGATGTCGTCGGCCTGCTCGCGGGCCTCGGTGAGGCGCTGGCGGTACTCGGCGAGCAGCTCGTCGGACTCCTTGCGCTGCCGTTCGGCCGCCTCGATCGACTCGCTGATCGCTTTGGCGCGCTTGTCGAGCGCCTCCTGGATCTTCGGGAAGGCGACCTTGCTCAGCACCCACATGGTGAAGAGGAAGAGCACCAGCGTCCAGATCATCAGGCCGAGGCCCGGGGAGACCAGGAAGCTGCCGCCTTCTTTCTCGGACGCCTCCGCGGCGAACGGCACCAGGCCGGCTATGTGACCGAAGAGCTCCACGCGATCGACCTAGAGGAAGAAGGCGATGAGGCCGAAGATGAAGGTGTAGAAGGCCACGGCCTCGGTCAGGGCGAAGCCGAGCCAGCGGATGCTCTGCAGCTCGTCTTTCATCTCGGGCTGGCGGGCGACCGACTCGATCTCCTTGCCGAAGATGATGCCGATGCCGATGCCGGCGCCGATCGAGCCGAGGCCGGCGCCTACGCCGAGGGCGATCGCCTTGCCGGCGGCTTCGATCCCTTCGTCTGAGATCGCGGCGGCAACTGGGGACAGGTCCATTGAAGTAGCGCTCCTTTTCTAGTGGCTCGCGGAGGTGGCTCCGCCGAGATAGATAGCGGTGAGGGTCGAGAAGATAAACGCCTGCAGCGTGGCGATAAGGCCCACCTCCAGGATGAAGAAGAAGAATGCGAGGGGGAAGGTGAGGGCGCCGAGAGCGGCGATGCCGAGCAGCACGGCCAGCCCACCTCCCATGAAGAGCAGCAGCAGGTGGCCGGCGAGGATGTTGGCGAAGAGTCGCACCGAGAGCGAGATCAGGCGGGCGAAGTGGGAGATCGCCTCGATCACGAAGATGAAGGCCTTGGCGATCGGGTTCATATCCTCCAGGCCGGGCGGCAGCCAGCTGGCCAGGTACTTGACGAAGCCCTTGGCCCGGATGCCTTCGACGTGGTAGGAGATCCAGACGACCAGGGTGAGGACGAGCGGGATCGAGAGGTTTGCCGTTGCCGCGTAGATCGCGAACGAGGGGATCGCGACGCCGAAGACGTCGACCGTGTGCTCGGTGTTGGTCGGCAGCGGCAGGAAGCCGATCATGTTGGAGAACCAGATCCAAAAGAAGAGCGCGGCGAGGAAGGGGAACCAGCGGGTCGCGGTCGCGGTGTCGAGGTTGCCGCCGGTGATGTTGTTCTTGGTCAGGTCGTAGGCGACCTCGATCGCGGTCTGCACCCGGTTCGGTTTCTGCGCCATGCGGCGCGAGATCCAGACCATGACGAAGATCGTCAGAGCGCTGGCCAGGATCAGGTAGAGGACCGCCTTGTTGATGCTGAGGTCGACGCCGCCGAGGTGGATCGAGACCCACGGTTCGAGCTTGAACTCGTTCTGCGGCTGGAACGCTTCGTTTTTGCCCGAGCTGCCGAAGATCAGCAGCATCAGGATCGCGACCGCGAGGTAGACGCCGAGGCCGATCAGCACCTTCGTCCGCGTCTTCATGCCTTGCCCACCTGCGGTTCGTCGAAGAGGTGAGCGACTCCCTGAGCGGCCATCCAGACCGTGAAGAGGACCAGGACGAGGAGCGCGGCCGCAAGGCCGGCCTCCCGTTCGGCGAGCCCGGCGCAGAGCACAGCGATCGTCATCAGCCCGACCCGGCCGAGGGTTGACACGGCGACCGTTGCCATCGCCCGCTGGCGATTGCCGGCCGCCAGTTCGGCGTCGGCGTGGCGCACGGCGAGCATCTGGATGCCGCGCTGAAGAAGCCAGACACCGGCCCCGACAGCGAAGCCGAGCATGGGCAGGCCGCCGATCAGGAAGACGGCGAGGGCGGCGGCGATGACCAGAAGGTCGACGTACTTGGGAGGAGACATAAAATGCGCCCGTCTTGGCAGGCGGGCGGACGCGCGACTATAGCCGAACCGGGCGACGATCCGCTTTCTAGAGCCAGTTCGTGAGGCTTGTTACAATCTGTTACTAAGTCGCCTGCGGCTTCGTTGAAGGATTACCGGGGTCCCCACCCGGCAAATGCTTCAACGAAGATTAGTCTTCGAGCTCGATCGCTTCGAACTCGCCGGTTTCGGGGTTGAGCCGGCCGCGGCGGAGCTTGAGGATCTCCAGGACGTAGATCAGGTAGACGCTGGAGGCGAGGGCGAGCAGGCCGAAGGCGACGATCACCGCGGTCCAGAGCGCGTCGAAGTGGCCGTGGTCGTCGCTGTAGGGGACGAAGCGCAGGGCCAGGGCCAGCCCGGCCAGCGCCAGGGTCCAGCCGTAGAGGTAGGCGAGCGTGCGCCGCTGGGAGAAGCCGATGTTGGCCATGCGGTGGTGGAAGTGCCAGCTGTCGGCCTGGTAGATCGGCTGGCGGTACTTGAGCCGCTTGGCGACGACGAAGCCGGTGTCGAGGATCGGCACGGCGAGGATCACCAGCGGAAAGGCGAGGGCGACGACGGCGTTGGTCTTCAGCGCCCCCTGAACCGAGGCGGTGGCGAGCAGGTAACCGAGCAGGTTGGAGCCGGTGTCCCCCATGAAGCTGGAGGCGGGCGGGAAGCCGTGGCGGAGGAAGCCGAGGGCGCCGCCGGCGGTCAACGCCGCCAGCACGCCGGCCGCGTTTCGCTCCAGCGAGAGGGCGATGATCGCCAGGGCGATCGCGGCGATCGTGCAGACCCCGGCGGCGAGGCCGTCGACCCCGTCGATGAAGTTGATCACGTTGACCACGGCGACGATTCCGATCACGGTCAGCGGGTAGGCGAGCCAGCCGAGCTCGAAACCGCCGACGAACGGCAGGGTGAGGACGTCGACACGGACGCCGGCGAGGACCGGGATCAGCGCCGCACCGACCTGGCCGAGCAGCTTGGGCAGGGCCGGCAGGCCGCGCACGTCGTCGATCACCCCGACCGCGGCGATCGCCGCCGCCCCGATCAGGATCGAGCGGCTCTCGCCGTCGCTCGGCAGCCAGATCCAGCCCGCCACCTCGATCCCAGCGAAGATCGCCAGGCCGGAGAGGCGCGGCATCGGCCGGTCGTGCAGGCCGCGCTCCTTCGGCAGGTCGATCGCGCCGATCCGAAAGGCAAGCCGCTCGGCATAGGGAACCAGCAGCCAGGCAATCGCGGCGGCTAGGAGGAAGGCGAGGACGGCTTCGGTGGTCGCTGCCATGTCGCGGTGCCCAAGAGGTGAGCGGGCCGAGTCAGGCTACTCGACGCCCTCGACAGCCCCGAGCACGCCCTCGACCAGCAGATCCGCGTCGCGGGGATTGCGCACGCCGGGCGGCGCGCTGCGCTTGCGCAGGGGAAGCTCGGCGACAGAGGTGAGGACCTGGAGGCGACCGTCGGCGATCAGCGCCTCGTCGACCCCGCCCATGCGGCCGGCGAAGGTGGTGAAGACCGGCGTGCCGAGGGCGACGGCCTCGCGGTTCATCGTCCCCCCCGCGCTGACGACGAGATCGGCGAAGGCGATCAGGCTCTGCGCGTCGATCGCCCGCTCGGGGACGATCAGGTTGGCAGCGCTCATCGCCCGCACCTCGGTCGCCTGGCGCTCGGTGCGCGGGATGACCACCGCCTGCACGTCGTCCGCGCTTGCCAGGTGCCGAATCGTCTCGCCGTAGAGGTCGTTGTGGGCGTGGTACTCGGAGGTCTCCGGCGGCGGGCGGACGACGACCAGGACCTTCTCGCGGTCGAGCCCCAGCTCGCCGAGCACCGCCGGATCGGGCTCAAAGCCGGCCAGGTAATACTCCTCCTTGAGACCGGGATAGCGGACCAGCTTGCGCTCCCTGGCACCGACCTTCCTCAGCCGGTCTACCGGGATCGAGTCGGGGACGAGAACCCGGCGCGCGGCCCGGAAGGCGATCTGTCGCTGCCAGATCGCGAACTCGTAGTCCTGCATCTGCACCGAGGGAATGCGAAAGAGGGACGAGACAAGGGCGAGATCGACCGAGCCGTGGGAGAGCGCGAGCTGAGGCCGACGCTCCCAGACGATTTTGGCCAACCGCGCCGAGCGCCCGGCGAGCGCCCGTCCCTTGCCCAGTGGCGAGGCGCCGCCATGGCTGCCGACCGCCGTGTAGAGGATGCCGAGCCGGTCCAGGATCCCCAGCGTCTGTCCGTACTCGCGGGTCGTGACCCAGACCTCGTGCCCGTGCCCCTCCAGGCGCTCGACGATCGGCCGCAGCACCAGCGGGTGCGCGGCCGCCGTGCAATCGACCCAGACGACCATCCCGCGACCCTATCCGGATGTAGCGCCTATTCCTTCCCCGCCCCCGGCACGATTTTCCCCAGCACCGTGTTGAGGCCGGCCGTCGTCAGGCCCCAGAGGAAGAGCGCCCCGTAGTCGACCACCTCCTGCGCGCCGAAGGTGGCGTTGGAGAAATACAGCTCTTTCAGCCCGGTCAAGAGGAACGCCCCGACGAGGACCGTGCGCAGCAGCCACGGCAGCACATAGATGCTGGCCCAGCGGGCGGCCCCGGAGACCTTCGCCCACGCTGATGCAAGCGGGTCGGCCGATCCATTGCCGGCCTTCGGGCCACCCCGAATGCGCCGGCCGGGACGAGCGCGGCGGCTGAGGGGGCCCTTCGAAGCCTCCGCCGGCTTGCCATCGCCGGTTTTTCCCAACTTGGAAACCGCCGTCCGGAGATCGGTCAAGCGGGAGTTGGCAGTGCCGTCACCGCTTTCGATCGCCGCTCGGAATTGCGCCAGCAGCGCCTTGACGTCGTCTGGCAGCTCAGCGACCTTCACTTTCGCCTTGGCTTCGAGCTCCAGCGCCGCTTCAACCCGAGGTACGTCCTCTTCGATCGCCTTGCAGGCAGCCTTCGCGTCGTCGAGCTCGCCGCCAAGCGCCATGTCATGGGCCTTGCTGAGGCGGTCCTCGAAGATATCCGCTTCTTCACCCAACTTCGTCTTGGCTTTCTTGCGCGCCGCGTTGACTTCGCGCAGCTCCTGCTTACGCGGCTGCGTGCGGGTCGCCAACATCTGCCCAAGCTGGACCAGGAGCGCGGCGAGGAGGATGACGATCGCCCAGAACGGACCGTCCTTCATATCGAGCTCAAATGGAAGGCCGATCCGTTTCTCGGCTCCAGCGACGGTGAGATAGATCGCGCCGGTGTAATGCCCGGGAGCGATCTCACCCCGGTCGATCCCGATCGGCGGCAGCGCCTCTGCGTGCTGAGGCGGAAGCGTGAAGGGCGTGGGGGGAGGCTTGAATGCGGATTCCGGGACTATCTCCTCTCCGGCATCGCTGTTCAGGGCCGCCTGCACAGCCGTCACTTCCGCGGGAGCCTGAGAGGCGTTGTCAACCTGTACTTCGACCTGATTGCGACGGCTGGCCGGGGAGTTGAAGAAGGCGAGGAAGTCATCCAGGCCGCAGGTGAGATAGCGGCATCGCGCAAACTTCAGCTTTACCGCCTTTTCGCCGGTTCCGACCAGGCTGATTTCGGCCGCGCCCACGACGAGGACGCTGAGGTCCACCTTGCAGCCCCCGCTCCCAAGTTCGAGCCTTCCCTCGTATTCACCCGCAAAGTGAACGTCCTTGACCGCGACCGGAATCGTCCGCCATCGTCCCTTGTCCTTCTTCGGGTCGAACGGCAGCGTCGTTTCGACGAGGTTGGCGATCTTCAGATGTCCCGGCCCGATCCGGTGCACGATCGAGGCTTCCGAGACGAGATCGCCCCTCGGCAGGAAATACGGCTTGCGCCCCGCTCTCGTCGCTTTGACCCGCAGCGCACCTTCCAAATCTTCGGCATTGGAGAGAACGCCGCCGATCTCCAGCTTGCCGCTGGACACTGTCACGCCGTTGCAATGGACTGCCTTGGCCCCGGCGGCCGAAGCAGAGAACGGCACCGAGCAGAACACGGCAAGGGCGACCAGAGTGACGACCTGGAGCTTGACGATCCGGCGCAAGACGCCAGCATGCTCTCATCTTTATGAATAGTTGTAAATAGTTAAGCATTTGACACAAGGCCCAAATCAAGCATCCCTCGCGGCCAGGGTCGGAGAGGAGCCGAGTCAGACAGAGGCCGGCGACAGCTGCGGGTACAGGGGGCAGCGGTCCATCAGGGCGCGGGTTCGCTCGGCGAGGGTGTCCTTGCGGGCATCGAAGTCATCGGAGAGGGCGGTGGCGATCACCGAGGCGATCTCGGTCATGTCGTCCTCGACGAGGCCGCGGGTGGTCAGCGCCGGGGTGCCGATCCGCAGCCCGGAGGGGTTCATCGGCGGCCTCGGGTCGAAGGGGATCGCGTTGCGGTTGACGGTGATGCCGACGGCCTCCAGCCGGTCCTCGGCGGCCTGGCCGTCGAGGCCGGTCGGCGTCAGGTCGACGAGGACGAGGTGGACGTCGGTGCCACCGGTCAGCACCGGGACGCCATCGGTTTCCAGCCCGGCCGCGAACGCCTGCGCGTTGGCGATCGTCTGGCGCTGGCGGGCGCGAAACTGCTCGCTGGCGGCGATCCGCAGGGCGACGGCCTTGGCGGCGATCGTGTGCATCAACGGCCCGCCCTGCTGGCCGGGGAAGATCGCTTTGTCGATCGCCTTCGCGTGCTCCTCTTTGCTGAGGATCATGCCGCTGCGCGGCCCGCAGAGGGTCTTGTGGATCGTCGTCGTCACCACGTCGGCGTACGGCACCGGGTTGGGGTGCTCGCCGGCGGCGACAAGGCCGGCGAAGTGGGCCATGTCGACCATCAGCTTGGCGCCGACCGAGTCGGCGATCGCGCGGAAGGCGGCGAAGTCGAGCTGGCGCGGGTAGGCCGACCAGCCGGCGACGATCAGCTTCGGCCTGTGCTCGGCGGCGAGCCGCTCGACCTCCTCCATGTCGACGCGCAGGTCGTCGCGGCCGACGTGGTAGGCGACGATGTCGTAGAGCTTGCCCGAGACGTTGATCTTCATCCCGTGGGTGAGGTGGCCGCCGTGGTCGAGCGCCAGGCCCATGATCGTGTCGCCCGGCTCGATCAGCGCCATGTAGGCGGCGTTGTTGGCCTGGGCGCCAGCGTGGGCCTGGACGTTGGCGTGCTCGGCGCCGAATAGCTCCCTGGCGCGGTCGATCGCCAGCTGCTCGGCGACGTCGACCTCCTCGCACCCACCGTAATAGCGCCGCCCGGGATAGCCCTCGGCGTACTTGTTGGTCAACACCGAGCCGACCGCGTCGAGCACCGCCTGCGGCACGAAGTTCTCCGAAGCGATCATCTCCAGCGTGCCCTGCTGGCGCCGCAGCTCGCCCTCGAGCACGGCGGCGATCGCCGGATCGACCTCGGCCAAAGGGGCGGTTTGGAAGTTCTCGGGAAGCTCGCTCACGGTTCGGGCGACGATAGCAACGGACAGGGATAGCCTGGGGCGGCATGAGAGCCCGCTCGTCGCTACTAACGGTGACAATCTCCCTGCTCGCGCTCGCCTCATCGGCGACGAGCGCAGGTGCGGCCGATCCCTGCACCGGGCCCGGCTCAGCGCACCTGCTCTGCCCCAACCTGCGCATCGGAGCGCCGTCCGATCTCTACCTCCAGAGCGGCGGCGGGCGGGTCCTGCTGCGCGCGACCAGCGACGTGCGCAGCCGGGGGCGCGGGCCGATGGAGCTGCGCGGCCGGCGCAACGGCCGCCGCTCGATGCGGGTCAACCAGCGGATCTACCGGGCCGGGGGCGGCCACGTCGACCTGCGCACACGGGCCTCGCTGCGCTTCACCGACGTCGGCGCCTACTTCGGCGGGCGCTACTGGAAGGTCCACCAGCTGGCCCGCTTCGAGCTCTGGTCGGTCGACCGCCACCACCGGCTCCTGCGCCGCGTCCGCATCGGCCCCAAGCTCAACTACTGCCTGCGCGACCTCGAGCGGACGCGCCCGGGTCGGCGCTCGCCCGGCTCTCCCCACTACCCCGGCTGCAACCAGGACCCGTTTCAGGACCGGGTCACCCTCGGCACCTCGGTCGGCTGGTCTGACATCTACCCCGCCGGCTACTCCAAGCAGTGGATCCCGGTCAAGGGCCTGCGCGGCTGCTTCGCCTTCGTCATGCGCGCAGACCCCCACAACCTGCTCTACGAGTCCAACGAGCGCGACAACACCTCCCGCCGCCTGGTCCACCTCCCCTTCAGAGGCGACAGCGGCTGCTAATCACCCGCCGACGGGGACCAAAGCGATCTATATCTCTACTTCGAGGCCCGTGGGCGGGGCGTTCAGCCGCCTATCGGGGCGCGGGGGGTCGAGCCCCAGAAGATCACGGTGCCGAGCATGCCGATGATGTGGACGATGACGATGTTGACCGCCATCGACTGCGCGGTGGCGGTGCCGACGCCGACCGGGCCTCCCGACGCCGTGTAGCCGTAGTAGCAGCCGACCATGACTATGGCAGTCGCCATGAACATGCCCTTGATCAGGCTGAAAAGAAGATCGCCGGGGTTCTGGAACATCCAGAAGATCAGCAGGAAGCCGCCCGAGGAGACGTCGCCGACCTGCTGGACCACCGAGAGGTAGCTGGCTGAATACATGACCCCGATTCCGACCAGGTACATGAAAGGAAGAGCAATCCACGCCCCGAGCAGGCGGGTCGCGCAGAGGAAGGTGACCGGCGGGATCCCCATCACCTCGAGCGCGTCGATCTCGTCGGAGATCCGCATCGCGCCCAGCTCGGCGACGATCCCGGTGCCGACCTTGGCCGAGAGGATGTAGCCGAAGGCGTAGGGCAGGGCCTCGCGGAGATCGCACCAGGCCGAGAACAGACCGGCGTAGGCAGGGGCGCCCTGGGCACGGAAGAAGTAGGCGCCCTGCAGGCCGCACTGGAGGCCGAGGATGAAGACGAAGGCCCAGATGATCATCGCCGAGCCGAGGATCAGGATGCCCGCCTGACGCAGGCTCTCGCCGTAGAAGCGCAGGACGCGACCGCTGTAGACGAGGCCGGCCATGCGCGAGCCGAAGCGGGCGATCTCCCCGAAGGCGTCGAGCCAGCCGCGGGGGACGTCGAGCCAGCCGATCACCGGATCGTCTGCAGTTCGGGATTGGTGGCGAGCAGAATCGCGGAGAAGACGAACTGAAAGAAGAAGGACGCGACGATGGCGATCACCACCGCCTGGTTCACCGCGCGGCCCACGCCCGCGGCACCGCCGGACGCGGTCATGCCCTTGAAGGAGCAGACGACCGCGATGATCGCGCCGAACATCATGCACATCAGCAGCGAGCCCCAGAGATCGGTCACCGAGGCGTTGGAGAAGAGCGTCGCGAAGAAGCCGCCGAGCGACTGCTTGTAGAGCAGCTCGGCAGCTATGCCGGCGGAGAGCCCGAAGACGATGGCGAAGATGTCGAGCAGGCTGGTGACGACTATCAGGGCGATGAAGCGCGGCACGACCAGGTTCTTGATCGGATCGACGCCGAGAACCTGAAGGGCGTCGAGCTCCTCGCGGATCTTGCGGGCGCCGAGGTCGGCGGTGATCGCGGTGCCGGCCACGCCGGCGACGACGATGGCGGTCACCAGCGGCCCGATCCAGCGAATCGCGGTCAGCACGAAGAAGCCGCCGAGCCGGTCCAGCGCTCCAAAGAGCGAGAGGGCACCCGCCGCCTGCAGGCCCGGCGCACCGAGATTGAGGGCAAAAGTCGAGATCAGCAGCGGGAACCAGGACAGCTTCAGCACGAAGAGGAACTGCCAGACCAGCTCCTCGCCGTACGGATAGGGAGGCCGAACTGCCGAGATGATCGTCTTCGCGGTGAGGATCATCATTTCCCCCACCTGCTCGAAGGCGGACTTCGCGGGCAGAAGCGCCCGGGTTACGACTTCGCCTGCCACCAGCTCATCGCCCTGCCGAGAGGGCCCCCGCCCGAATCCCCCGGTCCATCGCTCTTTTCCTCGCCGAGCTGAGCTTCACGGCGGGCACGAGCTTCGCCCACCTCTTTTGCCCGCCGCTCGGCCGCCTGCTGCGCCTCGGAGAGCTTGGCGATCAGGGTGTCCCGAGTCTGCTCCAGCTCCTCGACGCCGGCGACGTGGGCCTCGGAGAAGCGGCTCGCGGTCGGCATGTCCGCCGGAAGATCGCGGACGTAGGCCGCCAGCTCGGCCTCGAGCCTGGCGATCTGGCGACGCAGCTCGTGGCGCACCTCGATCGCCTCGCTCTCCCCGGCGAAGTCGGGAAGGTCGGGGGCGAGCTCCGGGAAAGCCTCTTCGCCGTCCTCCATGCTCGCGCAGGCGGCGGCGACGACGATCAGGTCGCAGGGGTCGAGCCCCGCCTCGCGCACGCGCCGCAGCGCATCTACGGCGATCTCCTCCAGCGCCGGGGCAGCCTCGATTCCATCCGCGACGAAGGTTCCCTGCCCCTGGCGGCTGACGACGAGCCCGGCGTCCTCGAGCCCGGCGTAGACCGCCCTCACGGTGTTGACGTTGACGCCCGCCCAGCCGGCGAGGCGGCGGAAGCTCGGCAGTCGCTCGCCCGCCGCGAGCCTGCCGGTGGCGATCAGAGCCCGCAGGCGCCAGGAGAGCTGAACGCCGACCGGCAGCTCCGCGGTAGGGTCGGTCGAGAAAGGCGTGGCCTCAGGGTCTGCGGCTTGCTGTGCCATTACATCAACACAGTAGCTCCCACTGCTGTGTTAGTCAACTATGACACTAAGTCCTCGGCAGCCGACCGGCCAGGTCCCCGGCCGTCATACCTCCCTCACGCAGAATGGCCCACTCACCGCTCTCCTCGAAACCGGTGAGATCGACGACCGTGGAAGGTCGGCCGATCAGCTCCCCTCCGTCGATCGAGAGGTCGACAGCGGCGAGGATCTCATCCGGCACGCCGGAGAGCAGAGCAGGTGCGGGCTCCCCGCTGAGATTTGCCGAGGTCTGGAAGACCGGGCACATCGTCCCGGCCAACGGACCGGCGATCAGGCGCACGCCGAGCCGCTCCGCGTCCTCACGGCAGGCAAGCGGGTAGCGCCCCTGCGGGTTGGCGACGACGAGGGTGACCGGGCCCGGGAGCAGAGCCCCCACCGCTTCGCGCGTTCGTGGGCCGAAGCCCTCGACCAGCTCGCGCATCGCCAGGGGCGAGAAGTAGAGGACAGCCGAGGGCTTGCCGTCGTCGCGCCCCTTGATCCGGTGGATGCGCTCGATCGCCGCTGCGTCCAGCGGGTCGCAGGCGAGCCCGTAGAGGCCGTCGGCGGGAAAGACGGCGACACCGCCCGCGGCGATACAGCGCTCCAGCGCAGAGCGAGCCGCGTCGGCCCCGTCACCGGGGATCGAGACGACCTCGGTCATGGCCGCCCCACCACGACCCGCTCGATCCCCGCCAGGTCTACTCGCATCTCGACTACGCCGAAGCCGGCCGCGCGCAGCAACTCGCCAACAGCCGCGGCCTGACCCTCTCCGACCTCCAGCGCAATAGCCCCCTGCCCCGCGGTCGCCATTTCATCCGGTTGGCGATTGAAATGGCGACCGCGGTCGGCGAGAAGGCTGCGAATCGCGTCCAAACCATCGGATCCGGCCAGGAGCGCCTCGCGAGGCTCCCACTCCGTGACCTCCGGCTCGAGGCGGCCCCACTCCGCCTCGCTCACGTAGGGCAGGTTGGCGAGGACGAGGTCGAATCCGCCCAGCCCTGGCGGCAGCGACCCCTCGACGAACTCGACCCGCTCGGACAGGCCGAGGCGCTCGGCGTTGGTGCGTGCGACTTCGAGCGCCGCGGCCGAGGTGTCGGTCGCGACGACTTCGGCGTCGGGCAGCTCGTCGGCGATCGCCAGTGCGATCGCGCCCGAACCGGTACCGACATCGAGGATCGCGTGCGGCTGCAGCTCCAGCGCAAGGTCGACCAACAGCTCGGTCTCCGGCCGGGGGATCAGGACCCGCGGATCGACCGCCAACTCGATGTGCCGGAACCCTCGGCGGCCGAGGATGTAGGCGACCGGCTCACGCCGCAGCCGCCGCCGCACCGTCTCGCCAAACCGTCGCACCGCCGGTGGCGGAATCTCGGCCTCCGGGTTGGCCACCAAATGCGCCCGATCCCACCCCGTCGCCTCGCAGAGCAGCAGTTCGGCATCCAGCTGCGGGGCCTCCACCCCAGCAGCCCTCATCGCATCGATCGCCGCCTGGAGGGCTTCTTTGACCACTTCAGCTCGAGGGCCGTGTGTGACCAAGCAGATCAAGGACGCAGGGAGCGTGGCGTGCTCTGCACGCGAGCGACCGAGGACGCCGATATGCGCCGGTCACACACGGCCCTCGACCGCGGCGGCCTCGAGCCTCTGCCTCTTCTCCTCGGCCGCGAGCGCGTCGGTGAACTCGGTCAATTCCCCGCCGAGGACCCCGTCGAGGTTGTGGGAGGTGTGCTTGATCCTGTGGTCGGTCACCCGGCCCTGTGGGAAGTTGTAGGTGCGCACCTTCTCGGAGCGCTCGCCGCTACCCACCTGCGCCTTGCGCTCGGAGGCGATCTTTGCCTGCTGTTCGGCCAGCTCGCGCTCGTAGAGGCGCGCGCGCAGCACCCGCATCGCCCGGTCCTTGTTTTGGAGCTGGGACTTCTCATCCTGCATCGAGACGACGATCCCGCTCGGCTTGTGGGTGATCCGCACCGCCGAGTCCGTCGTGTTGACCGACTGGCCACCCGGTCCCGAGGATCGGTAGACGTCGATCTGCAGGTCGTTCTGGTCGATCTCGACCTCGACCTCCTCGGCCTCGGGCAGCACGGCCACGGTCGCGGTCGAGGTGTGGATGCGACCCTGGGACTCGGTCTCGGGCACGCGCTGCACGCGGTGCGTGCCCCCCTCGTACTTGAAGACCGAGTAGGCGCCCTCGCCCTTGATCGCGAAGGTCACCTCCTTGAAGCCGCCCTGCTCGGCACTCGACTGGGACAGCGCCTCGGTCGCGAAGCCGCGCTCCTCGGCATAGCGGGTGAGCATCTTGTAGAGGTCGCCTGCGAAGAGCGCCGCCTCGTCCCCCCCGGTCCCGGCGCGGATCTCGACCAGGACGTTCTTCGAGTCGTTGGGGTCGCGTTCGACCATAGCCAGCCTGATCTCCTCTTCGAGCGCCTCGATCTCCCCCGGCGCCTCCTCGACGACCTCGAGCAGCTCAGGATCGTCGCCGTCCTCCTCCAACAGCTCCCGCGCCCCCTCCAAATCGTCCTTCAACGTCCGGTATCGAGCCCCAAGCGCATGCGCATCCTGCAGCTCCCGGTACTCCCGCCCAACCTCGGCATACCTCTCCCGATCCCCAATCACCGCAGGGTCTGACATCTGCCCCTCGAGCTCGACGAACCGAGCCTCAATCTGTTCCACAAGAGAATCGATCACGAGGACAACATAGAGCTAATCGACCCCGCTTCTCGCGCGGGTGGCGGGGCTCCTAACGGTTCAATCCCCACAAGCTACGAGCAAAGGCTCCTCGCGGCGGGTGGCACGGATTTGGGGGACCACCCCCGAGGAGGCGGCGCAGCCGCCCCCGCAGCGGGGTGGTAGTGCCAAATCCGTGACAGGACCCGCCGCGCCACAACCGTCAAGCGACAATCTCTATGTGCTGCGCAGCCGCCGCCTCCTCAGGCGACTCCCGCGCCAGCACCGCCTCCAGCGAGGCGATCGCCACCGCGAGCTGCTCTTCGTCAGGCTCGCGCGTGGTCAGATTCTGCAGCATCAGGCCCGGCCACATGACCGCCCGCACCCAGCGCTTGCGCCGGTTCTTGCCGGCCCACTTGATCACCTCGTAGGAGAGGCCGGCGATCAACGGAATGCCGAGGATGCGCGAGGCGAGCAGCCAGTACCAGGCCGGCAGGCCGATCGGGGCGAAGACGAAGATCGCCAGCACCATCACGATCAGCAGGAAGCTGGTCCCGCAGCGCGGGTGCAGGCGCGAGTAGAGCTTGGCCCGAGACGGGATCAGCTCGTCTTCGGCCTCGTAGCAGGAGATCGTCTTGTGCTCGGCCCCGTGGTACTCGAAGACACGGCGCAGGTCGCGCAGCTGGCTGATCACCACCAGGTAGCCGATGAAGATGCCGGTGCGGAGCAGCCCCTCGACCAACCAGAAGAGGAGGGGCGAGCCGAGCTGGTCCTTGATCAGGCTGGTCAGCCCGACCGGGATGACGAAGAAGAGGCCGACCGCGAGGACCATCGAGAAGGCGATCGTCAGGCCCCAGACCCAGCCACCGATCTCCTCCCTCTCGCCGTCCTCGTCCTCCTCGAGCTGGGCGTTGGCGGAGATGCCCAGGGCGCGGAAGCCGATCTTCAGCGACTCACCGAGGGCGACGATGCCGCGCAGGACGGGAAGGCGCCAGAGGCGGTGGCGCTGCGCCCAGGGCTTGATCGACTCGGAGCTGATCTCGACCTCGCCGTCGGGCCGGCGCACCGCCACTGCCCAGACCGTGACGCCGCGCATCATCACGCCCTCGAGCACGGCCTGCCCGCCGACCGGCGCGTCGCGCTTGGCGACGAGGGCGCCGTCGGGCATGCGCAGCGGGTCCGCCCCGTTCAGGGAGGACGCTTCCGCTCGCCGTGAGCCCACCTCTGGGCTCACGGGCTACCTGCTCGCCTTGGCGTGCTTGGCCGCGCGGCGCTGGAACCGCTCGACCCGGCCACCCGTATCGACGAGCTTCTGCTTGCCGGTGTAGAAGGGGTGGCACTCCGAGCAGAGCTCGACGTGGAGGTCCGACTCGGTCGAGCGCGTGTAGAACTGGTTCCCGCAGGAGCAATGCACGTTGGCGAGCGTGTACTCGGGGTGGATTCCGGTTTTCATCGCCACCCAGTCTAGATCACGCGCGCAATTTGCCCGTTCAGGGGTTTGGGAATCGCTTCCGGGCGCCGATAGTCACCCAGTGGAACCCACGGAGACGATCACCGCCCACCCCCCGGGAGTTCGCGCGCTGCGTCGTGCCCTGACGATTCTGCTGCTGGGAGGCACTGCGGTCGTTGCCCTCCACGACTGGGCCGGCCTCGGCAGCGGCCTTCACTCCGCGATCGGAGGGGCCCTCTACGACGCGGTCATCCTGGGAGCCGGAATCGCCTGCCTGATCAGGGCTTCCGACTACAAGCGCGAGCACGCGGCCTGGGTTCTGATCGGCTTGGCGATCCTCTGCTGGGGCGCCGCCGAGATCTACTGGACCGCCTTGATTGAAAACAACCCGTCGGCCCCCTATCCGTCGCCCGCGGACGTCGGCTACCTCGCCTTCTACCCGCTGGCTTACGCGGGCCTGGCAATGCTGGTCCGCGCCCGTGCCCACGAAATCAACTGGCGCCTGTGGATGGACGGTGCCATTGCCGCGCTCGGCACCGCCGCCCTGGGCGCCGCCTTTGTCTTCGACTTCGTGGCCGAGAAGGCGACGGGGTCGCCGATCGAAGTGGCCACCACGCTCGCCTACCCGCTCGGCGACATCGGCATGGTGGCGCTGGTCGTCGGCGTCGTCGCCCTGACCGGCTGGCGTCCAGGCCGCACCTGGTCGCTCCTCCTCGCCGGCCTTGCGGCGCTGGTGATCGCCGACGTCGCCTACACGCTGCAGACGACCGACGCGACGCTTCCGGGAGGCAACTGGATCGACCCGATCTACCTGATCGCCGCCGTCTGCCTGGGCGCGGCGGTCTGGCAGCCGGCCGAAGCGGCGGAGATCACCTCGCCAAAGGGAAGCGGGCGCCGCGAGATCGTCGTCCCGGCCGTCTTCGCCGCGGTGATGGTCGGGCTCTTCGCGATGCAGTATTTCAACGCCACCAGCAGTCTTTCAACGGTGCTGTGGGCTGCGACGATGACCGCCGTGATCGTCCGCCTGGCGATGAGCGACCGCGAGAACCGGCGCCTGCTGGAGGAAGTGCGGACCGATCCGCTCACCGGCCTCGGCAACCGCGGCCGCATGCAGGTGGACCTCGGTCCGGTCTTCGAACGCGCTGACCCCGAACACCCGGCGATGCTCTACCTCTTCGACCTCAACGGCTTCAAGCGCTACAACGACACCCTCGGGCACCCCGCGGGCGACGAGCTGCTCGCCCGCCTCGGCCCCAACCTGCGCGACGCGGTCGGCGCCGACGGCGTCGCATACCGGATCGGCGGCGACGAGTTCTGCCTGCTTCTGAGCTGCCCCAGGGAGCGCTTCGACGCGGTGGCGCGCAGGGCGGCACAGGCGCTGACGGCCAGCGAAAAGGGGGTCGAGGTGGCCGCATCGTGGGGCGCCGCCGAGATCCCCCGCGAGGCCGACAGCCAATCTGCCGCGATGCAGCTTGCCGACGTGCGGATGTACGCCCAGAAGGAGTCGCGGCGCGTCGCTCATCCGGCTGTATCGCTTCCTGCAATGCAGCCGGCGGACGAGACGATCAAGCGATAGCTGGACGCGGTTGGGGAGGCCTGGCGGGCGCGCCTCTGCGGGAATTGGCGTCGCCCGCGCCTATGGCGCGTAGCGACGGGATGTAGTGCGCGGGCTACGCCCGCGCAGATATCGGATTGCATTTCCGCCGCTTCGCGACATTCCCGCAGAGGCACACCCGCCAGGCCTCTCGAAGCGGGGACAAGCTTCAGATCCACTCGCGTTGCCGATATTGACCACACCAGGATGGGGTCAATATCGGCAGGGCGTGGGTGGGTTGGAGCTTGCCGAGCCGAAACGGCTTTTCGGCCTGAAGCTTCCCCGATCCGAAGCGGTTTCTTCTTCGCCTGAAGCTTCTTCAAGCTTCCAAAGCGAGATCCCGGTTTCGGAAGCTTCCGCATATCGAGGCGTGTCGAGAGGGGAGCCTGGCCGCCCTCCAGGCGAATGTCGCCGAAGGCGGCGGAAATGCAATCCGGTTATCGCGCGGCCGAAGGCCGCGCTCACCATTCGTCGCTAAGCGAGCGAAGCTCGCGTGCGACATAAATTCGACTGGAGGGCGGCCAGGCTCCCCTAACCCCGCTCCAGTCTCGTTAACCTGGCACCAATGCCCCAGTCAGACGAGCGCCGCGAGATAGAGCTTCCCGCCGGGACGATCCGCTACCGCGAGGCCGGTGAGGGCAAACCGGTGATCTTCGTCCATGGGTATCTGGTCGACGGTCGCCTCTGGGACGGGGTGGTCGACGCGCTCTCCGACCGCTGCCGCTGCATCGCGCCGGACTGGCCGATCGGGGCGCAGCAGATCGCGATGAATCCGGATGCCGATCTCTCCCCTCCCGGGATCGCGGCGATCATCGACAGCTTCCTCGCGGCGCTCGACCTGAACGACGTGACGATCGTCGGCAACGACTCCGGCGGCGCGATGTCGCAGGTTCTCGTAACCCGCCACCCGGCGCGGATCGGCCGGCTCGTGCTGACCAACTGCGATACGCATGAGAATTTCCCGCCAGGAGTCTTCAAGGCGATGCCGCCGATCGCCAAGCTGCCCGGCGGCATGGACCTCCTGGCGGCGCCGTTTCGGGTCGGCGCGCTCGCCCGCGCCGCCTTCAAGCCGTTCGCGCGAACCAAGATCCCGGCAGACCTGGTCGCTTCCTGGATGGCACCGGGCCTTCACGATCCTGACGTCAAGCGGGACGCCAAGAAGGTCACGATCGGGATGAACAAGCGATTCACGCTGGAGGCGGCCGAGAAGCTGAGTGAATCGGAGCTGCCGATTCTGCTCACCTGGGCGCCGGGAGACCGTTTCTTCCCACTGAAGTACGCCGAACGGCTCGCCGACGAGACGCCGAACGCGCGCATCGTCGAGATCCCCGACGCGAAGACCTTCGTGCCGCTCGACCAGCCCCGGCGCCTGGCCGACGAGATCGCACGCTTCGTCGCCGGGAACTGAAAAAACACCCACTCTGCGCGTTCTTTTCGCAACGTGCACGTTTTTCGTCCGACCGAGGAGCGAAAGTCCCTCCAACGCCCCCTACAGGACGGAGAGCCAAGTGGCCAAGGAGATCTTCGACCAGGCACGGCCCAGGAGCACGATGGCGAGGCGCCTCGACGAGGCGTTTGCCGGCTGCGAGCAGTGGACCCTCGCGCCGCCTTCTCAGCGGCGCAGCGAGACGGTTTTCAGCCCGCGGCTCTCGAGCTCCGCGAGGATCAGCGGCAGCGCCGCCGCGGTCCGCATCCAGGAGCCGCGCGCGCTGTAGTAGTCGGCGTCGTGGAGGAGGAGGATGTCGCCGGCCCGAATGCCGGAGCTCGAGCGACGTGCGATCGACTCGGGGGTCGCACGCCTTGTCCAGTCCCTCCCCCATTGCGACCAGAGCACCGGTCGCCAGCCGCGGCGGCGCACCGCCCGCAGCGTTGCCGCGCTGAAGATGCCGTAGGGCGGGCGGTAGTCCGCTATCGCCTGGCCGCTCGCCTCCTCGATAGCCACGCGAGCCCGCTCCGCGTCCTCGAGGAACTCCCGCACGCTGAGCCGCAACAGGTTGCGGTGGCGGTGGCAGTGCAGCTCGACCCGGTGTCCGGCGAGGGCTATCTCGGCGGCCAGGGCCGGGCGGCGCTCGACCTGCTCGCCGGCAAGGAAGAAGGTGGCCGTGGCGCCATGCTCGCGCAGGGTCTCGAGGACGGCCGGGGTCCCCTGCGGGTGTGGACCGTCGTCGAAGGTGAGGGCAACGCCGTCGGCGCCCTCCTGGCGGATCGGTATTTCGAGGGCCGCGGCCAAGCCCGGCATCACCGGCGCCAGCGCCGGCCCGGCGTGAAGGACTGCGGCGGCGGAGGCGCCGGCTCCGAGGAGCGCCCTGATCAATTCCCGTTGCCGGCGGCGTGGTGCAACACAGCTGCCGCTCGCGCCGACCGGGCTCGCTGTACGGCGGGAACCGGCGTGTCGGGGTCCCTGCCGAAGTGGATCCGTCCCTCGAGCGGCCTCGCCGCCTTCGAGATCACGTGGTAGGGCGTCTCCCAGTGTCCGGCGAGACTGACGCTGACCAGCAGCGCGATCGCCACGGCGGCGAGGCTGACCGCGGTGGCAGCCCTGCCTGCCCGCAGCCGCCAGACCGCCTGGGGCCGGATCCGCGGGCGCACCGAGAGCACGCGCGAGGCGACCGAGGGCAGCGAGGCGAAGGAGGAGTCGGGCGGGCGCCGCTCGCGGCTGAGGTGGCGGAGCATCGACTCCAGCTCGTGCTCAGAGCGCGCCACCTCGGCCAGGCCGAAGCGCTCGAAGGCGGCGTTGTTGGCGCGCAGGTGCCCGGCAGAGAAGCCGTAGGAGACGACCGGGCAACCGCGGATGTGCGCCTCGAGGACGGTAAGGCCCGCGGTCGCGTGGACCATCGCGTCGGCGGCGGCCATCCAGTCGCTCATCTGCTCGGTGAAGCCGAGGATCCGCACCCGCTCGTTGTCTGCGAAGCGGTGCTCCAGCTTCTCCCGGGCGACCTCGTTGCGACCGGTGATGCAGACGACCATCGTGTCGTCGCCGGCCAGCGCGGAGCCGATCGCCCCCTCGAGGTCGCCGATGCCCCAGCCGCCGCCGGAGACGATAACGAGGCGGGCGTGGACGGGAACCCCGAGCGCCTTGCGGGCGTCGCCGCGGGTCCGCGGCATCAGGAAGTCGCGTGAGATCGGCGGCCGAGTCCACTCGACGCTGCCGGGGCCGGCCAGCCTCTCCACTTCCTCGATCGACTCCGGGTGGGTGACGAAGTGCATGTCGACGCCGGGGTGAACCCAGTAGCGCAGGCCGGCGAGATCGGTGATCGCCGACTGGACCGGGATCGCCAGGCGGCGGTTTTCGCGCAACATCCCGAGCACTGCCGTCACCCCGGGGTAGGTGGAGACGATCGCGTCAGGTTCGTGCTTGGCGATCAGTTTCATCAGGCCGTGAGCGCCCAGCGCGTAGTTGAGGTGGTGGGCGAGCCAGCGGGTCGGCGCGAACCTGCTGATCAGCCAGTACTGGACGTCGAACAGCCAGGGCATCCAGCGGAAGGTGATCCGCGAGCCCCCGCGCACGATCGCCAAGACGACCCGGCCCATCGCTTCGAGACCGTTGGCGATCTCGACTTCGGCGTCGGGGATCTCGGCCTCGATGTCAGCTTTGATGATCCGCGCCGGCAGGTCGTGCCCCTCGCCGATGTCCGCCGTGAGGACGAGAACCCGCGGCGGGCGGTCCTCGGCCGAGGCCGCACCCGCCAAGAGCGCGCCGGCAGCGTGGTCATTGCCGTTCAGCGAGGGCTTCTTGCCGGGTACCGGGTCGGGCGGCCGGGTACTCCCGCGCACCCACTCGACGTACCTGCGGACCCCTTCCTTGAAGCTGGTCTCCGCCTTCCAGCCGAGCTCGGCGAGCGCCCGCTCGTTGGAGATCGTCTTGCCGGGGAAGTCGCCAGGGCGCGGCGGCGTGTGGACGATCTCGCAGTCGTCGGTGTTTTCCTGCACGCGCTCGGCGATTTCGAGGATCGTCACCACCTCGTCGCCGGAGAGGTTGTAGGTGCGGCCCGCGGCCTCGGGGGCGAGGGCCGCGACGATCCCCTCGGCGAGATCCTCGACATAGATGAAGCTGCGGGTCGTGCTGCCGTCGCCGGCAATCGTCAGCGCCTTGCCTTCGAAGGCGAGGTCGGTGAACTTGGCGACGACGCCGGCGGCGCGGGCGCGCGGGCCGTAGGGGATGCCGAAGCGCAGAACCGTGCTCTCGAGGTCATAGAGCTCGGCGTAGCCGGCGCAGTAGGTCTCGCCGGCGAGCTTTGTTGCCGTGTAGAGGTGACGCGGCGCCGGGATCGGGGTCTCCTCGTCGACCTCCTGCTCGACGCAGTCGCTGTAGGCCCAGGTGGTCGAGCCGTAGACGACACGTCCAACTTTCGCCCGGCAGGCGGCCTCGAGCACGTTGAGGGTGCCGCGCGTGTTGACCTCCTCGGCCAGGACCGGATCGGCCAGGACGTGGCCGACGTCGGCGACGGCGGCGAGATGGATCACAGCATCGCAGTCGCGCATCGCCAGGTCGAGGTTGGCCGGGTCGGTGATGCTGCCGGTGAAGGTCTCGACCTCGAGCGGCGAGTGGTAGGGCGAGGCACTGAGGTCGAAGATCCGCGGCGTGTCGCCGCGCTCGATCAGGCGGTCGACCACGTGGGAGCCGATGAAGCCGCCGCCGCCGGTTACCAGGACCCTCATGCACCCTCCTTGAGATTCAGCGCAGCCTCGCGGCTCTGCGGCCGGTAGTAGAGCGGCACGCACCAGTGGCTCTCGGCCCCCCAGTCGGTGTTCGGCAGCTCGTCGGAGCGGCCCATGATGCGGTGGCATGGCTCCTCGTAGACGCGGCCAGTGGACTTCTCGATCGGGTCGAAGACGATGTACTTGTAGAAACCGGAGGTCATCCCCTCGGGCAGCTCGAGCCGGGACGGGTGCAGCGCGTCGAGATGCTCACGCGCGTACTCGTTCTTCCAGGCGACGATCTCCTCCATCCTGTCGGCCTGAACGAGCCCCAGCGCGGCGGTGAACTCACTCATCCGGAAGTTGAGCCCGTCGACCTCGTGCTCGAACTTGCCATAGTTGCGGAACTTGCGGGCGAACTCGATCAGGTCCGCGTTGGCGGAGACGAGCACCCCGCCCTCGCCGGTGGAGACGGTCTTGGTCGCGTAGAGCGAGTAGACGCCGGCGTCGCCGAAGCTCCCCGGCTTGCGGCCGCTCCACTCGGCGCCGTGGGCGTGGGCGCAGTCCTCGAGCAGGAAGATCCCGCTCTCACGACAGTAGGCGGCGATCCGCTCGGAGTCGAAGCCGATGTGGCCGCCGATGTGGACGAGGATGGCGGCCCTGGGCTTGTGCCGCTCGGCCTTTGCCTCGAAGTCCTCGAAGGACATGCAGAGGTCGCCGCGGTTGCAGTCGACGAACTCGACCTCGGCGCCGGCGCTGACCGCGGCCAGGGGCGTCGCCATGAAGGTGTTGGACGGACAGAGCACCGTCTCCCCCCGCACCCCGGCGAACTCCAGGGCCGCCAGGGCACCGCCGGCCCAGCTGGAGAGGCCGAGGCTGGGAAGCCCGTTCCAATCCGCCCAGCGCTGCTCGAAGGCGTCGAGCATTCGGCCCTCCGACCACTGCTCGGAATCGAGGACCTCGGTCCACAGCTCGAAGAGCCGGGCACGATCGCGGTGGTCGAACCCGATCGCGAACTTGGTCGCGTCGGCGAGGGTTGTCTCTGGGGAACTTACGTGTAGCTCCTAGGAGGTGAGGTGGCTGGAGTGCCCTCGCGGACAGTCAGGGTGCGAAAGGCGCCGCAAGGCTACCAGCGGAGCCAGACCGGATCAGGCGCGCTCGCGAGCGGTTTCGATCAGCGCCCCCACCGCTTTGGAGCCGGCGAGGAGGCTCGTGCCGGCGACCGCGACCGTCATGAACGCGACGAGCGCCACACCCCCCAAGGGCGTCGAGGACCATGACTCGCCAAAGATCAGCGGGGCGAGCAGGACCGGCAGCAGCACCTGGACGGCGAACATCACCGGGGCCACGTGCGTCGCGGAACGGCGCTGGAGGGCGCTCATCTCACTGAGCAGCGCGAGTCCCTCCGAGGCCGCGGCGGTGGCCAGCCACGCCAGGGCCACGAGTACGGCACCGGAGGCCAGCTCGTCGGTGAGCAGCTTGCTGGCGATAGCCGTCCAGGCGTAGCCGCAACCGGCGCTGATCACCATCAAAGTTCCGATCCCCCCCGCCCATCCGACATCGACCCCACCCTGGTGTGGTGAATGTCGGGAGCGCTTGCGCAACGTGTACGGCGCCGCGAGCGGAATCGCGACGAAGACGAGCGCGATCGCTATCGCACCTGTGCTCGCATGGTCCGTGGTCCGCTCCGGCGCAGCCCAGGCGACCCCGGCCACCCCGACCACGATGGCGGCGACCGCGATCCACTCCCGCGCTCCGGGAACCTCCCCCAGCCTCGTCACCCCCAGCCAGAGCAGCAGGATCAGCCCGCTGGCCAGGCAGGGCTGCACCACCGTCAGTGGCGCCATCAGCAGCGCCGCGATCTCCAGCGGCCACCCCACCAGCCCCAGCGCCGTCGCCCCCAGCCAGCGCCGATTGCGGACCAGCCTGCCAAGCAACGAGGGCCGCAGCGAGTGATCGTGCGGAACCTGCCGAGCCTCCAGCGCCTGAAACGCGATCGAGGTGTTGTAGAGCAGCGAAGCCCCCACCGCCGCAACTATCCCGAGCGCCAGCACGTCGCGACCCTACCCAGCTAAGCGACAAAGCTTTGCCTGGAGCTGATGAAACGCCTCGAGAGGCGGGAGTGGCCCGCCCCCTCCAGCATTACGTCTCCTGGTAAAGCGGCCCGTCGCCGCCCTCGGGCAGCGTCAGGCGCCCGCCCTTCGCGGTGATCGCGCCGCACTGGACGCAGTTGGAGGCGGTGACGTGGACGTCGACCGTGGCGGCGCCGTTCTCCAGCTGCTCGTCGGGGATCTCGTAGACCTGGGCAGGGCACATCGAGACCCAGGTCTGGGCGATCTCGCGCGGCACCTTGGCCTGGATGCGGACGTGGTTGGGGGCGTCGTCGCGGGTCGCGTTGCCGGAGAGAAAGACGGAGTCGAGCTTGGCGAAGGTGAGCTCGTTGTCGGGCTTGACGTACATGTCGCCCGCCTTGCCCAGGTCCATCTCGATCTCGGAGTCGTGCTCCTGCTTCCAGTGGCCGCCGGGGAAGTTGCCTTTGGTGATCGTCATCGCCGAGGCCATGGCGCCGCCGAGGAAGAAGCCTTTGGAGAAGGGCTGGCGCATGTTGCGCGATTCGTAGAGGTCCTTCTCGATCAGCGACTTGTGGATCTTCTCGTCGTAGGCCTCGAAGTTGACCGAGTCCTGCTTAAGCGACTCGACGATCGTCTCCGCCGCGTACATCCCGGCGTGCATCGCGTAGTGGACGCCCTTCAGGGTCGGCACGTTGACCATGCTGGCGGCGTCGCCGGCGACGACCATGCCGGGCACCGCGAGGCGCTTGGGCATCGCGAAGTAACCGCCGGAGGGAATCGTCTTCGCTCCCCAGGCGACCCGTTTGCCGCCCTCGAGCAGGTCCTTGACGAAGGGGTGGGTCTTGAGCAGCTGCAGGGCGTCGTGGACCGAGAAGGTCGCGTCGGTGTAGTCGAGGCCGGCGACGAGGCCGATGCAGAGCTTGTCCTCGCCCATCGGGTAGATGAAGCTGCCGCCGAACTCGTTGAAGCGCGGTGACTTGCGCAGCGGCCAGCCCATCGTGTGGATCACCCGGTCGAGCGGTTTCGGTACCTCCCAGACCTCCTTGACCCCGAGCTCCCAGCGCATCGGGTCGGCGCCGTGCATGTCGAAGTAGTCATACGCCGCGTAGGTGAGGTGGCCGACGGTCCCCTCGGCGAGGACGGTCGCCTTGGCGACGACGTCGGAACCGGGCTCGAAGTTGCCGAGTTCCTCGCCTTCCTTGCCGCGGCCACGGTCGCCGGAGCGGATGCCCCGGATCACGCGATCTTCAACCAAAAGCTTCGTCGCAGCCGTCTCGGAAAGGATGTAGACGCCCGCCTCCTCGGCTTTCTCCGCCAGGAAGCGGCCCAGCTTGGAGACCGAGGTGACGTAGTTGCCGTGGTTGCGGAAGTTCGGCGGCATCGGCTTCAGCGGCAGCGCCGCCTTCGAGGTCAGCAGGTAGACCGCGTCCTTGGTGACCTCCTGGAAGACCGGCCACTCCTCCTTGGGCAGGTCGGGGAAGAGCTCTTCCATCGCCGAGGGCTTCATGTTCGCCCCGGAGAGCAGGTGGGCTCCCGCGACCTTGCCCTTCTCGATCACGGCGACCGGGACTTCGCCCAGCTTCTCCGTCAGCTCCGGCTCGTTCTCGAGCAGCTGCATGACCTTGTTGGCGCAAGCGAGCCCGGCGGGGCCACCGCCGACGATCGCGATGCCTACCTCGATGCGCTCGTCCTCGGCATCCGTTGGCGGGCCGATCGCGTCGGCCGGGTCGAACGGAGGCGGGAACTCACTGGGTGCTACTGGCGGCATCGCATGCTCCAATCGTCGTCAGGTGAACGGCGTCCGGGGGACCGAAGCCCCCCGGGGTACTCAGCCCTTCTTCGCCTTGATCGCCTCGGTCAGCTTGGGGACGATCTTGTGCAGGTCGCCCACCACGCCGAGATCCGAGAACTCGAAGATCGGCGCGTTCTGGTCCTTGTTGATCGCGAGGATGTTCTCCGAGCTCTGCATCCCGACCTTGTGCTGGATCGCGCCGGAGATGCCGGCGGCCAGGTAGAGCTTCGGCGCGACCGTCTTGCCGGTCTGGCCGATCTGGGCCGCGTAGGGGTACCAGCCGGCGTCGACCACAGCGCGGGTCGCGGCAACCGCCCCGCCCATCGCCTCGGCCAGTTCCTCGCACTGCTTGAAGCCCTCCGCGGCACCGAGGCCACGGCCGCCTCCGACGAGGATCTCGGCGTCCTCGATGTTGACGTCGGCCCCGCGCTGTTCGCCGCGCTGGACCAGCTTGGCTTTGGTCGACCAGGGCGAGAGCTCGACCGCGACGTCGACGACCTCGGCGCTGCCGCCGCTCTCGACCGCGTCGAAAGCGTTGAGGCGGCCGATGATGATCCCCGGCTCGGCGACGTAGCCGACGTCGGCGATCTGGGAGTCCTGCAGGATCGGCCGCTCGACGACGAGCTTGCCGTCGGAGACCTTGACCTCGGTGACCTCCATCGTCACGCCTGCATTGAGGCGTGCCGTCAGGCCGGCGCCGATCTCGAAGCCGAGCAGGCCGCCGCCGAAGAGGGCGTATGAGAAGCCCTCGTCGGTGATCACCTTGGCCATCGCGTCGACGATCGGCTGGGCGAGCCCCTCGGGCACGTCCTTGGCGCGGTAGACCTTCGCCGCGCCCCAGTTGCCGAGCGAGGCACAGGCGTCGTCAGAGATGTCTCCGACCACCAGCGCGGCGGCCTCGCCACCGATCTGGCTCGCCAGCTTGGCGGCCTCGGAGATCGCCCCCTGGGAGTTCTTGTTGAAGTTGCCCTCGTCGTCGTGGAGGGCGTAAACCAGGATGCCTGCCATCTAGATCAGCTTCCTCTCGTCGAGCCAGGCGACGATCTTTTCGACCGTCTCGTTGGTGTCCTCGTCCTCGATGATCTCGCCGGCCTGCTTGGCGGGTGGCGGGTTGAGCGCGAGGACCGATGTCTTCGAGCCGGCCTCGCCGGCCATGCCGGCTTCGATGCCGACGTCGCCGGTCGCCTTGGCGTCGAGGGGCTTCTTCTTCGCTCCCATGATCGCCTTCAGGCTGGGGTAGCGCGGCTCGTTGATCGCGTCGCCGACGCTGATCACGGCGGGCAGCTCGATCTCGACCGTGTCGTAGCCGTACTCGGCCTGGCGCTCGCAGCGCAGCTTGCCGTCGGTAACGTCGATCTTGATCACCTGGGTCAACGAGGGCATCTTCAGGTGGTCGGCGACGACGGCGCCGATCGTGTAGCACTCGCCGTCGTCGGACTGCTGGCCGAGCAGGACCAGGTCGGGGCTCTCGGCCTCGAGCACCTTGGCCAGCGAGTAGCCGGTGGCGCAGACGTCGGAGCCGGCGAGCGCGTCGTCGGAGAGGTGCACGGAGCGGTCGGCTCCGAGCGCTACCGCCTTATGCAGGGCGCGGACGGCCGAGTCGGGGCCCATCGTCACAGCGATGACCTCCTCGACCGGAATTGCGCCACCCTCCTTGATCTGCATGGCGGCCTCGATGGCATGTGTGTCGAAGGGGTTCAGGTTCTTCTCGCCGCTGCGGTCCAGTCGCATCGTGTTGGAGTCGATGCGCTTCTGAACGGCGGCGTCCGGAACCTCCTTGACCAGGACGCAGATCTTCAAGTTTCAAGCCTCCTTGGCTAGTTCAAAGCTGGTTGACTGACCAGTCAATCAGTCTATCTATACATCAGGCGGTGCGCAGTTCAGAGTGCTGTTCGTCACGCATCGTGGCGCTCGGCAGCGCCCTCGCGGATGAACTCGACGATCTCGTCGGTTCCCGCCCCCGGAGTGAAGACGGCGGCGACGCCGAGCTTCTTCAGCTCGGGGATGTCCTCGGCCGGGATCGTCCCCCCGACCGTGACCATGACGTCGTCGACGCCCTGCTCGGCGAGCAGCTCGACCACCCGCGGCACCAGCGTCATGTGGGCGCCGGAGAGGATCGAGAGCCCGACCGCGTCGGCATCCTCCTGGATCACCGTCTCGGCGATCTGCTCCGGCGTCTGGTGCAGGCCGGTGTAGATCACCTCCATCCCCGCGTCGCGCAGGGCACGAGCGATGATCTTCGCGCCGCGGTCGTGCCCGTCCAAGCCGGGCTTGGCGACGACGACGCGGATCTTGCGGGCGGTTGCGGTGCTCATCGGCGCGGGAGCTTAGAAGACCGGCGACTCTGTGTAGGTCCCGAAGACCTCCTGCATCGCCGCGATCATCTCGCCCTCGGTGGCGCGGGCGCGGGCGGCGGCGACGATCGGCGGCATCAGGTTCTCCTCGGTGGCGGCGGCGCGCTTCAGCTCGGCGAGGCTCCCTTCCACCGCGGCGCCGTCGCGCTTGGCCCGGGTCGCCCGCAGGCGGTCGACCTGCTTGCGCTCCAGGGCCGAGTCGATGCGCAGGATCGGGGTCGGCTCTTCGCCCTCCTGGGCGAAGTCGTTGACGCCGACGACGATTCGCTTGCGCTCGTCGACCTCGCGCTGGTAGGTGAAGGCGGCGTCGGCGATCTCGCGCTGGGGGAAGTTGCGACGGATCGCCTCGACCATTCCCCCCAGCTCGTCGATGCGGACGAAGTAGCCGTAGGCGGCTTCCTCCATCTCGTCGGTCAGCTTCTCGACGAACCAGGAGCCGCCGAGCGGGTCGGGGGTGTTCGGCGCGCCGGACTCGAAGGCGATGATCTGCTGGGTGCGCAACGCCACCCGCACCGCCTCCTCGGTCGGCAGCGCCAGCGCCTCGTCGAAAGAGTTTGTGTGCAGCGACTGGGTGCCGCCGAGCACCGCCGCCAGCGCCTCCAGCGAGGTGCGGACGACGTTGTTGAGCGGCTGCTGGGCGGTGAGCGAGACGCCGGCGGTCTGGGCGTGGAAGCGCAGCCGCATCGACTCCTCGCGCTTGGCCCCGTAGGTCTCCTTCATCTCGCGTGCCCAGATCCGGCGAGCGGCGCGGTACTTGGAGATCTCCTCGAAGAAGTCGATGTGGGCGTTGAAGAAGAAGGAGAGCCGGGGCGCGAAGTCGTCGACGTCGAGGCCGCGCTCGAGCGCCCGCTCGACGTAGGTGAAGCCGTCCTTGAGCGTGAAGGCGAGCTCCTGCTGCGCGGTCGAGCCGGCCTCGCGGATGTGGTAGCCGGAGATCGAGACCGGGTGCCAGCGCGGCATCTGCTCCGAGCACCACTCGATCATGTCGGTGACCAGGCGCATCGCCGGCTCGATCGGGAAGCACCACTCCTTCTGGGCGATGTACTCCTTGAGGATGTCGGTCTGGATCGTGCCGCCGAGCTTCTCCGCCGGCACCCCCTGCTGCTCGCCGACGAGGACGTAGAAGGCGAGCAGGATCGCGGCCGGCGCGTTGATCGTCATCGAGGTGGTGACGCCGCCCAGCGGGATGCCGTCGAAGAGCTGTTCCATGTCGTCGAGCGTGTCGACCGCGACCCCCTCGCGGCCGACCTCGCCGAGGCTGCGATGGTGATCGGAGTCGTAGCCCATCAGCGTCGGCATGTCGAAGGCGGTGGAGAGCCCGGTCTGACCGTGGTCGAGCAGGTAGTGGAAGCGCTCGTTGGTCTCCTCGACCGTGCCGAAGCCGGCGAACTGGCGCATCGTCCAGAGCCGCCCCCGGTACATCGACTCGTACGGGCCGCGGGTGAACGGATACTCGCCGGGCTTGCCGATCGTCTCCTTGGGGTCAGTCGGCGCCTGCTCTGGACCGTAGAGCAGCTCAACCGGCTCGCCGGACATGGTCGAGAACTCGGCCTCGCGCTCCTGCAGCGCGGCTTTTGGCTTCGGCTCCACCGCCATGCCGAACAGTCTAGGGGTGGGAACTCGACTCGATTGTCACCTTGTTCGGCCCTATGGTCGAACAAGGTGACAATCGCACCCTGCCTAACGCCTCGGGGGAAAGCGGCGCGGCGGGGGCGCCTTGCGGCGGGCGGCGATACGGGAGGCGCCGAAGCCGGCGACGGTTGCCAGCAGGGTGATCGCGACCGCGACCAGGCGGCGGCCGAGGCGCTCGAAGCGGAGCGTCTGCCAGCCCTCATCGCGGGCGATCTCCCGGAGCGGCGGGTCGGGATTGACGACCACCGGGTTGCCGACGGCGCGCAGCATCGGCAGGTCGGAGATCGAGTCCGAGTAGGCGTAGGAGGTGGCGAGGTCGATGCCGTGCTCGGCGGCGTAGGCCCGCATCGCCTCGACCTTGCCCTCGCCGTAGACGAAGGGGCCGTCGAAGCGGCCGGTCAGGGTCCTGTCCTCGCCCACTTCGTAGCGGGTCCCCACCCCGCCGTCCATGCCGAGCACGTCGGCGAGCGGCTCCACCACGCCGCTGCCGGCGGCGCTGACGATGAAGGTCGGCCGCCCGGCGTCCTGATGGCCGTAGACCTCGTCGAGCATCTGCGGGTAGACGCGGGGCAGGATCGCCGCCATCACCTCGGGGTTCATCCGTTCGAAGCTGCGCGCCGGGACGCCCGCGATCAGCTCGCGGGCGATGCGAAGCACCTCGGTCGTGCGCTCGTCGGTGGTTCCGCGCAGCCGGTAGCGCAGGTGCTCCAGGCCCCAGCTCGCCAGCTGCCGTCGGCCAACGAGCCCGTGCCGCATCGCGACACGGGCGAACTGCATCCCCGACGATCCTGCCATCAGGGTCTTGTCCAGGTCGAAGAATGCGGCTGCGCGGCCCACGGCCTAGGAGCCGGCGACCTCGATCACGATCGCGTCGCCCTGCCCGCCGCCGGAGCAGATCGCGGCGACGCCGATGCCACCGCCGCGGCGGCCCAGCTCGTGGACGAGCGAGCCGACGATGCGGGCGCCGGAGGCCCCGATCGGATGGCCGAGGGCGATCGCGCCGCCGTTGACGTTGACCTTGTCTTTGTCGACGTCGAGCATTCGCACCGAATTGATCGCAACGGAGGCGAAGGCCTCGTTGATCTCCCAGAGGTCGATGTCCTCGGGGCTCTTGCCGATCTTCGCCAGCGCCTGCTTGGCGGCGTTGGCGGGAGTTTTGGCCAGGTAGGGGAAGTCGTCGGCGACGGTCCCGTAAGCGAGGACGCGGGCAAGCACCGGGCGTCCTTCCTTTTCGGCCCACTCATCGGAGGCGACGACGATCGCCCCGGCCCCGTCGTTGACGCCGGGAGCGTTGCCGGCGGTGTGAGTGGCGTCCTCGCCACCGATCGCTCGCAGGCCGGCGAGGGTCTCGACCGTGGTGTCGGCCCGTATCGCCTCGTCCGCCTCGACCGTGTGCTCTCCCTTCCGCGACTTGACGGTGACGCCGACGATCTCGTCGGCAAGGCGACCGGCATCGGTTGCCTCGGCGGCGAGCCGGTGAGAGCGCTCGGCGAAGCGGTCCATGTCGGCGCGGGTGATCTCCAGCTCGTTGGAGACCTCACTCGCCTCGTTGATCATCTGCTTCTCGGTGAAAGGGTTGGTGAGGCCGTCGTGGACCATCGCATCGATCGTTTCGACGTGGCCCATCCGGTAGCCGAAGCGGGCACCGGGGAGCAGGTGCGGCGCCTGGCTCATCGACTCCATGCCCCCGGTCACGGCGACATCGGTGTCGCCGGCCCGGATCGCCATGTCGGCGAGACCGACCGAGCGCATGCCGGAGGCGCAGACCTTGTTGATCGTCTCCGAGGGCACCTCCTTGGGGATGCCGCCCTTGATCTGGGCCTGGCGCGAGGGGATCTGGCCCTGGCCGGCCTGCAGGACCTGTCCGAAGACGACCTGCTGAACCTGGTCGGGAGCGACGCCGGAGCGATCGAGCGCCGCCGAGATCGCGTGGCCGCCGAGGTCGGTGGCATCGAGTGAGGAGAGGGTGCCGCCCATCTTGCCGAAGGGCGTGCGTGCGGTACCGAGGATGACTGTGCTTGGCATGGCTGCCTTTCTTCTAGTGGTTATGCCGGGTCTCGGCGCGATAGAGGAGGGCCGCCTGGCCCACTGCGGACGATAGCGCGAGGTTGCGATCGGCCGCCGTGCGCAAGGTCATAGACTCGCGTGCCCGTGAAGGTCTCCCTCAGCCAGGCAGAAATCCCAGCCGTCGATGCCGACCTGCTCGCGGTCGGGCTCTGCAAGGGGGCGGAGTTGCCGGCCGAGCTTGCCTCGGCACCCGGAGCAGCCGATGCGAAGGGCGGCTTCAAGAAGCTGGCGATGCTGCACCCGGAGAGCCCGGCACATGTCCTGGTCGTCGGTCTCGGTAAGCGCGAGGAGCTGGATGCCGAGCGTGTCAGGATCGCGGCGGCGCTGGCAGCGAAAGAGGCCGCCAAGCTGAACGCCACGTCGATCGCCTGGCTGCTGCCCGGGTCCGAGGACGACGCCGCCCTCGCAGAGGGCCTGGTCACCGGCACGATCCTCGGCGCCTGGCGCTTCGACCGCTTCATGAGCGCGAATCCGGATGAGCCGGCACCGCCGTCGCTCGACTCGCTCACCCTGCTGGCCCCGGAGAGCGTCGCCGCGGCGGTCGATGCCGCCCGCGCCTGCGCAGAGGCGCAAAACCGCGCTCGCGACCTGCAGAGCCTGCCCTCCAATGTCGCAACTCCGTCCTTCTTGGCTGAACGCGCCACGGAGATCGCCGCGACCCACGACGCGCTCAGCGTCGAGGTTCTGGGACGGGAGGAAATAGCGGCCAAGGGGATGGGCGGTCTGGTTGCGGTCAGCCAGGGCAGCGCCGAGGAGCCGAAGCTGATCGTCCTACGCTACGCCGGCGGCGGCTCAGGAAAGACCCTCGGCCTGGTGGGCAAGGGAGTCACCTTCGACACCGGTGGCATCTCGCTCAAGTCCGCCCCTGGCATGCAGGAGATGAAGATGGACATGTCGGGCGCCGCCGCGGTTCTGGAGACCGTGGCTGCGGTCGCCGAGCTGGGCCTGGCGATCGAGCTGATCGCGGTCGTGCCTTCCACGGAGAACATGCCCTCGGGGACGGCGATCAAGCCCGGCGACATCGTCACCCAGTACAGCGGCAAGACGGTCGAGATCAACAACACCGACGCCGAGGGGCGCCTGATCCTCGCCGACGCCCTCGCCTACGCGGTCGAGCTGGGCGCGGACCGGATCGTCGACATCGCGACCCTGACCGGCGCCGTGATGATCGCCCTCGGCTCGACCTACGCGGCGGTGATCTCCAACGACGACGAGCTCGTCGGCGAGATCGAGCAGGTCGGTCGCGAGACCGGCGAGCTGGTCTGGCGCCTACCGCTGCACCCGGAGTACAGGGCGCTGATGAAGGGAACCGTCGCCGACCTCACCAACGCGGCGGCCAAGCGCAAGGCCGGCACGATCTCCGCCGCCGCCTTCCTCGAGGAGTTCGTCGGCGAGACCCCCTGGGCCCACGTCGACATCGCAGGCACCGCCTGGGGCGTCGGCCGCCCCTACACCGGCAACGACGCCAGTGGCTATGGCGTGCGGCTACTGACGGCACTCGCTCGGTCTCTCGCCGCCTGACCACCGGCGTAACGCGTTATCCACAGCGGGGGGACAAACGTTGCACCGGGGTCAGGCGAGGATCATGCAGGTGGCGACGCCATGGGCGAGGAGCTTGCCGCTATCGGCCGCGGTCAGGTTGGCCTCGGCGGTCGCCTGGCGGCGGCCCCGGTATAGGACGTTGGCCTCGCAGAGGACGCGGCCGGTGTCGCGTGTGATCGGGCGCACGTACTTGGCCTCGAGGCCGAGCGAGGTATAGCCGACGCCGGCCGGCAGCGTGGTGTGCACGGAGCAGCCAAGGGCGGAGTCGAGCAGGGTCGCGGCGTAGCCGCCATGGACGACCCCGATCGGGTTGTAGTGCTCCTCGCCGGGCTCGCCCTCGAAGACGGCTCGGCCCTCGCCCAGCTCGATCGGCCGGATCCGCATCGTCACCGCGATCGGCGGCGGCGGCAGTTGGCCGGAGACGATCGCTTCCATGTACTCCATGCCGGTCATCGTCGCGCCGGCCGCCGCGATCGGCACCGGGTCCTGCCAGACGAGGGTGCGGCTGCGACTGGTCCCCGGGCTGGACTCGGCGAAGGCGAGAGCCGCGCCGACGGCGGTGCCGCCGTCGGCAGCGACGCCCTCTTCGGTCACCTGGCAACTCCTCGCGCACGCGGGGCGCCGCCCCGCCCCCGGGCCGCGCGTGGGCTGGCCGGATAGAGCAGGTCGGCGGTGATCTCCGCCTGGCTGATCGAGATCCGCGGCGCCTTGGACCGCTGGTGACTTCTGGGCCTGGGTGTCAACCTCATCGCAGCGCCTCCATTTCTGACCGTTTGCCCGCTGACTTCGTGTTTTGTAGCCCGTATGCGCCACAAACCACAAAGTCAGCGGGCTAGGTTGCTTGAAGCAACTTGCATTGAGGCCGACCATAACGGACTGAGTTGCTTGACGCAACTCAGTGTGCCAAGATCACTTTGTGCTGCGCAACGACTATCCGGGGCAGATCTGCTCTATTGCCCGCTCCCTGGAGGTGGTCGGCGAGCGCTGGTCGCTGCTGATCGTGCGCGACGTGATGAACGGGCGGCGGCGCTTCGACGAGTTGCAGAAGGGGCTCGGGGTCGCCCGCAACGTTCTCTCCGCCCGCCTGCAGCGACTGGTCGAGGAGGACATCCTCGAGCGACGCGCCTACCAGAGACGTCCCGACCGCTACGAGTACTTCCTCACCGAGAAGGGGCTCGACCTCTGGCCGGCCCTGGTCGCCCTGCTCGCCTGGGGCGATCGCCACTCCCCCAGCCCCGACGGGCCGCCAATGCTGATCGTCCACAAGGGGTGCGGCGGCGCGGTCAGCGACCGCGGCATCTGCGGGAGCTGCGGCAAGCTCCTCCACGCCCGCGACGCCCGCGCGATCCCCGGCCCCGCACTCGCCACCACTGGCGAGACGACGAGTGGTCACTTGACCACGCCATAGGGTCATCAAATGACCACTCGACCACCGGAGACGCTCGCACGCTAGTTTGGCTGGGCGGCCAGGAACGGCAAAGAGACAGGAGGGTTGTGATGGCTACAGCGGCGGAGACTCAGGTTCGCGACAGGATCTTCATCGGCGGCGAGTGGGTCGAGCCCGAGGGCTCGGAGACGCTCGAGGTGATCAACTCGACCACCGAGGAGGCGATGGGTTCGATCCCGGCCTGCACGGCCGCCGACGCCGATCGCGCCATCGTCGCCGCACGGGACGCTTTCGAGTCCTGGTCGCAGGCATCGCGCGAGGAGCGCGCCGGATACCTGAGCGCGATCGCCGCCGGCCTCGGCGAGCGCTCGGAGGAGATCGCGGGGACGATCGCCCAGGAGCTGGGGATGCCGCTGACCTTGAGCAAGATCATCCAGGCCGGGCTTCCCATCGCCCAGTTCGCGGCGATGCCGAGCCTGATGGAGGAGGTCAGGTGGGAGGAGGAGATCGGCAACTCGCGGGTGCTGCGCGAGCCGGTCGGCGTGCTCGGCGCGATCACGCCTTGGAACTACCCGCTGAACCAGATCGCCGCCAAGGTCGCTCCCGCCCTCGCCGCCGGCTGCACCGTGGTGCTGAAGCCGAGCGAGGTCGTGCCGCTCAACGCCTTCATCCTCGCCGAGGTGATCGAGGCCGCCGGCCTCCCGGCCGGGGTCTTCAACCTCGTCACCGGCACCGGCCCGGCCGTCGGCGAGGCGATCGCCGGTCACCCTGGCGTAGACATGGTCTCCTTCACCGGCTCGACCCGGGCAGGGCGGCGCGTCTCCGAGCTGGCCTCGGCGACGGTGAAGCCGGTGGCGATGGAGCTCGGCGGCAAGTCGCCGAACGTGATTCTCGACGACGCCGACCTGAGCAGGGCCGTGCCTGACGGAGTGGGCAAGTGCTACCTCAACTCCGGCCAGACCTGCAGCGCCCTGACCCGGATGCTGGTGCCGCGGGAGAAGCTGGCCGAGGCCGAGCAGATCGCCACCCGGGCGGCGGAGTCCTTCACGCCGGGAGACCCCTTCGAGGACTCGACCCGACTCGGCCCGCTCGTCTCCGAGGTGCAGCGCGAGCGCGTGCGCGGCTACATCGAGAAGGGCGAGGCCGAAGGAGCAAAGCTCGTCACCGGCGGCGCTGCCGCGCCCGAGGGGCTCGAGCGCGGCTACTTCGTCCGCCCCACGGTCTTCTCCGAGGTGACGCCCGAGATGACGATCGCCCAGGAGGAGATCTTCGGACCGGTGCTGGCAATCCAGCCCTACGACGGCGAGGACGAGGCGGTGCGGATCGCCAACGACACTGTGTACGGGCTGGCCGGCGGGGTCTGGTCGGCGGACCAGGACCGGGCGATCGATGTTGCCAAGCGGCTGCGGACCGGGCAGATCGAGATCAACGGCGGGGCGTTCAACCCGTTGGCTCCGTTTGGCGGGTACAAGCAGTCGGGGCACGGGCGGGAGAACGGGCGTTATGCGATCGAGGAGTTGTTGCAGGTCAAGAGTCTGCAGCTCTGAGGCGGTTGGGCCGGCGGGTCCTGTCATGGATTTGGTTCCACCACCCCGCTGCGGGGGCGGCTGCGCCGCCTCCTCGGGGGTGGTCCCCCAAATCCATGCCACCCCCCGGCAGAAACGCTCTTCGCTGCCTAGCTGAAGCTGCGAGGCGTCGACGGTAAACGCGAAGCCATACTCTCCGGCCGTGGATTTTGAGCTTTCTGACGAGCAGAGGCTTCTTCGTGAGACGGTGCGGGAGTTTGCGCTTGCTGAGGTCAAGCCTGTTGCGGAGGAGCTTGATCGCGAGAAGCGGTTCCCCTATGAGATCGTCGAGAAGCTTGGGGAGCTTGGGCTTATGGGGATTCCGTTTCCGCAGGAGTACGGGGGTGGCGGGGCGGACACCCTTTCCTACGTGCTTGCGGTTGAAGAGCTGGCTCGGATCGATTCTTCCGTCTGCATCACGATGGCTGCGCACACTTCGTTGGGGACTATGCCCATCTATCTGTGGGGGTCGGAGGGGCAGAAGTCGGAGTGGTTGCCTCAGCTGTGCAGTGGGGAACGGCTTGCCTCTTTTGGGCTGACCGAGCCGGAGGCTGGGTCGGATGCCGGGAACGTGCGGACCACGGCGGAGCTCGATGGCGGGGAATGGGTCGTCAACGGGGCCAAGCAGTTCATTACGAACTCGGGGACAGATATCTCGGGGTGTGTCTCGATTACGGCGGTGACAGGCGAGGCGAATGGGCGCAAGGAGATCTCGAACTTGATCGTGCCCACCGGGACGCCCGGCTATGAGTTCGGCGAGCCCTATCGGAAGATGGGCTGGAACGCGTCGGATACGCGGCCGCTCACGTTCGAGGACTGCCGGGTGCCCGAGGCCGGCCTGCTCGGCCGCCGCGGCGACGGCTTCAAGAACTTCCTCCACATCCTCGACGGCGGCCGGATCGGCGTTGCCGCGATGGGTGTCGGGCTGGCCCAGGGTGCGCTCGACGAGGCGATCGCCTATGCCAAGGAGCGACAGGCCTTCGGCCAGGCAATCTCCAAGTTCCAGTCGATCCAGGCCAAGATCGCCGACCTCTCCGCCCAGATCGAGGCGGCGCGGCTGCTCACCTGGCGAGCAGCGCTGGAGAAGGACGCGGGCAAGTCCTTCACCCTCACCGCCGCCCAGGCCAAGCTGATCACCGGCCGCCTCGCGGTGCGGGCGACCGAGGAGGCGGTGCAGATCCACGGCGGCTACGGCTACATCGAGGAGTACCCGGTCTGCCGCTTCTACCGCGACGCCAAGATCCTCACCATCGGCGAGGGCACCGACGAGGTCCAGCAGATGGTCATAGCCCGCCAGCTGGGTTGCTAGGTCGGACCACGGGGCCTTCGGGGGTCCCTCCCCAGGCCGCTTCGCGGGAGTTCCTGGGGAGGGCCCCCGAAGGCCCCTGGCTGCGACGCGCGCCTGAAGCTTTGAAGGTCCCGGCTAACCGAAAGTGAACGCATAGCCCATCACGCCTTTTTCGGGCTCCAGTGTGAGCACGTGCTTTTCGACCCTGGGCAGGTCGACGAGGTTGTAGAGGCGCTGGGCGGTGATGTCTACTGCGCCGCCGTGGACGTCGGAGCCGGCGACGCTGTCCGGGATCGGGCGGCCGTCGAGCAGGACGCGCATGTGGCGGATATGTCCCGGCGAGCCCAGCACCAGGTAGACGCGGCGGGCGCCGAAATTGAGATCGAGCGAGCCGCCTTCGGCAGTGGCGGACTCCAAGGCGATCTTCCAGCGGCCGCGGTAGGCGAATTCGTCCGAGGGCGGCGGGGAGGGGGCGCCGAAATCGTGCGCCCCTGGCGAGAGCACCGGGTTGACGAAGCGTTCGGCGCGGGCGGCGCCGAGGTAGGTCTCCGGCGTCGTCACGCTCGGCGATGGAGCGATCCCGTGGGCTCCGGACTCTTTCTTCGCCACCGGCCGGCCCGCTTCGGCGAGCAGCTCGCGGATGACCTGCTCCTTCTTGCCGTACTCGCCCTCGCCGAAGTGCGCGTAGCGCACCCGGCCCTGGGCGTCGATGAAGTACTCGGCCGGCCAGTACTGGTTGCCGTAGGCGCTCCAGGTCGCCAGGTCGTTGTCCTGGACCACGGGGTAGTGGATCCCGTTGCGCTCGATCGCTTCCTCCACGTTGCCGGCGTCCTTCTCGAAGGGAAACTCGGGCGAGTGGACGCCCACTATCGTCAGGCCATCCTCGCGGTAGGTCCTGTCCCAGGCCGTCAGGTAGGGCAGCGTGCGCAGGCAGTTGATGCAGCTGTAGGTCCAGAAGTCGACGAGGACGACGCGGCCTCGCAGCGACCCCAGCGTCAGCGGCCGGTCGCCCGGGGTGTTGAACCAGTCCTGGGTGTCGACGAATTCCGGCGCCGTGCCGAGCACCGGCAGGTTGGCTTCGCCGTTCGGGCCGGTCGACGGCTGAGGCGCGCGGGCCGCCACCGCGCCGACGCCGTGGGCCGCTTCCCCACGGACGCCTTCCAGCGCCGAGCGGGCCGAGGCGGTGTCCTCCAGCCCTTCGGTGGGATTGACCAGGAAGCTGGGCAGATCGCCGGCGATCCTGTTCTGGAACCTGACGTCGTAGTTGCCCGCCATCGCCAGGGCGACGACGACCATCACCGCTCCCATCGCCACCTGCAGGCCGTTGCCGCGGCGCGCGAGCGGGGCGACGACGCGACGGCCGCCCAGCATCAAGAAGTAGAGGACCACGGCCGAGCCGATCCCATAGCTGAGCGCCACCGCGAGCCGGCCGGCGGTGAACGGCTGCGAGGCAGAGACAGTGATCACACCGGCGAGGATCGGGCCGGCACAGGGCGCGTAGACGAGGCCGAGGCTGGCACCGACCACGGTTCCCGACCAGAAGCCGTCGCCGCCCCCACGGGCGACACCGGCGCGTCCGGCGAAGCGGCTCATCGCCGCCTCGATCCGGGCCGCGAGCGGCGGGATCATCAGCACGATCCCGAAGCCGAGCAGGACCGCGATCGCCAGCTTGCGCAGCAGGTCGCCGGGAAGACCCAGGGCCGCGATCACGTAGACCAGGGCAACGGTCGCAAAGGTGAAGGAGACGGCGAGGCCGACGACGATCCCCAGCGGTCGCCGCCTGCCCCCTGTCGCGCCCGCCGTGAGCGCGATCGGCAGCACCGGCAGCACGCAAGGTGAGAGCGCGGTCCCCGCGCCCGCGACGAAGCCGAAGAGAATCAGCAGTGCCATCGCCTAAACCTTTCCACCTCCGGTACGCGGGGATGCAGCGCCGCCCGGCTCAGGCGGGCTGCGAGGTGACCGAGCCCGCCGGTCGTGCCGCAACCTCGGCCGCCCGCCTTGCCCGCTCGTCGATGCCGTAATGGGCGCAGATCGCCAGCTCGTGCTCGCGCAGGAGAGGGCGGGCCGGATCGACAACCGGCGCACTGCGAATCGATTCCCCCCGGTGGGCGACCCAGACGCGGCCACCGCCACCCGCGCAGTCATACAGGGGGATCGCCACGAGCGTGCCACGGACACGGCCTTGCCTGGCGATCAACCAGGTCGGCTCTTCTCCCCCGGCATCGACGAAGAAGCCGTGAACCTGTCCCACCGCTGCGCCGTCGACGTCGTCGACCGCGTGACCGACCCAGCCGCTCGCCTCGGCCAGGGACGGCAGCGAGCTCGACGACGAATCAGTCATCCCCCTGCCTCTCGAGCAGCTCGGAGGCGGCGCTGGCGGGGTCGAGCTCGCGCTTGACCACGCGATCCAGCAGCGACGCGGTCTCGGGATCGCCGGCGGCCGTCGCCTCCATCCGCCGCCGCATCCGCGATGCGGCGATCCCCAGTACCTCGTTGCGCAGGTTGCGGGCGCGACGCTCCTCCAGCGTGCCGGCCTCCTCGATGTGGGAACGGTGGCGGTCGATTGCCTCGGCGAGCTCCGTCACCCCCTCCCCCCGGGCTGCCTCGGTGCGCAGGATCGGCACCTGCCAGCCTTCGGGATCGTGCGAGAGGGCGAGCACGCCGCGGACCTCGCGCACCATCGTGTCGGTCATCGGGTGATCGGCCTTGTTGACGACGATCACGTCGGGAATCTCCATCACCCCCGCCTTCAGTGCCTGGATCGAGTCGCCCGAGCCCGGCATCAGGGCCAGCACGATCGTGTCGGCGTGGTCGACGATGTCGATCTCGGCCTGGCCGACTCCGACTGTCTCGATCAGCACGTCGTCCTTGCCGGCGGCGTCCATCGCCAGCGCCACCTGGAGGGCCGCCTCGGAGAGACCGCCGAGGGCGCCGCGCGAGGCCATCGAGCGGATGAAGACGCCGGGGTCGAGGAAGTGGTCCGAGAGGCGGATCCGGTCACCGAGCAGAGCGCCGTGCGTGAAGGGACTGGAGGGGTCGATCGAGAGCACGGCGACCTGGCGATCGGCCTTGCGCAGCTCCGCCGTCAGCGCCCCGATCAGGGTGCTCTTGCCGACCCCCGGGGGCCCGGTGAAGCCGACGATCCGGGCCTTTCCGGTTCGGGGATAGACCTCACGCACCAGCTCCCAGCCGGCAGGGTCGTCGGACTCGATCAGCGTGATCGCCCGGGCCAGGGCGCGCTTGTCCCCGGCGACGAGCCGTTCGGAAAGCGAGGCGGTCTTGGCGGCGTCAGCCATCGCTGCGCCAGTCTAGAGTCCCCGCCGCCGTGATCCGCCTCGCCAGATTCATCTCGCGCAACGGGATGCTCAACCACCGCTACGGGCAGCTCCTGTGGCGCTACCTCTGGCGCCGCTTCCTGACACGCGCCGGGCGCCACTGGCGCACGACCGGCATGCTTTTCCTCGGGCGCGGGCTCGAACTGGAGGTGGGTCGCAAGGGCAGGATCGAGTTCGGCCGCTTCGTCTGGATCGGCGACAAGACCAAGGTCCGCTGCCACGAGGGCCTGGTCGAGATCGGCTCGAAGACCGTGATGGGCCAGGAGTGCACGATCTCCGCCTACCAGCGGGTGCGGATCGGCGAGCAGTGCGTGATCGCCGACCGGGCGATGTTCATCGACTTCGACCACGGCGTCGTCGAAGTCGAGCGGCCGATCCGCCGGCAGGGCATCTACAAGCGTGATGTCGTGGTCGGCTCCAACGTCTGGATCGGCTACGGCGCCTGCGTCCTGCGCGGCGTCAGCGTCGGCGACAACTCGATCGTCGGCACCAACTCGGTGGTTACCAAGGACGTCCCCGCCAACGCGGTGGTCGCCGGCATCCCGGCCCGGATTATCAGGATGCGCGAGGCCCCGCGGGAGCTGAGCTGGCCCGACCCGGTCGAGCCCGACCCCGAGGCCTGGACGACGCTGCAGCCGCCGCGCGAGTAGCCCGCTCCGCGCGGGCACGCCTGGCGTCCAGCGCGTCGAGCCCATGGCTTACCCCGAACACAAAGGTGTAAGCGCAGAAGACGATCGCGGCCCAGACGCCCTCTCCGGCGTCGTGGAGGAAGACCGCCGCCAAGGTGAGGAAGACGAAGCTCACAGCCAGGCCAATGCCTGAGTTGCGTATTTCGTTTCTCGAATACATGGCTCAGACAAAGTACCTCATCGAGAGGTCGAGGATGATCAGCCAGGTCGCGACCAGGCCGCCAACACAGGCGTCTCTCAGCGAGTTCTTCTCGATCTGTCCGCGGGTCCTCCTCCGCGCGAGGCCGAGCACGGCCATGACGAATCCCGAAACCAGCATGCCGGCGCCGATGGAGGTGGCGGCAGCCTCGAGCAGGCTGGTGGCGGGGCCGATTTGAGCGGGGAACGAGAACACGTCGACTGGTCACCACGGTACCATGAAAGAAGTGTGTTGTCTGTATGACGGAACAACTCTCACATAGACATTCGGAGCGCCATCGCTCGCACATCGTGCCTGTGGCCTTCCTGCGCGTCAGGAAAAAGAATGCGCCGGTGGACTTCGCCTCCGACTTCGGACGCAACCTGGCCCGCTGCCGCAAGCAGGTCGGGCTCTCCCAGGAAGAGCTGGCGGTGCGTGCCTCGCTGCACCGCACGGCGGTCGGCCAGATCGAGCGAGGCGAACGGGTCGCCCGGGTCGACACCCTGGTCAAGCTCGCCGGCTCGCTCGGGTTGCCTCCCGGCGAGCTGCTGGTCGGCCTCAGCTGGGAGCCCGGCGGCACGCAGCTCGGCCGGTTCCGTTCACGGGGGGCCTGCGATGACAGCGGCGGCGCGGAGCCCGCCGCTCAGGCGCGGCTCGCCTCGCCGACCAAATCGGCGTAGACCGCGGCGGTCTGCTCGGCGACGTCGCCCCAGTCGAAGCGGCGCAGGTGCTCGTAGGCTTCGGCGACGAGGCTGCGGCCCAGCTCATCGTCGGAGAGGACGCGGATCGCGACCTCGGCGAGCGCTTCGGGATCGTGGGCGCGGAAGCGCAGGCCGGCCTCCTCGTGGGGGACGACCTCGCGCAACCCGCCGGTGTCGGCGACGATGCAGGGGCAGCCCGAGGCCATCGCCTCCAGGGCAACCAGGCCAAAGGGCTCATAGATCGAGGGCACCACGGTCAGGTCGGCGATCCGGTAGAGCGAGTGCAGCACGTCGTCGCCGATCCAGCCGAGGAAGGTGCCGTGCTCCATCAGGCCAAGCTCCTCGGCCTGCTTGTGCAGCTCGGCCTCGTGGGTGCCGGAGCCGGCGATCAGGAAGCGGGTGCCGGGAACCTCCTCGATCAGCCGCGGCATCGCCTCCAGCGCCAGCTGGAAGCCCTTCTCGTAGACGAGGCGCCCGATCAGCAGCACCAGCTTCTCCTCCGGCGCGGCGAACTCCGAGCGCAGGCGGGTCAGCTCGGCGGGGTCCTGTGGCTGCAGGTCGCCGGGGTCGATGCCGTTGGGGATCACCGAGACCCGCTCCTCCTCGACCCCGAAGATGTCGGCGATCTGCTCGCGCATGTAGTGGGAGCAGGCGATCACGCGCTCGGAGCGGTTGACGATCCAGCGCTCGACTCCGTGGATGTAGGTTTGGGGATGCTTGTCCACCCAACCCTGGTGGCGGCCGTGCTCGGTGGCGTGGATCGTCGTCACCAGCGGCGCTTCGAAGCGCTTGGCGAGGTGGTCGCAGGCGTTGGCGACGAGCCAGTCGTGGCCATGGACGAGGTCGAAGCTGTAGCGGTCGCCGAGCTCGACCCCGGCGGCGAGCATGTCGGAGTTCATCCGCTCGACCCAGGCGACGAACTCGCCCAGGTCGGTCGGGCGCTTCGGCTCGCGGATGCGGTGGATGAAGACGCCGCCGCTGCGCTCCTCCGCCGGGGACTCCTCCCCGCCGCGGGTCAGCACGTGGACCTCGACGTCGCGCTCGACCAGGGCCTCGGAGAGCTTGCGGACGTGACGGGCCAGGCCGCCCTCGATCAGCGGCGGGTACTCCCAGGAGAGGACGAGGAGGCGGGTCACGGTTGAAGGAGCGGCGAGAGGCTCAGGTCCGGGGCGAGGGCGCGCAGGCACGGGTCGGCGATGGTCGGGGAGTCTATGGCCTCCAGGGCCGCTTCGGAGTGGAAAATCGCCCGCTGGTAGGCGTAGTCTCCCGCCTGGCCGCGCTTGTCGAGGAAGGCCCAGTCGCTCGCCTGGGCGGCGATCAGCTCGCGGGCGGCTCGCAACGCGGCATCGCCGCGCAGTCCGGCCGAGAGCGCCCGCAGCAGGCGTAGCTCCAGGCGGCGTGCGCCCCAGGCGAGGTCGGCGACGGCGGGCGAGGCCCAGGTGCTCAGGTCCTTGTCCTCGCCCCAAGTCGAGGCCGCCAACGGGCGCCCTATCGGCTCGTGCTCGGCGAGCGCCTCGGGGACGGTGAGCAGGCGCACCCCCTCGCCGCCGGCGGCGGCCAGCACCTCGCGCAGCCAGATCGCCCCCTCCGACCACCAGTGGCCGAGCAGCTCGGTGTCGATCGCGAAGACGAGCAGGCCGCGGCGACCGCGCGAGGAGCGGTACTCGCGCAGGCGCGCGGCGATCGCGGCGAGGAACTCCCCGGCCTGGCGTTTTGCCACCGCTTCGGCCACGGCAGGGTCATACCCTCCCCCACCGACCTTCCAGATCCGCACTCCGCGCAGCGATTTGCCGGCGAACTGGGCGTGGGCGGGGTCGGACGGGTAGCCATCGAGCGACCAGAGCCACTGGATCGCCTCCCAGTCGATCGGCAGCGCCACCGGGCCTGCCTCGGTCGCGACCGGCGAAAGGGCGTCAAGCGACTCCCGGTGGGCGCTCTGGTCGACGCAGAACCAGCCCACCCCCTCTTCGGCCAGCCGCCACTCCAATCCCGGCGTGTAGGCACACTCGGGCAGCCAGAAGCCGCCGTCCCAGCCAAAGCGCCGCCGGTGCGAGCGGATGCCGGCATCGAGCTGCAGGCGCAATCCCTCCCGGGTCGCCAGCAGTGGCAGCACGGCGTGGGTCGCGGCGGAGGTCGCCAAGGCGATCCGGCCCTCTTCCACCGCCGCCTGAAACGGCTTCAGCAGGTCTCCCCCGTGCCCATCGAACAGCTTCAGGGCATGTCGGTAGCGAGCCAGCTCCGCCTCACAGGCGTCGCGGCACTCGGCCGGCACCTGGCCCACGTCCGCTTCGGCCGCCCCGATCCGCCACTCGACCAGGAACCGCCGCAACCGCTCGGCCACGCCGCGGTCCTCGAGCTGATCTGCCAGCACCGGGGTCACCGTCATCGTCAGTCGCTCGGCCACCTCCAACACCGGCAGGTAGGACCGGGTCACCGCGTCGAACAACCACTCCTCCCCGAAGGGATAGGTCCCGAACCCCTCCACGTAGGGCATATGGGAGTGCAGGACGATCGCCAGATCGCCGGCGCTTCCCTCAGGGGGCATGGCAGACGGCAACGAAATCCAGAGCCCGGTCAAGATCTCCCTGCCTCAGCGAGAAGTCGGAGGCGGCGATCGCGGGCGTGAAGCGGTCGTAGAAGGGCTTGGTCAGGCGGAATGCCTTATGCACGCGGTCCCAGCCGAGCTTGATCGCGATCTCGTGGGCGCGCAGCTTGCGGGCGTGGAAGAGGCCGAGCAGCTCGACCCTTTCGAAGTGCGCCTCGCAGAGCTCGCGGAACTCGGCGGCACGATACTCGCGAACGTGCCAGGGGTTGTCGGACTTCTCCGCCCCGGGCGGTGCCAGGGTCAGAAGATTCGGGGTGGAGACGTAGGCGACCCCACCGGGGGTCAGCATCGACTTGAAGTGCTCGAGGATCGCGCCGGTGTCCTGGACGTGCTCGATCGTCTGCAGGAAGACGACGGCGTCGCAGGGCTCGGCGAAGCTCTCGACCAGATCGCGCTCGAAGCGCAGGTTGGAGCGTACGTAGCGCAGCCGCGCGTGCTCGTGTGCCTCGGGGTTGGCGTCGACGCCGACCACGCTTGCCGCCGAACCCGCGAGCACGTTGGAGCCGTATCCCTCGCCACAGGCCATGTCGACGACGCGCTTATTGCCGACACGCGCCGCGATCCACTCGTAGACGACGAGGTGGCGCCGGTACCAGTAGTTCTCCTCGGGCACGTCGGGCAGCGTGCGCTCGCCGGTAAGCGGCAGCGGCGGGACCCCCTCGGGCTGATCGAGCTGGACGTACTCACGCGTCATGGCTCCAGACCGTATTGGAGCCACACCTACCGTGCGGTAGTCATTTCAACCCGCTTCCGGTTGAAATGACTACCGCGCAGACGGGAGTCCTCGCGTTATGCCGATCCGCATAGAGTTCCCGCCCCGATGCCGGCTTCCCCCACCGCAACCCCCGAGCACATCAAGGACGTCAACACCCGCTACCACGACGCGGCGGCCGACGAGTACGACGCGAAGTGGGGGATCGACTTCGGCGACACCGGCCAGGAGCAGGTGCGCCAGAAGCTGGTCAAGGCGCTCGGCGGGCGCGACGGGGAGAGCTTCGGCTCGGGGCTCGAGATCGGCTCCGGCACCGGCTACTTCTCGCTCAACCTGTTGCAGCTCGGGGCGATCGAAAGCCTCACCGCGACCGACATCTCCGTCGGAATGCTGAAGCGGCTGGCGACCACGGCCGAGGGCTTGGGCCTGGAGGTCGAGACCGCGCAGACGGAGGCTGAGGAGCTGCCCTTCGCCGACGAGAGCTTCGACCTCGTCTTCGGCCACGCCGTCCTGCATCACATCCCCGACCTCGACAAGGCCTTCGCCGAATTCCGCCGCGTGCTGCGCCCTGGCGGCGCGATCGCCTTCGCCGGCGAGCCCTCGCGCTACGGCGACCGGCTGGCGGCGCTGCCGAAGCGAGTCGGCCTGCTGGTCGCACCGGCCTGGCGGCGGATCATCCGGGCCCAGCCCCGTGCTGTCGCCGAGACCGAACAGTCCGAGGGGCACAGCCTCGAGGGCGAGGTTGACGTCCACGCCTTCGCCCCAGCCGACCTGCGTCGCCTGTTGCGCGAAGCCGGCTTCGAGGATCGTCACATCGGCGGCGAGGAGTTGCTCGCCAACGCCTGGGGCTGGGGCCTGCGCACGGTGGAGGCAAGCGCCGAGCCCGAATCTGTCTCATGGAAGTGGCGCAACTTCGCCTTCCGCAGCTACCTAGCCCTGCAAAAGGTAGACAGCCGCCTCCTGGAGCCCCACCTACCAGCCGAGCTCTTCTACAACCTCCTAGTCTCCGGCCGCAAGCTGGCCTAGCGGTTCGTTGAAGGGTTACCGGGCCTATGACCCCGGTAATCCTTCAACGAAGATCGAAGCCGGAGTGCCACCGCCTTGAGGGTTGCCATTGTTTTGTTGGGTTCGAGGCGCAGTTGGGATGCGGTGAAGCGGAGAGGCGTCAGGCCTGCTGCGGTGTGAGCTTGGTCGCGTTGTAGATCCCGGCTCTGCTGGGACGCCGTGCGGTGGTATCTCAAGCCGTCGGTCTCGACTACGAGGCCGAGTTCAGGCCAGTAGAAGTCAACGCGGTATCCGTTCAGCCAGACCTGCGTCCGTGGCAGCGGCAAGCCCGCGGCGCTAACGAGGCGGAGGAAGCGCCGCTCCAACTCGGAGTCAGTCAGGGCGAACGTCTCGGAATCAAGCAGTTTGCGTAGCCGGCCAATCCCAGGTCGCCGGGGAGTCTCGTCGAGTGCGACACGTAGGCCCTCGGGGTCGATCAAATCGAGGCGATCGGCCTCGCGCACCACCTTCGCGAGTCGCGAGTCCGACCTGTCGCTCGCAAGGTCGATGATTGTGTCCACCGGATCGGTCAGGGGTATCCCTTTGACCCGACCGGCACTCACGGCATCCAGGCCCAACCGGCGATGCAAGCGTATGCCAGGACGTCTCCGCATCACCCGATGCGGCACGACGACATCGATACTTCCATCCCACGGCGCGATCCCCCAAAGCCATCCGGCACTTCCGTGGCTGACAAGGGCCTCCGCGCCACAGCTAAGCGTCGCAGCCATCAGCCAACCACAGCGGCTGACATCCGGCCGCCCCACTGCATATACGCCCTTCCATAGACGATGGAGGCGACCACTCCCGATTCGATGTTCAATCGCCTCGGCGCTGAACCCGAGCGCGAACAACTGCCCCCGGGCGACCACTCCGTGCTGGCGGCGCGCCAGCGCCCAAGCCTCTTCGGACTTTGGTTGAAGCTTTACCAGGGTCATAGACCTTGTAAGGCTTCAGCGAACCAAATTCGCCCCCCTGGCTAGGTTGAGTTGGCGCGGCGGACGCGGTAGAGCTTGGTGCGGGACTCGAAGCCCTTGAGGCGGCGCTCGCCGGCGAAGGAGTAGTCGAAGGCGTCGGGGGCGGCGTTCTTCGCGTCCCGGTCGACGAGGACGCTGCCGGGCTTGGCGATGCCGGTGATACGGCTCGCCAGGTTGACCGGGCGGCCGTAATAATCGCCGGCCTGGGCCAGCGCGGGCCCGCGAGCGATGCCGGCTCGCAGGCTCGGGAACTCCTCACCCTCCTCCTCGGAAGCCTGGACCAGGCGCAGCGTCGCGGCGGTCATCGCCGCGGCGTCGGTCGAGACCAGCATCGCGGCGTCGCCGATCGTCTTCACCAGCCGCACCGGCGGCTCGGCGACCGCGGTGGCCATCTCCTCGAGGCGGCCGGCGACGAGGCCGAGCTCTTCGGGTTCGATCTCCTCGCCGAGCTTGGTGAAGCCGACCAGGTCGGCGAAGCAGACCGAGACCTCCGTGGTGGCTCCCATCTCGCCCGAGGCGAGGTCGGCGGCACCGATCACGTCGCGGCGGATCTGCTCGAGCAGGTGGGCCCGCTGGGCGTAGAGAAGGATCGGCTCGAAGATCGGCAGCATGTGCTCCGCTGCGGCGGCGAAGCGCAGCGCAAGGTCGCGCTCGGTATCGCCCGGCTGCATCAGCGTGCGCCTGATCAACTCGCGATTGGCGTCGGCAACCCGCGCCGTCCCCATCCCGATCGTCCGCGCCACCTGGATGATGCCGTCCTCGGGCAGGCCAGCATCGAGGAACGCCTTGATCCGACGGGCAGCACCCAGGTCGGCCTCGGTCAGGACCTTTTCGCCGGCGTCCGGATAGGGAATTCCGAGCGCGGCGCTCGCCCGCTGCAGCAGACCGAGGTCGGCGCCGGAGAGCTCGGCGACTTCATCTCGCGTGTAGCGGGGACCGTCGCCGGCGATTCCCCTCTCCACGGGCAGCAACGTGAGGCGACCGGCGGCGACGGCTTCGCGCAGCTCCTCCAGTGAAACACCTTCGGCGGCGAGTCGTTCGAGCAGGTCGAGGCGCGCCGCGCGAGCCTCCCCGCCGACACCGTCGAGCAGGCCCTCGGCCTCGAAGTTGATGCCGGCACCGGTTGTCATGCGGCGCATTCTTACGTGTGTGGCGACTTATTCGGCTATGCGCCGATTAAGCCGCCGCGGGCGGGTCATGCAAGGGCGACAGCGCCGCCGCGACGCGGGTCCCCGCCGCCGGCGAGGGCTCCGGTGCCGTGTTCGCGTGCGACTGCCTGAACGCCGCCGAAGAAGAGGTTGATCGCGGGACGGCGCAGGACGGGGATGCCGCGTGCCTCGATCCGTGCCAGCGCCTCCTCGTCGATTCCGGGCTCGGCCTGGACCACGCCGGCCTCGAAGTGCAGGCGCGGCGCCCGCACAGCCTGCTCGGCAGCCATCCCCTGCTCGACCGTCCGTACGATCGTTTGCAGGATCGCCGAGCGGATCCGGTTGGAGCCGGCGCTGCCGAGGCCGAGCTGGATCTCACCCTCGCGCAGGACCACGGTCGGCGCCATCATTGAGGGCACGCGCCTGCCCGGTGCGATCGCGTGGAAGCCGAGCGGGTTGAGGTCCTCCTCGCCGAGCATGTTGTTGAGGATCATGCCGGTGCCGGGGACGAGGACGCCGGAACCCGAGCCGTTGGAGCAGGTGACGCCGGCGCAGGTCCCGTCGCGGTCGAGCACGGAGATGTGCGTGGTCGAGCCGAGCAGGTCGCCGGCGGAGAGGTCGAGAGCGGCCGGCTCGAGCAGGCCGGCCTCCAGCCCCTCGCCGTAGAGCGCCTCGGCGAAGGCCTCGCCGCGGGCGGCGTTGGCGGCACCCATCGCGGCGACCAGCTGCTCGGGGCCACTGCTCTCCCCCAGCCGCTCGAGCAAGCCGAGGCAGTAGGCGATCAGGATGCCGCCCGAGGACGGCGGCGGGTTGGTCAGGACTTCGGTGCCGCGGAACGACGTGCTGATCGGCCGGCGCTCGATCGCCTCGTAAGCGGCGAGGTCGCCGAGACCGAGCGTGCCGCCGTGCTCGACCACGTACTCGCTGAGCGCAGTCGCAACTTCGCCGCTGCGAAACGGCTCCGCCCCTTCGGCGCCGAAGCGTTCAAGTGCCTCGGCCAGCTCCGGGAAGCGGAAGAGCTCCCCCTCGCGCATGGTCCGCCCCGCCGGCGCGTAGAGCTCGCGCGTGCCCTCCAGCCGCGCGTGAATCGGCCCGAGGATGTCGAGGATGTAGGCCTGCTCGGCGTTGACCGGCGCCCCTTCGCGAGCGAATCGCACCGCCGGCCCGACCAGCTCGGCGAGCGGCACCGAGCCGAAGCGGCGCAGCGCCTCCTCCAGCCCGGCAGCGGTGCCGGGCACGCCGCAGGACGCCGGGCCGACGTAGAACGTCTGCACGGTGTCCGCGTCGAAGTGGACCGGGACCGGGACCAGCTCGGCCTTGCGCTCAATCCCGTCCCTGCCCGGTGCGGCTACGAAGAAGTCGAGCAGGGTTGTCTCTCCGCCGCGGTGGACCATCATGAAGCCGCCGGCGCCGAAGCCGGTCAGCGGGCTCTCCGCGGCAAAGGAGGCGAGGACGGCGCCGACCGCTGCGTCGACCGCGTTGCCTCCCTCACGCAGTACTTCCGCCCCCGCCTCGGCGGTGGCTGGGTGGCCCGCGGCGACGACCCCGGTCATCGACCCGAAGTCGGACTATCCCGGCAGGAACTCTGGGACGTCGATGCCGAGCTCTCCCGGGCGCTCAGAGCGGCGTGAGGGCGGGGCATCCTTGGTGCGACGGATCATCGGCTCGGCAGCACGGCGCGGCGGCGCGGCGCGGCCGTCGAAGCGGGTCGCGACCACGGTCACCCAGACCTGGTCGTTCAGCTCCTCGTCGACGTTGGCACCGAAGATGATGTTGGCGTCGGGGTGGGCGGCCTCGCCGACCAGCTTCGCCGCCTCGCTGATCTCGACCAGGGAGAGGTCGGCACCGCCGGTGATCGAGAGCAGGATCGACCGTGCACCCTCCATCGAAGTCTCGAGCAGGGGTGAGGAGATCGCTTTTTCGGCCGCCAGCACTGCCCGGTCGTTGCCATGGCCCATGCCGATGCCGAGCAGCGCCCGGCCTGCTTCGGACATGATCGTGCGCACGTCGGCGAAGTCGAGGTTGATCACGGCGGGCAGCGTGACCAGGTCGGAGATGCCCTGCACGCCCTGGCGCAGGACGTCGTCCGCGACCTGGAAGGCCTCGACCATCGAAGTCTGCTGGTCGAGCACCTCGAGCAGGCGGTCGTTGGGGACGACGATCAGAGTGTCGACCTCGGCGGCCAGCTCCTCGATCCCCTTGTTGGCCTGGTTGCTGCGGCGGCTGCCCTCGAAGCTGAACGGCTTGGTGACGATGCCGACCGTGAGCGCGCCTACCTCGCGGGCGAGGCGGGCGATCACGGGGGCGGCGCCACTGCCGGTGCCGCCACCGGCGCCGGCGGCGACGAAGACCATGTCGGAGCCCTTCAGCAGGCGCTTGATTTTGTCCTGCTCCTCGAAGGCGGAGCGATGACCCACTTCGGGATCGGCGCCGGCCCCGAGGCCGCGCGTCTGCTCTTCGCCGATGTGGACGGTGACGTCGGCGACGCAGAGCTGCAGGGACTGAAGATCGGTGTTGACCGCCATGAACTCGACCCCGGGAATCCGAGCCTCGACCATGCGGTTGACCGCGTTGACGCCGCCGCCGCCGACCCCAACCACCCGAATCTTCGGCTGATGCGGCTCCCCACTGCCGGGCGGCTCGTACTCAGGCTCCTCCCGCCCATACCTAGGCGCTTCCACAACGGCCTCAATCTCCCGCCGGGCAGCCCGAGGCTCCTCGGAGAAAACCCGCTTAAGCCGCTCAGGAGGGGTCTCCCGCGACTCACCTTCGCTCGGACCCGGAGCGTGGGAGCCAGACGCCTCACCCGCGGGTGGCGCGGGCTCGGAGGGGCCGAGAACGGAGGCCCCGCCCCCGCCCGCAGGCCCCTCCGAGCCCGCGTCGGGACCCGGGGCCGAACCCTTCGAAATCTCGTCGTCAGAAGTCGACCGAAAAAGCTCAGAAAGAGGCCCCTCACGCATGCTCGCCCGCTTCTTACGCCGACTCATGTGCCAGAACCTCCTTCGCCAGCTCGCGGTAGTAGTTCGCGGCGCTACTGCCGGAATCGTACTTGAGCACGCTGGCCCCCTTCACCGGGGCCTCGGCAAATTTGATCGCCTTGCGAATTCGGGACTTGAAGACGAGCTCGCCGAAGTTCTCCTCGAGAATTTCCACCGCCTCCTTGGCATGGACGGTGCGGGTGTCGAGCATCGTCGGCAGGATGCCCTCGATCTTGACGTCCGGGTTCAGGTTCTCCTGGATCATCTTCAGCGTGTTCTGCAGCTGGACCAGCCCGCGCATCGAGAGATACTCGCACTGAACCGGGACGATCACCTTGTTCGCGGCGGTGAGCGCGTTGATCGTCAGCAGCCCGAGGCTGGGCGGCGTGTCGATGCAGACGAAGTCATAGTCGCCGGAGACCTCTTTGAGGGCCTTCTCCAGCGATCGCTCGCGGCCGATCTTGGTGCTCATCGCGATCTCGGCACCGGCCAGGTCGATCGAGGACACGGCGATGTCGATCTCGCGGTGCTGGACGATCTCGGAGATCGGCATGTCGTTGACCAGCACGTCGTAAAGGCTTTTCTCGACCTTGTCGGGATCGATTCCCTGACTCATCGTCAGGTTCCCCTGCGGATCCAGGTCGACGCAGAGCACCCGGTACCCGGACTCGGCAAAGGCAACGGCGAGGTTCAAGGTGGTGGTGGTCTTGGCCACCCCACCCTTCTGATTCGCAAAGGCGATCACATCGGCGTGCTTGACCGGCACCTCGGGCTCAACCCGCTCCACAACGACCTCATGACGCGAAGGCGCCAACAGGTCCCGAGGCATAAACCGCTCCGGCTCCTCAGCAACCGCAGCGGTATCGCGCTCCTCAGCTTCAGCTGTCTCAACCGTAGGCGCCTCTACCTCAACCGCACCTCCGGCGGGTGGCGCCGCAGGGGGGACCGCCCCCGAGGACGCTTTAGCGACCGGAGGGGGTGGTGGGTCCCCTGCGGCGACAGGACCCGCCGGCCGAGGCCGCTCGGGTACTGCCTCCTCCATCTTCTCGAGCTCGGCGACAATCGGATGCGGCTCGTCCTCGACGGGGGTGGACACGAACTTGCTCTTGCGGCTCAGGAATCCCATTGCGCGGGTATTCGCATGAGCACCCGCTTTTCCTGCCGGCCTGAGAAATTGCTAGGAATCACCCGGTAACCGATCTTCTCGACAAGCGACTGGTCTTCGTCACCGGCAAGGGGGGCGTCGGCAAGACCACGGTCGCGGTCGCGCTGGGCCTGCGCGCCGCGGCCGAAGGCAAGCGGACGATCGTCTGCGAGGTCTCCTCACAGGAGCACGCGTCGCGGATCTTCGACCACACCGAAGTCGGCTTCCACGAGGTCGAGATGGCCGAGAACCTCTGGTCGATCTCGATCGACCCCGACGAGTCGATGCGCGAGTACGTGCTGCTCCAGCTCAAGGTCCGGGCGATGCGCGACATGCTCTTCCGCAGCCGCATCTTCAACTACCTCGCCGCCGCCACCCCCGGCCTCAAGGAGCTGGTCACGATCGGCAAGATCTGGGAGCTGGCCCAGCCCGACCGCAAGGTGAAGAAGGGCCGCGAGTACGACCTGGTGATCGTCGACGCCCCGGCCACCGGTCACGGGATCGGCTTTCTGCAGACGCCGCGCACCTTTGCCGCGATCGCCCGCGTCGGCCCAATCCACTCCCAGGCCCAGCAGCTCGACCGCCTGATCACCGACCAGGAGAACACCGGGGTGGCGATCGTCGCCCTGCCCGAGGAGATGCCGGTCAACGAGTCGGCGGCGCTCGAGCACGACCTTCGCACCGACGTCGGCGTCGCGGTAGACCGCGTCTACATGAACGGCCTCTATCCCGAGCGCTTCTCCAACGAGGAGGCCGAGCGCCTCGCGAGCCTGGCCGAGGACGAGAACGAGTCGGTGCGGGCCGCGGCGCGGGCGGCCCTCTCTGAGCACAACCGGGCTCGCTCCCAGCGTGCCCAGCTGGCCCGCCTGCGACGCAGGGTCGAGGCGCCGGTGAAGACCCTGCCCTTCCTCTTCGAGCCCGAGCTTGGGGCCGAGGCGGCGCGACAGCTGGCCAAGAGGCTGGGCTGATGGCCAACGTCGGTGACATCCTCGACGGCAAGGGCATCTGCATCTGTGCCGGCTCGGGAGGCGTGGGCAAGACGACCACCTCGGCGGCGATCGCGGTCGGAATGGCGGCGCGCGGGCTGAAGGTCTGCGTGCTGACGATCGACCCGGCAAAGCGTCTCGCCGACTCGCTCGGCCTGAAGGAGCTCGGCAACGAGGCCAGGCAGGTCGACCCGGGGTTGTTCGCCGCCCAGGGAGTCGAGATCGAGGGCGAGCTGTGGGCGATGATGCTCGACGCCAAGGCGACCTTCGACGAGCTCGTCGCCCGCCAGGCGCCCGACGAGGAATCGCGCGACCGCGTCCTCGGCAACCGCATCTACCAGCAGATATCCAGCGCCCTCGCCGGCTCGCAGGAGTACATGGCGATGGAGAAGCTCTTCGAGCTGCACACCGAGGGCCGCTTCGACCTGCTCGTCCTGGACACGCCGCCAACCCGCAACGCACTCGACTTCCTCGACGCCCCGCGCCGCCTGATGCAGTTCATCGAAGGCCGCTCGCTGCGCGTCTTCATGCGCCCCACCGGGCTGGCCGCCAAGGTGGCGGGACGCGGCGCCTCGGTCGCGCTCAGCGTCTTCAAGCGGATCGTCGGCTTCGACCTGCTGGCGGACCTGGCCGAGTTCTTCAACGCCTTCAGCGGCATGGTCGACGGCTTCCAGGCCCGCGCCAAACGGGTCAACAGCCTGCTCGCCGATCGCCGCACTTGCTTCCTCGTCGTCTGCGGCCCCCAGGGAGAGCCGGTCGACGAGGCCGTCTACTTTCACCGCAAGCTGGTCGAGGCGAAGCTGCCCTTCGGCGGCGTCATCGTCAACAAGGTCCACTACCCCGCCGAGCGGCTACGCAACGAAAACGGCGACCTCGACAAGACCCTTGTAGAGAAGCTGGAAGACGAGGATCTGGCACAGCGGGTGGCGGGGAACTTCGCCGACTACCAGGCGCTGGCCGAGCGCGACGTGACCAACATCGAGCGCCTGGAGAGGGAGCTGCGCACCAGCGGCGTGATCCGAGTCCCATATCTAGACGAGGACGTCCACGACCTGGCCGGCCTGGCCGAGATCAACCGCTACCTATTCGCCAGCAACGAGCAACGAGAAGCCATAGCCACCGGCCGCGCCTAACCCTGGGTCGACGGGCCTATAACCGGAGCCCGAGTGGGCTTTTAGGCCCGTCGGCGGTCGGTTTTAGCCGGCCTCGCGACCGTAGTGGTCGTACTTGAGCTCCTTGACCTGCCAGTCGGCGTCCTCTGGGACCTGGAAGAGATGGCGTACGCGGGGAGTGTCGATCCGCTCGCGGTGATGCACGTCTCCCTCGATCGCCGGGAAGTCAAGCGTGCTCTCGGGCGCCTCGACTTCGTCCAGCCATGGGGTCGCGGAGATGCGGATCTCTCCCTCGACCGGGATCGGCTCGAGGATGCGGGTCGCCTGGTCGTCATGGTCGACCCGTGGCTCGCGATGCGGCTGATGATGTGACGTCACTGTCTCCTCCACCTCTCCCGTGTCGGGTGTCTCCCACTCTGAAGTCGTGCCCACGATCGACCCGTCGCCGTCCTGGAGGCCGGTCGCGATCAGGGTCTCCTCGGCGGCGGTGCCGAGGTCGGCGCCGAGCTTGCCGAGGGCGGCCTCGCGCAGGATGCGGCGCACCCCCTCCTCCAGCCAGCTCGCCAGGGCGAGCCCCGGCAGGGACTGGGTGCCGTTCATCAGCGAGCGCTCCAGCGCCTGCGCCTGCTCGATCCGCTCACGGGCCTCGAACCGGTCGAGCTCCTCGCAGGCGATCAGGGCCGAGGCCCGCATCGGCAGCGAGGCGCCGACCGGGCCCTGGCCGTCGAGCACCGCACGCAATGCCAAGAGGTGGTCGCTGAGGCCCTCCAGCGCGGAGTCGCGGCCGCAGCCGATCTCGAAGCGGCCGACGGCCCAGGCGAGGGCCGCGTCGGGATCGGGGCGGGCCTCCAGCGCGTCGGCAAGCTCGGACAGCTGGACCGCTTCGGCCTCATTCAGCTCGTAGGCGCCGGGGCGCGTCGCCGGGGCGCCGGTGGCCAGGCGTGCCCAGCGGCCCTCGCCGGTGGGGGCGAAGGCGTAGGGACCGAGGCCGACGCTGCCCGCCTTGAAGAGGTGCATGACGCTGATCAGCTCGTGCAGCTGGCACATCGCGGCCTCGGCGCTCTCGGATCCCTCGTCCTGCTCGGCAAGGGCCAGGAACTGCGGCTCCCAGGCGGCGCGGCTCATGCCCTCGCTGCGCATCGCCTCGATCGGCGCCTCGATCGCGTCGGCACGGACGATCTGCACTCCGTGCGGGAGCTGCAGCCGCGGCAGCGGCATCCGCAGCCCGACGAGCGGTGCGATCAGGATGTCGGCCTCCTCGGCCCCGCAGGTCTCGGCCTCCAGCACCGCAAGGGCGTTCTGCAGCCGTTCGTGGTCGAGGGCAAGTTCGGTGCAGCCGTCCCAGAGAGAGGCGAGGAAGGCGATCAGCATCTGCGCCGCGCGCTCGCCGGGCTCGCTCGGGACCAGCTCGCCGCGCGCTTCCAGGTAGGCGGCGGCGATTCCGGTGGCGGCGACCGCATCGCGCGCCGGGCCGAACCCGTCGAGGCTGCGCAGCTCGCCCTCACGCTCGCGCACGTAGCACGAGGTCAGCGGCCGGTAGCTGAAGAAGTCGGAGTCCTCGCCACTCTCGGAGTCGACATCGAAGGGAATCTGATCGCCGCCGGCGACGAGTCCGCTGAGCCGGACGGCCGCCTCGGCCGCAAGCATGGACAACGAGTCGTTGAGCAAGCGATCGCGCACGCCCCAGGCTTCCCGCCCGTACCTGACGCTCCTGCGACTGCACGATGCCTTGCACTCGCCCCGCCCTCAAGACCCGCCCCGGCAGGGGTGGAGCGTCTTGTACTTTTTCGCGAGCGCGGTTCGAGCGCCAGCAATCGCGGCGTCTCGAAAAAGTTAAGCGGAACCCCTGCCGGGGCGGGCCCTACACCGCGGCCGGAACAGAGGCGTCGTCAAAAAGCCAGCGCTTGCCGTAGCGGCGCATGTCTTCGACCAGGGGGACGAGGGCCTCGCCCTTCTCGGTCAGCGCGTACTCGACCCGGGGCGGGACCTCGGGGAAGGTGTGGCGCTCGACGATGCCCTCCTCTTCGAGGGCGCGGAGGCGCAGCGAGAGGGTGCGGGGGCTGATCCCCTCCAGCGAGCGCTCCAGCTCGCAGAAGCGGCTCGAGCCCTCGGCCAGGTCGCGGATCACGAGGAGGGTCCACTTGCCACAGACCACTTCGGCCGTACGGCAAACGGGACATCGGGAGTTGGAGGCTGCGCTCATCGGAAAAGCGAGGAGGTTGTGTCGATTGCCTCGCTCCAGCGAGTGTACCGATCTCGCTTCAGTTACTGAAGTTTTGGGCGATAGCTAGCGTTCGTAGGTCCCGACCACGACCGGCCGGGGGTTGAGCACGACGATCTTGTAGCGGGCCGAGTTGGGGCCGAAGACGAAGGTCTCGGGCAAGCCCGGCTCGACTTCGAGCAGCTGGCAGGCCTGCGCTCCCGAGATGCAGTTGCCTTCGCCGAAGATCGCGGTGACCCCGTCGGAGATCAGCAGCAGCGGCTGCTTGGTCTTCGGGCTGAGCCCCATGTAGGCGACGGCCTGCGTCTTTTCGCTGGGCAGCGCCGCGGGTGGGATCACGCGGTGGTGAACCGTCGGCTCGCTCTTTTCCTTCTTGCCGTTCGCCTTGGTCTCCGTGCGGGTGATCTTGACGTCGATCGCGATCGTGTATTCCTTCAGCGAGGGCGGGGATTCGCCACCGCCGCCGGCGCCACCCGGTGATTCCGTGGTCGTTTCGGTCGTCGTCGTGCCACTGGAGGTCTTCGTCGTGGTGGTCGAAGTCGAAGTCGTGCTGGTCGAGGACAGTTCGCCGCCGCCCAGCTCCGACCCGGCCAGCTGGGGCCCGCTATAGCGCGGCTTGAAAGGATTGGTAGGGCGGCGGTGGGCCAGGCGCTTGTGGTAATCGCGGAGCCCCGGCTTGGCCTCCACGGCGACCAGCGTGGAGCTATCGGGACCACCGGCTGCGGCATCCGGGGTCGCGACCGCCACCACGCCGCGCGTTGAGCTTTCGTCCGACTTGCCACCGAGCAGGAACGGCACGGCAACGATCGCCACCGCGACAAGCGCAACCAGCGGCAGCAGACGGCGATCGCGCAGGTCCCAGTAGAGGTCGGTGAGGAAGGGCGGCACCTTCAGCTCCGACAGCTTCAGCTCAGGTCCTTTCGGGCGCTTCATGGCGTGCCTCCAGTCGTGGTCGAAGCCGGCGTCGCGGTCGCCGGCGCTTCGGGTGTTGCCCCAGCGGTCACGCCTTCTTCGCTCGGCGGGGTCAGGTAGGTGGTTATCGTGAACGTCGCTTCCAGCATTGGGAAGCCCCCTTCCGAGGACGCTTCCAATTTGAAGCCGTCGATCGTGACCAGCCTGCCGGTGACGCCGACTTTCGCGTTGTTCGTCTTGACCAGCGAGTCGAGCCCGTGGATGAAGTCGGCGACATGGAAGAAATCGCCCGTGAAGGTGAGTTCGTAAGGCATCACGGCGAGGCCGGCCGGACCGATTGTGGCACCCAGGGGCAATGTCGAGGCGGCCACCTCAGTCGGCGGGATCGGGGTGGCGCCCGCTTCCACGGGTTCGGCCGGTGGAGGCGCTTCCCCGCTCCCCGTAGAATTCAGTTTGATGGTCTGGAACCGCACCTTCGCGCTGTCGGCGATCCGGTTCACCTGGATCAGCAGCGAGGCTGTGTCGTCGTCGCCGGGCACGGCCTTGCCGAGGACGACGAGCTGCTGGTAGTCGACCGGGAACTCGCGGCGGGCCTGCACGGCGATCGCCACTTCGGCGCGGTGCTGGCTCAGCGATTCGCGAGACTGGCTCACCTGGTTGGAGAGCTTGCTCTCTTCCTGGCGCTTCGGGCTGAGGACGAGCATCCAGAACGCCCCCGCCAGGGCGGCGACGACGATCATCGCGACGATCAGCCTGTTGTTCGCCGAGCCCATCTCAGCTGCCTTCCGATTCTTCGCTTTCGCCGGTTTCCTGGGAAGCGGCTTCTTCGGATTTTTCGGTCGGCGTGACCGGTGCCGCTTCTTCGCTGCTCAGCGGCACCGGCGCGGCATCGAAGGCGACGACGAGTTTGAATTCCGCGATGAAGCTGCGGGTGCGGCAATCGCCGGAGCCGCCTTCAGACCCCGATTCGCCGCTGCTGCCGGCGCCTTCGTCTTCGCCCGCGAGTTCGGATGATTCGACGCCAACGCGGGTGACCCCGTCGATGTTTTTGAGCGCGGTGACGAAACCGGCGACCGCGCTCTGACCCGCCGCGCAACCGCTGATCGCCAGCGACGGCCCGGCGATCGAGCTGCTCAGGCTGCCCCCACCCGAGGTGCCTCCGCTGCCTCCGGCTTCTGAGGAGGCGGAGGCTTCAAGGCTGTTGAGCCAAACGTCGTGGGGCAGGATCAGCGCCAGTTCGCGCATCACCCGTTCCCAGTCGAAGCGGCTGTCGGCGAGACTCGCGATCGTCACGACGCGCTGTTCGTGCAGGGCGGCAAATTGGGTGTAGGAGGCGAGGCTTTCGGCGCGTGCCTTGGCGGCGGCGTCTTCGCTCTTCACCTGAGCCAGCTCGCTCTTGCTGTGGGCGACCTCGTTGCCGGTGAGGACCAGCATGGTCACGCCGGCGAGGGCGAGCACGAGGGCGCCGATCACGATGTAGGCAACCGGGCCAGTGCGCAGGGGCGCGTTCTGCCCGTGGCGGTCCTCGGCCGGGATCAGGTTGACGGGGCGCATCGCTCAGTACTCCAGGGCGAGGCCGTAGGGAAGGGTGAGGCGGGCGGCGGCACTCTCGTCGAAGCCGGAGAGCGCCTGCGGGTGGGAAGTGGAGATCGGCAGGCCGATCGGCTCCGCCATCAGCTCCCCCAGGCCCGGGATCGCGCTGCCGGGACCGCAGAGGACTACGCGCCCGACCGGCACCGCGCTCTCCTGCGCGCCGTAATAGTCGAGTGAGAGGCGCAGCTCGTCGACGAGCCCGGAGAGGCCGTCCTCGAGCACCCTGCGCACGTCGGCGATAAGCGCGGCATCGCCGTCGATCTCCTCCACGGGACGCTCCAGGCCGACGTGGGCGAGCCACTGCGTCGCGTGCTCGATGCTGAGGCCGGCCTCGGTGCCGAGCCGGCCGGCGATGTCCTCCAGGCCGATGCTGGAGACGCGGGTGAAGAGGCAAGCCCGGCCGCGCGCCACCGCGAGGTTCATCACGTCGCCGACGTTGCAGTAGAGGACGGCCTCGCTGTCGGCGCCGTTGGCGCCGTTGGCGAGGGCGCGGATCATGCCGAAAGCAGAGAGGTCGACCCCGACCGGCTCCAGGCCTGCCCGGCGGAGCGGCTCCAGGAACGAGCTGACCATGTCGCGCCGGGCGGCGACCACGACAACGTCGACCTGCGGCGTCGCGCCCTCCTCGCCGGGAACGCCACCGACCACCTGGTGCTCCAGCACCGCTTGGTCGAGCGGCATCGGGATCTGCTCCTGGGCCTGGAAGCGGACCGCCGCCTCCATCTCCTTGTGGTTCTCGATCGCCGGCAGGCGCAGGGTGCGGACGATGACCCGCTGGTTGCCGATCCCGAGGCGCACCTGCTTGGAGAGCTTGTGCTTGGAGAAGAGCGCCTTCAGCGCTTCGACCAGGGCGTCGGCATCGGTCACCTCGCCCTCGTGAAAGGCGCCGGGAGCCAGCGGCTCGATTGCCCCGATGCTCATCGGCGCTGAACCGTCGGACTTCACTTCGGCCGCGGCGATGCTGCCCGCCTCGATGTCGAGGCCGACGACGTCACCCGTCTTCTTCTTCCTGGTCAGTTGCAGTTGCATGGCTGGAGTCGCGGCGCGCCCGTGACGCGCTCACCCTTCCCCAATCGACAGAAAGGCCGCAGACCTTTCGCCCTGCAACTACTTATTTCTAGGAGAACCTGGACGAAGGTCCTAGAACGTGCTCAGGTACCAATCGACGATCTGGTCGCCGGTGAGCAACCCGACCACGCCCCCCAGGGCAAGGAAAGGGCCGAAGGGGATCGCCTGCTTGCGCGCCGCCGCCCCGTCGCGCGCGATCATCGCCAGACCGGCTATGGAGCCGGCGAGGAGCGCGATCAGGATCGCCGGGGCGACGTTGCGGCCGAGGAAAAGGCCCATCGTCGCCGCCAGCTTCACGTCGCCGAGGCCCATGCCGCGGGGGTAGGCCAGCGCCGCGGCGAAGAGCAGGCCGCCCGCGGCCACGGCCGCTATCGCCCGCTCCGGCAGGCTGCCGGGGTCGGCGACCGCAACGATGACGGCGCCAACCACGGCGGCGGCGATCAGGATCTTGTTGGGGATGATCCGCTGTTCGAGGTCGGTCACAGTGACCGCGAGCAGCATCGTGACGAAGACGAAGCCGAGCGCGATTTCCCCCCCCTCGCCCCAGAGGACGGCGATCGTCGCCGCGTAGAGCGCGCCCAGGCCGAGCTCGGTGAGCGGGTACCGGGCCGAGATCGGCTCCCCGCAGCAGCCGCTGCGTCCCCGCAGCAGCAGCCAGGAGAAGACGGGGATGTTGTCGTAGGCGGCGATCTGGACGCCGCAGGCCGGGCAGCGCGAGCGCGGCCCGACGATCGATTCGCCGCGGGGCACCCGGTAGGCGACGACGGTGACGAAGCTGCCGACGATGAGCCCTCCGAGGAAGGCGATCGCCACGGCGGCGCCCACGCCTAGCCGCCTTCGATCGGCGTGCTGGTGTCGACCTCGATCCGGGTCGGGTAGGTGGGGTGGTCGTACATGATCGGGATCGCGTCAGCGGGCGTGCCGTTGCGTTCGACGCTGAGCGCCACCCCGAGCCGGTCCCCGGCCGGGATCGTGTAAGGGGCTTCGTTGAAGGCCATCGTCAGGCGCACCTTGGTCCAGGAATACCGCGGCCAGTATTCATTTCCTTCCGGGGAGTAGGTCCAGTAGGCGGTTCCGCCGTTGTTGTTCGTCAGCAGGGTGTCGGTCGCGACCGGCGGCGAGCCCGCTTCATGGCGCTTGTAGAGGTAGACGCAGAGCTTGCCTTTGTAGAGCCCGTCGCCGAGCGTGCGGGTGTAGAACTCGAGCGTCGCTTTTTCGGTCATTTTGAATGCCGAGCTCATTGGGTCGGTGACCCAGCGGTGGACCTGGGACTCCGGGTTGGTCGTCCCGGTCGGCACGTAGTGGCAGCCGTTGGTGTCGTCGCGGCGGATCTGTACGCCCTTGTCGGTGTCCGGCGTCGGCTCGAGGTAGGTGTCGTCGGAGTAGTCGTAGAGCAGCGGGTCATTCGTGTCTTCGGGCGCCGGGTCGGGCGGGCCGCCGAGCAGGAGCGCATCCGGCGCGCCCTGCGTGGTGCCCGTCTGCGATTCGCCGGCGCAGGTGCCCAGCGTGTTGTGGAGCAGGTGGTCGCCGCTGATTTCCTGCCGTTCGGTTGCGCCCGTCGAGGAGCACGGCGTGTCGGCGAGGTAGAACTGCTGGGCGGTGACCAGTTCGCCTTTCGAGTTGGCCGCCGGGTCTTTTTCGGAGCTGTCGGTCGGGTCGACGAAGTTCGACTGGGATTCGACGTAGCCGCGCTCGCCGGCTTGGTTGCCGGGCGTGTCGAGCTTGACGGCGACGACGATCTGCTTGAAGTCCTGCGATGTAGGGCAGGCCGAGCCGCAAGCGGAGTCGTTGCTCCAGACGATGTAGCGGTGGATCGTGCCGCTGACATCGCCGTTTTCGAAGGATTCGGATGGTTCGACGACCCCTCCTTTCACCACTTTCCCCGATTCGCCTTCGATTTCACCGCCGTTGACGACGAGTTTGCGGTAGGTCCCGCGCGGTTCCCGGATGACGGCGAATTTGCCGCTGGAGACGCGGTAGTCGGGGTTCAGCGAATCGGACGACGGCGGCGGTGTCGACGTCAGCGCCAGCTGTTCGTTGGTGAGACTGCGCAGTGCCTCGAGTTCCTGCTGGGCGAGGTCGAGCGCCACCTGCGACTCCTTGGCACGGTCGGTGTTGCGGTTGGCCGCGCTGAGCAGGCTGAATGTCGCCAGCGCCCCGGAGACGAGGATCACGATCGCGACCAGCACCTCGACGATCGTAAAGCCAGCTTCTTTGTGGTCTGGACGGTGCATCAGTTGATCAGGGTCGCGTTGCGCAGGCTGGCGCCGTCGGAAACAGTCAGCGGGGCGTATCCGGTCGGGTTGGGCATGTTCAGGGTGACCTTTACGAAGGTCGCTTCTTTGGCGCTGGGCGAGTAGGCGAAGACGCTGCTGCTGTCGATGCCTTCGAAGATCGTCGTCGCTTTGCCCGTGGTGACTTTGGGAGCGGCCTCGATTCGAGTGCAGGCGGTGGTGGCGCAGGTGTAGGTCACCTCGCATTTGGTTGGCGTCGCCGTGCTCGCCAGGGGCGTGGTGCCCCCGCAGGTCGTGTGCCGCACGTAGGTTTCGAAGGACACCGAGGACGAGGTGGCGTTGTCGACCCTGATGCCGTTGCGGATTTCGCGCGTCAGCCGCTCCAGCACCCAGCGAGCGGTGGTGATGTCCTGCGCCCGTTCGCTGATCTTCGGCTGATTCTTCATCGCGCTGACGACCAGCGAGCCGACCGCGCCGAGGACGATGACGCCCATGGTCATCGCGACGAGCAGCTCGATCAGGGTATAGCCACCCTCACCTCCGAGCCGCAGCCGCCTCCGGATCCACAGCGCCTTCATCGCACGACCTTGAACGCGCGCTTGACGGGTGCGTCCCACACGCCAACCTGGTTGACGGCTTTGACCGCGAAGGCGTGCTTGCCGAAGGCGAGCTTCTTCAGCCGCTTCGGCGAGCCGCAGCCCTTCCAGCGGTGGCGATCGAGCTTGCAGGCGAAGTCAGTGCCCGGCTGGCCGGTCGCGTCGGTGAAGCGGAAGACGACCTTGTGCTTCCGCGTCTTGAAGGCGGGCCCGAAGGTGATCGTCGTCTCCGGGGTGAGGAAGGAGGGTCCCGATGGACCGTTGCGGTTGCCATTGCCGAAGCCGTCGATGCCCCCACCGGGACCGGTGCCGGTGCCGCCACCGCCGGAACCCCCTTCTTCTTTCGGCGGAGGCGGGGGCGGCGACGCCGCTTCCTGCACGTAGGCCACCCCGTTGGAGCAGGGGGAGACGATGCCTTCGAGTTCGGCCGTCGCGTAGAAGGTCGTTTTCGTGCCCGGCGCCACCGAGACCGGGATTCCGGCACCGGCGAGCTCTTCCGCGTCGCCGCCCGGGGGCACGGATTCGCCCGAGCAGCTCGAGTTGGCGTAGATCGTGATCGTGGCGCCGGCTTCGGCCTGGCCGAAGATCGACGGTTCGGTCGTTTCCGCCGGGCTCGCGGGGCTGGTCCCTTCGAGGAAGGGCGGCGGCGGGCCGAGGACCAGTTCGGATGAGTTCTTGACGGAGACCAGCAGCGTCGACGGCCCGGTTTTACCCGCGGTCCACGAGTAGACGTCGTCCTCGTTGGCGAAATCGTCGTCGACGGTCAGCCGTTCGCGGGTGACGAAGAAAGCCTGCGAGCCATCGCTGGAGACACCGTGCAGTCCCGCCGAGAAGAAGCCGTTGCCGCCGATCGGACCGGTCGAGACGAGTTCCGTTTCGCCGCCCGAGCGGAGGTAGAGGTCGGCGCTTTCGTCTTCGTCTTCTTCCACCAGCTGCTCAGCGGTGACGAAGAAGACATGCGAGCCGTCGCTCGAGGCCTGCGCGAAGGCCGCGCTGAAGGCGCTATTACCGCCTTCAGGCCCGGTCGAGATCAGGGTCGTGGTGCCGCCGCTGCGTTCGTAGACGTCCACCGAAGTATCGGTGTCCTGCGGCTCCAGCGCTTCGGTCGTGCTGAAGATCGCTACCGGGCTCGACCCGTCGGGAGACGCCCACTGGAAGGACGCCGGCGCGGGGCCGTTGCGACTTTCGGAGCCGGTTGAGACCAATTTCGTCGCCCCTTCCGCCCGCACGTAGACGTCTTGTCCGGTGTCTTTGTCGGCGGGTTCGATCGCTTCGCTGGTCTCGAAGTAGATCGCGCCGGTGGCGCCTGAGGTCCCGGAGTAGGTCGCGTTGAAGGCGCCGTTGCCGCCGCTCGGTCCCGTGGAGGCAAGCGCTGCCGGTCCCGATCCCGACCAGTCGTAGACGTCCTGAGAGCTGTCTTCGTCGGCTTCGGAGATCCGTTCGTTGCTCTCGAAGAATGCGTGCGAGCCGTCACTCGAGGCGCCGCCGAAGGTCGGGTCGCAGGTCTGGCCGACCGGCAGCGACGGCGGACATACGCCCGGCACGGAGACGAGTTTGGTCGTTTCGCCTCCCAGGTCGCGCTCGTAGATGTCGACCTGCCCGTCTTCGTCGCCGGCAACCAGCCCCTCCGTGCTGGTGAAGAAGACCTTTTTACCGTCAGCGGAGGCCTGTTCGAAGATGGCCGGCTGGGGGCCGTTTCCGCAGTTGGCCCCGGCGCACGAGGAGGCGCCCTTGGAGACGAGCACGGTTTTCCCGCTGGCCAGGTTGCGCATGTAGATATCCAGCGAGTTGTCGCCGTCGGCAAGGTTGAGCTTTTCGGTCGTGGCGAAGAACAGCCTTTCCCCGGATGCCACGATGCCGCCCGGAACGAAGCTGGAGTCCGCGGCGCCGCTGCCGCAGCCTTCCACGGCGCAGGATGAGTCGCCCTGGGTTACGAGCGTGGTCGTGTTGGTGGTCAGGTCGCGCATGTACACGTCTTCCTTGCGGTCGCCGTCGGCTGGCACCAGCGGCTCTCTGGTCGAGAAGAAGGCCTTGCTGCCGTCGCTCGACACGCTGTCGTACTGAGCCAGATAGGCATCGTTGCCGCCCAGCGGCCCGATCGAGACCTCCCTGGTCACCCATTCGCCGAGCGTCGGGTCTTTGGCCCGCACGTAGACGTCCTGTTCGTGATCTGTATCGCCGGGGACCATCTGTTCGGCCGTACTGAACAGGGCCAGGTGCCCATCGGCGGCGATGCCGTCGTATGTGGCCGGCAAGGCACTCACCGACGTAGCGCCCAGCACGGCAGCAAAGAGGGCAGCGCAAAGGGCGGCACCGGCCCGCCGGAATCGCGGGCGCAAAGCCAGCTTGAGGAAATCGCGCGACATCGTCAGGACGTATCGGCTCGACTCGGTCATCCGTTTAGCCATTCACGCGCGGGCCTGGCCAAAAGAGCGAGGGGCGAGCCGACCGGCCCGCCCCTCGGCACTTCACGCTTGGCTAGGCCAAAGCGATGCGGCTAGCTACTGGGATCAACCGCCGCCCCAGTCGCCTTCGCCGGCTTCGTTTTCCGCACAGCCACCTTTACCAGCGGTGGTACAGGGGAATGTAAGAGCACCCGCAACGTTGACGACTTCGAATTCATTGCCACTAGATGACACCGAGGCAATGGTGTATTCATCAGCAGTAACACCTGAAACTGTGAATTCAGCATTGCTGAGAGTAGGCTCGATTTCGATGAGCTTTGCTTCTTCGGCGCCAGTGTAGGTGCCGTTGTGGTCGGTGGAGAACGTCTCCATCGCCACCTCGGCGCTGTGCGCGTACTCCTTGGCCTTGGCGTCTCCGGCCTTTTCCTTCTGGTTGAAGAACGCCGGCAGCGCGATCGCGGCCAGGATTCCGAGGATGAGCATGACGACGAGGAGCTCGATCAGCGTGAAGCCGGCCTCGCTGTCGCCGTTGAGCCGGGCGCCTACCTTGGCCCGGAGATTCTGGACAAACATCAGTGACCTCCTATGGTCCTAATCATTTGCGCCAGAGCCCCGTCGCGTGAAGCCACGTGGTGTCTGTCGACCCCGGTGGTAGCCCGGCCGACTCCCAAGGGAGTCCCGAAAGGCTTTGCGCCCCCGCCTCGCAGCGGGTTTGCCTTTGAGCACCGAGGCACTGGCAGATTCATCACAGGCCCTTCATCGGCACCCCTCGGGCCACCTTGATCCCCGAAACTAGGACTTCATATCCCCAAAACTCGGGTTCTGGGCCGATTTACAGCGGGAACCTCGGATAACCGGTCAACCAACCTTCGTCCCTTCAGCTACAGCCGCTCTTCCCGCATCTCGTCGAGCACGACGATGCTGGGTGGGTATGGGTGACGGCGAATGTGATCGCCACAGAGCGGCACCGTGAAGTCGACCTCTCCCCTCGCCGGCGCGTACAGCAGGCTCGCCTTGATCAGGCGGTCCCGAACGACCGAGACTTCCTGGGGCCCCTTCCCCAGCGCGGCGGCAACCGCGCTGCTGCGCTGAGGGCCATCGCCGAGCGAGGCGATCGCAGCCATGTAGCGACGCTCCGCATCCGGCAGCTTGCCGATGCGCTGGCTGAAGAAGTTGTCGTCCAGATACTCGATGACGATTGGCTCGGCTGCCCTCACCTGCCTTAGGTCGATGACCGGCTCTCGATGGATCTTCCAGATCTCGCGCCCGTACTCCTGGAGGAAATATGGATAGCCCTCCGTCAAACCGATGACCCTCTCGACCGCCCTCGGATCCCATCGCACGGCCTGACCCCGTGTTGGCTCCTCAAGGGCAGCGGCCGCCGCGACGCGATCGAGAGCGCCTACGCGGCGGAACTCGAATCCCCGCTCCGCGTAGCTCTTTGCCTCCCCCGTCAGATCGGGCAGCAGCGGCAGGCCCCCACCTACCAAGGCCACGGGCAACGCCTTCTGCTTCGTCCGATGTAGCCCGACGATCAAGACTTCCAGATCAGCCTTCGACAGGTTCTGCATCTCATCCAGGATCAGCGCAAAGCCGGCTCCATTGGCTTTCGCCGCCATACCGACCTCGACCAGGAGATCGCGCATGTCCTCGGAGAGGTCGCCGGAATCGGCAACGCCCTCCAGCGCATCGACGTCGAACCTGAAGGTGATGTCGCCGAGCGTGAGTGTAAACGCCTTGAGGGCACCCAGCGCGCGACGGACCGCGTCCCCCGCTCGCTTGCCGGCACTCATCTCCATCAAAGCCTTCCGGGCCGCCTTCGCAACCACATGAGCAACGCTGGTGTCCTCTGCCAACTCTCTACTTTCGCCCGGCCAGCCGGCCGCACCGCAGAGTGCCTCGAACTCATTCAGAAGGACCGTCTTGCCCACTCCGCGCAGGCCGATGAGGATCAGATGCTTCTGGGTTCCTCCAGCAGCGAGTTGGGTGAGCATCTCCCCGAAGTAGGCAAGCTCTGAGTCTCGCCCGGCCAAGAAGGGCGGCCGTGCCCCCGTGTCGGGCGTGTAGGGGTTGCGGGCCGTATTCTCTCTAACCATTTATCAGAAGTATAACAATGTTTGTTATAGATATTATATTTTGATATAGGTCGGATGAAGGCTCACTGCTGGCTAGTCGTGTGGGGTTTCCTCCTGACTCAACGCTGCCGCCTCGAAGGAGGCAAGTAGGACGAAGAGCTCCTTTGCCTCCCAGCTGTCCCCCCTGCGCTGGTTGCGGTGGCGGGTGAGAATGCCCGCCTGTGCCAGGTGGTCGAGCCCGTTGATCGCGGCCACCCGGGAGCGGCCGGTGATCTCCTCGACGATCGCTGCGGTGATGATCGGGTATGACGGCAGGTGACCGATGATCGCCCGGGATGTGGCGTCTGCACGCATCGGCTCAGCGCGCCGGGTCCACTCAGCCTGAAGGCCGGCGACATCTGCCGAGAATACTTTCGCCTGCTGGGCGGCTTCCTCGACAGCGAGGGCAAACTGAGCGACCCAGCGATCGACCTCGCCGGCTCGGAAGTCCTCTAGGCCGGCGATGTAGGCATCCTTATTCGCGCCCAGCACCAGCGAAACCGGTGGCACGTAGCTCGGCGCAACCCCACGTCGCTCGAAAAGCACATGGATGAGACAACGGCCAACACGACCATTGCCGTCGCCGAACGGATGGATCGTCTCGAACTGGGCATGCGCGATCGCCGCCTGCGCGACGGGCGAGATGTCGTCTCGGTTCATGAACTCGCAGAGGTCGGCGACCAGCGCCGGGACGTATTCATGTGGAGGTGGGACGAACACGGCATGCAGCGGCGTGGCGCCGCCGATCCATCCCTGCGACTCACGAATCTGCCCGGCGATCCCGCTCAGCGGGGGGGCAATCGCAAGCGCCCGGTGGATGGCACGGATGTCATCGAGGTCAAGGTCGCGGGTCTTGCGGCCGATCCGAACTGCCGCGTCCATAGCTCGCGTATTGCCTAGGACCTCTTGGGCGAGAAAATCGCCCGCCTTGCCTTCGACTTCCGCCCGGGCAAGCTTGCGATGAGAGAGCTGCAGACCCTCGATCGCAGATGAGGCAAGCGCCTCCGACCGAATCAGCTGGCGGCCCATACCCTCGAGAGGAAGCAGGGACGTGGCCGAGCCGTTCAGCTCGCGCACGGCAGTTCCGGCCCGCTCAGATAGCGCGGAGGTGGATGCACTCAGCTTTGGCTCGAAATCAGCGACCGGATCCGGGATGAATGCCTGATATTGACCAGCACTTCCTCTCCGACCGGAGTGCGCAAATATGGGAGCCCAAGATGCGCTCACATACCGTCCTCGACCATTCTTGGCCATGGAACCTGCCTAACCTTTCAAGGATTCGCGATGCTTTAAGGTTAACAGAAAACCTTTAAGCCTTTGCGAACTTTCCAAGGTTGTCAGCGTCGGCTCAGCGGATCTTTTCGTAGATGCTGAAGAGCGGCAGGTACATCGAGATCACGATGAAGCCGACCATGCCGCCGACGAAGACGATCATTATCGGCTCGATCAGGGCGGTCAGCGCCTTGACCTTGGCGTCGACCTCGGCCTCGTAGAAGTCGGCGATCTTGGAGAGCATGTTTTCGAGCTGGCCGGTCTCCTCGCCGACCGCGACCATGTGGCCGACCATCGGCGGGAAGATCGGGTTGCCCTCGATTGGGCCGGCCAGGGAGCCGCCGCGCTTGACCGAGGCGTAGACATCGTCCATCGACTGCTCGACGACGACGTTGCCGGCGGTTTCGCCGGTCAGCTTGATCGACTGCAGCATCGGCACCCCCGATGAAACCGAGCCGGCAAAGGTGCGCGACCAGCGTGCCAACGCCACCTTCTGGATCACGTCGCCGATCTTGAAGGGCAGGCGCAGGGTGAAGCGGTCCCACATTTCCTTGCCCTTTTCCGTCTTCTTCCACCTGAAGAAGAGGAAGAAGGAGATCGCGATCCCCGGAATCAGCACGAACCAGTAGCCGGTCAACAGGTTGGAGAGGCCGACGCAGAGCGCCGTCGGCGGCGGCAATCCGCTCGCTTCCTCCGGGTGTTCTTCGGCCAGTTCCGTGAAGATGTTGGCGAAGATCGGGATCACGAACATGACGATCACGACCAGGACGACGACGGCGAAGCCAAAGACCAGCGCCGGGTACATCATCGCCGATTTGACCTGACGCCGGAGGGCGTCGGTCTTCTCTACCTGGAAAGCGATGCGGTCGAGGGCTTCCTCGAGGCGCCCCGATTCCTCGCCGGCGCGGACCATCGCCCGGAAGAGGCGGTCGAAGACATTCGGGTGGCGCTCCATCGCCTGCTCCAGCGAGCTGCCGGCTTCGACGTCGGCCCGCAGGCCGGCGACCGCCTCGCGAATCGCGTCGTCCTGGGTCTGCTCTTCGAGCGTGCTGAGGGTGCGCAGCATCGGCATCCCGGAGGAGATGAGGGTTGCGAACTGACGCGAGAAGACCGCCAGTTCCCGCATGTCGACGCTCTTGAAGCGCTTGAAGAAGTCCTCGACGTTGACCGACGAGGCCTTCTCACTGACATCGAGGACGATCAGACCGCGCTGACGCAGCAGCTCGCCAACCTGCGCCTTGGACTCGGCCTCGACTTCCCCGCCCGTTGAGGCACCGGCGGCGTCCAGAGCACGAAAGCTGAAGGTCGTGGCAGCGGCCACGGGCCTATGTCCCCTGGGTGTAGGAAGGCGGGGCACTCGACACGGCGGCCGGAGGCGGTGCAGGCAAGCCGTTGCTGACCGTGCCGGTCTGCACCGCCGCGGGCATCACCGGAGCTTCGCCGCCCAGCAACCGCTTCAGCTCCTCGGGTACCGAGGCGCGCTGTTCGGCCAGCGAGCGGGTGATCTTCCCTGTCCGCACGAGGCGGGCCAGGTCGGCGTCCATGGTCTGCATCCCGACCGCGCCCGAAGTCTGCACGGCGGCGTAGATCTGGTGGGTCTTGCCCTCGCGGATCAGGTTGCGGATCGCCGGGGTCGGCACCAGCACCTCGGTGGCGACGACCCGGCCAAGGCCGTCGGAGGTAGGCAGCAGCTGCTGGGTGACGATCCCCTGCAGGGCGATCGAGAGCTGGGTGCGCACCTGCCCCTGCTGCTGGGGCGGAAAGGCGTCGATCATGCGGTCAACCGTCTGCGCGGTCGACTGGGTGTGCAGGGTGGCGAAGACGAGGTGGCCGGTCTCGGCCGCGGTCAGCGCGGTGGAGATCGTCTCCAGGTCGCGCATCTCGCCGACGAGGATGACGTCGGGGTCCTCTCGCAGGGCGGCGCGCAGACCGAGGGCGAAGTCCTCGGCGTCGGCGCCGATCTCGCGCTGGTTGACGATCGAGCGCTTGTGCTGGTGCAGGAACTCGATCGGGTCCTCGATCGTGAGGATGTGATCCTGGTGCTCGCAGTTGATCACGTCGATCATCGCCGCCAGGGTGGTGCTCTTGCCCGATCCGGTCGGCCCGGTGACGAGGACGAAGCCACGCGGTTTGTTGGCCAGCTCGCGCAGCACTTGCGGCACGCCGAGCGAGTCGAGCGCCGGGATGTCCTGAGGCACTAGGCGAAAGGCGGCGCTGACCGCGCCGCGCTGGAAGAAGCAGTTGACGCGGAAGCGGGCGACGCCGGGGATCGCGTAGGCGAAATCGAGCTGCTTGTGGTTCTCGAAGCGCTTGCGCTGGTCGTCGTTGAGGATGCTATAGACGACCTCGCGGGTCTCTTGCGAGGTAAGCACGGGGAAGCCCTGCATCGGCTCGATCTTGCCCTTGTCGCGGATCGCCGGCGGGAAGCCGGGAGTCAGATGCACGTCGGACGCTTTGACCTCGACCATGTGGCCGAGGACAGCGGAGAAGTCGAAGTCCATATGCCCTAGATCGTCTCCCCGGCCCGATTCCTTGAGGTCAGCAGGCGCTCAGGCAGTGACACGCAGAACCTCCTCGAGGCTGGTCTGGCCGCTGCGCACCTTGGTCAGGCCGTCCTCGCGCAGGGTCAACATGCCCTCCTCGCGGGCGACCTGGCCGATGTCGGCCTCCGAGGCCTGGGTGACCGTCATCTCCTTGATCCGGTCGCTCATCTTCATCACCGAGTAGACCCCGACCCGGCCGCGGTAGCCACTCTGGTTGCAGCGCGAGCATCCGACCGGCTCGTAGGCCTCGATGTCGCCGCCGACGCGGATCTCGGCATCGGCCAGGGCCTGCGCCGGCACGATCGTGCGCCGCTTGCAATGGGTGCAGAGCTTGCGCGCCAGCCGCTGCGCCACTACGCAGTCGACGGCCGAGGAGATGAGGAAGGCCTCGATCCCCATCTTGGTCAGGCGGGCGATCGCGCCGGGGGCGTCGTTGGTATGCAGCGTGGTCAGCATCATGTGGCCGGTCAGTGCCGCCTCGATCGCGATCCGTGCCGTCTCGCCGTCGCGGATCTCACCGACCATGACGATGTCGGGATCGGCACGCAGGACCGAGCGCAGGCCGGTGGCGAAGTCGAGGCCGGCTGGCCGGTTGACGTTGATCTGATTGATCCCGCCGAGGCGGTACTCGACCGGGTCCTCGATCGTGATGATCTTCTTCTCGACTTCGTTGAGATCCTGGAGCGCCGCGTAGAGCGTCGTCGACTTGCCGGAGCCGGTCGGGCCGGTGACGAGAACGGCGCCGTAGGCCTGGTGGAAGGACTCCTCGAACCGCTCCCGCCCGGAGCCGTCCATGCCCAGCTCGTCGAGCGAGCGCTGCGCGTTGTCCTTGTCGAGGACGCGGATCGTCGCCCCCTCGCCGCGCTGGGTGGGGAGCGTGGTGATACGCAGGTCGACCCGGCGGTCCTCGACCGTGACGCTGACCCGGCCGTCCTGCGGCACGCGTTTCTCGGCAATGTTGAGGTCGCTCATGATCTTCAGCCGGGAGATCACCGCGTTGACCATCCGCTTGGGGACGTGGGCAGCCTCGGCGAGCACCCCGTCGACGCGGAAGCGCACCCGCATCTCGTCCTCTTCGGCCTCGAAGTGGACGTCGGAGGCGCCCTCCCCCACCGCCTGGCCGAGGATGCTGTAGACGAGCTTGATCACCGGCGCGTCTTCGGCGCTGACTTCGATGTCGCTGACCTCGGCGAGCTCGGCCTCGGCCTCGTCTTCGGTGACGGCCTCGCTGACGGCGCTTTGCAGGGTGTTGAGGCGGCTGATCAGAGCTTCGATGTCCTCGTCGGCCGCCACCGCCACCCGACAGTCGAGCGAGGTGGCCATCTGGATGTCGTCGACCGCGAGCACGTTGGACGGGTCGGCGATCGCCAGAAGGAGCGTC
>JBJMKO010000054.1:0-1685 GCA_045805805.1 Solirubrobacterales bacterium | reverse complement strand
GCGGCGTCGCCGAAGTCGCCCGAGACGTAGGACAGGCGCGCGGCGAAGCGCTCGAACACGGCGTCGTCGAGCTCCCCGTCGCCGGAGTTCTCGATCGCGCTGCGCGCATGGGCGCGCAGGTCGTCGACCGACCAGTCGTCGACCGCGACACCGACGATCGGGCAGTCGAGCAACCCATTCGCCTCGAGCCGGTACAGCGACCGGAACGTCATCACCTTCGCCAGGTCGCCCGTGATCCCGAAAATGACCAGAACATCCGCGGGACGCGGCATCGTGTCCTTTGGGTCTCGTGCCATGGTGAGCCTTCCTCCGTCGGCGGCAGCGGTCAGTCGCTGCCCCAGTTGATCCGCGGCGTGTCGATGGTCGACGGGTCGAGCAGCGCGGCCGAGCGGTGCCCCGGCCTCAGGTAGAAGTCCTCCGCCCACGAGGCGAACGCCTTCAGCTCCGCACCGGTGTTGGCGAGTAGCTGTGCGTGGACGCCGAGCCACGCGGCGAATGCGAACCGGCCGTCCAACTCGTGGCGGTGCGGGCCGATCTCGGCGACCGCGGCCTTCCGACCGATCATCGCCATGATGCCCTTGTCCTTGTACCGGAACGACTGCCGGCCGGTACCTTCGATGTCGGCGATGATGTTGCCGGCCGCCCAGTCCCCCGCCTGTTGGGCGACGCTGCCGAGTTGAGGCAGCACGTCGCCGTCGCCGGTCGGGATGTTGGCGACGTCGCCGAGCGCATACACCGCCGGGAATCCCTCCACGGTGAGGTCCGGGCGAACGTCGATGCGGCCGCCGCGCCCCTGCGGCAGTCCGGACCGGGAAGCCACCGGCGCTGCCATCTCCCCGCCGCCCCACACGACCAGATGGGTCCGGATGGTCGTTCCGTCGCCGAGGGCGACGTGGTCCTCGGCCACCTCCTTGACGGCGACGCCGAGGCGCAGCTCGACACCTCGGCGTCGCAACTGCCGGGAGGCGTACGCATGGGCGTCGTCGGAGAACGCGGCGAGCACGGTGTGCCCGAGGTCGACCAGGATGACGCGTGCGCCGGCGACGGCCAGGTGCGGATACACGTGCGGCATCACGTCGTGCACGAGTTCGGCGACCGCGCCCGCGGTCTCCACCCCGGTCGGGCCGGCCCCGACGACGACGACGGTCAGCGCGCCGTCCTCCACCAGCTCCGGCTTCGCGGCGGCGTCCCGGAACACTTCGAGCAGGCGGGACCGGACCCGTTCGGCGTCGTCGAGGCAGTACAGCGGAAACGCGAACTCCGCCGCACCCGGCGTGTGGAAGAAGTTCGGAGCCGCGCCGGCGCCGAGCACCAGCACATCCCCCTCGACCGTGCTGGTGTCGGCGAGCCGCACCGAGGCCGCGCCCGGGTCGACCGACACGACCTCGGCCGTGCGCACCTCGACGTTGCTGTGTCGGTCGAACATGGCGGTGAGATCGAACTTGATGTCCTGTGGCGCGAGCTCCGCGGTCGCGATCTGGTAGAGCAGCGGCTGGAACTGGTGGTATCCGGTGCGGTCCAGCATTGTGACGCGGGCGCGCGGCTCGCCGGCGAGCCGCTTGGCGCAGGCGACCCCGGCGAAACCTCCCCCGACGATGACGACGTGGGTGATGTGCCCCGCTGGTGGCGTGCCTCCGGCCATCGGGTGTCCTTTCCCGTTGACGCCGCTTGGATAGCGCCAGCTT
>JBJMKO010000053.1:0-1546 GCA_045805805.1 Solirubrobacterales bacterium | reverse complement strand
GGTGCCCACGAGCTCGAGCGCAGCCTGGACGCCCTGTGGCACGATCGCCCGCGCCTGCCCTGCGACGTCGCCGTCGTCGACGAGGACATGGTCGACGCCGATCGCCTCGAGCGCCGCCACGCGGTCGGGTCGGCGCGTGGTGGAGAGGACGGTGAGGCCGCGGTCCTTGGCGAGGATCGCAGCGGCCATTCCGACCGACGAGGTGCCGCCGCGGATCAACAGCGTCTGCCCGGGCTGGGCGTTGAGGCCGACGGTCAGCGAGCCGTGGGCGGTCTGCAGCATCTCGGGAATCGCGCCGAGGGTCGCCCAGTCGAGGCCGGAACGAAAGGCGATCACCTGGTCGGCGGGCACGCTCGTGAACTCGGCGTAGCCGCCATCGAAGGTCCGGCCCATCCCACCCATCATCGTGGCGACCTGCTGGCCTTCCTCGAACTGGCCTCCGGGTGCCGCGGCGACGACGCCGGTCGCCTCGATGCCGAGCACCCGCGGGAACGTGACGCCGCGCGCAAGGCCCAGGCGCGTGTGCAGCTCGGAGCGATTGACCCCGAACGCCTTGACCCGGATGAGCACCCAGCCCGGGCGCGGCTCCGGGACCGCAAGCTCGCGGATCCGCAGAGCCTCGGGCGGGCCCGGGGCGTCGAGAACGACGGCGCGCATGGTCGCGGCCGGCGGGAGCGAGTGCATCGTGCGGCAGTCTGACGAAGTCGAGCGCGTGCCCGCGATCGTCGGCGATCTCGACAAGTGCGGTCTGATCGTCGGCCTCGGCCACGGTACTGCTCGTGTTTGCTCATCGGGGTTGAGGGGTCGGCTTGGCGGGCGCCCTTCTCCGCGCCGCCCGCGCACCGCTTGAGTGTGTCCATCACCTTCGCGTCGCGCGAGTGGTCGCGGAGCCAGGTCTTGAGCGCGAGGCCGTCCGCGCCGGCCGCGACGCCGGCGCCGTTCGAGCGAAGACAGGCGGCCAGATCCTTGCCCGTCGCCGCGCTCTGGGGCGGGTTGAAGTCCACCCCGCACGCGTTCAGCGCGGCCTTGCCGGCGTCGGTGCCGGCCTGCCGCACCATCCACGGCTTGGGCTGGGAGAGGTTGTCCGGCGGGTTGAGCCCGTGGGCGCGAAGGCACGAGACGAGCTCGGTCGGAGCGGCGGACTGGGGGTTGCAGGCCCTGACGCCGGCGTTGTCGGCGTGCGCGGCGAGCCACTGCTTGAGCGCGAGCGCGTCGGTGCCGGAGGGCGCGTCGGTGACGCCGTGGGCGTGCAGGCAGGTGACGAGATTCGTCGCCTTGTCGCCGGCGCTCGGGTCCGCGCCGGCGGGGATCGTGAGGGCCGCGGTGACTGCCGCGGCAGCGGCCGTGGCCGCCAGGACGGTGAGCAGCTTCATACATGCGACCCCAGCGCGGCGCCCTGATCTCCCTGAGAACCCACCATGAAAATCCATGGAAAAAACGTGCTCCGCATGCACATGCGCGCGAGACTGGCGCCGTGCCCACGGTGCTGCTGGTCGAGGACGAGCCGGAGATCGTCGGGCTGCTGTCCGACTTCCTCGCCGTCGAG
>JBJMKO010000052.1:0-2597 GCA_045805805.1 Solirubrobacterales bacterium | reverse complement strand
GAGCCCTCGCCGCCGCCGTGCGGGTGGTCGACCGGGTTCATCGCGGTGCCGCGCGTCTGCGGGCGCACGCCCATGTGACGCTTGCGCCCGGCCTTGCCGACCTTGACGTTCTGGTGGTCGGCGTTGCCGAGCGTACCGACGGTCGCGCGGCACTCGGCGCGGACCAGGCGCATCTCGCCCGACGGCAGGCGCAGCGTCGCCATGTCGCCGTCCTTGGCCATCAGCTGGGCCGAGGCGCCGGCGGAGCGCGCCATCTGGCCGCCGCGGCCGGGCTGCAGCTCGATGTTGTGCACGACGGTCCCGACCGGCAGGCGCGAGAGCGAGAGGCAGTTGCCGACCGCGATGTCGGCGCCGTCGCCCGACGCCACGGTCATGCCCACGGTCAGGCGCTGCGGCGCCAGGATGTAGCTCTTCTCGCCATCGACGTAGTGCAGCAGCGCGATGTAGGCCGAGCGGTTGGGGTCGTACTCGATCGCGGCCACCTTCGCCGGCACACCGTCCTTGCGGCGCTTGAAGTCGATCCGGCGATACGCGCGCTTGGCGCCGCCGCCGCGGTGGCGAGCGGTCTTGCGCCCGTGCGCGTTGCGCCCGCCGCTCTTCTTCAGGCCTTCGGTCAGGCTCTTCTCCGGCTTGCTCTTGGTGACCTCGGCGAAGTCGGAGTAGGAGACGAAGCGCCGGCCGGGGCTGGTGGGCTTGGGCTTGCGGATCGGCATCGGCTACTCGCTTCCCTCGAGGCCCTGCAGGCCCTGGAACACCGGAATCGTTTCGCCGGGGCGCACCTGCACGATCGCCTTCTTCCAGGAGCGCGTGCGGCCGCGCGTGACGCCGCGGCGCTTGGGCTTGGACTTGACGCTGATCGTGCGCACATCGACGACGTGCACGCCGAACAGCTCCTCGACGGCCTGGCGGATGTGGGTCTTGTGGGCGTCGTCGTGGACGCGGAAGGTGTAGCGATCGGCCGCGGACAGCACGTAGCTCTTCTCGGAGACGACGGGACGGATGAGCACCTCGGTGTGGTCCATCAGCTCTCCCCTCCGTCCTCGGCGCCGCCTTCGGTGGCGCGGCGGCTCAGCAGCTCCAGCGCGGGCTCGGACACCAGCAGCGCGGCGGCCCCGACGAGCTCGGTCACGCCGACGTCCTCGGGCGTGCGCACCGCGACCCGTTCGAGGTTGCGAAACGACAGCGCGGCGTTCGCCTCCTCTGCCGTCACCACCACCAGCGCCGGGCGGGTCTGCTGCGTCGTGGGCTCCCAGTCCTCGAGCAGGTCGCGGGCGCGGCTGGTCTTGGGGGCGTCGAAGGCGCCGGCGTCGAGGATCGCCAGCGAGCCCCGGCCCGCGTGCAGCGACAGCGCGCTGCGCAGCGCCGCGCGGCGCTCCTTGCGGTTGACCTTGTATGTGTAGGAGCGGGGCTGGGGCCCGAAGAAGGTGCCGCCGCCGGTCCACACGGGCGAGCGGCTCGAGCCGGCCCGGGCGCGGCCGGTGCCCTTCTGGCGCCACGGCTTGGCCCCCCCGCCCGAGACGTTGCCGCGCGTTTTGGTCGCGGCCGTGCCGCGGCGGCGCGCGGCCTGCTCGGCGCGCACGCTCTCGTGCACGAGGGCGCCGCGGAAGCGCTCCGCGAAGGCGCCGTCGTCGAGCTTGACCTTGCGGCTCGCGCCGAGGACCGGGGCATCAGCCATCGCTGCGCACCTCCACGATCCCGCCGCGCGGACCGGGCACGGAGCCGCGGACGAGCAGCAGGTTCTCGCCGGCATCGACGCGGACGACCTCGAGGCCGCGCTGGGTGGCACGCTTGTTGCCCATCTGGCCGGGGCCGCGGATGCCCTTCATCACGCGGGCGGGCCAGGCGGAGGCACCGATGGAGCCGGGGGCGCGCACGTTGTGCGAGCCGTGGCTCTTGGGGCCGCTGCTGAAGTTGTGGCGCTTGATCGTGCCCTGGAAGCCCTTGCCCTTGGAGGTGCCGGCGATCTTCACGCGCATCCCGACCTGGAATGCTTCCACGGTGACCGTCTCCCCCAGCGTCAGCTCCCCGGCCTCGCCGCGGAACTCGACCAGCGTGCGCATCGGCGGCGCATCGGCCTTTGCGAGATGCCCGCGCTCGGCTTTGGAGATGTGCTTCTCCTTCGCGGCGCCGAAGGCCAGCTGGACGGCTTCATAGCCGTCGCGCTCGTCCGTGCGGATCCCGGTCACCGGGCAGGGGCCGGCCTCGAGCACGGTCACACGCGCGACGCTGCCGTCGTCCTGGAAGACCTGGGTCATACCGAGCTTCTTGGCGAGGATCGCGGGCATCGCAGCGTCGGGCCTCAGGTGGCCAGGCGGATCTCGATGTCGACGCCGGCCGGAAGATGGTCCAGGCGCTGCAGCGAGTCGACGGTCTTGGGGGTCGGCTGGTGGATGTCGATCAACCGCTTGTGCGTGCGGATCTCGAAGTGCTCACGCGAGTCCTTGTCCTTGAAGGGCGAGCGGATCACGCAGTAGACGTTCTTCTCCGTGGGCAGCGGGACCGGCCCCGACACCGTCGCGCCGGTCCGCGTCGCCGTCTCGACGATCTCCTTGGCAGCCGACTCGATGGCCGACGTGTCGTAGGCCTTGAGGCGGATG
>JBJMKO010000051.1:0-2711 GCA_045805805.1 Solirubrobacterales bacterium | reverse complement strand
GTCGCCGATTCACTTCGGTCTCGCGTTCGTCGTCGGGCCAGCTCTGGTCGCGCTCGGGTCGACGATCGGCCAGGCAGTTACTAGCAAAGGCGGGGTGCGGCAGGTAGCGGTTGTCGGCATGGCGCTCGGCGGACTTGGCTGCTTGCTGTTGACCAAGGTATCTGTTGAGGGCAACTACCTCGAAGACGTCCTGCCCGGACTGATGGTCTTCGGCGCCGGCCTTGGTGCCGCCTACGTGGCGGGCTCTATCTCGTCGCTGACCGGCGTGACCGACGCCGATGCCGGAGTAGCGTCGGGCCTCAACAACGCCTCATTCCAGATCGGCGGGGCCGTCGGCGTGGCGATTCTCTCTACGGTCGCGGTCTCAGGTGCGGGGGGGTCCAAGCAGCTGACGGCACTGACGGCGGGCTACCAGTCGGCATTCGCCGTGGCGGGCGCCTTCGCCGCGGTCGGGCTGACGGTGGCACTGCTGCTGCTTGGGCAACGGCAACGACCCGCCGCGGCACCGCACGCGGAGCCGTCCAGCGCCTGATGACAACGAGCGAGCTGGACCTTCTCAGTGCCGCCAAGCGAGGCGACGAGAATGCCTTCGGGCGCCTCGTCGCGCCGTATCGGTGCGAGCTGCGAGCCCACGCCTACCGCATGCTCGGCTCGGTCGCCGACGCCGAAGATGCGCTGCAGGATGCGCTGCTCGGCGCCTGGGGCGGCCTAGACCGATTCGAGGGCCGCAGCTCGCTGCGCTCGTGGCTTTACACAATCACTACCAACGCCGCGCTGAAGACAATCCGCAAGCGTCCCCGACGTTTGCTGCCGATCGACTTCTGCCCGCCCGCCGATCCGAACGAGCCGCACCAACCACCTCTCGTCGAGTCGACCTGGATCGAGCCAATTCCGGACCACCTGATCTTCGCCGCGGACGAGGCGGCCGGGCCCGAAGCGCAGTACGAGCAACGCGAGGGTGTGGAGCTCGCCTTCATCGCTGCGCTGCAGTACCTGCCGCCACGTCAGCGCGCGGTGCTGATACTGCGCGACGTGCTGGACTTCTCGGCCCGCGAAGCCGCCGAGATGCTCGAAACGACGCCCGTCTCGATCGACAGCGCCCTGCAGCGCGCACACAAGACCATCAGGGAGCGGCTGCCGGACCGGGCCAGGGAGGCAGCGGCTCCGCGCCCGCTTCTCGATGCCGAGATGCGGCGAATCGTCGACGAGTACACAAAGGCGTTCGAAGCCGCAGACGTGCCAGCGCTCGCGGGTATGTTGGCCGACGAGTGCGCCCTTTCGATGCCGCCGCTGCGCGAGTGGTACTCGGGTAGGGAGGCGGTTGCCGCCTACTACGGGAAGCTCGGGCTGGACGAGCGGCCTCGGCGACTGCTGCCGACCCGCGCCAACGCGCTGCCCGCCGCCGCCCACTACAGCTGGGACGCCCGACAAGGGATTTTCGTGCCGCACGCGATCCACGCGATCGGCGTCCGCGACGGCAAAATCCAAGCGATTACCGTTTTCACCATGCCCGCGGCGTTCGCCCGCTTCGGCCTACCTAAGCGACTCGAGCCTGAGCCATGAGATACCACGACCACACCGAGGAGCCAGTATGAGCAGTGAGAACCTTGATCAGTCGCACCCGAGCCTCGACGCAGCAACGCGCCCGGCCGCGGTCGACCGAACGACCTTCCAGGACGAGCTCGATGCCTTGCGAGTCCGCGAGAAAGCTCACACGCATGAGGGTGATGCAATAGCGGCGGCCAGGCGGCGTCTTCCTATGGTCGAGGTCGACGCGAACCTCGAGTTGGTCGGCCCCGACGGGCGACAAACCCTGCTAGGCACGTTCGAAGGGCGACGACAGCTCATTGCTTATTACTTCATGTGGAACCCAGGTCGGCCTGCGGCCGAGCAATGCGAGGGCTGCACGTTCTATACCAACCAGGTCACCGAGCTCTCTAACCTGCATTCGCGCGACATCACCTTTGCCGTCTTTTGCCAAGGACGCAACGTGGCCTCCGGCGAGGCCGACGTCCAGGTGTCGTACGAGGAGAGCATTCGGTACCGAGACTTCATGGGCTGGGACATGCCGTGGTACTCGGCACAGCCCTCCCTCGACGAGCTTCTCGTCGGGCGCGAACTCGGACTGTTCCATCTGGTGTGTTACCTGCGGGACGGCGACCGCGTCTTCGAGACCTACTGGACGCGACGAAGGGGGGTGGAGGCGATGGATTACAGCTTTGCGCTCATGGACCTCACCGTATTCGGACGTCAGGAACCATGGGAGGACTCGCCCACCGGTTGGCCGCAACGGTGCTCGAACGTGCGGACCGACGGCGGCCCACCCGATTGGCCCCCGGTGTCGAAGTGGCCAGGTGGCCGGCCCATCGCCCAGTGGCCGCCGCTCGAAGGTGGCCGCTCGGACGACCTAGCCGTATCGCCAAAGGAATAGGCACAAACTGGACGTTCCTGGTCACTCGCCGATGCCGTTGGCCCGTATCATGGGGCTGCCGATCGAGGAGGCCGCCGGCATGTTCGCGCCGTTCGTCTCACCCTCGGCCATCGCGCTCGCCCACGGCGTCCGCGAGAGACTGCACCGCCGCCGGTCCCATGGGCGCCACGCGGATGGGAAGCGGCAGGGAGAGTTCAACGTCCCGGCCCCGAACGGCAATGCGAGGCCCCGACCCCGGGGCCGTCAATCCCGCGCCTGAAACGGAGACTGCGAACGAATC
>JBJMKO010000050.1:0-45621 GCA_045805805.1 Solirubrobacterales bacterium | reverse complement strand
GCGATCTGGGCGCATCCCAACGACACGATCAAATTCGCCGACGTCGCGAAGACCGGGGTCACCGTCTCGCGCGGCATGACGCTCGACGGCCTCGGCAAGTACATCTCGCAGGTCGTCGAGAAGGCCGACGGCCCGACCGCCGACATCGCGGGCATCCTCAAGGAGACGAAGGCCGACGTCCTCGTCAGCTACCTGCCGGTCGGCTCCGAGGACGCGACCAAGTGGTACGTCGAGCAGGCCCTGGCCGCCGGCGTCGGCTTCGTCAACTGCCTGCCGGTCTTCATCGCCCGCGAGGACTACTGGGACAAGCGCTTCACCGAGGCCGGGCTGCCGATCATCGGCGACGACATCAAGTCCCAGGTCGGCGCGACGATCGTCCACCGCCAACTTGCTCGCCTCTTCCACGACCGCGGCGTGCGCATGGAGCGCACCTCGCAGCTCAACGTCGGCGGCAACATGGACTTCTACAACATGCTCGAGCGCGAGCGGCTGGACTCGAAGAAGATCTCCAAGACCAACGCGGTCACCTCGATCATGGGTCATGAGCTGCCCGCCGAGGACGTCCACGTCGGGCCCTCCGACTACGTTGCCTGGTTGTCCGACCGCAAGTGGGCGCACATCCGCCTCGAGGGCAAAGCCTTTGGCGACGTGCCGCTCAACGTCGAGCTGAAGCTCGAGGTCTGGGACTCGCCCAACTCCGCCGGCGTCGTCATCGACGCGGTGCGGATCATCAAGCTGGCGCTCAACAACGGCATCGCCGGCCAGCTCGACGGTCCCTCCAGCTACCTGATGAAGTCGCCGCACAGCCAGCGGCCCGACGACGAGGCGCGCGAGCAGACCGAGGAGTTCATCGCGGCCAACGCGCGCGGTGCGGGCGCAGCGAAGGTCGAGAAGCCGGCCGCGGAGGTCGAGGCGTGAAGGGACGCCGGGGGTAGGTTCCCGGGCCGGCCTTCGGCCGGGAGTTCCCGGGAACCTACCCCCGGCGTCCCTGTCAGTCCCGTCCCTCCGGGATAAGGGTCCTTATGCTGCGCTCCGTGTCGGGCGAGCTTTCGATCGTGCAGGTCACGCCGTACCGGCGGGGTACTGAGAACCCGGTCAACCAGTTCATCGAGCGTGTCTCGGCGGAGCTGGAGGGTCGCGGCCACCGAGTCCGCATCGCCGGGGTCGGCGACCAGGTCAAAAAGCTGCTGCGCGGCACGCCGTCTGACGTCGTCCACGTCCACGAGCCCTTCGCCCCCCGGGTCTCCTCCTCCGCGCTGAGGCACTCCTCCGCGCTCAACGTCGCCACCTTTCACGCGCCGCAGGAGCGGGTGCTCTCCACCCAGGTTGCCCGTCCTCTGGTCGAGATCTTCTTTGGCCGCCTCGACGCGCGCACGGTGACGAGCCCGCAGACCGCAGAGCTGCTGGAGCGCTACTTCCCCGCCTCCTACGAGCTACTCGAGCCGGGTGGTCCTAATCGCGAGTGGTCGCAGGTCGCTGCGGAGCTGGAGGCGATCTACCTGCGGCTCGCGGCCCGGCGACACGATCCGGCGGGCAACCCGGCGGTGCGCCGCCGGATCGCCAGGCGCCCCCTGATCGAGGTCGACCTGCACATGCACACCGACCACTCGCCAGATTGCGCGACCCCGGTCGAGGTGCTGCTGGAGACGGCCCGCGACCGCGGCCTCGGCGCGATCGCGATCACCGACCACAACGAGGTCTCCGGGGCGCTGGAGGCGCGCCGCATCGCCGAGGGGATGGACGACATCAAGGTGATCGTCGCCGAGGAGGTGAAGACGGCCGAGCAGGGCGAGGTGATCGGCCTCTTCCTCGAGGAGAAGATCCCGCGCGGGATGACGATGGCGAAGACGATCGCCGCAATCCGCGAGCAGGGCGGCCTGGTCTACGTGCCGCACCCGTTCGACCGCTTCCACTCGGTGCCCGACTACGAGCACCTGATCGACATTGTCGAGGAGATCGACGTGCTCGAGGTCTTCAACCCGCGGGTGGCGTTGACCGCCTTCAACGAGGAGGCCGAACGCTTCGCCCGCAAGTACCGGATCGTCCCCGGCGCCGGCTCCGACAGCCACGTCGCCCAGGGCCTCGGCAGCGTGCGGGTGCGGATCCACGACTTCGATGGGCCCGAGGAGTTCCTCGAGGCGATGCGAGACGCCGACATCGCCCGCAAGCACAAGAACCTCGTTTACGTGCAGACGCTGAAGCTGCTGCAGACGGCGGGCCGGCCGAAGGCGCCGAAACGCAGTGTCCCGGATGCCAAGCCGGTGCGCGGCGGCCAGCGGCGGAAGAGGCGCCCGGCGAGCAAGAGCTGATGCATGCGGCCCGCGCGAAAGGAGCCGGGCGCGCCTCGTCAAAGAAAGCGCTCAGCGTGCCGGCCACCGACGACGAGATCAAAGAGAAGTACCTCGAGCGAGCGATCCGCGAGCTCAACCAGCTGACCCACGAGCTGCAGGCCTGCCCGCACTGCCCGCGCGGCAAGCTGATGCCGGTTCTCGGCTCCGGCCACCCGCAGGCAGACGTCTTCATGCTCAAGCACGCGCCCGCCGCGGCGGAGATCGAAGAGGGCGTCGCCTTCTACGGCCGTGCCGGCAACGCGCTGATGAAGAGCTTCAAGCGGCTCGGGATCGACCCCTTGGTCGTCTACGGCACGCTCTGCGTCAAGTGCCCGATCGCCGAGCCCGACCTCGCGGCCGAGCCCTGCCTGCACCGCGTGGTCGAGGAGATCGCGATCGTGCAGCCGAAAATCGTCGTCGTCATGGGCGAGCCGGCACTGCGTGTCCTCAACAACCTCAACATCCCGCTTTCGCGCACGATCGAGGCCCGCGCGGGAGAGGTTCAAGCCTTTACTCCCACCGTCGATGCTCTCTATACCCCTGACATCGACGACTCGCTTGACGAAGAGAACGCCAAGCAGCGCTTCTGGCGGTCGTTCAAGACGCTCGGGGAGTGGTACGAGGATCTGCCGCCTTACTGACGGGCGGGGTGGGGAGCGACCGGGGGTGCCCCTCCGGCTTGCTGGGATTTTCGCCGCAGGTTTTGGGTTGTTCCTGAGAGCTCAGGGGCGAAAATCGGGACGCCGCTGCGCCGGAGGGGCACCCCCGGTCACTCCTAAGCGGAGTCAGGGGCTGCGGATTCAGCTAGGGCGAGCATTGGGTCGACCTTTGCCGAGGTGAGGCCTCGGACCACGATTGTGTCCAGTGCTTTGTAAGCGCTGAGTTGGGGCTGGGCCTCGGTGGGGTCTGGGGCGGCTACTCCTACTGTGCCCTCCGGTTCGGCTAGACGGTTGAAGTGGTTGCGGTAGCCGTCGTGGAGGTCGCGGTAGAAGGACTCCTCCTTGGCCAGGCGCTCGGCGGCGTCGGGGCCTACTGCCGTGCGGACGTAGCCGAAGACCGGGGGGGTGGGGCGGCCTGCTTCTTCGGCGCCTGCCTCCACCTTCTGGCGGGCGCCGGCGGCGAACTCGGGGGTCATCCAGTTGAAGAAGGCCCCGTCGTACTCCGCTCCCGCCAGGGCGCACATCTTCGGGCCCATCGCGGCGAGGACGAGGCGGACGCCGGGCAGCTTTTCGCGGAGCTCTGGCAGGGAGTCGCGCATCCGCGTCAGCGGCTTCTCCGAGAAGCCGGCGCCGACGCCGAGCCAGAGGCGGGAGGGGTCGAGGCCGAGGCGCTCGACGTCGGCGGCGATCGTCTCCGGCGGGGTGCGGTCGAGGGCGATCACGGCGACGCCCAGGTCGAGGCCGGACGCCGCGGCGCCGAACTCGGCCAGCGTCTCAAGGCCTTTGGCGCCTGGATGGTCGTTGGACCACATCGAGCCGTAGCCGAGCTCCGCGCAGCGTGCAGCGAGTGGCCGCGCAACCTCGGGGTCGAGCCCGGCGGCCACCCCGAAGCCTCTGTTTTCCCCGTTGCTCACGGCGAGGAAGCCTATTGCCTGAGTGTTGTGCGAAAGCCGTGACGCTTTTCTAATGCCAACTCAACCACAGACAACACATTTCAGGCTAGCCTGGCATCATGGAGGCAATGGCACGCGAATGGACCGACGACCGGCTCGATGCGCTGAACGAAAAGGTCGATCTCGGCTTCAAGCACTTCGATGAACGTTTCGAGCAAGTCGACAAGCGCTTCGAGCAAGTCGACAAGCGCTTCGAGCAAATCGACAAGCGCTTCGAGCAAGTCGATAAGCGCTTCGAGCGAATCGACAAGCGCTTCGAGCGAATTGAGGCCGGTATCGATGGCCTGAGAAGTGAGATGTCGTCGATGAGCCAGCGCTTGACTACGATTGGTGTGGGTATGGCGATGAGCTTTGTCGCCCTCGCCACGCTGATCGTCGCCGCGAGCCTCTAGCTCTGCGCGTTCTTCTCCAACAGCGCCACGCACTCGATGTGCGGGGTCTGGGGGAACATGTCGACCGGCTTGACCCGCTTCAGCGTGTAGCCGGCCTCGACCATCTGGGCTGCGTTCGGGGCCAGCGTGGTCGGGTTGCAGGAGACGTAGACGATCTTCTTCGCCTCGCACTCGAGCACTCGTCGGACGATCTTCTGCGAGAGCCCGGCCCGGGGCGGGTCGATTACAACCACGTCGGGTTTCCCGGCCTTCTCGATCAGGGGGCGCACCCCGGTGCGGGCGCTGCCTATCATGAAGTGGGCGTTTTCGATCCTGTTGCTCTCGGCGTTTCGCTCCGCGTCGGCGATCGCCTCGGCGACGATCTCCAGGCCCCAGACCTCGCCGGCCTGTTTTGCCATCGTCAGCCCGATCGTGCCGATCCCGCAGTAGAGGTCGAAGACCCGCTCGCTGCCGCTCAGGCCCGCATGCTCGGTGGCGATCGCGTAGAGGCGCTCCGCCATCTCGGTGTTGGTCTGGAAGAAGGCGCCATGCGACATCTCCAGCCGCAGGCCGCTGAGCTCCTCGCGCAATCGTTCCTCGCCGAGCACGCCGGTCGGCCCGTCGGTGCCGCCGGAGTCGCCCTCGATTGCCGTGTGCAGGTCGACCGACGGTTTGGGGAAGCGGGCCGCCGAGGTGACCAGGCGCGTCTGGATCTGCCCGGTGCGCCAGCCCTCGCGCACGACCAGGTTGCGTAGCACTCCCTCGCGTGCCTTCGGGTCGTAGGCGGGGACCGATTCCAGCTGCGCCCAGTCGCGAACGGCGTTGCGTGTGGCATTGCCGCGCTCGGAGGCGAGCCGGCAGTCGTCGACGTCGACGACGAGGTCCCAGCGGCCACGGGCGTGGAAGCCGAGGATCGGCTCCCCGTCGTGCTCCCCGAAGGAGTACTCGAGCTTGTTGCGGTAGCGCCACTGCTCTAGCGCTGGCTCGATCTCCTCCAGCTCGAAGCTGTCGAGGCCACCGATGCGGCGCAGCGCCTCGTCGACCTGATCGCGCTTCTGGTTCAGCTGGCGCTCGTAGGAAAGACCTTGCCAGGGTGCGCCGGGACAGGGCTCCCCCTCGTGGACGCACGTGTCGGCCATGCGCTCGGTGCCGGGGCGCAGCAGCTCGACGGTGCGCGCCTCGGCGAAGCGTTTCTTCGCTTTGGTGATCTCGGCCCGCACCCGGTCGCCCGGCAGGGCGCCGGAGACGAAGACGACCATCCCGTCGGCCCGGGCGACACCCCGCCCTCCGAAGGCGAGCGAGTCGATCTCCAGCTCGAGCTGCTCGCCCCGGTGGCGCCGGGCCCCCGGTCTCTCGCCGGTGGCCTGATCCATCTAGCTAGCCAAGTTTCTTACGTGCGCGGCGGGCGGCCTGGGTCGCCTGTTTGCGCACCGGCTCGGCCCGGCCGCCGACCTCGCGACGCGCCTGTTTGACCAGCCGTTCGAGCTCCCTCAGCAGCGAGTCGGTCTGGCGTCGGCCCTTCTTGACCAGGTCGGAGAGCATTTTCTCGGCGTCGCCGCGGGTCATTCTGCCCCGTGTGACTGCGTCATCGACGACCTCCTGCAGCCGGTCGCGGCTGAGAGTGACGCTGCGCTCGAGGCTCTCACGGAACTGCTCGACGCTCTTGTCGAGTCCCATGGTCGCGCCACCACGGGCCGCTGGTTTCCGCGCCGCGGATTTTGTCGCTTTCGTTTTGGCCTTCTTGGCGGCCGGTTTCTTGGCGGCTGCCTTTTTGGTCCGCGTACCGGCTTTGGCTTTTTTCGTCGTTTTGCCGGTGGACTGGTTTTTCGCGGCCATGCTCACTCGCCTCCTGGTCGTTTGCGCGGGGAGTCCTGGCGAGTGACTATCTCATTCCTGCCGCTTCCGCGAGTTGGAGTGTCACGGCGTGGCGAAGCTCGCCTGCACGGGGGCGTGGTCGGAAAGCCGCAGCGCGCGATCGCCGCGCCGAACGTCGCGGCGCTGCGGGGCCCAGGGCGCCGGTGCCTCGATCGTCTTCAGGCCGCGGGAGAGCAGGTGGTCGATCGCGTCCGGCCCGGTGCCGCCCCCGAGTCCGAAGTTATCGCGTAGAACGTCGAAGACTCCGGGATCTTCCGCGGGCCGCAGGTTGAGGTCGCCGCCGAATAGCAACGGCGCCTCTCGGGCCCACCCAGTGGCCGCGTCCGCGGCGCGCAGCACGTCCTCCGCGGCAAGCGCCGTCCGGTCATTGGTCGCGTGCAGGTTTGCGATGCAGACGCCGTTGGCGGTTCGGGTGAACGCCATCGCCCGGCGCTCTGGTTTGCTCTCGTGGATCGTCAGCTCGCGGCGCTCGATGATTCCCCCGAGCGGCCCCCCGGCCCGCACCAGGGACAGGTTCGAGCCTCCCTCGCCGGAAGCGATCAGGTCGGGGTTGACGCGAGCGGCAAAGGCGCGCAGGTCACCGGCCGAGTTGCGAGAGGTGAACACGCGGTGGGTATAGGCACGGCACGCATTGGCCAGTGGCGTCATGAACCGCGGCGGGCACTCCTGCAGCAGGGCGACGTCCCACTCGGCGCCGGCCAGCATCGCGGCGAACTCTGCCGTCAGGTCGCGGTTGACCTGCACATGGGTCTCGCCCCTCTCCTCGATCCGCAGCAGGCGCGAGCGCCAGGTGAAGAGAGCGGGGTCGGGTGGGAAGTCACGACCGTGGAAGAGGTTCCAGCTGACGGCAGTGAATTCCACCGCCGTAGTATCCGCTGCTTGAAGCGCGATTTCATCACAGGTGAGGAGTTGGGTGCCTTCGAGCTCGGCAAGCTGCTAGACCGGGCGGCCGAGCTGAAGGCCGGCCGCAGTGAGCACCACGGTGCCGACGTGCTCGCCGGGCGCAGCATCGCGCTGGTCTTCGAGAAGCCCTCGACGCGGACCCGGATCTCCTTCGAGGTCGGCGTCGCCGAGCTGGGCGCGACCCCGGTCGTCCTGCGCGGGGACGAGATGCAGCTCTCGCGCGGTGAGTCGGCTGGGGATACGGCGCGGGTCCTCTCCCGCTACGTCGATGCGATCGTGATCCGCTCCGGCTCCCACCAGACGGTCGCCGAGCTCGCTGCCGCGGCCGAGGTGCCGGTCGTCAATGCGCTGACGCCGCTCCACCACCCCTGCCAGGCGCTGGCCGACCTGCTCACCCTGCGCGAGCGCCGCGGCGAGCTCGCCGGGCTCCGCCTCGCCTACGTCGGCGACGGCAACAACGTCGCCCGCTCACTGGCGATCGCCGGAGAGCTCGCCGACGTCGAGGTGGTAGTCGCGGCACCGCCCGGCTACCAGCTCGAGCAGGGGCACGGGGCGAAGCTGACCGGCGACCCGCGTGACGCCGCCGCCGGCGCCGACGCGATCTACACCGACGTCTGGGTCAGCATGGGCGACGAGGCCGAGGCGGATCGCCGCCGCGCCGACCTGGCGCCGTTCCGGATCGACGCCGACCTGCTTGCCGCGGCCAAGGACGGCGCGATCGTCCTGCACTGCCTGCCGGCCCACCCCGGCGAGGAGATCTCTGCCGACGTGCTCTACGGCGATTCTTCCGCCGTCTGGGACCAGGCGGAGAACCGTCTGCATGCCCAGAAGGCGCTGCTGGAGATGCTGCTCGCCGGCTGAGCGACGTGTACCCCGAATTGCACATCGGCCCGCTGACGCTGCAGACCTTCGGCCTGATGTTCGCACTCGCCTTCCTTGCCGCGGGCGCGCTGATCGCCAAGCGCCTCGAGGAGATCGGCAAGCCGGTCGACTGGGCCTACGAGATGGGCTTTGCGGCGCTGCTCGGCGGGATCGCCGGCTCGCGCATCTACTTCATCGTCCAAAACTACGACAGCGTCAAGGACGACCTGCTCGGCAACCTCTTCTCCGGCTCGGGATTGGTCTGGTACGGCGGCGCGATCGGCGGCGCTCTCGCTGTGCTGGCGTGGGCCTGGTACCGGGGCTTCCTCGGCCTCGCCCTGCTCGACCTTGCGGCGCCGGCGCTGGCGCTCGGCTACGCGATCGGCCGCTGCGGCTGCCAGCTCTCCGGCGACGGCGACTACGGCAAGCCGTGGGACGGGCCCTGGGCGATGTCCTATCCCCAGGGCACGGTCCCGACCGATCGCACCGTCCACCCGACGCCGGTCTACGAGACCCTGGCGATGGGCCTCGGTGCCTGGGTCCTCTGGCAGCTGCGCGACCGCGTCCGCGCCGGCGTCCTCTTCGCGATCTACCTGCTCTACGCGGGGGCGGAGCGCTTCCTGGTCGAGTTCCTGCGTCGCAACGGCGACGTCTTCCTCGGCCTCACCACCGCGCAGTTGGAGAGCCTGGGGATGATGTTCGTCGGAGCGATTTGGATCCTCGTGGTGAGGAAGCGACACGGTAGCCTCTTGCGGGTGACACCCCCCGAACCGATCAGGCACGCGGTGGGGCAGTAGTCATGGCGACGGAGCAGGAGTCGTCCCGGGCGGGGACCGGCGAGTCGACCGAGGAGATCCGGCGCGGCAAGCTGGAGCGGCTGCGCGCCGAAGGGATCGAGCCCTATCCACGGGAGGGTTTCCCGGATCGCGACAAGATCTCGGCGATCCACGCCGCCCATGAGCCCGAGCAGCTCGAGGAGGGCGAGCAGGCTGGGGTCTCCTACCGGATCGCCGGCCGGGTGATCGGTCGTCGCGGCCACGGCAAGACGATCTTCCTCGACATCCGCGACCTCACCGGCAAGATCCAGGTCTATGCCCGCGTCGACTCGTTGGGCGAGGAGGCCTTCGGGCGGATCGACGCCCTGGACATCGGCGACGAGATCGGGGTCGAGGGCGATCTCTATCTGACCAAGCGAGGCCAGCTAGCCCTTGCCGTACGCGAGTGCACGATGCTGGCCAAGGCCCTGCGCGATCCGCCCGACCTCTTCCACGGCATCTCCGATCCCGAGGTTCGCTACCGGCGGCGCGAGCTCGACCTGATCGCGAACGAGCGCTCGCGGGAGATCTTCGCGATGCGGGCGAAGCTGGTCGCCGCGATCCGCGCCTATCTCAACGAGCGCGACTTCGTCGAGCTGGAAACGCCGATCCTGCAAACCCTCGCGGGCGGTGCGGCTGCCCGTCCCTTCACCACCCACCATCACTCGCTCAACCGCGAGCTCTTCCTGCGCACGGCCACCGAGCTCTACCTGAAGCGGGCGATCGTCGGCGGCTTCGAGAACGTCTATGAGCTGAGCCGCTTCTTCCGCAACGAGGGCCTCTCGCCCCAGCACAACCCCGAGTTCACGATGCTGGAGTGGTTCCACGCCTGCATCGGCTACGAGAGCCTGATGACCTTCGCCGAGCAGATGATCGCGGCCGTGGTCGAGCAGGTGACCGGGTCGACGAAGGTCGAGCGCGGGGGCAAGACGATCGATTTCAAGGCGCCGTGGAAGCGCATCGCCCTGCGCGACGCGATCCTGGAGGAGACCGGCGCCGACATCTGCGCCGCGAGCCGCGACGAGCTTGCCGAGCTGCTCGAGGACGTCGACCCGAAGGCCGACTGGGCCTGGATCGTCGACGAGATCCAGGGGAAGATGATCGAGCCGAAGTTGATCCAGCCCACCTTCCTCGTCGATCTGCCGCGCGAACTCTGGCCGACGGTGAAGCCCCAGCCCGAGCATCCCGAGCTGCTGGGCGAGGCCTTCGACGGGGTCGTCGACGGGATGGAGATCATCGGCGGCGGCACCGACACCAACGATCCGGAGATGCAGCACCAGAGCTTTGTGCGCCAGCGCCAGCGCAGGCACGCCGAGAGCGAGGAGTCGCCCTATCCCAGCGACGACGAGTACGTGCGGGCGCTCGAATACGGCTCACTGCCGGCGAGCGGTTCCGGCATCGGCATAGACCGCCTGGTGATGATCATGGCCGGCACCGAAAACCTCCGCGACGTGATCCTCTTTCCCTCGATGCGCCAGGTGGCCGATCCCGACAGGGGTTCCACTTAACTTTTCGAGGAGCGGGGACTGCTGGCGCTCGAGCCAAACCCGCGAAAAAGTACAAGACGTTCCACCCCTGTCGGGATCGGCCATCAGAAAGCCGAGCGCAGCATGCCGCCGTCGAGGGGGATTACGGTGCCGGTGACGTAGGCGGCTCGCTCCGAGCAGAGGAAGGCAACTAGGTCGCCGTACTCCTCCGGGAGGCCGAGCCTCCCGGCCGGGACCTCACGCTTCGCGGTCTCTTCGGCGCCCTGCAGCGAGCCGTCGCGGTCGGCCAGGCGCTCGGTGCCGAAGCGGCCGGTCGCGACCGTGTTGACGGTGATCCCGTCGGCGGCGACCTCGCGCGAGAGCGTCTTGAGGAAGCCGACCGCGGCCATCCGGTGTGAGTTGGAGAGATTTAGGCCGGGAATCGGCTCGCGGGTGGAGCTGGAGCCGACGTTGACGATCCGGCCCCAGCCGCGCTCGCGCATCCCCGGTACGACCGCGCCGGCCAGAACTCGCGGCGCGAGGACCAGCGCGCGGTAGGCAGCCTCCCAGTCGTCAAGCTCGTGGTCGAGGGCGCCGCCGAACGGGGGCCCGCCGGTATTGGCGACGAGGATCTCCACGGGACCGAGCAGGCCGGCGACCTCGCCTGGCAGGGCGGCGAGCCGGTCCAGGTCCGAGGCGTCGGCAACGAACGGAGTCGTCGCCCCGCCGATCTCGGCTGCCGCCTCCTCCAGCTTCTCCGCCGAGCGGCTGGCGATCGCCACCTGGGCGCCCTCGCGCGCCAGCGCCGCCGCGATCGCCCGACCGATCCCGCGGCTGGCGCCCATCACGAGGGCGACACGGCCCTCCAGCCCTAGGTCCATGCCTCGGGCTCCCCGGGCTCACGTGCGCAGAGGTAGGCGAAGAGGCCCAGCGCGACGAGGAGCCCAAGCCAATGCAGGCCGACGATCACTGCGAGCAAGCTGACCAGGCCCGCCAGCAGCGCTCGCACCAGCGTTGACGCGGCCTCCAGCCCGACGACCCGAGCCGTGACCCAAGCGCAGCCAAGCCAGGCCAGTGGGCCGACAAGCCATCCCCAGCTCTGGAAGAACCCGTGCGTGAAGACAAGGGCAAGCAGCAGCGAGAGCACCACCACGGCAACCAGCTGCACCACCGCCACCCGCCAGAAGGCCTCGAATCTCACGCCGGCATTCTCCCACCCCGGGACCGCGGCACCGGCAAGCTCCGCTTGTTCATAATCAAAGGCCCGGGCGGTTAGCTCAGTTGGGAGAGCACCTCCCTTACAAGGAGGGGGTCACTGGTTCGAGCCCAGTACCGCCCATCGCTGTATTCGGCTTATCGGAGCCGTTTGCGCGTCTTCGGTCAGCACTGCAAATTCGCAGCGGGGACCACATGGAAGCGAAATGGAAACGCCAGATGGGTGTCCTGAACCCCACGCCACCCCTTTTTTTCCACGCGTTGAGGACTCCATACGCGCGGGACTCCTACCACCCATCGACACGTAGTTGCCAGCCCTCCACCTCGACCTTGGCGAACTCGGGGGGGGCGGGCGAAGCGAAAGCCGCCAGCCTGCGGACCTACCACCGTGTAGCCGATCTGAGCCCGTCAGGCGCTGGGGCCGACGCGACACAGCGGCTCTGACAGTGCCCCTCGACGTACACCTGATGAGCCGAAGGGCAGGGTCGACAGCGGGTGAAATTGCCGCCGGCGCCGCCGCCTCGAAGCGGAGAATACGGGTGTGGCGACACACCTCTACAACAGACCGGCAGCGGGATAGACCGTGTTCTACTCCCCCCACAGCGGCTACCAGGGGACCGCCCGGCAGCGCAGACGGCGCAAGCCGGAAGTCAACGGCCCATTTCGCTCGCAGTCGTCCATACCAGCGATCCGCTCCCAGGCGACGCGTCAGGAACATCACCCCGCCGCCCCTGTGCCCTCGTCGCCGGCACCCGTTGCGTCTCGGCGCTCCCAGGCGACTCTCCACTCGGTCCTCTCGTTGCTCAAAGCGCCTCCCCCGAGCGCAGAGCAGGCAACCCTCGATGCCTTGCTCCATGGCACGGATCCGTCACCGGACGGCATCTATACCGCGAAGGACAAAAAGCGCATCGGGACCGCCCAAATCCAGTACCTCTCCCAGCACGAAGACCTTGGCGAGCCCGAAGATCTCACAAATCTGATCGTCGGCTTGACTGCGGCGGGCGATGTTGCCTCCCTGCTCAAGGGCGTCGGTCAGATCGGCGCTCGGGAGCTGGGAGCGACAGCCGTGAAGCAGGCAGCAGGCACCGCGGAGGCGAACTCCCTGGTGCGGGCGCTTTCGGGTGCTGCGCGGCGAGAGCGCCCCGGTGGCGTGTTGCTCCGTGGTGGCGAGGAGACAGCGCTACACACGGCCCAGAACGCGGGGTGGCTGCGTAGGGCTTTTCAGGGCGGGGTCAGCCGGAGCGTGGTTCGAGATGCGGCCAAGGGCGCCGCCAAGAAGGCAGAGCCGGCGGCGGTTAGGCTGGCCCGCGAGCGCGCAGCGGGGCGTGCTGCCCAGGCTGCGGAGCGGCTTCCGGGTCCGGTGCGAGCGGCGGGAAGCGTCGCCGGCCGGGTAGTCACCACCCCGATCAAGCACCCGTTCACCGCGCCGCTCGCCATCCAGGCGCCAACAGCCCTGATGCACGGTGATCCAAAGGAGTTCGTGAAGGCACTCGAAGGGACCGGCACGCTGGCCGACATCGGCCACGCAGTCGGTGGGGCCGTTTCAGGCGCTGTTCCCGGCAAGGTCGCCCAGAATCTCATACGGGACGCCTTCGACCTTCCCGCCCAGGCCCTCCCGTCTGTCTACCTTCCCGTAGCGGGTGCCGTCGAGGCTGCGCAAGGTGATCCGTCGCGCTTGCATCGTCTGCTCGACGCCTACGGCCAGACCGGGCTTCTACCCGCGGTCTTCCGGGGCGATCCGACCGCTGCCCTCCACGCGATCGAGAACCACCCGCTCTATAGCGCGCTGGAGGTCAGTGGTGCGACGGCGCTCGTCGGCCGGGGTAGCGGTGCGCTCGTCCGGGGAGCGACGGGGGGACGGCTGGCCGGGACGGCGCGGCCGGACCTGGCGATCGAGGGATACCCGAACATCCGGGAGGCCGGTCGACGCTACTCGCCCGATTTGATCCGCCAGCTTGCTCAGCGCGCTCACGAGGCCGCGCAGGGACACCGTGGCCGCGATCCCTTCGTCGTCAACGAGCGCGGGGCTAAGGGGCTGCTCCGACAGGCAGTGGATCGTTTCGTCTTCGAGCAAGAGCAGCTCCGGCGTGGACATCGGGCAGATGCCACGAAGGCTGTCGAGGCGGCCAAGCCGAAAGGTGGGGCGTCGGCTGATGTGGTGTCCCTGGCGGTTCAGCGGATCATCCGCCACCCCGAGACTTTCGACGCCGATCTCCGGGCCTACCGAGTGCAGTTGGAGCAGGCATACAAGTCCGGCGAGCTCACGCCGTCAGAGGCGAAGGCCAACCGCGCCCTGGTGGGACAGATCGACAAGGGCATCCACAGCGGCAACCCGGAGGAGGTCGTCAAGGCGGCCAACGCGTTCATCCAGCTCCACGCTGACGCCGTGCACGAGCTGGTTAGCCGAGGTCTCCTTACTGCGGAGCAGGCCAAGAAGGCGGCTGCGATCCCGTTCGCGAGGACTCATCTCGACGCGAGCTACAAGGAGGGTGTAGGCGTTGTCGATCGCCACGGCAACTCCCTGAGCCTCCACCAGATCACGGCGGAGATGCAGCGCCACGGCGTCGAGCCTCCCGGCTTCCTCACCCATCGACCGAGCACGCGGGGCGGTGGGGCCTTCTTCCGCAACTTCTACCCCGAGCGCCAGCGACTCCCGAACCAGCGTCGCACCGGAGAGTCAACGGCGCGCGGCACCTACGACGCCAGCTACCACGCACTCGTTGAGCAGGCCGCCCGATCGCGCTCGGTGGCCGACGCGGCAACTGCCTTCGACGAGATGGTGAAGCGTTTCGGGAAGCAGCCGCCTCACAGCGTGCAGAACATGAACGACGCATGGGCGGTCCTTCGAGATCCCGAGCACCACGGCGTCCACCTACCACCCGGCGTTGACTTCGTGCCCTTTCGAACCGCGCCGTTCCTCGCCCTTCGCCAGGAGATCGACGCGGCGGCCAAGCATCAGGGCCTCCTCGACCCCCAGCAAGAGGCGATGCTCGAGCAGCTTCCCTCGAAGGCCATCGCAGAGGCGCAGCGGCCCGGACCTGGTCCTGTGGTGCTGATGCCCAAGCTCGTTGTCACCCGCCTGGAGGAGCACACACAGCGGCTCCCAACCGGCCTCAAGGCGGCCCAGGCAGTCACGGGAGCTTTCAAGAGCGCGATCCTGCCAACGTCCCCCTCGTGGGTGTTCGGCAACGTGCTCGACGTAGGCATCCGATCGATGCTCGCGGCCATCGGCCCGTTCGATGTCGCCCTCGGCCGAAAGCTGGCAACCGGGAAGACCATGTTCGGTCGACAGGTAGGGGAGCCGATACCGGTGGGTGCACAAGAGAGCATCGTCACCGGTTCGCACTTTTCGTCCTTCGAGCACGTACAGACCTACCGCGACGCGAGGCAATTCGCCGACAGCCGCCTTGCTCCCCTTGCGAGAGCGCTCGGGACAGTGCGGCGTACCCCCGGCCCCCGCCAGCTCGTGAACGCCTACATCAAGTACCGGGACACGGTGTTCGCATGGAACTCCCGCTTTTTCGAGCGCCTCCCCCAGTACGGCGCGATCGGCAAGGAGGCGCGTCGCGAGGTGCAAGCCGCGACTGGACGCTGGCACCACGCGCTGATGCTCGGGGACGGCGCCCTCGAGGATCTCGCCAAGGGCCTGCGGCACACTGACAAGCAGATCCAGTACGCCAAGGCTGTCGAGGAGGTCTTCGGCAACTGGGGCAAGAACGGACCGGAGGCGCGGCGCCTGCTTACGAGCGTGGCGCCGTTTTGGCTATGGGCGCGGGCGTCGACTCGCTTCGTCCTCCTCACCATGCCGGCGCATCACCCAATCGCCACCGGACTGATCGCAGCCGCCGCGGAAATGACCCAGCAGGAACGAGAGCAGTTCGGCCTCGACAAGTTCGGCCCCGAACCCCTCCCGGCCTTCCTACAGGGTGGCTTGCCGGTCAACGGCGGCGTCTCGCCCTGGGCAAAGTATTCGAGCTTCGGGGTCTTCGCCGACTACCCGAACTTTCTCGCCAACGTCGTGTTGCCGCAGGTTTCCGGCCCCCTCCAGGCCCTCCAGGGTCTCGACTGGAAGGGCGAACAGCTTGTCGACTCAGAGGGCCGGCCGGTTTCGGAGCCGGACAAGGTCCGCGTTGCGCTCGCGACCCAACTCGAAGCGATGGTGCCCTTCCTTGGCCTCTATCAGCGGGTCCGCAGTGGGGGCCTCGACAAGGCGTTCAACCCCGCCCATGCGTATCCCCCTGGCACGGTTGAATACTTGCGGAGCCTCAGTGACTCGAAGCAAATCACCGTGCCGGTCGGCGGCAACGGCTCCGCGGGCAACTCAGGCCCCGGCGGCTTCACTCAGGGCTACCTGGAGCAACTCGGCGGCGTCGACTACGGCGAAGTCTTCAGCGGGGGCGGGGGCTCAGGCATCGACTATGGCAAGGTCTTCGGGGGCGGCTGACGCGCAGTGCACAACGGCCATCATGTTGCGAGATAGGCGGTCGGCATCTACCCTGCACGCATGATCTTCGTCCTCGTTGGTGCCGTCGCTGTCGGTCTAGCTCTCGCACCTGTTGCGCAGCGGCTTGTCCCCTCGTCGCGTGGCTCGCTCGACGCCGGGCCGATCGAGACCTACATCGGAACAGCCTTCGCGATTGCCTTCATGGTGTTGGTCTTCGGCGGTGCCGCCTACGGCATTGTCGACGCCATCTCAGCCCACTGACCGACCGCTCACTGGCCGCAATATCAGCACGTCCTCGAGGGACTCGCGCATCTCCTCTATGGCTGACGGTCCCCACGACGAGGCGACGTGCTCGCCGGCCGGGACGTAGTGCTCCAGCCCAGGGCCTTCCGAGAGGTAGGGCAGGACATTTATTCGGGGCTCTCAGCGCCAAGATGCCACGCACCGCAAAGTCGCTTCGAGCAAGCCGCCTTCTGTGCCTGAGCAAGCCGCCGCGCCGCGTACTCTCCCGGTCAATGACACCGACTAGGGCGAGATGAAGTGGCAGCCCCACGACGCTATAGCGACGAGCAGCGAGCCGCGATGCTTCGCCTGTACGAAGGTGGGAAGTCGCCTGCGGAAATCGCCCAGCTCTGCGGGGAAGGCACGGCCGGGGTCGCCCCCTTCCGCATACCTCGCCGTACGGTCCAGGAGATCGTCACGAAGATGGCGGCCGAGGCAGAGCAGAAGCTTCCGACGAGCGTCCTGGAGGCTGAGTCGGCAGAGGCCGTAGATCGCTTTCCGGTGCGGGTTGCAGCGATTTTCGACGACGAGATAACCCGCCTCCAAGACAAGCAGAAACGAGGCAAGCTCACACTGGCCGACCTCGACCGCCTCGACAAGGCGGCAGACATCGGCTTTGCGCTTCAAAGACGCTTTGCACGACGAAAGCCCACTGACGCGAGAGGCCCTGGGGCTGCCAGTCAAGCTGCCGGACCTGGGCGAGGACCGGGAGACGCGATCGAGAGACTGGCACTGGAGGAGCGAGAGCGGGTACGCACGGAGATCCAACCTTCATGCGCACCTACACGCCACGTCGAGGTCGATCCCAAGCTCCCTGACGCAGCTGACGACGCTCCCCCGAACGCCGAGCCACGGGAGGCCGACGACCGGCCAGAGGCCCCGGTGTCAGACCTCGCCCCTGCGATCAAGCAGGCGATGGCCCGCAGGTCCCCGGCCGAGCGTGCTGAAGCCGCCCGACGGGCCAGGGCGGCACTAGCGGCCGTAGGGAACTAGGCCACCACAAGAGGCGGCCCGGCTGAGTCGTCCACGGCGGCCTCATCCGCTACGGCGGGCTCCTTCTCCTTCACCGTCTCGGCCCTGCTTCCCGGCTTCCCAGGGTCCGCAAGCCAGGCTCGAACCTCGGAAAGGCGAAACATACGCCGGTTCCCGTCAAGCTGCGAGGGCATGCCTTCTGCGACCCGCTGCTCAACCCACCGGGTAGACCTTCTAATCTCGGGGTGCTGGGAGAGCTGCTTCTTGGTCAGGAGCGGGTCGTGAGTCCCGAAGTTGACGTGGATCAAAACGCCCATTCTCATCTTCCTCTCACGGTCGAATTGCGCGCGACTACAGCATGCGCAGCCGCTTCGTGTCAATGCAGCAGCCCCCCGGCACAAGCCCTCGATTTCGTACTCTGCAACCGAGCCGACAGCGAGCGCCGGGGTGCTGCCCCTAGGTGTCGAGCCGGACTTCGTAGCCGATCCGACCGGCAAAGTCCCGACGGACAGGGCGCACGTAACGCGGGAGGCCTGCCAGCTTGTCGAGCCGATCGAATGAGCCGGCCAGCCGGTCGAGCTCAGCAGAGTCCGCAGCCCACTCGCGGAAGAGCAGATCGTGCTCCCCGTACACGTCAGCACCATGCCACGGGAACCGGAGAGCCGGGCGCTCCGCTAGCCAGTTCACCATCTCGCGGAGGCCGGCAATTCGCTCAAGTCGGAGACTTCCGGTTGGAGAGCCGAGGCAATGCGCCCAGGACCGCGACGCGGACCTGTCGAGTTCGGGATCCACAAGGACCTCGTAGGCCACCGAGCCGAACCGCCGTCGCATGCCGGTTGGGTACGCGTGGTGTTCCCCCGTCACCGGCTCGATCTCATCGAAGAGCCCGGCAAGAACGTCCAGCTCTGCCGGTGAGTTGACAAACACATGGAACGCCTCGCCGTCCTCTCCGTAGCGTGGCCCCTTTGACGGCATCGCCCAGGCGCCGTGAACCGGGAGCGGGAGAGTTGGCCGCTCTGCGAGCCAGTTGAGCATTGTTTGCATCCCGTCGAGGCGATCGTCGTCGCCTACCCTTACTGCGTGTGTATGCCGCTTCGCCATGTGATGTGTCTCCTTCTCTGTCGGGGGATTGGTGGACCCGATGGAAGGGATCAGGCGCTCGGCGCGGTAACTTCCTGCCGTGCCCGAGCCTTAGCTCTCGGGTGCCTGCCGCCCGGCTGTGCAACCAGCGCGGGCGGCGCTTTTCTCTGTGGCATGACACTACCGGTGGCGTCAAGACGGGCGCCCAAAACCGCTCGAATTCGCTCCGGTCGTCGCCTTATCCTTGGCGTTGGTCGTACTACTTCGACCTGCTGATCTCATCCGGCCCACGCCGAGTTCCTCGAAACAGGGGCTCGGCGTTCGCCGTTCTGGGATTCGTCCGCTAGCCGATCTACGCTTCGAGGCGATGAAGATCCAGCAGCGTCAAGTGAGGATGACCGCATGGTCCGCAGAGGCCGACCGCGAGTAGTCGCGCGCTACAGGCTCCGGCCTCTCCCTTCGCACATTGTCGAGTCGGCGGTCAAGTCGGTCGTGGCGAAGTTGGAGGCGTCAACGGAACTGCGCCACCTGCGCCAGCAGCTCGCACGGGCCGCCCAAGCTGTCGGCGAGGACTGGTGGAACGTCCCTGAGCAAACCTACAAGGACGCCATCCTGGTGGCCGAGGCGAAGTCAGAGGCCGAGGCGCTGGAGTGCCTTCGAGCCTCGCTCCCCAAGCCGGAAGGGCACAAGACGGTGTTCGACTTCGACGGGACGGCAGCGGAACTTGAGGCGCATAACAGGATGGCTCGCGAGCGAGCAGCCGCCAAGCGCCGACCGTTGAACGTGCCTGTCGTCTCCCGTCTCGGCGGTGCCCGGCCGAGGGAGCGCCGGCCCAGTTGCGCCACACGCGTCCGAGGAAGTCGTCGAGGCGCACTCCGCAGTGCTAGCCGTGGCGGCGACAGCGGCGACGATGGCCCAGGAGAATCCGAGGAGCCCGAGCTAGGGCCGCGAGAGCAAACGAACCCGGCGGTCGCGCCATGACCGCCACTGCAACTCAGGTCCGCCAGGGGGCGTCGCGCCCAATCGACCCGTGTCCACAACGGGCACTGTGGCCCCAGTCGCACCTGCAGGAGCGCATCGCCAAGGCGTGCCGGATCATCCGCGAACGCGGCGGGGAAGTGGAGTTCGGGCCAGACGAGGCCGACGCGCACCTGTCGGAACTACGGAAGGCACAGCGGGTCCTCGGCAACCTCGTTAAGCGGGCCGAAGCGGCCAAGCAGCGCCGCCCCGACGAGGCCCTGCCCGCAGACGAGCTGGCCGCCATCGAGTGCGAAGCTGCACAACTCGAGCTGGGGAGGTCGAGTCTGTGAGGACGCTCGCGCCAGAGCTTGTCGAGTGCCTTCGGGCCGCCGATCAGATTGAGCCCTCCCTCGTGGCTGCGCTCGACAGCGCCCGGCCCGTCAACGACCGGAGCCTCGAAGTTCTGGCCGAGCAACCCGACGGATCTGTAGTCAGCCTGTTTTGGGCGGTCGGGGACGACTGCGAGCTGTCGCCAATTGAAGCGCCGCCCGCAACCTGGTGGCCAGTTGGTCGCGTTGGCTCAACGGCGATCGTGACGGCTGGCGTTCAATCGACGCTCGCGCTCACGTCGATCACCCATCGAGCAGACAACGACGGCACGATCTGGCGACGTCCTCTCCGGGGCGTCCTCTCCGAGGCGGTTCCGGTTGCCCTTCCGGCGACAACCCCCGGCCTACCGCTCGAGCACCTGCGACTCGGTGACGCCCCCGGCCAGCTCGTCCATGAACTCGCGGACACAGGGATCACGGTTGCATTCCTCGCTCTACCGGCGAAGGAACCGGCTGGCCTTGTCGAAGCCGAGCCGCTTGTCGATAGCTTCGTCGATGGCTTCCGTGAAGCTGCGGCGGCCGTCTCGCTGGAGGCGGTCTTCGTACCGCTGGTTGCCGACATGTCGCTCGTCGGCTCCCTCTCCAGCGTCCAGCGTGGCTCCGCTCGCGACTACGCCCTTGCCGGCGTCCTTAATTTCTGGCGCGAAGTTGCGCGTCGCGCACCGTCCCCCGGCGAGGCCCAGTGATCGGAACGGCCACCCTGTGTCGAATCCTGCGCGGCGCCCGCGAGGATCGCTGCCTGCTTCGCGAGAAGTGGGAGGCGGGAACCGTCCTCTCCGGGCGCGAGCAGCTTCGCCTGGCCCGCACCCTGATCGAGATCCGACCAGCTTCCATCGAGCGCGGTGGCCGCCGCGTTCCCTGCGAACCGCGATTTGATCTGCGGCCGAAGGACCGGCGCCGGCTCGTCGAGGCCCTGCTCGAGGAGGGCATCTCGGACGGCGAGATCCTGGCGGTCGTCCCGAAGTTGACCAAGCGGACCTTCCAACGCCTGAAGGCCAGCGCGACAACCCGCGAATCACCCCCTGCAAACGGCTTGGTAGAGCGGCGTTTCGCGACATTTCGAGGAGACCCGCTAGGGCGGCCTCAGATGGCCTACCGGGACGCCTCATCGGGCGCCAACGTTGAGGCCGAGCAGTGCTTCCTTGCGCTCGTCAGGGGGACCGCATGACGGACTTCGACCGGGAGTTCGCCGCGCTGCTCGATGCCGATCCGGGAACAGAACCCTCGCCCGTGCTGGACCCCGATGAGGTGGGGATCGACGGGACCGACTTGAACGAGACGAGCTCTGGAACGGCAGACAGGGACCGGACACGACTTCACTGGCGGTGGGCCGATGAGATGGCGACTTCGACTCCGGCTGAGCCCGATTGGATCTTCGAGGGCTACCTAGCGCCGGGCACGAAGACAATCATCGCCGGTCTCCCCAAGGCAGGGAAGACAACACTCGTCGCCGCCGTGATCGAGGCGGTAGCGCACGACGCCGGGACGTTCCTCGGTCGTTCCGTGCGGGGCGGGACGGTGCTCTTGGCAAGCGAGGAGGGCGACCTGACCCTCGCACCAAAGCTGCGAGGTCTACCGGCTGGTCGGGTCCGCGTCTTGAACCGTGACGCCTGCTGGCCGCAGCCGTCATGGCCCGACCTGATCGCCGGAGCGACAGCGGAGGCCCAGAACATCGGCGCCTGTCTCCTCGTGCTGGACTCGCTCGCCTTCTGGGCGGCACTTGAGGGCGACCGCGAGAACGAAGCGGGGACCGCCCAGGCGATCTTCTCCGCGCTCGACGAAGCCTGCCGTGCGGGGTTGGCGGTCCTGATCGTCCACCATCAGCGAAAGGCGGTCGGCGCAAACCACGGGACCGGCGTCCGGGGATCGGGTGCGATCGCCGGAGCGGTCGACGTCATCCTCGAGTACGAGAGGTTGGGCGAGGAAGCGACCCCGTCGCATAGGCGCATCGTGTCCCTCTCGCGCTGGCCCGCGACGCCAGACGTGCTCGTGCTCGACTACGAGCGCACCGATGGCACCTGGCGCGTAGTCGGGGAGGCCGCGAGCCGTGATGCTGCAACCACGCTGGGGGTCCGCGGGCATCTCCGGGACCAGATGCCAGCCGAGCCGCCGGGCGCGACCGAGGGTGAGCTGGCAGAGCTGATCCACCTGGACAAGCGGAAGGTCGCCGGGCCGCTCCGCGAGATGCACGTTAACGAGGAGGTCGAGCGCACCGGTAACGGCGTGAAGGGCGACCCATTCCGCTACCACCTAAAAGCTCCCCCTGGATTCTCCCCGCCGCAGGGGGAGAAAGGGGATTCGGATTCTCCCCCTCCCCTAAAGGGGGGGAGAATCGAATCCTCCCCCTCAGAAAGTGCCCCCCAAACGACGGGGGAGAAAGGGACCCCGCAGGGCTGCCCCAGTCACCCCGAACCCTTGGCTAGCTGCCGCTACTGCCGACCAGGGGAGCAGGGAACGTGATTGCGGTGGAGGCCCAAGCCGAACTGCGCGACGCGGTCCGCCGGGTCACCGCCGCCTACAACGCCCTGTCGGCCGCCGTCCAGGTCCGCGTCGGTCCCGCCATCCGTGACGGCCTCGACGCAGAGGTCCGGGTCGCGAACACCGCCGGGGACTCCGAGCGGGCTCTCGCAGCGATTCGGGCGTGGCGGGGCCACTGGCTCGCGACCTTCGAGGAGGCCTGGTGAGCGCTGACAGGGGCAGCGGACTGTCACTCGTCCCGGTCACCGAGGCGAGCCGGCCAGCCTCTACCGAGGGTGCGGAGTTCAGTTTCGCCTTCCCGCCGCCGCTCCTCGACGCCCTGGCCGACCGGCTCGCACCGCGAGTCGCCGCCCTGCTCCAGGAGGCGGCAGACATCGACCAGTGGCTCGACAGCGGCCAAGCAGCCGACTACCTCGGCATGACCAAAAACGCCCTCCACAAGCTCACCTCGGCGCGGGAAGTTCCCTTCGAGCAGGACGGCCCGGGATGCAAGCTCCATTTCCGGCGCTCGGAGCTTGATCGCTGGCGGTCGGGTGGAAGACCTCCAAAGTGACAACGCGATGCTTCCAGGTCGCTTCCACGTTCGTACGAAGCCCACGATTTGCAGGGCATTCTGAGTGACCACTTGCGGGACACGCAGGAGGTCACCTATGCTCTTGACACAACGCAAGCGCCCCCGCAACGCTGACACGTCCGGGGGCCGGCAGCCCGACAAACTAGAGGAGGTCGAGCTACATGAGCAAGGCTAGTACTGGCCGACGCAAGCGCGTCGAGCGCAACATCTACGAGCGGACCAGCGCCGAGGGACGGAAAGTTCTCGAAGTTGGCTATCGCGACAGCGGCGGCCGGCAGCGATGGCGGACAGTCGAGGGAGGCATCCGCGCAGCCCGCACCGTCCGCGACGACCTGCTCGCGCGTCGGGGCCGGGGTGAGCGCGTCCAGCCGAACCCGCGCCTTCGTTTCGAGCAGGCTGCGGATGCGTGGCTCACTGAACAGGTAGCCGATCTCCGCCCGGCAACGCAGGCGGGCTACCGCAACGCTGTCGAGAACCACCTGAACCCGCAGTGGGGACGACGCCGCCTGGAGGCAATCTCGGTCGACGACGTAGCCCGGCTGGTTCGGGACCTGCGCGACGAAGGTAAGAGCGAGTGGACGATTGCCGGTGTGCTCAAGGCCGCGAACCGGATCTTCAAGTTCTCCAAGCGCCGTCTGGATTGGCACGGCGAGAGTCCGGTCGCGGGGTTGGACTCGAGCGAGCGACCTAGCACGGCCACGACGGAGCGCCGTCGCATCTACCGCGGCAACGAGCTGGGGCAGACGCTCGCTGCCGCGACGGAGCCGTACAAGACACTGTTCGCGCTTGCCTCGGTGACCGGCGCCCGTCTAAGTGAGTGTCTTGGCCTCGTCTGGGGCGACCTGTCGGTCAACGACTTGGAGGCCGCCGAGATCCGGTTCGAGTTTCAGGTCGACCGCAAGGGCCAGCGGCAGCCGCTCAAGACCGAGGAGTCCCGGAGGACCGTCGAGATCCCCCGACAGCTCGCGGTCATGCTCAACGCCCACTGTCTCGCCAGCCGACTCACCGGCCCCACGGACTTCGTGTTCGCGACTCGTACGGGGAACGCCATCGAGCAGCGCAACGTCACCCGTGCACTGCGGCGCATTCAGAAGGCAGCGGCGGATGAGCTCGGGCGGCCCACCTTCCCGATCCTGCACGAGGTCGACGCGGAGGATGAGCCCATGAAGGTGTCGAGGGGAGCGGTGCCCAACTTCCACAGCTTCCGCCACTCAGCCGCGAGCGAGGCGATCGCCCAAGGCGATTCGGCCGAGGAGGTCTCGTGGCAGCTCGGTCACCGCAACAGCACCGTGACCCGAGCGGTCTACGTGCAGGAGATCAAGAGCGCCGAGCGGAAGGCGCGGCGTCGGGCGAACATGGAGGCGCGATACGGCGACCTTCTGGAGACTGCGGCGCAGGACGAACCCGAGCAGGCCAACCGCTAGCAGGCGGCCGAGGTTGTCGGCCCCCGGCGGGTGCCTGCCCTAGATCGGCGGGTCGCTGACGTGACAGTCGGGGCGATGACGCGAGTGAACACAAGGCCCGCAAGCTCGCCGCCATCTCAGAGAAGCCCTCGAGGCGGCGCGCGCGAAGTCGATCACCTGGCCGCCTCCGCGATGCAGTGGCCTGGCGACGCGGAGTCAGGGGTCACGCATTGGATCTAGACGGGACATCGGGAGTCGAGATCGCCGCGCGCATCTGACCCCCCCCCACCACCCCCTCGACGCACTGAGGACTCCATACGCGCAGGTTCCCTACCACCCATCGGTACGCATTTGCAGTCTTCCCGTGGAAGCGCCGTGGAAGCGACGGAAGGCAGCAGGCCGGAAGTTGAGACGCCTGAGTGAGGCCGAAAGCCGGGGATTTGGGCACGGATCAGCGGGCACCGCAGTAGGCCGCAGCGCGTCGGCCCTTCTTACAAGGAGGGGGTCACTGGTTCGAGCCCAGTACCGCCCATCGGTCGTCTTTGGCGTCGCTAGCCTTGCCGAATGCCCGCTTCGTCCGATCTCGACTCGGTGTTGGCACCGGCGATTCTCGAGGCGTTGGAGCTTTTCGAAGCGGACCGGCGACCGGACGAGCCAGACGTCGATCAGGGGTACCTCGATCTCCTGGGGGAGCGGGCCCCGACCGGCGGGGGGCTGGGGCAGCGATTGATGGTGAGCCGTCTGCTGCCGCTCGTCTACCAACGTTTCTGGCGTCCGGTCGGCACTCGTTTTCTCATGGGCATGGCCGGGCCCGGGGCGGAGGAGGAGCGCCGGCTCGCGCTTCAGATGCTCGCGATCTCTCCTGGGGACCGGGTGCTCGACGTGGCCTGCGGGCCGGGGAACTTCACCCGCGACTTCGCCCAGGCCGCCGGCGATGGCCTGGTCGCCGGCATCGACGCCTCGCCGACGATGCTGGGCGTCGCCGTTCGTGACACGCAGCGCGCCAACGTCGCCTACGTCCGCGGCGACGCCTGCGACCTGCCGTTCCGCGACGCTAGCTTCGACGCTGTCTGCTGCTTTGCTGCCCTGTACCTGATCGAGGAGCCGATGCGGGCGCTGGAGGAGATCGTCCGCGTCCTCGCCCCCGGAGGCCGGGTCGCGCTCCTCTCCAGCTGCAGCCGGGGCCTCCTGCTCGCGCCGGCTGCCAACACGGTTGTGCGGGCACTGAGCGGGGTACGCGTCTTCGGGCGCGACGAGCTGACCGGGGCCCTGGCTAAGAGCGGCCTGGTCGGCGTCGAGCAGCGGATCGCCGGTCTCGCCCAGTTCATCTCCGGCAGTCGCCCGTTGGCCGGCTAGCCAAAAAACAGCGCTATCCTGGAACCGGCTGTGAATTCGGGATCGTTCGATCCTCATTTGGGTTTTAGGGACTGGAGGCAGGATGCGGAAGAAGGTTGCCGTTGCGGTGGTGCTCGGGTTGCTTGTCGCAGCCGCGACAGCGAGCGCGTTTCACGTTCGCATAGTCCAGGGCGACCTCGTGATCGACGCGGAAGGCGGGTTCGCGCCAAAGGCGCTGCCCAAGCATCAAGACGCGCCGATCATCACGCACGGGGGCGGCACGCTTTCCACGAAATCCGGCGAAATCCCACCGATCCTCAGCTCCTTCACCCTCGAATTCGACAGACACGGCCACGTCGACACGACCGGGCTGCCGTTCTGCACGAAAGGCAAACTCGTCGCCACCGACGTGCCGGCCGCCCGCCGGGCCTGCAAGGACGCGATCGTCGGCACCGGCTTCGGCAATGCGATCATCGCGCTTCCCGAACAGAAACCGCTTAAAGTCGGCTCGCCGATCACCCTCTTCAACGGACCGAAAAAGGGCGGCAACTTCACGATCATCGCCCACGCCCATCTCGAGTACCCGGGGCCGGCTACGTTCATCGTCCCGATCGTGATCGAAAAAATCCACAAGGGCGTCTACGGCTACCGGATCAACGTGAAAATCCCAAAGATCGCCGGCGGCTACGGGCACCCGATCTCCGGCTCGGCGAAAGTCGGGCGCAAATGGACTTTCAAGGGCAAGGAACACAGCTTCATCAACGCCCGCTGCGAAACGGGTCACTTCCAGGTTCGCGGTGAATTCCTCTTCAAGGAAATCGAAGAAATCCTCCATGCCAGCTTCCTCCTGCCCTGCCAGGTGCGCAAGTAGGCGCCTCCCTCCCGCCGTAGCTAGCCGAGCATCGACCGCCAGCGGACCGGCTCGCCCTCGGCCGGCCGTTGGGCCAAGGCTCAGGCGCTGACGCGGAGCTGTGGCGTTCGCGTGCCGCCGCGCTCGCGCTCGGTCTTGGTGACGACGTCGAAGAAGACGTCGTTGCGGCCGCGGCGCACCGCGCGTGGGAAGAGGTGGCGGGCCCCGCGGTGCGCGGCCGTCATCGCCAGGAAGGCTGTCTCGTGAGCGCGGCCCCAGGGAATGCCGAAGATCTCCCTCACGCGGGGCGGCAGCGTGCCCTTGATGATGTGGTTCTGGGCGACGATGTTGCCGCGCGCCGGCGCTGGGACGGGTTGCTCGAAGGCGACCAGCGGTGCCATCTCCAGGCCGTGCTCGGTCGCCTGCAGATCGGGAGAGGACATCCGTTCTTCCCACCAGGCGCTGAACTCGCGGTAGCTGCCGGGGACCTCGCTGGCGGGAAGCCCGAAGAGCTCGCCGAAGCGCACGTAGTCCTGCCACAGGCCCTCGCGCTCGTCGTCGGTCAGCGGCCTCACCATCGCCTCGTACATCGCCCGGCCAGAGTCGGCGATCACGGCCAGCGTCCACAGCATCAGCTCTGGGTCGAAGGCCGAGTAGGGGGTGCCGGCGGGGTGGACGCCCGCGGCCTCGGGCAGCGTGCCGTTGACCCTCTCGTGCAGCCGACGTATGACCGCCAGCGCCTTGTCGGCCTCCTCGCGGGTGCCGAGCAGGATCGTCTCCTGGATCTTCGCGGTGCGTGCCAGCCGCTGGAACGGCCGATCGGCCGATCGGGTGCTCAGCATCGTGCCGGTGTAGGTGAGCGGCTCCAGCGCCCCGATCAGCAACGCGCGCTGCCCGTAGAGCAGGCCGACCGCTCGATCGCCGTGCACGCGTCGGGCAACCGAGCGACCCGGGGGAAAGTAGTGAGAATCCTCGTTGCCGTTGACCACCGGTGCCGAGGATGCTACTCGGGCTCGGAGGCCTCCGGCGAAAGCGCCACCACACGCTCGAGCGCGCTCAACCGCTCGTTGTCGGCAAGCTCGTGTGCCGCGAAGACGTCGTCGAGATCCTCGCGGGTCAGCGTCTCGCGCTCCAGCGCGTTCGCCGCCAGGTCGTCGAGGCATTCGCGGTTGACGGCGAGCAGGTGGCGGGCGCGGCTGTGGGCTTCCCGCGCCAGCGTCATCGCCGCCACGTCGACGTCGCGGCGGGTGCGGTCGGAGAGCGCGTAGTCGCCGGTCGGCAGGGCGATCGGCGGTGCCCCCTCGGCATCCAGCGCGACTCCCATCCCGAACTCGCCGACCATCTGCTTGCAGACGGCGTGGACCCGGGCCAGGTCGCCGGAGGCACCGGAGAAGGAGGTCCCGAAGACCTCTTCCTCGGCGGCGCGGCCGCCGAGGAGCGTGACTATCTCGCTCTGCAGTTCCTGCTTCGACTTGAGGTAGCTGTCCTCCTCCGGGGAGGAGGCGACGAAGCCGAGCGCCGGGCCGCGGGGGACGATGCTGAGGATCTCCGGAGGGTCGCCGCCGACCAGGTGCCGGCAAAGCGCGTGGCCCGCCTCGTGGTAGGCGACGATGCGCCGCTCCTTGTGGTTCAGCCGCCGCGCCTGCTGCGAGCCGACCGACTGGCGTAGCAGCGCCTCGTCGAGGTCCTCGCGTGCCATCGCGTCGCGCTCGGCCCGCCCGGCGATGATCGCCGCCTCGTTGAGGGCGTTGGCGAGCTGGGCGCCGGTCATCCCGGTCGTCTTGCGGGCGACGTCGCGCAGGTCGAGGTCGGGACCGAGCGGCTTGCCCTTGGCGTGCGCGCGCAGGATCGCCTCGCGGCCATTGCGGTCGGGCGGGGAGACCAGCACCTGGCGGTCGAAGCGCCCCGGCCGCAGCAGCGCGTGGTCGAGCTTGTCGACGTGGTTGGAGGCGGCGATGACGATCACCGTGCCGGGGTCGCGCTCGAAACCGTCGAGCTCGACCAGCAGCTGGTTGAGCGCCTGCTCCCGCTCGCTGGAGCCGCCATCGCCACCTCCTCCGCTGCGCGCGCCTCCCACGGCATCGAGCTCATCGATGAAGATCACCGCACGGCCCGACTTGCGCGCTTCCTTGAACAGCCGCCGGATCCTGGCGGCACCCCTCCCCACGAACATCTCGACGAAGCTCGATCCCGAGGCGGCGAAGAAGTCGACGCCGGCCTGGGCGGCCACTGCCCGCGCCAGCATCGTCTTGCCGGTCCCCGGAGGGCCGAAGAGCAGCACCCCGCGCGGCGGCTGCGCGCCGAGCGCGGCGAAGCGCTCCGGGTCGCGCAGCCACTCGGCCACGTCCATCAGCTCGTCCTTGGCCGCGTCGACGCCCTGCACCTCGTCCCAGAGCACCGGCTCGGTCTTGCTCGCCTTCACCGTCTCCGGCTTGGTCGAGCCAACCGTGCTGCGCATCAGCCTCAGGAAGACGAGCAGCAGGCAGGCCATGAAGAAGACCCCGAAGACGGGGTACCAGTCGAAGAAGAATTCTTGGATGCCGCTGGCCGTTAGGGCCTGAACCAGGTGCAATGTGCCCCCGTCGTCGTTGGGTCGTGGTTGGAACTGCGTAGGGGAGTGTGGGGGGAAACGTCCTCCACTCCAATCGCATATACGTCCAATGCGCCGTCTGGGGCTAAAGCTCCCTCGGCGCGACCGCGCCGCTCTGCAGCGCCCTCTCGACCAGGGCCGCACGCTTTTGGTTCTGCGGCAGGTCCCCGACTTCGAGCTTCTCGAAGAGGGCGCGCATGTGGGTCTTGACGGCGTCGACGCTGAGGTGAAGCTCCTCCGCGATCGCCTGGTTGGTGGGCGGCGTGGCGAAGGCGGAGCCGTCCTTGTAAGGCCGGCAGAGGGCGATGAGGATCCGCCGCTGGGCGGGTGAGACGGTCGCCGCGGCAGGCATCTCACTGGCGACGACCGTCGCTTCCGGGGAGGCCTCGCCGGCTTCGCCCGGTCGCCGGTAGAGGACGGTAGTGCGACCGAAGCGCAGCACCTCGCCGTCGCGGAGGCGGCGACGACCGTGCACGCGCTCGGAGCCGACGAAGGAGCCATTGCGCGAGAGTCCGTCGTCGAGCAGTGTGCAGTCCCCGCCGACGACCTCGATCTGCGCGTGCAGGGCGGAGACTTCGCTGTCCCAGTCCAGGCGCAGGCCGGCGGCCTCGCCGCGTCCCACCCAGATCCCGACCACCCCCTCCTCGACGACGAGGATCCGCTGCTCATCGTCGCCGTCCCGGTAGACGAGGAACGGCTGCCCGCCGCGCTCGGCCTCGATCTGGGCCTTCAGCTCGGGGGCGCTGGTCTGGGGCGGCTCGGCGCTCACCGGCTGATCCTACGTCCGCATCCGACATTGACTCCACCTGGTGTGGTGAATGTCGGATGCGCCTGGCAGGGGTGAGCGAGTTCACCCCTTGGGCCCCTGGGCCGGGCGGCCTTTCAAGGCGAATCTGTTCCCACCAAGCAGCGCCCACCCAAACGATCCAGGAGGAACAGAAATGACTCGCAGGACCACCGCCCAGAAGATCGCCCGCCATGCCGGCCTCCTCGCCGCCCTCGCAAGCCTGGCCCTGATGGCCGCCCCGGCCGCCGGGCTCGCCTCATCCCCGGTCAAGTTCGGTTCGAAGCTGAACCCCACGGTGCAGCCGTCCAACTCGCTGCCCGGCCTCGCCTGCAACGGCCCCGAAACGCCCGCCGTCTCCTGCACGATGGTGCAGAACGAAGCCTACGGTCGCCCCGACGGCGGCGAGCTGGCGCCGAAGACGGGCACGATCAAGAAGATCCGCCTGATCGCCGGCGGCCCGGGCAGCTTCAAGCTGCAGGTCGCCAAGGTCAAGCGCTCGACCCTCCACGGCACGAATGAAGCCAAGGTCCTCTACAGCGGCCCACGCATCTCTTACCAGGGCCAGACCGAGCTCAACTTCGAAGACGACAGCTACCGGGTCGAGTCCTTCAGGGTGAACGTGCCGGTGAAGAAGGGCCAGCAGCTCGCCCTGCGCGGCAACATCGCCTCGATGGTCCGCTGCTCCTCGGGCGGCGACAACACCCTGATCTATACGCCGCCGCTCTTCTCCGGCGGTGCCTTCGCCGCGGCCACCAACACCGACGGCTGCTGGCTGCTGATGGAAGCCGTCATCCGCTAGCTGTCCGCTGACTGCGGGATTGACCACACCGGAGCGTGGTCAATCCCGCGGTCAGCGTTCGACTTGGGAGCCACCGACGATCGCCTCGGTGCCGTCGTCGGCGAAGACGATCCAGGCCTTGTTGCCGCCGTCGTAGTCGGGCGCCCACAGCTTCATCGTCGCCGGGCGGCCCCAGACCACCACCTGCTCCTCGCCGGTCTGCTCCTCACCGCGCCAGATCCGCACGAAGGGGTTGGCGTCCCACTCCTCGCCGATCGTCGTCGGCTCGCGATGGCCGGGGTGGACGACCGTCTCCGGCGGCAGCTCCATCAGCCTCATCACCGAGGAGCGCAGGTCGTCGAAGCCGCTCGCGCCCGGCGCCATCGTTCCGCCGACCGTCCCCTTGAAGAGCACGTCGGCGGTGAAGACGTCGCTGTCGTTGACGAGGAAGGCGACGTGACCGGAGGCGTGCCCGGGCGTGGAGATCGCCTCGATCTCGAGGCCGCCGGTGCTCAGCTTCTCGCCGCCGGCGATCGTCTGCGCCACCTCTTCGTCCATTTCCGCCGCCGCCTCGGCGTGGGCGACCATCGGCACATCGCCGAGCCGGCGCTGCGCCTCGGCCAGGCCGGCGACGTGGTCGAGGTGAGGGTGGGTGACGAGGATGTGGGTGACCTCGATGCCGTCGGCCTCGGCGCGTTCGAGCAGCGGGCCGACGTCGTCGTTGCCGTCGATCAGCACCCCGTTGCCGCCGGCTTCGTCGGCGACGAGGTAGGCGTTGGACAGCCATTGCGGGTTCTCGGTCCTCTCGACGATCAACGCTCGCTCCCTTCTCCGTTTGCGTGTCCTTAACCGTATGGCCTATAGATCATCCGCTGCCCGAGCAGCTCGGTGACCGTGTCGAAGCGGTAGCCGCGGGCTCGCAGCGTGTCGATGATCGACGGCAGCGCCGCGAGGGTGCCCCCGCGGTCGCCGCCGCCGTCGTGCATGAGGACGATCGAGCCGGGTCGGGCCGCACCGACTACTCGGCTGTAGACGGCGGCGCTGCCGGGATTCGACCAGTCCGCCGGGTCGACGTCCCAGGTGATCGTCCGCAGCCCGTCCGCGCCGGCGGCGGCGAGGACCGACGAATCGACCGCGCCGCCCGGCGGACGGAAGAGGCAGGGCCTGAAGTGGGTAATCGACTCGACCAGCGACGTGGCCGGGGCGATGTCGGCGTAGCCGGGGTATTCGGTGTGGTGCATGGTGTGGTTGCCGATCTCGTCGCCTTCGCTGAGGATCCGGCGCATCGTCGACTCGCGGCCGGCCATCTCTTGGCCGATCTCGAAGAAGGTGCCGTGGACGTGCTTCTCACGCAGCACCGAGAGGAAGCCGGGCGTGTACTCGCTCGGCCCGTCGTCGAAGGTGAGCGCGACGACCTTGCGGTCCCGCGGGTCGTTGGTCACCAAGCCGGCGGTCCCCCCGGTGCAGCCGACCGCCCGCACCGGTCGCAGCCGGAAGACGAGGGTCCCCTGGGCGGGCAGGCTCTGCGGGCAGGTCTTCGCACCGCAGCCGCCCAGGTCGGTGACCACGCTCCAGCGGTAGCGCTGGGGGGCCAGCCCGGCGTCCGGCGGCGAGAGGACCAGCACCAGCTCGTGGGCGTTTGGCTGCTTCACCTGCACGGGGAGCGAGCCCTTCGCCTTCACCTTGACGGCGGCGTTGAGCAGCTCGAGGCCGGCTCGGCGACGGGCGTTGTCGCCCCCGAGGCAGAGGTGCCGTTCTCCCTTGGCCCCGGCCGGCTGAAGCGCCAGGCAAAGGTAGCGCGAGCCGCTCGCGGCCGGCAGGGGGTCGAGCCGGGAGAGCGCTACCGGGGCGGAGGTCCGCAGGCTGAGGATCAGGCTCTGTCCCGCCTGGGACAGCTCGGCACGGAGCAGCTTCGGCTGCGAGGCGTCCGCTCCAGTCGGCGCGACGCCTACCGCAGCCAGGATGGCCGCCGCGGCGATGCACAGGATCTTGCGAGGGGAGTGGATGGCCTGGATATTGACGGGTGAGATCAGGTACATCGTCGGCTGATGGATTTCCCAGCCGCAGCGCCATCCTCGCTACCGTGTTTCCAGTTGACGTGAAAGCAAAACGCACCACCGCGATCGGGTGTCGCCTGGTGCTCTTCGTGGTCTTCTCTCTGATGGCGCTTACCGCGTACATGCCTACCGCTGCCTGCGCGATCCCTGGTGGAGCCGGGCAGACGGTCGCGCCGCCCGCCGGGGCGACGCCCTTTGACCGGCAGGGTATGTGGGTCTGGTACGTCGACCGCTCCGAGGGCGGCAGCATCCCCCGCATCGTCTCCCGCGCCGATCGCGCCGGGATCGGCACGCTCTACGTGAAGTCGGGAGACGGCAGCGACTACTGGAGCCAGTTCAGTTCCGACCTGGTCGAATCGCTCCACCGGGCCGGCCTCGACGTCTGCGCCTGGCAGTTCGTCTACGGGGAAAGGCCGCTGGCCGAGGCGAAGGCCGGCGCCGCGGCCGTGAAGCGCGGCGCCGACTGCTTGGTGATCGACGCGGAGGGCCAGTACGAGGGCCGCTACGCGGCGGCCGACCGCTACGTCCGGGCCCTGCGCGCCCGCATCGGCGCCGGCTTCCCGCTCTCCCTGGCTGCTTTCCCCTACGTCGACTACCACCCGGCGTTCCCCTACTCGGTCTTCTTCGGTGCCGAAGGCGCCACCTTCAACCAGCCGCAGATGTACTGGAAGGCGATCGGCACCTCGGTGCGCGCCGTCTACGAGCACACCTACCTCTACAACCGGCTCTGGGGGCACCCGGTGTTCCCGCTCGGGCAGACCTACGAAAGCCCTGGCCGCAGGGAGGTGCTGCGCTTCCGCCGCTTCGCCTCCAGCTACGGCGGGTCGGCGCCGAGCTGGTGGGACTGGCAGGAGACCGGCACCCGTACCTGGGCGGCGCTTGGAGCGACGACCAGCGGGCCGCTTACGGGCTACCGGCCGGTGACGTCACATCCCGTGCTGAAGCGCGGCAGCCGCGGCGACCTGGTCGTCTGGGCGCAGGAGCACCTGGTCGGGGCGGGCCAGACGCAGCTGCCCGTGACCGGGATCTTCGGCAAACAGACCGCTGCCGCCGTGCGCGCGTTCCAGCTCTCTCGGGGGCTGGCGGTCGACGGCGCGATCGGGACCACGACCTGGAACGCCCTGCTGGGCGTCGAGCCGGCACGGCCGCGCTGGGCGGCGCGCCGGGCGAGGGCAAGCAGCGCCGTGGCGAGGCGCGCGGCCTCAGCCAGTCGCCCCGCCTCCGCCTCTCTCCCCGCCAAGGCCTACGAGATAGATCCGGGTCCCGATCCATGACCCGGCGCCCGGCGGGGGCGCTTGCGGGCATAGCCATGATCCTTCTCCTCGCCCTCCCGGCAGGGGCGGGCGCGGCCGGGACGGTCTTCGCGGACGCGCTGCGCGTGCCGCGGCTCGAGCCACCACTTGACGACGTCGTGCCCGGCGAGCCCGCTGCCGGCGCGGCCCGGATCGCGGCGAGCTCCTCCTCCCAGCGCTACCCGATTGACGACGGCAGCGGGGCGACGATCGCGGTCGACATCACCTCCGCCTGCGCGGCCAACTGCACCGCCGATGACCCGCAGCAGATCGCCGACTTCATCGGCACGCTGATCCACGGCCCCGAGGTCGGCCTGCTCACGGTCCAGCTCGACACGCCCTTCCAGATCGTCTTCGACTGTGGCCTCGGCGCCGAAGCCTGTTACTACAGCGGCGAAGACAAGATCGTGCTCAACGGCAACGAAGAAATGAGCAGCGACGGCGCCGGCCGGGACTTCGTCCTCGCCCACGAGTACGGGCACCATGTCGCCCAGCACCGCCACCTGCCCGCCCCGTTCGGCGGCGCCGTCGACTGGGGCACCGAGCGCTGGGCAAGTCGCGAGAACGTCTGCCAGGGCAGGCGTCGCGGACGCCTCTATCCGGGCGACGAGGGCAGCCACTACTTCGAGGACCCGGGCGAGGCTTTCGCCGAGGCCTTCGCGCGTTACAGCTTCCCGCAGGACCCGATCCGCTGGCGTTACTCGGCGGGCCTGCGACCGACCCCGGCCTCGTTCCAGGCAATCCAGGAAGACACCCTTTCGCCCTGGCGGCAGCGCACGAGCTTCGTGCTGTCGGGGCACGTACCGGCCAGGGGGGAGGGCGCAGCCGTCGAGATCCTGAAGACACCGCTCGACGGCACGGTCAGTCTGCGCCCGAGCCTGCGCAGGCGCGGCTACGAACTTGCCCTTCGTAGCCGCGCCGGCAGGCTTCTACGCCGCTCCCACCATGCCCTGGGCCCCCGCAACAGGCTCGATTACACGGTCTGCGGCGAGTCCCGCCTGCGCCTGGTGATCACCTCAACCCGCCGCCACCGGACCCCCTTCAAGCTGCAAGTCCAGCGACCCTGAGATAATGCCCGCCGGGCGCAAGTCGTCCATCCCTAGGGGGCGTAGCTCAGCTGGTTAGAGCGCCGGCCTGTCACGCCGGAGGTCGCGGGTTCGAGTCCCGTCGCTCCCGCTCGTTGAAGTGCCTGGATTTGGCCGTTCAGGCTCGTTTTCGGAGGGTGTCTTTTCGGTTGATTGGACACCAGATGGATTCCGGGCACTCCTACCGCCGCTCCTCTCGGAACATCGTCAGTGCGTGAGTGCCGGCTGGGTGGGTACGAAGCTCTTGAACCGTTGCTGCCATGGCTGCTGGGAGCTCATCGGGTTGGGGCAGCGGCACGCCGTACTCGGGTGGCATCAGCATTGGCGCTGCCAGGGCGGCGAAGGTGAGGTCGGCGGCGGTGAAGTGATCTCCGCAGAGGTAGGGTCGTCCATCTCCCAGGCGTTGGGCTACCTGGTCGAACACGGTGCGCACTACCGCCTCGGACTTCGCTGCGGTCGCTGGCGAGACGTCGAGAAAGCGGTCGATCGTGCGTGCTGCCACCGGGTAGACCAGCGGCAAGGTGCGGCGCTGCCAGCTGGGAACGCCGGTGCATCCATAGGCGATCGCGAGATCGCGACGCCCGCGCAGGCCGTTGTACATCCACCGCCGCCCGTGTGGTCCCAGGTTTGTGTCGAAGTCGCCCTGCAGCTCTCGAGCCTCCGCCGCGGCGCTCGGGTCGTCTGGGAACAGTCGCCGATCCGGGGGTGCCTGGGCGTTGGCCTCCGCGACGATGTCGGCTGAGTCGGCGAGCACCCGATCGCCCCAGACGAGCACCGGGGCGGTTTTCCCACCTCCCGCGCGACGAACCGCTACCCAGTGGAAGATCTGAAGGTGGGCGCGCTCTTGGTAGCTGACGCCCGTCCGGTCCAGTGCCCAGCGAGCCTTCTCGCAGTAGTGGCTGATCGGGATCGTGATCAGGACGCAGGGCGCATTGCTCATCGGCAGATTGTGCCAATCAGCAGGTGAGGAGTGAACTCGCTCAGGGATCCGGCTCTATTGCAACAGCTGCACGTGACATCTGAGCCCGGCGACCTTGGTCACCTGAAGGTCGCCAGTGATGACCAGTCCGACTTCTGGCTGGATCTCAGCTGTTGCCAGGATCATGGCGTCGGGCATCCGCTGTGATTTGCGGCGGGAGCGAAGGTCGGCTGCCGCGTCGGCTACGTCTACGTCGACTGGCAGAACCTCTGAGATCAGGTCGCGGAAGAACCCCTTGACCTGGTGTTCGTCGTGGTGACCCAGCCGCGCGCCGGTTAGAACCTCGGCGTAGGTCACTACCGAGACGAGCAGTCGTTCCCTGCCGACGAGGTCGCGAATCGCCGCATCCGCCGCATCGTGGAGGGCGTCGTTGCGGTCGAGAAAGCCAACGACCGCGTCGGAGTCTAGAACTACCGCCACTCCTCGCGCAGCCCTTCCACGCGCTCGCGCAGATCGCCACCTGTGTTGAGGCAGCCGGAGTAACGATCGATCAACTCGTCGACCCGCGTCAGGACGACGCGGCCGGCTCCCTCGGCTTCCACCCTCAAGGTGTCGCCAGGCTCGAACCCTGCCTTTCGGAATGGGGCCGCGGGAATCGTCACTTGGTGCTTGCTGGACACCTTGGTTTGATTCTTTACCTTCTCAGTCATAAGTAAAGAATATCATCGAAATGCGCTAATCGGATCTCAATCCCGCGGTGCGTAGCGGTGGTGCAGCATCAGGACGTTGCCGTCGGGGTCGGCGAAGGGGACCATGTGGCAGACGCCGCTGTCCATTGTCTCTGCCAGGAAGCTGACGTCCTTGGCTTCGAGGTCGGCGCGGGTGGCTTCGACGTCGCCCACGTGAAAGGCGATCGGGTGGGTGCTTGGGTGGAACTCGCGGCCTATTGCCGCGGAGTCGAGGACCTGCAGCGTCAGGTTGCCGGTCTCGAACTCGCCACCGGGGATTTTGCCGTAGTCGGCCGATTGCTCGAGGCCCAGGGTCTGGCCGTAGAACTCGACCGCGGTTGGGTAGTCGGTGACGAAGACGGTGGCAAAGTCGGCTCCGGTGATCTCGGTGGGAACGGGCATGGCTTCCTCCTAGCTGGTATTCAGACTGGCATGGTTCTTGGAGACGATACGAAGGCCGTGCTCTTGGCCTCGGCCTTGATGTTCCTCTGGGCGCTGCTGCTCGGGGTCTGGAAGTTTCGCCAGATGGACGCGGCCGAGGACGGGCTGGCCCATCCCTACGTCGACACGGCCCACCGGGCGGCCCTGCTCTACAGCTTTGCCCTGCTCCTGGTCGCGACCTTCGTCGAGCTCAGCGGCTGGGGCACGCTGGTCAACCTGCTCGCCGCCGGGGCGCTCGCCTTCTACTTCTTCGCCGCCGTCGCCGGCTACGCGTTTCACGGCTGGCGGCGCGACACCGACAACCAGTTTCGCCGCCCGGTCCGCGGAACGGAGGCCTTCATGGCCAGCCTGATCGCCGCCGAGATCGGCGGCTGGCTGGTCCTCGTCGCGAGCTTCCTCGACGCCCAGGTCTTCTAGCTTCCGGTGCGCTTTATGCGGGCTATGACCACATAAAGCGCACCGGAACGGGATCAGCCCGAGAGAACGCAGTCGCGCTTGTCGGCCATCTTCGTCGGTTCGGTGTTGGGGAACGCTTCGAGCAGGGCATCGGCGATCAGCCTGCCGCGGGCGGCGTAGCCTTCCGAGGTGAAGTGGATCCCGTCGGGGATGAACCAGTCCTTCTTGACGTCTGCGGCCCAGTCGTAGATCCGCATGTACGGGTAGCTGTCGCAGGCGTCGAGGAGCGCTTCGTCCCATGACTTCATGTTCGCCTCCGCGTAGGGGCCTCTGGGGACGAGCGATTTCACGTTCACCCACATCGTCGGTTCGTCGCCGATCGTCGACATCATGCCGGCGATGCGGTCGTCGTAGGTGAAGGTCGACCCCGCCGCGACGTTGGCCGCCTCGTTGGTGCCCATCGCGATCACCCAGCACCCTTCGAAGCCTTCGTTCTTCCACGCTTCCGCGACTTCCTGCGCGTTCGCTTCGCCTTCGAAGTTCTCATAGATCGAGCGGGCACCGGCCACCTCGAGGTGCTGTGTCGTGGCGCCGACCCGCGTGTACTGGGCGCTGATCAGCTGCTTGGGGTCGGGCAGATATTCTTCGGAGACGAGACCCTCCGAGGTGGAGTCGCCGATGTGCACCACCGCTTCGCAGGAGGTCGCGAGCGGACCCCGCCGCACGTTCTTCGCGGTGACCGTCTTCGTCACGTTCGCGGAGCCGATCGCGTTTGTCTCGTTGGAGACGCCGACTCCGCCCAGGCCCGCGATCGCGAACGCGATGACGAGACCGCCGGCGCCGAGGAGTGCCCAGCCATGGTGGGAGAGCCGCTCGCGCCGCCAGCCCCCCGCTCGCCACTGCGCCAAGAGCCTCCCAAGCGCGCCGTGGCGGATCGGGTTCTCGACGTAGCGCCAGGAGAGCTCCGCGACCCCCATGATTGCCGCGACCTGCAATGCCGCGCGCAGCAGGTTGGGACCGTATGCCCCCTGCGGGCTGGTCAGCACGATGATCGGCAGGGTCCAGAGGTAGATGCCGTAGGAGCGTTCGCCGATCCAGCGCATCGGCTTGCAGCCGACGATCGGGCCGAGCCGCGAAGCGGGATGGGCGAGGGCCGCGACAGCGAGGACGGAGCCCAGTCCGAGCACCGCGAACCCGCCGCGGTAGAGGAATGGCGAGAACTCGGTGACGCTCTGGAGCATCAGCCCGATCACGACCAGCCCTGCGATCCCCGCCGCGTCGATCGTCCACCGCGCCCGCGGGGCGATGTTCGGGCGCAGCCGGTGGCTCGGCCAGACCATTGCCAGCGCCGCTCCGATCAAGAGCTCCAGCGCGCGGGTGTCGGTCCCGTAGTACACGCGAGAGGGATCGAGCGAGGGGCTGTAGAGGATCGCCATCAGGATGCCCGAGAAGAGCGCCCCGATCAGGACGACGCCGGCCAGCCGCGGACGCACCCCGGTGGTGTTCTTCACCTCGGGGACGAAGCGGATCCCGAGCATCAGCAGGAAGGGCCAGAAGATGTAGAACTGCTCCTCGACCGAGAGGGACCAGAGATGGTTGAGGGGTGAGGCTGGGGCGAAGCGGGCGAAGTAGGAAACGTGGTGAAAGATCAGCCACCAGTTGTTGAAGTAGCCAACGGCGGAGAGTGCGGCAGTGCGGAAGTCGGCCGGTTGGTGCGGGCCGATCACGGTCACCCAGGCCATCACCACCGTAAGCATCAGAAACAGCGCCGGCAGCAGGCGCCGGGCGCGTGCCATCCAGAACGACTTCAGTCTTATCCCGCCGCGGTTCACCTGGGTGAGCAGGATGTCCGTGATCAGGTAGCCGCTGAGGGTGAAGAACACACCCACGCCAAGCAGGCCGCCTTCCGCCCAGCCGAAGCGCAGGTGGTAGAAGACGACGCCGAGCACCGCGATCGCGCGCAGCCCGTCGAGCCCGGGCATGTAGCGGTCTCTGCGCCCGACCGGCCTAGGCATCGGTACCGATGCCGATCGAGAGCAGAGCCAGCCCCGCGCAGAGGAGCGGTGTCTCCCCGGCAACCCGCGCAGCCACCGCGCGGCTCGCCTCGGTCGTGACGGCGCTGGCCACCGAGGACTGCCGTGCCGCGAACCTCCCCACCGGAGCGAGCTCCGGCCCGGATTCCAGCGCCGGCCCGCTCGCCGCGGCCGATGGGGATGCGAGGCACGCCTGGATCCCCTGCGCGATCAGCTGGGCGCGGTAGTCGGCGCCTTCGGGGATCGGGTGCAAGTTGTCGGATTGCATCAGCTCGGGATGCGCCGTCACGGCGCCGGCCCAGTCGGGTACCTGCGTGCCCGGCCGCGAGGCGGCGAAGGCGTGGACGATCCGGTTCTTTCCGCTGTTGTCGATGCCGTTAACGGTAAGACCGTGGATGGTTGGCACGACCATGCACCTGTCTCCGATCGCCGCCGCGACCTTGCTCAGGTTTTCGGCCAGGATCTGCGGATAGGCCGGGTTGTCGTTGGTGCCGGCGTCGAAGACGATCACCGACTGCGAAGGGTCGTAGCTTTCTTCGAAGAGCTCGAGGATCTGGTAGCTGTTGTAGCCCCCCACGGCGTCGATCGTCAACGGCACGCCGGGCAGGTAGCGCTGCAGGTAGGGAGAGGTCAGCTCCTCGAGGCTGTCGCCCACGACCAGCGCGCCACCGTTTCCGCTCGCGCCTGCCGAAGGCCCGGCCGGCGCGAGCGCAAGCATCGCCGCAGCCGCCACGATCGCGAGCTTGCGCGCTCTCGGCATCGAGCGAATTTCTACACTAGACAGATGCGGCTCGGCCCTGCGGCGACAGTCGGGATCCTGTTCGCCCTGGCGCCGATCCTGTCCGGTTGCGGCGGCCGGCACTCGGCAGCTGCAGGCATGGGAACGGTGGCGCCGCGCGGCGCTCAGGCGGGCGTTTCAGCAGCCACACGCACCTGCCGAGCCCAGCTTCACGACCTTCTCGGCTCGATGGACGCCCTGCGCCGGAAGCTGGCGGTGGGGTTGCGCTACGACGCCTATCTGCACGAAGTAAGGGCCGTGCGCAACGCCTACGACGGCGTCCCGGTCGACCGTCTGGGGCTCGGCTGCCTGGTAACGGCCGGCACACCCGCGGAGCGGGCGCTGAACCGCTACACGGAGGCCGCGAACACCTGGGGAGATTGCCTCGCGAGCGCGTCCTGCGATTCCGAATCGGTCGAACCGAAGCTCCAGCACGAATGGGCGCTCGCCTCCGAGCGACTCTCCTCGGTGCAGAAGGGGCTGCGCGGCGGCGGTCGCTAGGCGCCGGCGATCCGGGCGACGTAGACCGCCTTGGTGTGGATCGATTCGTCGAGCGGCTGGCGCGGGATGCCGTCGAGCCCGTGGCCGTAGACGTCGAGGCACTCGAGGCCGGCGCGCTCGAGGGTCGCCAGGACCTCGGCTTCCGGGAAGTGGCGCTGGCGGTGGCGGAGGGCCGGCGCCTTGGGGCTGTCTCCTGTGGCCTCGAGTGGGAAAGACTCCAGGGTCGACTCGCAGATTGAGCCGGGCGCGACGTCGGCCGTGGCCATGCCCGTCCACACCAGCCGCCATCCGCTGCGTTCGAGGACTTCGGTCTCGGCGAAGAAAGTGCGGTAGGCGAGCAGCGTGTTGAGATCGAAGAGCAGCAGGCCGGTTGGGGCGAGGTTCTCCCGCATCCCCACCAGAGCCTGCCCCAGTTCCTCGCGACTGAGCAGGTAGTTGACCGCGTCGTCCAGTGCCCAGATCAGGTCGAACTCGCCGAGCTTCGGAAGTTCGCGCATGTCGGCGACCGCGAGATTCACAGAATCCCCGGCCTTCTCCCGGGCGAGCTCCACCATCGCGGGCGAGACGTCGCAGCCGGTGACGTCCCAGCCGGCCGGCAGCAGCGGCAGGAAGCTCTTGCCGGTTCCGCAGCCGACGTCGAGCAGCCGGCGCCCCTGCAGGCCGTTGCGCTCGAGCAACTTGAGGAGGTCGGCGAGCCACGCTTTGTAGTCATGGTGTGCGGTGAACACGTCATAGACGGGGGCCATCGCCTCATAGGCGCGCTCAGCCCAGTTCCCACCTGTCTCCGCTGGTGTCATGACCCCCACAATTTAGAGACCGAAAGCGTAATCCAAAAAGTTACAACAATAAAATTTCCCCTTTTGCTTTTAGACGTAGTACGGTCGATCAATCAACGTTTCAGCCACTCAAGATTCGAATCACGACGAAGGCTGGCACTGGGAGGAGGCGCACCGCTTCTGTGTGCGCATGGCATATCGCTACACGAGCAATCCCAGCGAGGCCGAGGACGTCGCCCAGGACGCCCTCCTGCGAGCCTGGCGTCGGCGGTCCACCCTTCGCGACGGCAGTCGCCGCAAAGAGTGGCTGGCGACGATCGTCCGCAACGAGGCCTTCCGGCTCCACGCCCGCGTGCGGCCGGACCCCGTCGCCGAGATCGAGTCGAAGGAAGGTGTCGAGGACGAGCGGCTCGTCTCCACGGTGGAGCGGGCTGACCTCCATGCCGCGCTTGAACGCCTCGACGAGCGCGACCAGCAGCTGCTGCGCCTTCGCTACAACGAGGATCTCACCCAGCAGGCGATTGCGCGGCGGTTGGGCCTGCCGGACGGCACGGTCAAGGTGCGCCTGCACCGGCTGCGCCACAAACTCCGCCGGGTGATGACCGAAGCCAGGCAGCCCACGCCCGGCAGGGCTCGCAAGATTCGACGCTGAGGCCCGTTCCCAAGGCGCCGTCGCCTTTGCCGACCCTGCGTACGGGAGCCGGGCACTGTACAGACGGGCGATGGTGGTGGGGCGAACTTCGGACCCCTGTACAACGAACCTTTCCCGGCCCGGCGGGAACATTCGCCAATGGAGACTGCGAATCGACAGATCGTGGCCTTCGGCGGCGGCGGCTTCTCGATGGAGTCGGGTAACCCGCTGCTCGACGAGTACGTGCTCGGGCTACCGGGACGCGAGCGGCCGCGGGTCTGCTTCCTGCCCTCGGCCAGCGGCGACGCCGACCACTACGTCGTCCGCTTCTACCGCGCCTTCCCGGCCGAGCGCTGCGAGGCCAGCCACCTCTCCCTCTTCCGCCGCGAGCAGGGCCCGGCCGACCTGCGCGCCCACCTGCTCTCCCAGGACCTGATCTACGTCGGCGGCGGCAGTGTTGTCAGCCTGCTCGGGGTCTGGCGGGCGCACGGGATCGACGAGATCCTGCGCGAGGCCTGGGAGGCCGGCGTCGTCCTCTGCGGCCTCTCGGCCGGTTCCCTCTGCTGGTTTGCCGAGGCCCACAGCGGCTTCCACGGCGCACCGCGCCGGGTCGAGGGACTCGGATTCCTGCCCTTCAGCAACAGCGTGCACTACGAGTCGGAGTCCGATCACGGTCGCGCCTACCACGGCTTGCTCAGGGCGGGGATGCGGCCGGGCTACGCGGCGCAGGACGGAGCCGCCCTGCATTTCGTCGGCACCGAGTTGAAGCGGGTCGTGGCCTCGCGGCCGACCGCGCGTGGCTACCGCGTCGACGCGAACGGAGACGAGGTCTCCGAGGTCGGGCTCGCGACTGACTTCCTGGGCGAGTCGCCGCCAATCTGATGGTTACCCGCATCCTCACTCTCGGGGGCCACGACTTCACCTCGCGCCCGCCCGACCGCGCGGTCAGCGAGCTGATGCTGCGGTTGGCGACCGAACGGGCGCTCGGGAGGCCGCGGATCTGCCTCCTGCCCACCGCCAGTGGCGACACCTCCGAGCAGATCGGGCGTTTCTACGCCGCCTTCGACGAGCGACCCTGCGACCCCTCCGACCTCTCCCTCTTCCGCCTCGGCAGGCGGCCAATGGCGCTGCGCGACCACCTGCTCTCCCAGGACCTGATTTACGTCGGCGGCGGCAGCCTCGTCAACCTGCTCGCGGTCTGGGAGGCGCACGAGCTGAGCGCCATCCTCAGTCTCGCCTGGCAGCAGGGCATCGTCCTCGCCGGCCAGAGCGCCGGCGCGATGTGCTGGTTCGAGGCGGGCATCACCAAATCCTCGGGCAAGCCGGAGGTCGAGGCCGGGCTGGGCATGCTCGCCGGCAGCCTCTGCGTCCACTACAACAACGAGCCTGAGCGCCGCGCCGCCTACCTCGAAGCCGTAGCCAACGGCACCCCCGGCGGCTACGGCCTAGACGACTACGCCGGCCTCCTATGGGAGGGCGCTGCCCCCCCATCAGCCGTAACCGCCCGCCGAGGCGCCCGCGCCTACAAGGTCACAAGCTCGGAAACAGGAGTAGTCGAGTCGCCCCTACCAGCCCGCTTCCTGCCCGCCCCGGCCCCGGCTGCCCTCCGCGAGGACATAGCGGAGTTCCGCCGGATCAAATCAATGCGCCGAAGAGCCGGCTGGCTCGGCTAGACAGGGCGGGTCACCCTCTCTCGAACGGGCGGATACTCAAATTGCCGGTCTAATTAGACCGGCAATTGGACGGTCGAGAGAGGGTGACCCGCCCTACCCCGCCGAGCCCCCCGCCATAGGCGGCGCGGTCGGATCCCCACCCTCTTCGCCAAGACTCTCCCGCGCGATGTAGTCCTCGGCCAGCAGCAGGTTGTCCTTGGAGCGCTCGACCACGTTCAAAAGGTCGCTCATCAGCGCCACCTCCTCGACCTGCTCCTTGACGAACCACTGCAGGAACTGCTCGGCCCGGTAGTCCTTGACCTCGCGCGCCAGCTCGAACAGAGCGAAGATCTCCTCGCTCACCCGCTTCTCCTGTTCGAGCGCCATCCGCACCGGAGCGCTGCCGTCGGAATAAGTCGTCTCCTGCGACTTGATGTCCGGGATGTGCACACCCTCGCCGACGTCGAGCAGGTACCGGATCATCATCATCGCGTGCTCGCGCTCCTCCAGCGCCTGCCGGTAGAAGAAGGCGGCAAGCCGTGGCAGCGTTTCGACGTCGTAGTAGACCGCGGCGCCCACATACTGCTGGGAAGCTGCGAACTCGTTGGCGACCTGCTCATTGAGCGCATCGGCAAAGCTTTTCTCGGCCACTTCTCTCTCCTTGCTCGGGCTGGCAGTCAGTTCGCAACGTAGCTGAAACATGGAATTCGGCCACCCAAAGAGTGAGGGATCGGGTGCCCCTCGGACGGGCGGATACTCAAAGTGCCGCGCTAATTAGCGCGGCACTTGGACGGCCGAGGGGTACCCGATCCCTCACTCTTCGTCCCACCGAAACCCGATGTGCGTCAACCGCGGCTCCAGCGGACTGACCGGCAGCTCCACGGGCGGCTCTGCTTCGTTGTAGCCACGCGGGGCGGTGTCGTTGGGCGTATCGGGATGGAAGAGCGCGGCGAGCACCTGGATCTGGCCGCGGCCGACGCCGATCTCCCACTGGCCGCCGCCGTAGGCGCCGATGCCGTGCTCGGCGCAGTAGTCGTAGGTCTCGCAGAGCTGGCGCACGCCGCCGATTCGCGAGGGCTTGACGTTGACCATCTTCGGAACCCAGGGCAGCGCCTCGATGTCGGCGATCGAGTGGATCGGCGCGTCCCAGGTGAGGCGGTCGCGGATCGGCTCGAGGACCGGCCGGGTCTCCTCGGTCACGTCGGGGTCCTCGATCCAGGCCTCGGGGAAGGCCTCGATCAGCTTCGCGTAGAGCTCGGGGTCGGTTTCGACGTCGACCACGGTGCCCTTGTAGAAGCCCTTGAGGTCGAGCGAGTCGACGGCGCCGGTCTCGACCAGCTCGGCAATCAGCTCGTCGGTCCAGTCGTTGGTGGGGTCGAGCTTGAAGCGAAGGTTGGGATAGCGATCGAGCTTTGCCCGCAGCGGCGCTATCGAGGAGGCTTCTCCATCCGGTCCCCCAAGCCTCATCGAGGCGACGAAGCTGACCGGGCGTGGCTCGCGGCCGAGCGCCTGGGCGAGCCCGGTGTTGGCCTGGCGCAGTGCCAGGTCCAGCGCCGCCGACTCGAAGGCCCAGCGGCGGTAGAGGCGGGAGACGTCGCGCTGTGGCTCGGCCGGGAAGGTGTCCAGCTCACCGACCATCTCGCAGAACTCGCCCAGGGTTGAGAAGCCGGTGATGTCGAGCGATGGGCCGTGGTCCTGTAGGGCGATGTGGTCGACCGCGTCGTAGGTGACGTCCTCGCCCAGTCCGTCCTCGCCGCCCCCCCACATGTGGATGACTGTGCTGAGCCGTTCGAATCCCGGGATCTGCAGCTCCAGCGGTTGTAGCTCGTAGCCTTCGATCTCCAGGGGGAGGTTGGCTAGGGCGTCGAAGGTGGGCATGGTGGGTGAGTCTAGGGGGAGGTCGGGCGTGCCTGGTCAGAACGAGCGGGCTTCGCCCGCTCTTGAGTGTTCTGACCAGGCACG
>JBJMKO010000049.1:0-110595 GCA_045805805.1 Solirubrobacterales bacterium | reverse complement strand
TGCGCCACATCCGGTATTAGCCCGAGTTTCCTCGGGTTGTCCCGGTCATCGGGGCAGGTTACTCACGTGTTACTCACCCGTTCGCGGCTTTGCCCCAGGGCAAGCCCTGGTTCGTCGCACCACTTGCATGTGTTAAGCACGCCGCCAGCGTTCGTCCTGAGCCAGGATCAAACTCTCCGTGAAGGTACTTCTTACAGAGAGCTGTCATGCCTGGCAAATTGCAAATCGCCGGGTACACATACTCGGCGACCGGCATGACGGGTAAATCAGACCACCCGGCGCGCTGGCGCACCGAGTGGATCGGGCTCAAACATCCCACGGACACGAATGTCCGCGGGGTGCACGCTGCTCAGTTTTCAAAGACCGCTGCGCCTTGTCGACGGGACTCGTCGCTCTTCACGCATGGGCCAGGCACCAGGCCTTGCCCAGAAGGACGAAGGAGTATAGCGCTGCGGCGGCGGTTTGCCTAGCCCCCTCAGGCGGGGGCACGCAGGCGGCGGAAGCGGCGCTTGCCGACCTGCAGCACGCGCCCGTCCAGCGCGTCCGGAGCAAGGTCCAGGGTATCAGCCGGAATCGGCTCCCCGTCGAGCTTTGCGCCCCCCTGGCCGATCAGGCGGCGTGCCTCGCTGGAGCTGATCTCGAAGGCGCCGGCCATCAGCATCGGCAGGTGGACGTCCTCGCCGTCGTCGCCGAGGAAGGGGGTCAAGTCGAGCTCCTCGACCTCGTCCGGTGCCTGGCGCTCGACGAAGAGGCGGTTGAAATGCTCCTCGGCCAACGCCGCCGCGGGGGCGTCGTGGAAGCGCTCGACGATGCCGCGGGCCAGGGCCCGCTTGGCCTCGTTGGGCGGCAACGCCGCGTCGGGCTCGGCGCCTAGGACGAGCCGGTAGTACTCGGGCATCGCCTCGTCGGGGATCCGCATCGTCTTGCCGAAGATCTCCTCCGGTGCCTCGATGACGCCGATGTAGTTGCCCAGCGACTTGCTCATCTTCTGGACGCCATCGGTCCCGACCAGGATCGGCATCGTCAGGATCGACTGCGGTTTCTGGCCGTAAGCGGCCTGGATGTCGCGGCCGAAGAGCAGGTTGAACTTCTGGTCGGTCCCCCCCAGCTCGACGTCGGCCTCGACCGCGACGGAGTCGTAGCCCTGCAGCAGGGGATAGAGCAGCTCCAGCGCGGCGATCGGGACGCCGGCGGCGAGGCGCTTCTGGAAGTCGTCGCGCTCGATCAGGCGGGCCACGGTGGTCTGGGCCAAGAGGCCGAGCAGATCCTCCGGGGGCATCCGCAGCCACTCGCTGTTGAAGCGGACCTCGGTGCGCTCGCGGTCGAGCACCTTGAACGCCTGCTCCTGGTAGGTGGCGGCGTTGGCCTCGATCTCCTCGGGGGACGGGAGCGGCCGCTGGGCGGAGCGGCCGCTCGGATCGCCGACCCGCGCGGTGAAGTCGCCGACGATCAAGACGACCTGGTGGCCGGCGTCCTGGAACTCGCGCAGCTTCTCCAGCACGACCGTGTGGCCGAGGTGGATGTCGGGCGTGGTCGGATCGATCCCCAGCTTCACGCGCAGCGGCCGCCCGGCCGCGAGCTGCTCCTCGAGCATCCCGGCCGGCAGAACGTCGACAGCGTTGCGCGTCAGATCCGCCATGGCGGCAATGCTAGACTGCCGCACTCTCTTGGCGGGCGAACGCAGCAAGCCGCGCCTCAAGAAGCTACGCATCCTCTTCGTTGTGCTGGGGCTTGGCGTGCTGGGGCTGGTCTCGATGATCTTCGGGATGATGGCCGCTGTCTCGCGGGACCTGCCGGCGATCTACAACTTCGCCCAGTACAAGGCGGCGAAGAACAGCGAGGTCTACGACGCCTCGGGCGAGCCGATCGGCACGCTGACCAGCGACCAGAACAAGATCCTGCTCACCTCGGGGCAGATCTCCCCGAACATCAAGAACGCAGTCGTCTCGATCGAGGACTCGCGCTTCTACGAACACAACGGCGTCGACTTCCAGGGCATTGCCCGCGCCTTGGTCAAGGACGTGCTCAGCCAGAGCGCCGCCCAAGGCGCCTCGACGATCACCGAGCAGTTCGTCAAGAACGCGCTGGAAGCGGAAGGCAGCCGCACGGTCTTCGAGAAGTTCCGCGAGGCGGCACTCGCCTACCGGCTCGAGCGCCACTGGACCAAGGACAAAATCCTCACCGAGTACCTGAACACGATCTACTTCGGCGAGGGCGCTTACGGAATCGAGGCCGCAGCCCGCACCTATTTCGGCAAGGCGCACCCCGGCTGCGGCACCACGACGGAGCCCTGCGCGTCGGTGCTGGAGCCGTGGGAGGCAGCGACGCTGGCGGCCTTGATCGCCTCGCCCTCCGCCTACGACCCCAAGATCTATCCCGAAAACTCGCTGATGCGGCGCAACATCGTGCTCGAAAAGATGTACGAGCAGGGCTACATAACGCAAGAACAGTTTGAGGAAGGCCGCCAGCAGGCCCTGCCCGCCCCCGCCGACGTCGAGCCGCCCAAGCTCGACTCGAAGGCCCCCTACTTCACCGCCTGGCTGCGCCAGCAACTGGTCGACCGCTACGGTGCCGCCAAGGCCTTCTTCGGCGGCCTCAAGGTCAAGTCGACGCTCGACCTGCGCCTCCAGGGCGCCGCCGAAGAAGCGGTCAACTCATACCTCGGCTACTCCCCCGCGACCGCATCGGTGGTCGTGCTCGACAACCACAACGCCGGGGTCAAGGCGATGGTCGGTGGGCCGAACTTCGAAACCAAGCCCTTCAACCTCGCCACCCAGGGCCACCGCCAGCCCGGCTCCTCGATCAAGCCCTTCACGCTGATCACGGCGCTGGAAGAGGGAATTTCGCCCTACACGACATTCGAATCCGCCCCGCAATACATCCACTTTGGAAAGCAAAACCAGGAAGTCTTCGAAGTCAACAACGATGAGGACTCCTACCTCGGCTCCTGCGACATCGTCTGCGCGACGACTTACTCGGATAACTCGATCTACGCACAGCTTGGCCTCGAGGCGCTGGAAGGCAAGACGATTCAGGACCGCACCCACTCGATCGCGGCGACGATCCACAAGGCCGGCTACCAGGACCCGATCTCGACCAACCCCTCGATGGTGCTCGGCGGGCTCGAAGTGGGCGTCACGCCCCTGGGCTGGACCTACGCCTACTCCACGATCGGCAACAACGGCGACCGGGTCAGCGGCAGGCTGGCGCCACGGCCGGGCGACAGTCCCGTCGCCTACACCCAGGTAACCGACCAGGACGGCCAGACGATCAAGGGCGGCGACAACGACTCGATCCACACTCAAGTCATTCCCGAAGGCGTGGCCGAAGAAGCGAAGAGCATCCTCGAAACGGTTGTCTCGAGCGGCACCGGCACCCATGCCAACATCGGTGCCTCCGGCCAGTGGGGCAAGACCGGAACTACCGAGAACAACGGCGACGCCTGGTTCTGCGGCGGCATCGAAGACGAAGTGACCGCCTGTGTCTGGGTCGGCTACGCCGATACGACGACCCCGATGACGACGCTCTACAACGGCGGCCCGGTGATGGGCGGCACATTCCCGGCACTGATCTGGGCCAGCGTGATCTCGGCCTGGGAGGAGATCAAGGCTGAACGCGAAGGCGAAGCGAAGGAAGGCAAGCGCGGCGGCTCGTCTTCCGGATCCGGCCCGACCTACGTACCGCCGGCGGCCTCCGAACCCGAAGTCGAATCCTCCGAACCCGAAGCGAGCGAACCGACGGAACCGGCACCCGAACCTGTCGAACCCGAAGCGGCTGAACCAGCGCCGGGCGAACCTGCTGCGCCCGCTACCGGGGGCGGCGTTACCGCGGGGTAGGGACCATCCCGGTAGGGGTTCCGCTTAACTTTTTCGGTGGTCAGGATTAGGGCTTAGCGCCTCGGTGCCAGCTGACGAAAAAGTACAAGACGCTCCACCCCTACCGGGATGGTCCCTGGGCGCTGATCGGCTTTGAGATATGGGGGTTATCGGCGGCGCAGAAGCGCCATGGGCGCTCGGTTGCTTTTGTGATGCCGATGCGCGGGCCGGTGACGATCTCACCCACCCAGTACTTATCGGGAGGCAGGATGAGGAATGGGTCGTTCGTAAGGTCGGCGCCATTCTCAGAGAGGTCGATGCCGAGCGCCTCGGTTAGCTTGCCGGGGCCGGAGCAAAGGTCGCGGTCGGATCTTGGTCCCCGGCGCTTGCGCATCGCGTCGAGGCCGGTCGTCGGCTCGAGCGCTCGGATCAGCACGGCGGCCGCCTCGCCCTCCGGTTCGGCCACCGCGTTGAGAAGAGCGTGGATTCCGTAGGACAGGTAAACGTAGGCCCGGCCCGGCGGGCCGAACAGCACCTCCGTGCGCGACGTCAAGCCCACATAGGCGTGACAGGCTGGATCGTCGCGCTCGTAGCTCTCGGTCTCGACGATCACGCCGCCACAGTCCTCGTAAAAGAGCCGGCAGCCGATCAGCTCGCGGGCAACCGTGTGGACGGAGCGCTCGAAAAACGCAGCCCCCAAAGGCTTCGTTGAAGGATTACCAGGGTCCTGGGCCAGGTAATCCTTCAACGAAGCGGAGGAATCCATTCAGGCGCGCTCCTCTAGGGCTCTTGCCTTGACCGCGGCGAGGGTCTCGCCGGCCTGTCCGATCTGCACCGCCAGGGCCTCGGAGCCGGTGCCGCCCTCGATCCGCTTCGACTCCAGCCAGCTGCTGCGCTGCAGCACCTCGTAGAAGGACTCGTCGAGGTGCTCGGAGCGCCGGCCCAGCTCCTCCGGCGTCAACTCCGAGAGCTTCTTGTCCTGCTCTACCGCATCGCGGACTAGGCCGCCGACGATGCCGTGCGCCTCGCGGAAGGGCACGCCGCGGCGCACCAACAGGTCGGCGACCTCGGTAGCGGCCAGCATCTCGTCGCCGGAGGCTTCCTCGAGCCGATCGCGATCGAACTCGATCCCGGCCAGCATCCCCTCGAGCGCCTCCAGGCAGGACTCGATTGTGTCGATCGCGTCGAAGAGCGGCTCCTTGTCCTCCTGCATGTCCTTGCCGTAGGTGAGCGGCAGGGCGTGCATCGTCCCCAGCAGCGAGGCGTAACCTGCCGCCACCCGGGGGCTCTTGGCGCGCAGCAGCTCAGCCGAGTCGGGGTTGACCTTCTGCGGCATGATCGAGGAGCCCGAGGAGAAGGACTCGTCGAGCTCGCAGAAGCCGAACTCCGAGGAGCTCCAAATGACGATCTCCGAGCCGAACCGCGAGAGGTGCATCGCGCAGGTCGAGGCGGCGGCCAGGTAGTCGAGGACGAAGTCGCGGTTGGAGGCGCCGTCGATCGAGTTGCGGCTGACGTGCTCGAAGCCGAGGTCATCGGCGACGGCGTTGCGGTCGATCTCCCAGTTGACGCCGGCGAGGGCGCCGGAGCCGAGCGGCATCACCGAGGCGCTGTCGAACGCGAATTGGAAGCGCAGCACGTCGCGGGCGAGCATCCAGAAGTAGGCGAGCAGGTGGTGACCGAGGTAGACCGGCTGGGCGCGCTGCAGGTGGGTGTAGCCGGGCATCGACCAGTCGCGATGGCGCTCGGCCAGCTCCAGCAGCCGCTCCATCGCGTCGCCGGCGAGCTCGATCGCGCGCAGCGAGTGGGCCTGCACGACCATCGCCACGTCGGTGGCAACCTGGTCGTTGCGGGAGCGGCCCGTGTGCAGCTTGCCGGCGAGCGGGCCGATCTCCTCGCCGAGCAGGCGCTCGACCGCCATGTGGATGTCCTCGTCGGCGTCGGCGAACTCGAAGCCGTGCTCGCCCATGCGGGCGCGCACGCGCTCCAGGCCGGCGTCCATCCGGGACAGCTCGTCGGCGTCGAGGACGCCGATCCCGTGCAATCCGCGGGCGTGCGCCTGGGACTGGTCGATGTCGTAGGGCGCCAGCCGCCAATCGAACTCAATCGAGCGGTTGAGTCGCCAGAAGCGGGGATCGGGGTCTTTGCGGAAGCGGGACATCAGCGCAGGGATTGGGCCAGAGCCTCGCACACCCGCTCCACCTGGGACCCGGTCATCGAAGGGAAGAAAGGAAGTGCCAGCGAGCGGGCGGAGGCCGCTTCGGCCACCGGGAACTGACCTTCGCGATAGCCCAGCGCGCTCAGATGTGGGAAGAGGTGGATGCAGGGCAGGTAGGCCTTGCTGGCGACGCCGCGCTCGGCGAGGTGGGCGATCACTGCGTCGCGGTCGACGCTCTCGGGGAGCTGGACGGTGTAGACGAACCAGCTGCGCAGCTCCTCGCCGCGCCCCGCGATCGGCATCAGCAGCCCGTCGATGCCGGCGAGCCCATCCTCGTACAGGGCGGCGACCCTGACGCGGCCGGCCAGCAGGGAGTCGAGTTTCTCCAGCTGGGCTACGCCGAGCGCGGCGGCGACCTCGGAGAGGCGATAGTTGAAGCCGAGGCCGCCGTGGTCGAGCCAGCCCATGTCGGCGGCCCGCCCCTGGTTGCGCTCGCTGCGCAGCCTTGCGGCGACCTCACCGTCGGGAGGGACGATCATCCCCCCCTCCCCCGTGGTCAGCTGCTTGTTGGCGTAGAAGGCAAAGGTCGCGAGGTTCCCCCGGGTGCCCACCTTGCGTCCCGCGGAATCGATCGCGCCGAGGCTCTCGCAGGCATCCTCGAGGATGCCTATCCCGCGTTCGCCGGCAAGCCTTTCCAGCTCGGGCATCGCCGCCGGGTAACCGAAGATGTGGACCGGCAGGATGCCGACCGTGTGCTCGCCCACCGCAGCGGCGGCCGCGTCCGGATCGAGGTTGAGCGTCCCGGGATCGACATCGCAGAAGACCGGGCGGACACCCTCGTAGAGCAGGCAGTTGGCGGAGGCGACGAAGCTGAAGGGGCTGGTCAGGACCTCCTCGCCGGGGCCCCAGCCGAGCGCGCGCACTCCGAGGTGCAGCGCCGCCGTGCCACTGGAGACCGCGACCGCGTCCCCGACCCCGAGCCACTCGGCGAAGGCACGCTCGAAGCGCTCCCCCATCGGGCCCAGAGAGAGCCGCCCCGAACGGAGCACCTCGAGGACCAGCTCCTCCTCGCGGGCGCCGACCTCCGGCCGTGCCAGCGGGATCGTCTCGGTGTCGGGAGTGCCGGCCATCGCGGGCCGCACCCTACTCGCCGGGTGTGTCGTCGCCACGCGGTTGGAAGGCGTAGGCAAGCGAGTCGACCAACGCCTCCCAGGAAGCCTCGATGATGTTCTCCGAGACGCCGATCGTGCCCCACTCGCGCTTGCCGTCCGTCGAATCCAGGAGCACCCGGGTGACGGCGCCTGTGCCATGGGCCTCGTCGAGGATCCGCACCTTGTAGTTGGTCAGCTCGACCCCGGCGAGGTGCGGATGACGGACCCCGATCGCGGCCCGCAGAGCGCGGTCGAGCGCGTTGACGGGACCGTTGCCCTCGGCCACCTCGACGTAGCGCTCGCCGTCGACGACGACCTTGATCGTCGCCTCGGTCTCGACGCCCCCGCCCTCGCGCTTCTCCGTCGTGACGCGAAAGCTCTCCAGCTCGAAAAGCGGCTCATAGACCCCCGCCTCGCGCCGCAGCAGCAGCTCGAAGGAGGCCTGCGCCGCCTCGTAGTGGTAGCCGTGGTGCTCGCGCTCCTTCAACCGCTCGACCGCCTGCGCGGCGGCGGCGTCGTCGAGGTCCAAGCCCGTCCGCTCGGCGGCGCTGCGGATGGTGGCCTTGCCCGACAGCTCCGAGGCGAGGATCTCCCGCTCGTTGCCGACCCGAGCCGGGTCGAGATGCTCGAAGGTGCTGGCATCGGCGGCGACGCCGGCGGCGTGCATCCCCGCCTTGTGGGCGAAGGCGTTGCGCCCGACGTAGGCCCGGTCGGGGTTCGGCGTCATGTTGCAGAGTTCGTCCAGGTAGTGAGAGGTCGAAGTGAGGCTCTCGAGCTGGGAGACGGAAACGACCTCGAAGCCCATCTTCAGCTGCAGCGCCGGCAGGATCGAGGCGAGGTTGGCGTTGCCGCAGCGCTCGCCGTAGCCGTTGACGCAGCCCTGCACCAGCCGTGCCCCGGCGCCGACCGCGGCGAGCGAGTTGGCTACGGCGCACTCGGCGTCGTTGTGGGTGTGGATGCCGATCTCGACCGTGTCGCCCAGATCCGCGAGCACCGCCGCCGTGGCCTCGGCGACGAAGCCGGGCAGGCTGCCGCCGTTGGTGTCGCAGAGGGTGACGTTCTCGGCGCCAGCCTCGGCGGCCGCGCGGACGCATTCGAGCGCGTAGGCCGCGTCGTCGCGGTAACCGTCGAAGAAGTGCTCGGCGTCGAAAACCGGACGCTTGCCCTGCTCGCGGAGGAATGCCAGGGAGTCTCCGATCATCGCCAGGTTCTCGTCCGCGGAGACCTTGATCACCTTGTCGACGTGCAGCTTCCAGCTCTTGCCGACCAGGGTGACGACGGGCGCGAAGCACTCGACCAGCACCCGCAGGGACTCGTCATCCTCCGCGGCGACGTCGCGGCGCCGGGTCATCCCGAATGCGGCGATCGTCGCCTGCTCCAGCTCCAGCCCGGCGAGGAGCTCAAACAGCTCGGCCTCCTTCGGGTTGGAGCTGGGAAAGCCGGCCTCGACGAAGTGGACCCCGAGCGCATCGAGGGCGTGCACCACCTTCAGCTTCTCGCCCACCGAGAGCGACATGCCCTGCCCACCCATGCCGTCCCGCAGGGTGGTGTCGTAGAGCTTTACCTGTTCCATCTGATGCCTTTCGATTCGAGAGATCGGGGTGAGGGCCTTCCGGCCCCGGCGCGCGCGGGTGGTATGAACCGCGCCAGCCGCTAGGCGGCTGCGGTAATTCGCCCGATTGCCTCGAAATGCTGTTGCATCAGGAACTGACCTTACTCGGTTGATCCGCCCCCGCCGGTGCCTCGACGAAGTCGAGCCACTCCAGGTACTCCTCGGCGCGGCCGTGCAGGGCATCGACGAACTTGGCCTGCACATGGCGGGTGATCTCACCCGGCTCGCCCAGCGGATGGTCGTCTATCTCGCGCACTGGCACCAGCTCGGCCGCCGTCCCGGTGAGGAAGACCTCCTCGGCCAGGTAGAGCTCGGAGCGGGCAACGTCGCGCTCGACCACGGTGTAACCGAGGTCGCGAGCGATCTGGATAACCGACTTGCGGTTGATCCCGTCGAGGATCGAGGCAACGTGCGGCGGGGTGACGATCTGGCCGTCGCGGACCAGGAAGATGTTCTCGCCGGAGCCCTCGCAGACAAAGCCGCGCTCGTCGAGCAGGATCGCCTCTTCGTAGCCGGCGTTGGTCGACTCGTGCTTGGCGAGGATCGAGTTGAGGTATTGGCCGGAGGCCTTGGCGTGCGGGATCAGACCCCCCGGGCCGATCCGGCGCCAGCTCGACACCTTGGCGCGGATGCCGTGCTTTTGCCCCTCCTCGCCGAGATAGGCTCCCCAGGGGAAGGCGGCGACGATCACGTCGATCGGGGCATCGGTCGCGTAGAGACCGAGGTTGCCGTAGCCGCGGAAGGCGAGCGGCCGGATGTAACAGGAGCCGAGGCCGTTGCGGCGGATCAGCTCGCGCGTCGCCGCGGCGATTTCCTCGGTCGAGTAGGGCAGCCCGAGGTAGTAGAGCTCGGCCGACTTGGCAAGCCGGTCGAGGTGGTCGGCGTGCCTGAAGACGGCCGGACCGCGCTCGGTCTCGTAGCAGCGAACTCCCTCGAAGACGCCGGTGCCGTAGTGCAGCGCGTGGCTGAGCACGTGGACCTTGGCGTCCCCCCAAGGCACGAACTCACCGTTTTGCCAGATCAGCTCTGCCGTCTCCACGATCAGGGAAGTATGCCCGATTGAGGCCGCCCCGGCAGGGGTTCCACTTAACTTTTTCGTGGATCGGTGATTGCTGACGCCCAAGCGAGCGCCCGCGAAAAAGTACAAGACGTTCCACCCCTGCCGGGGCGGCCTCAGGCGGAAAGCTCTCTCAAAACGGCGTCGGTGATCTCGGCCGTGCCGACCGAAGCTTCCGGCGCTCCGGTCAGGTCGGGGGTGCGGAGGCCGCGATCGAGCACGGCGTCGACGGCTGACTCGATCCGGGCTGCTTCGTCGGGGCGGTCGAGGCCGTGGCGGAGCATCATCGCCACCGAGAGGAAGGTGGCGAGCGGGTTGGCCACGCCTTGGCCGGCGATGTCGGGGGCGGAGCCGTGGACCGGCTCGAAGAGGCCGGGCTCGCCCTCGGCGCCGAGGCTGGCGGAGGGCAGCATGCCCAGGGAGCCGGTCAACATCGCCGACTCGTCGCTGAGGATGTCGCCGAAGAGGTTCTCGGTGACGATCACGTCGAAGTCGGCTGGGCGCGAGACGAGCTGCATCGCGGCATTGTCGACCAGCAGGTGGTCGAGCTCGACCTCGGGATAATCGGGGGCTATGCGGCCGACCACCTCGCGCCAGAGGCGCGAGGTCTCGAGCACGTTGGCCTTGTCGACCGAGGTGACCCGAGGTGTGCGGCCGGAGCCCTCGGCGCGCCGCTGGGCTGCCTCGAAGCCGACCCGGGCGATCCGCTCGACTTCGGCCGTCGAGTACTCGCAGGTGTCGTGGGCCGAGTCGCCGTCGCGGCCGCTGTCGCCGAAGTAGATCCCGCCGGTGAGCTCGCGGACGACGAGCAGATCGGTGCCGGCGATCACCTCGGGGCGCAGCGGGCTGGCGCCGACCAGCGCGGGGCTGGGCCGCACCGGACGCAGGTTGGCATAGAGGCCCATCCCCTTGCGCAATCCGAGCAGGCCCTGCTCCGGTCGCGGTGCGGCAGGGTCGGTCGTGTCCCATTTGGGGCCGCCGACGGCACCGAGGAGAACGGCATCGGCGGCGCGACAGGTGTCGAGCACCTCGTCGGTCAGCGCCGTGCCGTGCGCGTCGATCGAACAGCCGCCCATCAGGAGATCCTCGAGCTCGAACTCCCCCAGCGCTTCGAGAAGGTGGCGGGCGGCGCCGACGATCTCGGGACCGATCCCGTCGCCGGGCAGCAGGACTATGCGAGGGGGGCTGGGCACGGCGGGCACTCTATTGCGGCTCGGCAGAGGCCCGCGCCTCGATGTTGAGGCGGACGTAGTCGAGCGTGAGCGGCAGGGGCCCTTCATCCAGGACCGCTTCGGCGAACGACTGGCGAAGCTCCTCCGGAAGCCTGGTCAGGTGCGGCCCAAGGGTCACGGTCATCGTGAACCTGAGCGGATCGGCCGGGGTGACCGGCTTCGGCTCCAGCCAGCAGCGGGCCTCGTCAAAGCCGGCGGCACGCAGCCTTGCCTCGGTCTCCTCCGGACCGGCGAAGTTCCACATCACGGTCATGCCATCGAAATACGGGGCGAACTCGGGGCGGGTCGCGACCACTTCGATCGCCCGTGCGTGCTCGGCGACGTTGCCGAGCCCACCACACTGCGCGACCAGGCGCCCACCGGGCCGCAGCGCCTCGTGCAGGCGGGCGAAGAGCCGGTCGTGGTCGAGGATCCAGTGGAAGGTCGCGGTCGAAAAGATCAGGTCGACCGGCTCGCCTACATCCAGCTCGGCGAGGTCGGCAAGCAGGTAGGAGGCCCGGTCGCCCAGGCGCTCACGAGCCTTGGCGATCATCGCCTCGGAGGCATCGACCGCAAGCAGCGAGCCCGACGGGAGGAGGTCGGCCAGCCTCTCCGCGACTCGACCAGACCCGCAGCCGGCGTCGACGGCCGCCTCGTCGCCGCGCAGCTCGAGCCGCTCGAGCACCTCCATCCCCCAGCTGAACTGGGGGTCGGAGATCGCGTCGTAGGTCTCGGCGTCCCACTCGCGCGGGCCACTGTTCATCGCGCCGGCCATCGCCGCGAGCTCAGAGCGCCGTCGTCACCGGACCGCGCGCGGCGCCGGACTGCTCGAACTTGTCGATCGCGACCGCGTTCTCGAGGGTGATCCCGATGTCGTCCAACCCGTTGAGCAGACGCTGCTTGACGTCGTGCTCGACCGCGAACTCGAAGACGCCGGCGGCGCAGGTGACCGTCTCGTCGTCGACGTCTATCCGGGCCTCCCCGGCCTCGGCGACGGCGCGGCAATGCTCCTCGCCGAGGATCGCCGGCAGCAGGCCGATCTTGGTGCAGTTGGAGTAGAAGATGTCGGCGAAGGACGGGGCGATTATGGCCTGGAAGCCGAAATCCTCCAGCGCCCAGGGAGCGTGCTCGCGCGAGGAGCCACAGCCAAAGTTTCGGCCCGCCACCAGGATCGGGTTCGGCTCCAGCTCGATCTCGCCGTCGCGGATCCAGTCGTAGAAGAGGAACTCGCCGAAGCCGGTCCGCTCGACCCGCTTGAGGAACTGCTTGGGGATGATCTGGTCGGTGTCGACGTCGGCTCGGTCCAGGACCGACACCTTGCCCTCGATCACGTCTATCGGCCTCATCTCTAGCTCCAATCCCTGATGTCGACGAAGTGACCCTCGATAGCCGCGGCGGCGGCCATCCTCGGGCTGACCAGGTGGGTCCGGCCGCCCTTGCCCTGGCGGCCCTCGAAGTTGCGGTTCGAGGTCGATGCGCAGCGCTCGCCCTCGATCAGGATGTCGGGGTTCATGCCGAGGCACATCGAGCAACCCGCCTCACGCCATTCGAAGCCGGCCGAGCGGAAGACCTCGTGCAGTCCCTCGGCTTCGGCGTCGGTCTTGACCTGCTGGGAGCCGGGCACGACCATCGCCCGCACCGAGTCGGCGACCTTGCGGCCGTCGACGATCTCGGCCGCCTCGCGCAGATCCTCGATCCGCGAGTTGGTGCAGGAGCCGATGAAGACGCGTTCGGGCGCCACCTCGGTCATCGGCGTGCCGGCCTCCAGGCCCATGTAGGCGAGGGCGCGTTCGGCCGACTCGCGGTCGGCCGGGGACTCCATCGCGGCCGGGTCGGGGACCAAGTCGGTCACCTCGACGACCATGCCGGGATTGGTCCCCCAGGTCACCATCGGCGAAATCGCCGCGGCGTCGACCTCTACCTCTGCGTCGAAGCCGGCGCCATCATCGGTCGGCAGGCGGCGCCAGCGCTCGACCGCGGCCTCGAAGTCCGCGGGCGCGGCGGCGCGGCCCCGCACCCACTCGAAGGTCGTCTCGTCGGGCGCGATCATCCCGGCCCGACCGCCGCCCTCGATCGTCATGTTGCAGACGGTCATCCGTCCCGGCATCGAGAGCGACTCGATCGCGGGCCCCGCGTACTCGACCGCGTGGCCGACCATGCCGCCGGTGCCAAGGCGCCCGATCGTCGCCAGGATCAGGTCCTTGGGTGTGACGCCGGCGCCCAGCTCGCCGCTGTAGGAGATCCGCATCGTCTTCGGCCGCTTCTGCACCAGGCACTGGGTGGCCAGGACGTGCTCGACCTCGGAGGTGCCGATGCCGAAGGCCAGGGAGCCGAAGGCGCCATGGGTGGAGGTGTGGCTGTCGCCGCAGACAATCGTCATCCCCGGCTGGGTGACGCCCAGCTCGGGACCGATCACGTGGACGATCCCCTGCCGGTCGGAGCCCAGCGAGTAGATCGGGATGCCGAACTCCGCGCAGTTGCGCTCCAGGGTCTCGACCTGGACGCGGGAGAGCTCGTCGGCGATCAGGCGCGCCGCCATCGTCCCGTCGGTGGGGACGTTGTGGTCGGCGGTGGCGATCGTCTTGTCGGGGCGGCGCAGGCCGCGACCGGCCAGACGCAGACCGTCGAAGGCCTGGGGCGAGGTGACCTCGTGGACGAGGTGCAGGTCGATGTAGATCAGGCCGTCGGAGACCTCGTGCGCCTCCCAGAGCTTGTCGAACATGGTCTTTGGCATCGGGCCTCCTCCTAGCTCCGGCGCAGGCCGGCGGCGATAACGGCGAGGAAGCGCGTCGGCTCCCCGCCTTCGTTCTCGAAGTGGTGGGGCAGGTCGGCGTCGAAGGTGACGCTGTCGCCCTCGTTCAGCTCGTGGCGAATGCCGTCCACCACCAGCACCAGCGTTCCCTCCAGGACGACCGAGGTCTCGCGGCTGCCGGGCTCGTGCATCGGCGGGTCATCCCAGCCGCCGGTCGTCGCGCCGGCCTCCAGGGCGTGCAGCGAGACGTCGGCGCGCTGCCCCGGCAGCGGCGGCGTCAGCTCCTCGAAGCCATGTCCGCCACGTTCGAGCTTGCGCCGCGCGCCCGCACGGCTGACCGCCACGTGCTCGCCCTCGTCCAGTCGCAGCAGCTGCGAGAGCGTCAGCTCCAGCCCGGCGGCGATCTTCGCCGCCACCGCCAGCGTCGGGCTGGTCTCTCCCCGCTCGACCTGCGAGAGCATCGGCGCGCTCACGCCAGACCGCTCACCCAGGTCCCGCAAAGAGAGCCCCATCGCCTCACGCAGGGAGCGCACCCGGTATCCGATCGCGGGGGCCTCGACCTCCGTGGAAAAGCGAGAGATCGAGACTCCGGCTCCCTTTGTCGTGGCTTGCGGCACGTCTGTACGTTATCACATACGCTTGTATTGAATCAAGAGGCTGCGAAGGTCGCGAGCGACGCACTCCGGCTCCTCATGCAGTTGGCGCCAGGTGACTCGGAGGGCCCGCCAGCCCTCTGCCTGCAGACGGCGGTCGCGGTCGCGGTCCGCCTCGAACGCCATATGGGTGTCGTGGGCAGCACGACTGTCGAGCTCGACGATCACCCGCTTCCTGCGCCAGAGGCAATCCACCTCGATCCAGTTTCCCCGTACCTGGAGCCGAGCGTTTAGTTGGGGGCGGGGCAGCTCGAACCGATCCAGGAAGGCGAGAAAGCGCTCCTCGAGGTCGCTGCGTGTGAAGCCGACCGTCCTGCCCAGGCGATCGAGACAGAGTCGCAGCTTCGCGTTGCCACGATGACCAGGGTGGCGGGCAAGTAGGGTGGATAGTGAAAGTCGGTCCCAGAGCCGACGGTATTCGGCCTCCCGCATCGCGGCCTCGAGACGATCGACCGGGGAGATCCCGGCAAAGTCAAACAGGGTTCGATGCACCGACGTGACAGGGATGCCCTCACGCACCGTGATCTCGTCCACCGGCAAGTGGGCAACGTGACGGCGAATCTCTTCACGCGATCGCGTATCGCGCGGCGAGGTGATTTCGATCGTCCCTCGAAACGTCGCGATACCCCAGAGGGCGGCCGCGGATCGGTGACTCAGAACCGCGCCGTCCCCGCCCGCCAACACCGCTGCCATCCATCGCCCCTCGCGCGAAAGAATTCGATGTCCGACGGCATAGACGCCCACGTGCAACCGGTGCAAGCGGCCAGCCCTGACGGCATTGTCGATCGCATTTCCCCCAACTCCAATCTCCAACAACTGCCGACGCCAAACCACTCCATGCTGCCGCTCCGCGAACTCAACAATTCGGCCCTGGAGAGCTTGAGTCTGCATTTGCCCCCGCTGAGAGGGGGTAAATGCAGACTCGGCGGGCATGCGGCGACGGTGGCAGCTCTGACGTTACGAGTGGTGCGTCAAGGCGGACAGATGTGTGGCGTTTATGGGCCGGGAGTGCGTTTCACCGCGGCCTCGGCGGTCGCCGCCTCGGCCTCACGGATCGTGGCGCCCTCCAGGGCGTTGGACAACGCTCGGACGTAGGCCCGGGCAGACGCATCGAGGATGCCCGTGGCGACGCCCTGGCCGGTGGGAGGCGGCCGGCGGCGCGCAGCATCACGGTTGCCTGGCCGAGGGCGTCCTCTACGAGAGGTTGGGCGCCAAGCTGCTCGCCTCGGTCGGCGCCCTCTGCATCACGATCGCCCCTTCGTCTTCTCGCTGGTCGACGACCGCTCGCACTACAGCTCGCTGATCGCCGGCATGGTCGTCCTACGGTTCGATCGGCCTCGGTCTGACGACGGCCGTCTTCTCGGCGCAGGGTTTCTTCGTCGACGGCATCCAGGCCGGCTTCCGGCTCGACGCGGCCCTCTCGCTGCTCGGCTTCCTGGTCGCCCTCTTCTTCGTCGGCGGCAGGTTGGCAGGTCGCCGGGGTGAAGCGGGCCGCGCCGCGGCTTAGCCACGAGGCCAGCTCAGGCTCGGCTCAGACTTGCGTCGGTCCCCGTGCCTACGACAAGGCGTTTTTACCGCTGCCGCCGCGCAAGAGGTCGCGTCCAGGCCCGCCGTGCAGAACGTCGTTGCCCGAGCCTCCTGTCAAGGCGTCGCTTCCGGGGCCGCCGTAGAGCTGGTCGTCCCCGCCCCTGCCCCCGAGCCGGTCTTTGCCGGGGCCACCGATCAACCTGTCGGAGCCGCTGCCGCCAAGGAGAAGATCGTCACCGGCCGCTCCGCGCATCGTGACTGGAACCTGCACCGCCGGGGCCACAGACACGGTGTCGTCCATAGGCCCGGCGTTGACCTCGAAACCGGCCACCAGCGGGGCCTGGCAGATCAGCTCTTTGGGGTTTTCGGGTGGGTTCTGGCAGACCGTGCCGCCGACCTCCAACGGCGCAGCCGAGTCGATTACGTAGCTGTATCCGTCGGGCGTAAGCCAGATACGCATCGTGTTCTGCGTCGAGCCCCCGGCCAGAACGATCGTGTAGGTGGTCGGCTCAGGCGACGTTTCGGCGGCCGCAGCCGGCGCGCAGCACGTTGCCAGTACGGCAAGCATGGTGACGATCGTCTTTTTCATCGCAACGCGCCTTCGCCTCGGACTACCAGTGCCTAGTTTGGAAACAGCACTACCTTGCCGACGTTGCGGCGTTCGGCGATGAATCGGTGGGCCTCCCCCGCTCGCTCGAAGGAAAAGGCCTCGGCGACCACCGGCTCCAGGTGCCCGGCCTCGAGATCGGCCATCAGCGGCTCGGTGACCCGATCGAGACTGCCCTCGCGGTCCCACCACTTGAGCATGTTGAGGCCGAAGATGCCCTTGTTCTCGTTCATCAACGCCAGGCTCTTCCACCACGGAATCGTCGCCAGCGGCATCTTGGCGAGGCCCTTCAGCATCGCCGGGATGTCGCGACCGCCTTCGCTCGTCGCCTCGGAGAGCCCGTACATGACCAGGCGGCCCCCAGGACGCAGCAGGCGGTAGTCCTTGCGGAAGGAGGTCGGGCCAAGTGCGTCGATGATCAGGTCGACGCCCTCGCCGCCGGTGAGGCGCAGCGTCTCGGCCTCGAAGTCCTGGTTGCGATAGTCGATCGGGTACGCGACCCCCTGGGCTCGGATCGCGTCGTGCTTGGACGGCGAAGCCGTGCCGAAGATCTCAGCGCCGGCGTTGCGGGCGATTTGGGTGGCGGCTATGCCAACGCCCCCGGCCGCCGCGTGGATCAGGACCCGGTTGCCCTCTCGCAGGCTCCCCATCACGATCAGGGCCGCATAGGCCGTGCCGTAGTTGACCGGGAAGGCGGCACCCTGCTCGAAGCTGAGCCGCTCGGGCAGCGGCAGCGCCTGCGCCGCGGGGACCGTGACGAGCTCGGCCTGGCCGCCGAAGCGAGTGCCGGCAACGACCCTGTCGCCGACCGAAAATTTGGTCGCGCCATCGCCCCCCGACTCGACCGTACCCGCGACCTCATAGCCCATCACGCAGGGCGGTTTGGGCGCGTCGGGGTAGAGACCAAGTCGCGCCATCGTGTCGGCGAAGTTGATCCCGGCGGCTTTGACCGCGATTCGGATCTCCCCGGGACCGACCGGAGGATCTGGACGGTCGAGAACCTTGAGCACGTCGAAACCACCGCTGCCTGTCTGCACCAGCGCCTTCACCGCGCAAAGACTATGCGCTGTGGATGTCTGAGCAAGCAGAGCAAGGAAGCAAGGAGCGTGGCGCTCTGCACGCGAGCGGCCGATGACGCAGCTATGCGCCGCTCAGAGGTCCACAGCGCGGCCGACGGTAAAGCCGTCGACCTTGAGGATCTTGGCGATCGTCTCGTCGTAAACGGGAGCGTCGGTGGTCAGGGCCATCACCGCGCGGTCTCCGCCGGGCTCGGCGCCGACCGCGGCGGAGACGATGTTGACCCCCTCCTCGCCGAACATCGTCCCGACCTTGCCGATCATCCCCGGCCGGTCGGCGTAGCGGAAGACCGCCAGGTGCTCGGCGAAGGGCAGGTAGAAGCTCTCGCCCCAGGCCGAGACCAGGTAGGGCTCGTTGCGGGGACCCACCCCGGTGCCGGCGACCTCGACGTCCTCGCCACCGGCCCGCAGCCGGACGGTGACCAGCTCGGTGAAGTCCTCGGAGCTCGAATCCTTGGTCTCGATCAGCTCGAAGCCGCGCTCCTCTGCCATCTGCGGGGCGTTGACGAGGTTGACCGGCTCCTCGGTATGGCCGGAGAGGATGCCGACCAAGACCGCGATCCCGAGCAGCCGCGTGTCGTGCGAGGCGATGCGGCCGCGGAACTCGGCGGTGACGCTGTCGATCGAGCCCTGGGCAAGGCCCTCGGCGAGGCGGCCGAGCTTTTCGCAGAGCGGCACGAAGGGCGCCAGCGCCTCCATCTCCTCGGGGCGCACGGCGGCGATGTTGACCGCGTTGGTGACGACGCCGCCGGTCAGGGCCGCGGTCACCTGCTCGGCGGTGACGAGGCCGGCGCGATCCTGGGCCTCTGCCGTCGAGGCCCCGAGGTGGGGCGTGACGACGACGTCGGAGCGGGCGAAGATCGGGTGCTCGGTGAAGGGCTCGGCCGGGAAGACGTCGAGCGCGGCGCCGCCCACCTTGCCCGATTCGAGCCCGGCAAGGAGTGCGTCGAGGTCGACAAGCTCGCCCCGCGCGCAGTTGACGATGCGAGCTCCATCCTTCATCGCGGCGATCGCCGCGGCGTCGATCAGGCCGATCGTCTCCGGGGTCTTCGGCACGTGCACCGTGACCACGTCGGCGCGCTCGAACAGTTCGTCGAGCTGCGAGACCCCCTGCACGCCCAGCTCCTTGAAGCGCTCGGCGGAGACGAACTTGTCGAAGGCGATCACGTCCATGTCGAAGGCCTGGGCGCGCTTGGCGACGAGCTGGCCGATGCGGCCGAAGCCGACGATGCCGATCGTCTTGCCGTAGAGCTCGGCACCCTTGTACTTGGCCCGGTCCCAGCGACCGTCGACGAGGGCGCCGTGCGCCTGGGGGACGTTGCGGAAGAGGGCGAGGGCGAGGGCGAGGGTGTGCTCGGCGGCGGCGATCGAGTTCGATTCGGGCGCGTTGGCGACGACGATGCCGCGTCGCGTCGCGGCGGGGATGTCGACGTTGTCGACGCCGGTGCCGGCACGGCCGATCACCTTGAGGTTGCCGGCGCGCTCGATCAGCTCGGCGGTCAGCTTGGTCGCGGAGCGGATCAGGATCGCGTCGTAGGCGCCGATCGCCTCCGCCAGCTCCTCGTCGGACATCTCCAGGCCGAGGTCGACGTCGAAGTTCTGCTTCAGCAGGGCGACGCCGGAGTCGGCGATCTTCTCCTTGACGAGGACCTTCACGACCTTGTCTCCCCCACGTTCTCGACCACCCAGTCGATGCAGGCGGTGAGCGATTCCACGTCGGCCGGCTCGACCGAGGGGAACATCCCGATCCGCAGCTGGTTGCGGCCCAGCTTGCGGTAGGGCTCGACGTCGACGATGCCGTTGGCGCGAAGGATCGCGGCGATCACGGCGGCGTCGACGGAGTCGTCGAAGTCGATCGTGCCGACGACCAGCGAACGCTTCGCGGGGTCGGTCACGAAGGGCGAAGCGAATTCCGCCGCCTCGGCCCATCCGTAGAGGTGACCCGAAGACGCCGAGGTGCGCTGCACGCACCACTCGAGTCCGCCGCCGGCCAGCATCCACTCGACCTGGTCGGCGAGCAGCAGCAGGGTGGCGAGCGCGGGCGTGTTGTAGGTCTGCTCCTTGCGCGAGTTCTCCAACGCCGTCTGCAGCGAAAGGAAGGCGGGCTGCCAACGGCCGGCGGCACCGTCGAGCTGCCCGATCCGCTCGATCGCCGCCGGGCTGAGCGCCGCCAGCCAGAGCCCGCCATCGGCACCGAAGGCCTTCTGCGGGGCGAAGTAGTAGACGTCGGCCTGGCTCGCGTCGAGCGGCAGCCCGCCCGCGCCCGAGGTCGCGTCGACGAGGACCAAGGCGTCGCCGGTTCCGTCGGGCCGCACCACCGGGACCATTACCCCGGTGGAAGTCTCGTTGTGAGCCCAGGCGATCGCGTCGGCCGTGGGATCGGCCACTGGTGCCGGGGCGTCGCCGGGATCGGCCGCGACCACGATCGGGTCGGCGAGAAACGGGGCGCCTGCCGTCACCTTGGCGAACTTCTGCGAGAACTCGCCGTAGGTCAGGTGCAGAGAACGGTCACGCACCAGCCAGGCGGCGGCGGCATCCCAGAAGGCCGTGGTGCCACCATTGCCGAGGGCGATCTCATAGCCGTCGGGCAAGCCGAACAGCTCGGTGAGCCCGCCGCGCACCCGCGCGACAAGGTCGCGAACCGGCTTCTGGCGGTGCGAGGTGCCCATCAGCGCCGATTGGCCGGCCAGCCTCTCCAGCCCCTCCGGCCGCACCTTCGACGGCCCGCAGCCGAAACGACCGTCGGTGGGCTTGAGGTCGGCGGGGATCTGAGTGGCGGTCGTCGCGGTCACGGAGGCGACAGGTTATTGACCGTCGCGGGTGGACTACCTCCGGCCCTGGCAGCCCGACAGCGCTATGACGCCGAGGCGGCCGACCCAACACCGAGCGCCCCACTGCATAGGCTGACGGCATGAGCGAGACCACAGAGCAGGTGACGAAAGGCGACGGCTACGCCGTCGCGAACCTCAGCGACCTCGGCGACGGCCCGGGCTTCCGCAAGATCCGCAAGGGTCTCGGCGTCACCGCGTTCGGCGTCAACGCGATAGTGCTGCCGCCCTCCTACTCCACCGGAGGTCATTACCACGACGAGCAGGAGGAGCTCTACTTCCTCCACAGCGGCCACATCGCGATCGAGTTCGGCGACGGCTCCAAACACGAGCTCACCCCCGGTGGCCTCGCCTGGGTAGACGCCGCGACCGTCCGCAAGCTGCACAACCTCAGCGACTCCGAAGACGCCGTCTACGTGATCGTCGGCGGCAAGGACGGATATGTCGGACGTGACGGCAAACTGCCCGAGGGCGAGACCCGTTTTGGCGCCGATGGGCCGCCCGGGGCCTGATCCCCGGCGGGGTAGGAGCCCGGTCGTCCTCCAGTCGAATTGACGTCGCACGCGCCTATGGCGCGTAGCGCCGAGATGAGGAGCGCGGCTACGCCGCGCAATCACCAGATTGCATGTCGCGGCCTTCGGCCACATTCGACTGGAGGACGACCGGGCTCCTGTCTCAGCACGTCAGCGGGCCTGGGACCAGTGCCCGAAACACACAAGCTCTGAGCAAGGCGAGAGCTCGATCCGCTGACCCCGCGTTGGCGGGCAAACTCAAGGGCCTGCGTCGTCTCGGAGCGCCTCGTGCCTTGAAGCTCTCCTCGGCTCAAACGGAATCAGGGAACTCGCAGGCGGATGGGTGGTGCCCCTCTCCGGGAATGTCGCGAAGCGGCGGAAATGCAATCCGATGCCTGCGCGGGCGTAGGCCGCGCACCTCACTCGTCGCTACGCGCCATAGGCGCGTGCGACGTCAATTCCCGGAGAGGGGCACCACCCATCCGCCCCAGTAATTCTCAGAACTCCTGGTCGACCCAGGGCATCATGTCGCGCAGGTCCTTGCCGACCTTCTCGACTTGGTGGGACTTGCCCTCCCCGCGCATGCGCGAGAGGTTCTCGCCACCGGCGTGGTTCTCGGCAATCCACTCGCGGGCGAACTCGCCCGACTGGATCTCGCCGAGGATCTGCTTCATCGCGGCGCGCGACTCCTCGCCGATGACGCGTTTGCCGCGGGTCATGTCGCCGTACTCGGCCGTGTTGGAGATCGAGTAGCGCATCCCCTGGATCCCCTTCTCATACATCAGGTCGGCAATCAGCTTCAGCTCGTGCAGGCACTCGAAGTAGGCGAGGCGGGGGTCGTAGCCGGCCTCGACCAGGGTCTCGAAGCCGGCCCGGACCAGCTCGCTGGCGCCGCCGCAGAGGACGGCCTGCTCGCCGAAGAGGTCGGTCTCGCACTCGTCCTTGAAGGTCGTCTCGATCACCGCGGCGCGGCCGCCGCCGATTCCGGAGGCGTAGGCTAGAACCAGGTCGTGGGCGTTGCCGGTGGCGTCCTGGTGAACCGCCATCAGGCAGGGCACGCCATTGCCTTCCTCGTACTGGCGACGGACCAGATGGCCGGGACCCTTCGGGGCGACCATGCCGACGTCGACGCCGGCGGGCGGGGCGATCTGCTCGAAGTGGATCGAGAAGCCGTGGGCGAAGAGCAGCAGGTTGCCCGGCGCGATGCCGTCGGCGATGTCGGACTCCCAGACCTCGGCTTGCTTCTCGTCGGGAAGCAGGATCATCACCGCGTCGCCGCGGCTGGCGGCTTCGGCGATGTCGAGCACCTCGAGGCCGGCCTCTTCCGCCTTGGCTCGGCTGGAGGAATCCGGGCGCAGGCCGACGACGACGTCGACCCCCGAGTCCTTCAGGTTGAGCGCATGGGCGTGGCCCTGGGAGCCGTAACCGAGAATGGCGACGGTCTTGCCGTCGAGCAGTGAAAGGTCAGCGTCTGAGTCGTAAAAGATGTCCTTGGGCATGGCGAGCAGGCTAGCGGAGGGCGCGCCGCATCAGCTTGCCGGAGGGCGTGCGCGGCAGCGCCGCTGCCAGCTCCACCCGCTTCGGCACCTTGAACCCGGCCAGCGACTCGGCGCAGTGGCGGCGCAGCTCGTCCGGCGTCGTCTCGGCGCCGTCGACGAGCACGACGATCGCCGTCACCGCCTGCTGCCACTCGGGATCCTCGCGCCCGACCACCGCCGCATCGGCGACCTGCGGGTGGCGCAGCAGCACGTTCTCGACTTCCGCCGGCACGACGTTCTCGCCGCCGGTGACGATCAGGTCGTCGAGCCTGTCCTCGACGTAGAGGAAGCCTTCGTCGTCGATTCGGCCGAGGTCGCCGGTATGCAGCCAACCGTCGGCGTCGGCGCGTCCCGGTGCCACGGTCGGGCCCTGGACGAGGATCTCGCCGTCCTGGATCCGCAGGTGGGTGGTCAACAGCGGCCGCCCGGCTGAGCCGAGCTTGCGTTTCGCCTCGGCCGGGGCGAGGGTCGTCACCTGCGAGCAGGCCTCGGTGAGGCCGTAAGTCTGCACCACGGTGGCGCCCCGCCCGATCGCCTCCTCCAGCGCGACCTCGGGCACCGGGCCGCCGCCGATCAGGATCGCCCGCGGGCCAGAGAGGTCGGCACCGGCGTCGAGCAGGCGGGCCAGCATCGTCGTCACCAGGGAGACGACGGTGATCCGGTCGCGCTCGAGGGACGCGGCGACGCGGTCGACATCGAAGCCGTCGTGGATCACCGCCGTGGTTCCGTAGATCACCGAGCGCATCACGATCCCCAGCCCCGAGATGTGACTGAGCGGCAGGCAGCAGAGCCAGCGGTCCTCCGGATCGACGCCGATGTTGAAGGCCGAGGCAACGCCGCTCCAGAGGAAGTTGCCGTAGGTGAGGCCCACCCGGTCGGGCGTGCCGGTGCTGCCGCTCGTCATCACCTTGCAGGCGAGGTCGTCCATGTCGTGCTCGCCGAGCAGCGGCAGGTCGGCCTCGGTCTGGGTCAGCTCGCCGGCGTCATCGAGGTCCACCGCCGGTTCCTCCGCCGCGATCACCGCCGTCCGCTCCTCGGCGGAGAGCCGCGGGCTGAGCGGCAAGAGCACCGCGCCGGTCTTCATCAGCGCGTGGATCAGCACCACCTGCTCGCGACGGGGGTGCATCGTCATCGCCGCGATCGAGCCGCGGCGAACGCCGTGGGCGGCGAGGCGGCGAGCGACCCAGGTCGCCTCGGCCTCGAGCTCGGCGTAGGTCACCTCGGAGCCGTCCGCAACGAGGGCGGTGCGGTCGGGGCAACTCTGCGATCTCTGGGCCAGCCAGTCGTCGAGTTTCATCGGCGGGATATCGTGCCCATCATGCCCCAACGCCATAAGGAAGCCCCGCCCGAGCAGGACCTCTACGCGCCGATCGAGTGGCGAAGCGCCGCCGAGTACGGCGACATCCGCTACGAAGTGGCGGACGGGATCGCCAAGATCACGATCGACCGGCCCGAGGTCCACAACGCCTTCCGACCGCAGACGCTGGTCGAGATCTCCGCCGCGTTCGAGCTGGCCCGCGAGGACACCGAGGTCGGGGTAATCATCCTCACCGGCGAGGGACCGCGGGCGTTCTGCTCCGGCGGCGACCAGCAGGTTCGCGGCGACAGCGGCTACCTCGCCGAGGGCGCGGCGATCGGTCGCTTCCACGTCACCGACCTGCAAGTGCAGATGCGGCGCCTGCCGAAGCCCATAGTGGCGATGGTCGCGGGCTACGCGGTAGGCGGCGGCCACGTGCTGCATGTCTGCTGCGACCTGACGATCGCCGCCGACAATGCCAGCTTCGGGCAGACCGGACCGCGGGTCGGCTCGTGGGATGGTGGCTTCGGCGCCTCCCTCCTGCGCGACCTGGTCGGGACCAAGCGCGCAAAGGAGCTCTGGCTACTCTGTCGCCTCTACGACGCCGAGGAGGCCCTGGGGATGGGACTGGTCAACGCGGTCGTCCCGCTTGAGGACCTGGAGCGGGAGACGGTCGCCTGGTGCCGCGAGATGCTCGCCCTCTCCCCCTTCGCCCTGCGTCTGGTCAAGGCGAGCTTCAATGCCCACGAGGACGGCTACGCCGGGATCCAACAGTTGGCTCACGACACCAACCTGCTCTTCTACGGCAGCGAGGAGGCACGCGAGGGACGCGAGGCGTTCAAGGAGAAGCGGCCGCCTGATTTCGGGCAGTTCCCGAGGCGGCCATGACGGTTTTGGCGCGCGGGTCCTGTCGGGGGGGAGGGGGGCCTGCGGGCAGTCCACGGGCTGTCCTCGACCCCCCTCCCCCGCGCCACCCGCGCGAGGCTCGGTCATGGCGGACGGGAGCTGTCCGATGAGGATTTGGCTTATGGCGGCGCGGCCTCGGACGCTGCCGGCTGCCATCGCTCCGGTGCTTGTCGGGACGGCTGCCGCGGTCGAATGGGCCGAGGAGCTTCCGAGGGTTGGGGCGTTCATCGCTGCTCTCGTCGGCTCGATCTTCATCCAGATCGGGACGAACCTGGCAAACGACTACTCGGATGCGAAGCGGGGTGCCGACACCGCCGACCGGCTCGGGCCGGTGCGGGTCACCTCGGCTGGCCTTGTTACGCCGCGGCGGGTGCTGAACGCGACCTGGATCGCCTTTGGGGTCGCGATCGCGTGCGGGGTCTACCTGGCCGCCGTGGCCGGGATCGTGATCCTGCTGATCGGCGCGGTCTCGATCGCCGCCGGCGTCCTCTACACCGGCGGGCCGCGGCCCTACGGCTACGCGGGCCTGGGCGAGGTCTTCGTCTTCCTCTTCTTCGGCCTGGTCGCCGTCAACGGCTCCTACTACGTGCAGCTGGAGAGACTCGATGCGCTGCCGCTCGGGCTCTCGATCGCAGTCGGCTTCCTCGCCACGGCGATCCTCGTCGTCAACAACGTCCGCGACCTGGAGACCGACCGCCGTGCCGCCAAGATGACACTGGCAGTGCGGATGGGGCGTCAAAACGCCGTGGCGCTCTACCGGATGCTGGTGCTGGGCGCCTTCGTCGTCCTCCCCATCGCCCTCGTGGCCGGGGGCGGCAGCATGCTGCCGCTGATCGGCCTCCTGGCGCTGCCGATGGCGATCGGCCCGATGCGGGCGATGACCAACCGCACCGACGGCCCGGCCCTCAACGGCGCCCTGGCCGCCACCGGCGCTCTGCTCGCCGTCTTCAGCCTGCTGGTTTCAGCCGGCCTGCTCCTCGCAGCCTGACCTCGCGACGAATCTGCAGTTTTACGTCCCCACCACGTACGACTGCAGACTCGGCCCAAGTGGGATGCTTTCGGAGTGAAGATCGCCTCGGTCGAGGTCATCCCGTACGCGCTGCCTTTCCGCGAGCCGTACGTGACCGCGCGCGGGGGGCTCGACCGGCGCGAGATGGTGCTGCTGCGGCTGCGTTCCGATGATGGGCTGACCGGGCTGGGGGAAGCGGTGCCGCTGTCGATGCGCGGCGGGATCAGCCTGGCGCGGGTGGTCGAGGAGCTCGAGCGGCTGGGCGAGCGCGACTCGCTCGACGAGGCGACGCTGCAGGGCGATGCGCTCGGCCTCTCTCCTCCCAGCCGCTGCGCCGCACTCACGGCCCTGCTCGACCTCCGCGGCCGCAGGGCGGCCGCGGAGGACTCGACCGGAAGAGAGGCAACGGCCCCGGTCGAGTGCAACGCCAGCATGGTCGCCGGCGAGCCGGCCGCGGTCGCGGTCGAGGCGGCGCGCTGGGCCACAAACGGCTTCGCCACCTTCAAGCTGAAGCTCGGCACCGGGGAAGACTTCGGCCAGGTGCTCGCCGTGCGCGAAGCGGTCGGGCCACGGGCGAGCATCCGTGTCGATGCCAATGCAGCCTGGGACGTGGAGACCGCAAAGCGGACACTGAGGGCGTTGGAGCCGCTCGAGGTCGAGCTCGCCGAGCAGCCGGTGGCGACGCTCGAGGAAGCAGCGGAGGTCGCCGCCTCGACCTCGATTCCGATCGCCGGCGATGAGAGCATCGAGACGAGGGCCGACGCCATACGAGCAGTGTCCATGGGCGCCTGCGCGCTGACCGGGGTCAAGCTCTCCAAGGTCGGTGGCCCCGAGGCCGCGATCGAGATCGCCGAGGTGCTGCCGTCCTACCTCTCCAGCGCCCTTGACGGACCGGTCGGGATCGCGGCGGCCGCGCAGGTAGCTCAAACACTGGACGTGGCCGACGGCGGCAAAGGAGCGGGCCTCGCCCACGGCCTCGCCACGCAGCGCCTCTTCGCCTCGACGATCGCCTCCGTCGAGTGCGAGCTGCGCGACGGGATGCTCCACCCGCCAGAGGGCCCCGGCCTGGGGGTGGAGATCGACGAGTCCGCACTGGCCAGGCACCGCCTGGATGTTCGTTGAAGTTTTACAAGGGCTATAGGCCTGTAAATGCTTCAACGAATGAGGGGTAGTGAAGTCGTCTAGGTTCCCCACGTGGACATGACAAACGGCAACACCGCCCTCGCCTCGGCCTTCGTCGAGGAGCTGGCGCGGGGAGGACTGAGACAGGCCGTCGTCTCCCCCGGCTCGCGCTCGACCCCGCTTGCGGTCGCCCTCTGGCGGCAGCCCGAGATCGAGGTGAGCGTGATCGTCGACGAGCGCTCGGCCGCCTTCTTCGCGCTTGGCGCTGCGCAATCGACTTGCCTGCCGGTGGCGATGCTCTGCACCTCGGGGACCGCGGCCGCCAACTACCACCCGGCGATCTGCGAGGCCAACGAGTCGGCGATCCCGCTGATCGCCCTGACGGCCGACCGGCCGCCGGAGCTGCGCGGGATCGGCGCAGGGCAGACGATCGACCAGGTGAAGCTCTTCGGATCCTCGGTCCGCTGGTTCTGCGAAGTCGGCACGCACGATGCCGACGACGAGGGATTGCTGCATTACCGCTCGGTCGCCTGCCGTGCGCTTGCGGCGGCGCGCGGCGAGCAGCGGCCGGGACCCGTCCATCTCAATCTGCCCTGGCGCGAACCGCTTGCCCCGACCGCGGTAGAGGGCGCGGTGACGGCAACCGACCCGCTGGCCCTGGAAGGACGCGACGAACGACCGCTGACCGCGGTGACCCCGATCGACATGGAGCCTTCGGCCTTCCTCCTCGACGAAGTCGCCGGCCATATCGCCGGCGCGCGCTCCGGAGTCATCGTCAGCGGGCGGCAGCTCGACTCCGAGCTGCGCGAGCCACTCGCAACGCTGGCCAGGGTCGCCGGCTTTCCGATCCTGGCCGAGCCGACATCCCAAATTCGCTGCGGCCCTCATGACCGCTCCCACGTTGTCACCACATACGACCACCTGCTGCGCGACGAGCGCTTCCGGGAGGCAGTGCGGCCCGATCTGATCCTGCGCTTCGGCGAGATGCCTACCAGCAAGCCGCTGCGCGCCTGGCTGGCCGATTCCGGCTGCGATCAGATTGCCGTCGACCCGAGCTGTGGCTGGAACGAGCCGACGAATCGCGCCGCGGCGGTGCTGCGCGCCGACCCGACCGAGCTGGCATCGGGCTGGGCGGCTCGGCTCGGCGAGGAGCGACCGGCGCCGTCGAGGTGGTTGGAGGCCGAGGTCGCCGCTCGGACGGCCTTGGACGTCGCGCTCGACGACCTCGACGGGATCACAGAGCCGGGCCTCCATTTGGCACTGGGCCGCGCCCACAACGACGGCGACCTCGTCTACACCGCTTCGAGCATGTCGATCCGCGATCAGGAGGCCTTCCTGTCGTCGTCGGGCACCGACGCCCTCTTCCTCTGCAACCGCGGCGCCAACGGCATCGACGGCTTGATCTCCTCGGGCATCGGCGCCGCCCACGCCGGCAGCCGCCCGACCACGATCGTCACCGGCGACCTCGGCCTCCTCCACGACGTCGGCGGGCTCGCCACCCTGCGCGATGTCTCGACCCCGGTCCGCATCGTTGTGATCGACAACGATGGCGGCGGCATCTTCGGCTTCCTGCCCCAGGCCGAGGCACTGCCCGACGTGGAGTTCGAGGCCCTGCTCGGCACGCCACGCGGGGTGGACGTGGCAAAGACTGCGGAGCTCTTCGGCCTGTCGCACCGCAGGCTCGAGGCCGTCGCAGACCTCCCCGGCGCCCTGGCCGCCGGCACCGGCCTGATCGAGGCCAAGGTCGACCGCCTGACCAACGTCGAACTTCACCGCGACCTGTCCGAGCGGATCGGTGCCGTTATCTCCGACGTGTCCTGAGCGCCTCCTCGTCCCCAGACCCCGATCCCACAGCGGCAAGTACGCTTGCCCGATGGCCAGAGGGAGCGATCGAATCCACTCGATGGATGCGCTGCGAGCGTCTTCGATGCTGCTGCTGGTGCCCGCTCATGCGAGCGGACTGATCGCGGTCAACGGCGACCCGAGCGCGATCCTCACCGGCATCGTCTGGGTCATCCACGTCTTTCGCCTGCCGCTCTTCTTCGCGATGTCGGGGTACTTCCTGGCGTTGATGAACAGGCGGCGGGGGCTGCGCGGCACACTCCGCAACCGATCCCTGCGGATCCTGGTTCCGCTCGCGGTCGGGCTGGTCACGCTGGTGCCGATGTTGATGGCGCTGAGCGAGACAACCGGCGTCTGGATAACCGCCGACGGACCGGCGCAGAGCCTCTTCGGCCTGGCGCCCTCCTATCTCTGGTTCCTCTGGTACCTGCTGGTCATCGACGCCAGCGCGATCCTCATGCTTCGCTTCACGCCGGGCATTGCGACCCGGATCCGGGACCTCCTCGCCAGGGCGATCGGCCGGCCCCTGGGAATCGCCCTGCTCACTGTTCCCGCAGCGGCCCTCCTGCTCGGACAGTCGGACTGGATGCCGACCGCGCCCACCGACACCTTCGGGATCGAACCGGCGATGCTCGCCTACTACGCGATGTTCTTCGCGTTCGGGACCGCTCTCTTCGCAGCGCCCAAAAAGGTCCAGGCGCTGAGCGCCGCCACCGGCCGCTGGGCCTTGGCGGCACTGGCCAGCGGACTCGTCGCGCTCGCGCTCTTCACGCTCCACAACCGAAGCGGCGCCGGCACGGCAGTTCACGCGATCCAACTGGTCGCCTTCGGAATCGCAACCTGGACCTCGCTGCACGCCCTGCTGGGACTCGCCAACCGCCACCTGAGCGCCGAGCGCCCGGCGATCCGCTACGTCGCGGACTCTTCCTACTGGATCTACCTCGCCCACCTGCAGATCCTCGTTCCACTGCTCGCCGTCATCCTGGCGATCGGCGTTCAGCCGGGCCTGGCCTTCGTCCTGCTCACGGCGACGACCCTGCTCCTCACCTTCCTCCTCTACGCGACGTTCGTCCGCTACACGGTGGTCGGCGGGACCCTCAACGGGCCGCGTGAACGCCAGCCGAAGAAGCGACCCCCAAGTCCTGCCTCGATGCTCGGGGCATCCGCAAACATCACCCGCTGAGCGGGCGCGCTCAGCACGCGATCGGACCAGCCTCACGACCCGGGCCAAGCTGCCACGCCGGACCATAAAGACCCACGAAATTTTGGTCCCTTGGTTTAGCTGGCTTGCCGAATACTCGCGTCGGACAGGTCCCATCGGCGTTGATCTCCATCACGACGTTGGTCAGCCCCAAGCCAAACAATTCATGGCGACTCGCCTGCGTGTAGGCGAGTCGCGCGCCGGAGGGATCCCAACTCGGCGCGTTCTCCTGCCTCTCCTGCGTGTGCGTGATCCGGGTGAGGCCGGAACCGTCCACATTCTCGACGTACAGCTCGCTGACCAGCATGGGGCTGTCGAAACCCCCTTCCGGATCGATGTTGCGATCGCGGTAGCTGACGAAGGCGATGCGACTGCCGTCGGGCGAGTAGGCGGGCTCTTCGGCGTGTCGGGCGAGGAGCGTGACCCGTCCGCTACTCACGTCCATGAGAACGGCGCTGTGGCTGCCTCGGCCTTCCCTCGACAGCGCCAAGGTCGCGCCGTCCGGCGAGAACGAGGAGGGGGTGTTGTAGAGGCCGTTGCGCCAGGAGGTCAGGCGCTTCGCCCCTTCGCCGTTGGCCCCGATGGTCCACGTCGTCGTGCTCGAGTAGCCGCCACCCAGCGATTCGAGCGGGTGATGGAGATCGAAATGGGGCTGGCGGTAGCGACTGCGGGCAAAGGCGATCGTATGCCCGTCGGGAGCGAAGACCGGATCCTGGCCCCCAACCGTACCCGGCACGGAATGCAGGCCATTGCCATCTGGTTCGGCGATGAAGATCTCGGTCTTCTTTGGTCTGAAGTAGGCGGCAAATGCAATCGAAGTTCCCTCCGGCGACCATGTGGCATGGTTGAACGGAACCGGAGAGTGGTCACGAACTGCCTTCGAGCCCCCAGAGATCCTTTGCCGCCCAGGCGTCGCAAAACCAACGCTCAGCAATTCCATCTCGTTCGGCTTCGGGCCCCACTTGATGAAAGCCAGGCGCGGCCCTTCAGGCGAAGTAGATGCACTGGCAGTACCCAGGCTCAAAACAAGGAGGACGAATCCCAGTCCGACGCCCAAGTGACGGACTCCTCCAACCGCTAACGCTCGGTGAATCACAAGGCACATCCTTGCTTATCAAGCGGATGATCGGTCACTCCGCCAGCAGCGGCAGCAGCGCCTGGAGCTTGATCTCGGTCTCGGCCAGCTCGGCGGCGGGGTCGGAGCCGGCGACCAGGCCGACGCCCGCATAGAGGTGGGCCTCGCGATCGCGCAGGAGAGCGCTGCGCAGGGCGACGCAGAATTCGCCGTCCTCGGTGGCGTCCATCCAGCCGACCGGGCCCGCGTACCAGCCGCGGTCCATCTGCTCCAGGTCGGAAATCGCCGCTGCCGCGGCGGGCCAGGGCTCGCCGCCGACGGCCGGCGTCGGGTGCAGCATGCCCGCAAGCTCGACCGCCGAGCGGGGCTCGGCCAGCTGGGCCACCATCGGCGTCGCCAGGTGCTGGATGTTGGCGACCCTGACGATCTCCGGCTCGGGCGCGGCCTCGACCCAGACGGCGTGCGGGCGCAGCTTGCGGACGATGCGATCGGCGACGATCGTGTGCTCGCGGCGGTCCTTGTCGCTGCGCAGGAGCTGCTCGCCGAGGTGGTCGTCGACGGCGGGGTCGGAGCTGCGCCTGGTTGAGCCGGCGAGGGCAACGGTGGAGACGCTGGCGCCGGAGCGGCGCAGCAACAGCTCGGGGCTGGCGCCGACGAATGCCGCCTCGGGCGTGCCACAGCAGAAGCAGAAGCAAGAGGAGAACTGCTCGCGGAGCGCGCCAAACAGCGGCGCCGGATCATGGGCGGCTCCGGCGGTAACGAGCACCTCGCGTGCCAGCACGACCTTTGAGATCTCACCCTCTGCGATGCGCTCGGTCGCGGCAGCGACCGAGCTCTCGAACTCCTCGGGCGTGCGGGCGCTGGAGATCTCCACCCGCGAGGTCGGGTGCGGGTCGAGCAGCGGCAGCGGCCCTTCGCGTAGGCCGGCGATCCGCGCGGTGAGCGCCTCCACCTTGACATTGGGGTCGTCGCCGGGGTGCATGACGGCATTGACGGTGAGGAAGACCTCCTCCCCACTGCGGCAGATCGAGAGCTCCGGTAAGGCTAGCGAGGCTGGCGCCAGGGAGGACCAAGGCGAAGAGCCGCCCCCCTGCGAATCGAAGGCGAACCCACCAGTCCAGACCGCCCCGGCCCCGGCCGGCAAGCCGGGCGGCTCATCGAAGATCGCCTCCCCGCCCAGGCACTCGCGGGCGACGTCGCGGAAGCGATCCGGCCCGCGCGAGGTCACCTCGTGGGCGACGCCCAACGCCGCCAGCGCAAACCCCCGGTCCGGCTGCTCCCAGCAGAACCAACGGTCAGAAGCAAGCCGCGAGGCAAACACCGCCGCGCAAGGATCGATCCCCTCGACCGGCACAGTGACACTGACAGCCGTCCGCCGTCCCCGCCTCGCAGCCTCCTCCACCCCCCGCCGCAGCGCAACACCAAGGTCGATGGGCCGATTTTCCGCCATATAGGCGTATTTTCGGCCCGTCGGCGGCGGTTTGGGAGTCAGTCGGCGCCTCTGGCGATCGCGATCTCGCCGGTGCGGACCATCTCTATCAATCCGTGGGGGCGGATCATCCGCTCGAAAGCCTCGATCTTCTCGGCTGAGCCCGTCACCTCGATCGTCAGGGTGCGGCGGGAGACGTCGACGATCTTGGCCCGGAAGATCTCGGCGAACTGGATGATCTCCGCGCGGCTCTCGACCGCGGCGGAGACTTTGAACATCGCCATCTCGCGGGCGACCGTCTCCTCCGGCTCCATGTCACGGATCTTCAGCACGTTGACCAGCTTGTGCAGCTGCTTGGTCACCTGGTCGATCGGGTGCACGGCGCCGTCGAGGGTGAGGGTGATGCGGGAGATGCTGGGATCGTCGGTCGGCCCGACCGCGAGCGTGTCGATGTTGAAGCCGCGCCGCGAGAAGAGGCCGGCGGTCCGCGCGAGGACGCCGGGCTTGTTCTCGACCAGGATCGAGAGGATGTGCTTGCGGCCGGTGAGCTGACCCGGCACGCGCAGTTCCTCGAGCTTCACGACTTGCGGAGTCCCGGCCTCCATCAGCCCACCATGTCTCTGGCCGCGGCACCCGCGGGGATCATCGGGAAGCAGTTCTCCTCGGGCGAGACGCGCACGTCGAGCAGGACCGGGCCGTCGGTCTCCAGCGCCTTCGTCATCGTCTCCTCGAGGTCGGCAGAGTCCTCGCAGCGCATCCCGGTCGCGCCGAAGGCCTCGGCGAGCTTGACCCAGTCGGGGCTCGGGCCCATCTCGACCGAGCTGTAGCGGCCGTCCCAGAAGAGCTCCTGCCACTGGCGCACCATGCCCATGTAGCCGTTGTTCATCAGGAAGACCTTGACCGGGATGTCCTGGCTGACGCAGGTCGCCAGCTCCTGGCAGTTCATGATCAGGCTGCCGTCGCCGGCGAGGCAGACGACCGCCTCGTCGGGACAGGCGACCTTGGCGCCCACCGCGGCGGGAAGGCCGAAGCCCATCGTCCCCAGGCCGCCCGAGTTGATCCAGCGGCGCGGCTTGTCGAAGCCGTAGTACTGCGCCGCCCACATCTGGTGCTGGCCGACGTCGGAGGTGACGATCGCGTCGCCCCCGGTCGCGCGGTGCATCGCCTCGACCATGAACTGGGGCTTGATCTCACCGTCGGTGCCCTCGTCGTAGCGCAAGGGGTAGGAGTCCTGCCAGGCCTTGATCTGGTTCCACCAGGCCTCCAGTCGGGAGGGATCGGTCTGCAGCGCCCGGTACTCGCGGGTCAGCTCCGGCAGCACCAGCTTGGCGTCGCCGACGATCGGGATGTGGGCGGGGACGTTCTTGGAGATCTCCGCCGGGTCGACGTCGATGTGGATGAACTTGGCGTGCGGGGCGAACTCGGCGAGCTTGCCGGTGATCCGGTCGTCGAAGCGGGCCCCGATCGCGACGATCAGGTCCGCCTCGTCCATCGCGTAGTTGGCGGCGCGGGTGCCGTGCATGCCGAGCATTCCCAGCCACTGCTCGCCGGAGGCCGGATAGGAGCCCAGCCCCATCAGGGTCGAGGTGATCGGGAAGCGATCGGCGCTCGCCAGCTCACGCAGCTCCTCGGAGGCATTGGCGTTGACCACGCCCCCGCCGGTGTAGAGGATCGGCCGGCGCGCGTTGGCGATCGCCTTGGCGGCGATCCTGACCTGCTTGATGTTGGGAGCGCTCGGCGGTTTGTAGCCGGCCAGCTCGACCGGCTCGCTGCGCTGCTCGTACTCGATGTCGGCGCGCGAGAGGTCCTGGGGAATGTCGAGCAGCACCGGCCCCGGCCGCCCGGTCGAGGCGACGTGGAAGGCCTCGTGGACGTACTCGGGGATGTGGCGCGGGTCGGTGGCCTGGAAGGAGTGCTTGACGAAGGGCAGGGTGGCGCCGAGGATGTCGGCCTCCTGGAAGCCGTCGGTGCCGATCAGCTCCGTCCGCACCTGGCCGGTGATGAAGACCGTCGGCACCGAGTCCAGCATCGCGTCGGCGATAGCCGTGACCAGGTTGGTCGCCCCGGGCCCCGAGGTGGCGAAGGCGACCCCGACTTTGCCCGAAGCCTTGGCGTAGCCCTCGGCCGCGTGCCCTCCCCCCTGCTCGTGCCGCACCTGGATGTGGCGGAATTCCGCATCGACCAGCGCGTCATACGTGGGCAGGTTCGCCCCACCCGGAATCCCGAAGACGTGCTCCACGCCCTCCGCCTTCAAGCTCTGCATAAGCGCATCCGCCGCTCTCATCGTGTGGGCGATGCTACCAGCGAGGCTGTGCCCACCGACCAGGGGTTTCTTCGTCCGCAATAGCCGCTCCTCGCGGGGGGTGGCACGGATTTGGGGGACCACCCCGAGGAGGCGGCGAAGCCGCCCCCGCAGCGGGTGGTGGTACCAAATCCGTGACAGGACCCGCCGCGCCGAACGCTAGAGCTGAACCGGCTCGCCGGGATTCCAGCGAGTCTTGGGATCGATCGACGACTCGATCACGCGGCCTTTGTGCCGCTCGATCGTGTGGATCATCGACTCGACCAGCTCCTCACCCAGGAGGGTGGGCTCGAGACCGAGGTCGAGCAGCTTGGTGTGGACCGCGTTGTAGTAGTGCTCCTCCTTCTCCACCCGCGGGTTCTCGCAGTGCTGAATCTCGACCGAGTAACCGAGGTGCTCGCCGGCATGCTTGACCAGCTCCGCCAGCTCGATCACCGAGAACTGCTCGGTGAACTGGTTGTAGACGCGGAACTCACTCCGATCGGCGGGGTTCTCCGCCGCCAGTTCGACGCAGGCGAGCGTGTCGCGAATGTTGAGGAACCCCCGGGTCTGCGTGCCGGCGCCGTAGACGGTCAATGGGTGCCCGATCACCGTCTGCAGGCAGAAGCGGTTGAGCACTGTGCCGAAGACCTCGTCGTAGTCGAAGCGCGTGATCAAGCGCTCGTCGCCGGCGGTCTCCTCGGTCTCGATCCCGTAGACGACGCCCTGGTTGAGATCGGTGGCCCGCAGCCCCCAGGTGCGGCAGGCGAAGTGGATGTTGGTCGAGTCGTGGACCTTCGAGCAGTGATACAGCGAGGCCGGAAGCTTCGGGAACGGCAGGGTGTCCCGGCGTCCCTTGTGCTCGATCTCGATGTAGCCCTCCTCGATGTCGATCTCGGGCTGGCCGTACTCGCCCATCGTGCCGAGCTTGACCAGGTGGCAGTCGGGCACGTGGTCGCGGATCGCGAAGAGCAGGTTGAGGTTGCCGATCACGTTCGCGTGCTGGGTCTCGACCGCCTTCTCGCGCGAGGCCATCGAGTAGGGGGCGGAGGCCTGCTGGCCGTAGTGGACGACCGCGTCGGGACGGACCTCGGCGACGACGCCGTCGAGGAAGTCGCCGTCCTGCACCGAGCCGGCGAAGTCGCGGATCTCCTCGCCCGAGATCTCCTTCCAGGCGGCGATGCGCCGATCGAGGCCGGCGATCGGCGTCAGCGAGCCGGTCCCGGCTTCCTCGTGCCAGCGGCGGCGGGAGAAATCGTCGACGACCGCGACCTCGTGACCGCGAGCCGAGAAGCGGAGAGCCGTTGGCCAACCGAGATAGCCATCGCCACCGAGAATCAGAACGCGCATAGGTCGCGGCAGGGTAGCGGAGTCGGCGGCGTTTCAGCCCATCCCACGGGCATACACTGCCGCCGTGGCGGAGCGCTTCCAGACGGCCTTCGGGGGGCGAGGCCGGGCGCTCTGCTTCCTCGCGATCTTCGCGCTCGGGCTGGGATTGCGCCTCGATTACGCGATTCGGGCCCCGAACCATCCCGTCGACGACGCCCGCGCTTATGCGCGCATCTCGCGGGCGCTGTACCGGGGCGAGGGCTTCACCCAGGGCGAGGGGCCGGGATACCGCCACCTGCAACCGGCATCGAACTACTCCCCGGGCCTGCCGTTGCTGACCGTGGGCATCTACGAGCTCCGGGGCGCAAGCCACGAAGAGGCGGCCAGGATCGTCCTCGCCCTGCTCGGCTCGCTCGCGGTCCCCTTTGCCTTCCTGCTCGGCCGCCGTCTCGGTGGGCCGACAGCCGGGCTGGTCGCCGCGGTCCCGACGGCGATCTATCCAGCCATCCTGGAGTACAACGGGATGCTGATGACCGAGCCGCTGGGAGCGGCGCTGCTAGCGGGAGCGCTGCTGGCCTTCCTCCATGGGGTTGACGTTCGGCGACCGGGGCCGTGGGTGGGAACCGGCCTGCTGCTTGGAGCGCTCGCGATGCTGCGTCCCGAGTACTCGGTGCTGATTCCGCTGCTGCCGGTACTCGGCGCGCTGCGCCTGCGCCGCGATTTGGGCCGCCTCGGTCGCGGCTCCCTGCTCGGCCCGGCCCTCGCCCTCGGCTTCGCCTGCCTCGCGGTGCTGCCATGGACCATCCGCAACTTCGTCGTCTTCGACCGCCTGGTGCCGATCTCGACCGGCGGCGGCCAGGTTCTCTACGAGGGCAGCTACATCCCCGCCGGTCCCGATCCCGAACGGATCGGCCCGGTCCTGCTCGAACGCCACCCCTGGATCCGCCGCGAGCTGGGTCCGCAGCCAGGGCCGATCTATCGCGGCCAGGCAGTTGCCCTGCTTGCCGCCCGCGAACACCCTGGCGAGAACACCGATGTTGCGCTGCGCGGAATGGCATTCGACGCCTACGGCCAGGCGCTCGTCCACGAGCCGCTTCGCCTCGGCGGCTTCCTCGCCGGCAAGGCCTGGCTGGCCTGGACCGATCCGGCCCGGGAGGTGATGCGGCTCTCGCCCTGGCGGGCGATGCAGATCCTTCTCCTCCTCGCGGCGGCGGTCGGGCTCGCGGTCGGGTTGGTCCGGCGCAGCTTCGAGGCGGTCGTCTTCGCCGTCGTCTTCGCCGCCTTCACCCTGGTCCAGATGGCCTTCATCGCCTCGCCGCGGCGAACCCTCGTCCTCACCCCCGAGCTGGCTGCCCTCGCCGGGCTCGGGCTGACCTGGTCCGTTGCACGGGTCCGCGGGGATAGCCTGCCGCGGTGACCGCGATCGGCAACCGCATGCGTGCCCTTCCGCAGCGCCACGGACGCACAACGCTGATCCTGCTCGCAGCAATCCTGCTCGTCGGCTTTGGCCTGCGCGCCTACCGAGTGGTCGAGCCGCTGCCGACGCCCGGCGACGATGCCCACGCGTACTACGGGCTCTCCAAGGCGCTCTATACGGAAGGCGACTACGGCGGGCCGAGCTTCGAAAACGCCAGCGACTGGTCGCCAGGGGCGCCGCTGCTCTACGCGGCAAGCTTCTACGCGACCGGCGGCGCTCGCGAAGGGACGGCGCGGATCGTCGAGCTGCTGCTCGGCCTGGGCGCGATCGTCGTCGTCTACCTGCTCGGCAGGCGGATCAGCTGCCGGCCAGCGGGACTGCTCGCCGCTTTCGCGGTTGCCGTCTACCCCCCATTCATCCACTCGACCGGCGCCCTCTACAGCGAGCCGGCGGCGATATTCACCCTTCCCGCCGCGGTCCTCGCCTTCCTCTGGGCTTCCGACCCCCTGGACAACCGCCCCTCGCGTGGGTGGCGCGGAGTGAGGGGGGTCGAGGACGGACCATGGCCCGCCCGCAGTGCCCCCCTCACCCCGCGACAGGACCCGCGCGCCAGGTGGCTGGTACCTGGCCTGCTGTTCGGTCTCACGGCGCTGATCCGGCCGGAGTACTTGCTCGTCGGGATTGCTTTTGTCGTGCTGGCGCTGATCCGGGTCGGCCGCGAGCGCGGTTGGAAGCCGGGTCTCGCCAGTGCAGCGCTGTTTGTCGCAGCTCTGCTGGTCCCGATCGTCCCCTGGACGGTCCATAACCAGGTCTCCCTCGACCGCACGGTGCCGATCTCCACCGGTGGCGGCAAGGCGCTGTACGTCGGCACCTTCCTTCCCGCCGACGGCGAATACCAGAAGGTGAAGGCGCTGCTCGTCCGCCGCTACCTGCGCAAGGATCTGGACCCCTACTCGCAAGCGCTGGAGGAAATCGATCCCTCCCCGCTCTTCAACCGCGTCGCCGACCGCTACCCCGACCTGCCGCGCGACTCGGCCCTGGGCAAGATCGGCAAGCAGAACTTCTCCCACTACTTCGGCGAAGACCCGCTCGGCTACCTGGCGATGACGGCGCGCAAGGTCGGGCGAATGTGGAGCAGCGGAATCGGCGAAGCGATGAGCAGCCCGGCCGGGCGTGCTGTCCAGATCCTGATCGTCGCGCTGGCGCTGGGGGGTCTCGGCGTGCTCGCCTGGGGCCGCCGCCGGTGGGAGCTGGTCGCGATGGCGACGCCTCTGGCCCTCGTCACCGGGATCGGCGCGGCCTCGCTGGCCGCTCCGCGCCGCAACGAGGTGCTGATGACACTGATCTTCCCGCTGGCGGCCACGGCGCTCTCACGGGCGACGGCGGCCGTATTGTCCAACCGGCAATGGCCGTCTACGCAGGCATCTTCCCCGCCGAACTGACGGCGCTGCGCAGCGCCGGGCTGCTCTTCGGCCTCGCCCTGATCGCCTACGCGGTGATCCGCCGCCGCGCCCTGCGCAACGCCGACGTGCTGATCCTGCTCGTCGCCGGGCTCGGCCTGGCGCTCGTCTCCGGCACCGAAATCACCGACGAGCTGCTCTCTACCTTCTCCTTCGAAAAGGGCAATGGCGGCCGCATCCTCGGCCTCGCCGTCTTCGCCATCTTCATCCTCTTCCTGCTGATCCTGCGGGCGCTCTCGCAGGCGGCCCGCAACTCGCGCCAGCTCTCAGCTGTGCTCGAGGGTCTCGCCTGGGAGGAGTTCCGCCAGGCGGCGCTGCCGGAGCGCTTCCGCGGCAAGATCGCGATCCTCGTCCCCGCCTACAACGAGGCCGAGAACATCGGCTACGTGCTCGACCGAATGCCGGCTGAGGCCTGCGGTGTGCCGACCGCGGTGCTGGTCGTCGACGACGGCTCCAAGGACGGCACCGGCGACGTCGCTGCCGAGCACGGTGCCGTCGTGGCACGGCACGTGATCAACCGTGGCGGCGGCGCGGCACTGCGTACCGGCTACCGGCTGATGGTCGAATCGGGCGCCGAGGCGGTGGTGACGCTCGATGCCGACGGCCAGCACCTGCCCGCGGAGATGGAGCGGCTGGTCAAGCCCGTTCTCGACGGTGAGGTCGATGTCGCCCACGGCTCACGCGTGCTCGGCCAAGCCGATCGCAATCACTTCGCACGGGAGCTGGGCATCGTCTTCTTCAACCGCCTCGTCTCGTTCATCACCCGCACCCACGTCACCGATTGCTCCAACGGCTACCGCGCCGTGCGCACCACGGTTCTTCCCCAACTCGTGCTGCGCCAAGAGCAATTCCACACCTCCGAGTTCATGATCGAGGCGATCAAGCGCGGCATCCCCGCCAAGGAGGTCCCGATCACGGTCGAGCGCCGCCTCCACGGCCACTCGAAGAAGCCGGCCGTCGTCCGCTATGGCCTCGGCTTCGCCAACGCGATCGTCCGCACCTGGCTGCGCTGAGAACTCAAGGCCGGCGGCCGGAGCGCGGCGAACCCACGGCGAGGCGCCGTGACCTGACCGGCGAGGCCCCGCGCAGCAGCGCCCGGAACGTCGAGGCGACGTCGATGTGCGCGAAGAAGCGAGCGATGCAGTTGCGGTCGAGCCGCTTGATCGCTAGTCGCTTGCCACCCCGGTTGAGCTGCACACGCGCACCCTCGTATCCGGCGCAGGGGGAAACCCGGGCGACGAGCTTCAAGCGGGCTCGCTCGCTCTTCGCGTGGAGGAGCAGGCGGGCCCTAACCGACTTCTCAGCCGGCCCCTGGGCGACCGCGAGCGGTCGCGAGCAGCTCGGCGACGGCTGCACGCCGATCAGGCGGTAGACGCGGCCGTCGTTCGAGGCGATGTAGAGACGGCCGCAGGAGTCTTCGCCGAGGGAGGTAGGGAAGTCCACGGAAAGGCCCTCGGAACGGTCGTCCCCCACCGGTTCGCCGTCCGTCCCGGGCAGGGCGAGGGAGCGGATCTCGCCGGTGCAGTAGTCGGAGTAGACGTAGCGCCCATAGAGGTCGCCGAGGCTGGGATCGCGAACCACATAGCCGCCGACGATTGCGCAGCCGTGCGCCGCGCCGCCGCCGGGATCTTCGTGCGGGTAATCGAAGACCGGGTCGACGAACGCGCCTGCCGGTTCGCACCCGGATGGCGCATCGGGATAGGCGAACAGCCCCTCGCGGCAGTTCCAGCCGTAGTTCGCGCCGGCCCCCGAGACCACTCCGGGCGCCGGGCTCGGCGCGTAGTCGACCTCCTCGTGCCCGTCCTGGCCGACATCGCCGATGACCATGTCGCCGCTGGCGCGGTCGAAGGAGAAACGCCAGGGATTGCGGAGCCCGTAGGCCCAGATCTCATCGCGCCCGGCTTTGCCCACGAACGGGTTGCCGGACGGGATCGTGTACGGCGGTCCCTGCCCAGGATGGGGTTCGATCCGGAGGACCTTGCCGAGCAGGGTGTCGGTGTTCTGACCGCTTTCGAGCGGGTCGCCGGGACCACCCCCGTCGCCGACGGAGACGTAGAGGTCACCGTCCGGGCCGAACTGCAGCTGCCCGCCGTGGTGGTTGTCGTGCAGCGAGTGCTCGATGCTGAGGATCGACTCGCGGAGGAGGCCACCCCCACCCTGGGGGTCAGGGCGGAAGGAATCGAGGTGGATGTCGCCCTCTTGCCCGCCGGCGGCCGAAGTCCCGGCGTAGTCGGCGTAGAAGCGCCCAGTGCTGCCGAAGTCCGGCGCGGGCACGATCGAGAGCAGGCCGCGCTCGCCTTCGCAGCAACTGACCAGAGAGGTGAGATCGGCGAGGAGCTTGGTCCCGTCCGTGCCTACTTCCACCACCGTGCCCGCCCGCTCGACGACGAGGAGGCGATCGGGGTTGCCAGGGTCCGAGGTCACGAAGATCGGCCGCTGAAAGGTGCCGACGGTCTCGAGCTCCAGCGCGGCCGCGCTGGAGCAGCAGCAGAGCGAGAACGAGGCCGCGAAGGCCACAATCGCGACAAGCCTGCGCCAGCTGCTCATGCGCCCATCGTGCCAGTCATCGCCGGGGTGTGTATCACTGTCTGACCCCGGGGTGGCGGACCTGCGCCGGATCGGGCAGGTAGAGGTCCATGCCGCAGCGGGGGCACACCTGGACGTAGAGCTTGACCGCCTTACGACAGTTGGGGCACTGGCGTTCGGGTTCGTCTTTCTCCGAGCGGAAGAGGATCACGGCGATCAGGCCGAGCGGGGGCAACATCGTGCCGATCAGCAGCCAGATCCAGAACGAGCTGCCCTTGCCTCTGCCGATGATGGCGGTGGCTAGGCCGAAGGAGAAGGCGATGAAGGGGTACTCGAATCCCACGGCCCTATTGTCGCCTCCAGCGGCTTCGGGTGCCCGATCGATCCGACCTCGGAGATGTCGCGCCGGAACGGCAGGCTGGCGGTCCAGTCGATCACGGCTCGGGTCTTGCGGGCCGCGCCCGGGATCTGGCTCATGTGGTAGGTCCGGGCCATCCACCAGGCCGGGAAGCCGCGGAAGGTGCGGTTGCCGACCTTGCCCACGGCCTTGTAGCGGCCGAGGTTGACGAAGGAGGCGTTGCCGCGGTACTCGAAGGGCCGTGCCGTGCCAATTCCAAGCTCGGCGGCGATGTTGCGGGCGGCAACCGGGCCCTGGCGCACCGCGTGCTGGGCCGTGGGCGGGCAGAGGCCGCCGCGCGGGTCCGGTGCGGCGGCGCAATCGCCGATCGCCCAGACGGAGTCCATGCCCGTCACGCGGAGATGGTCATCGACCGGAACGCGCCCGCGCTCGTCAAGTGGCAGCGAGAGCCGCCGCAGGCTCGGGTGCGGCGCCACTCCCGCGGTCCAGACGGCGGTGCGGGTCGGCAGCATCTCCCCGGTTGAGAGGCGGGCGCTGTCGGCGTGCAGCTCCTCCAGCGTCGTGCCGAGACGGACGTCGATGCCGCGGCCGCGCAGCTCGCGCAGCGCGTAGGCAGCCAGCTCGGCGTCGATCTCGGGCAGGACCCTGTCGCTGGCCTCGACCAGCACCCAGCGCATCCCGTGCAGGCGGGCGCGGGGGTAGCTCTCGATCGCGTCGGTGGCGAAGTCCTGCAGCTCGGCGAGCGCCTCGAGGCCGGCGTACCCCCCGCCGACGAAGACGTAGGTGAGCAGCTCGTCCCGACGGGCGGCATCCTCAGTCGCGTTGGCCGCCTCGAGCGTCTCGATCACGTGGTTTCGCAACCAGATCGCATCGGCGAGGCTCTTGAACCCGATCGCGTGCTCGGAAAGGCCGGACACCGGCAGCACCCGTGAGACCGACCCGAGGGCGATCAGCAGCTGGTCGTAGGAAAGCTGCTCCGCCTCGCCCTCGCGGGTGCGCAACTCGACCGTCTTCGCCGCCGGGTCGTGGCCGGCGACCGAGCCGAGGCGAAGGTAGGTCCGCTTGAGGATCTCGCGCAGCGGCGTGACCACGTGGCGCGGCTCCAGCGTCCCAGCCGCGGCCTCCGGAAGGAACGGCGTGTAGAGCAGAAAGTTGACGTCGTTGACCAGGACCAGCCGGGTCGACTGCCGGGGCATGATCCGCTCCAGCTCCCGCGCAGCCATCGCGCCACCGAATCCTCCACCGGCGATGACGACGTTCCAGGCCATGAGCCCAAACTTAGCACTTTGTAACAACGTGTTACAAAGTATCGGAAAGGGGACTATCCCCTTGACACAGGGCTAGCGCCGATGCGATTTCTAGACTCACCCCAGTGCAAAAACTGGATCGGCTTCTACTCCACCCAAATATCCAGCGGTTGGGCGGCATCCAAGTGCTAGTCAGCGCTGTCCTCTTCACCTGGGGCACCGTCAAAGGCATTGATCCGCTTGTTGCCGCTGGCGTGATGCTCTTTGCCGTCAACGCGGTGCTTTTGGCCACGCAAATGGTGCGGCGGCATCAGGGTAGCCATCGCATTCAGGCCAATAGCCAGCCACAGCGCGAATCGCCCACTGCTGAAGTCGTACCTGACCGAACGGGACCTGTCTATGACAGCGCAGCAGTTAGGGAGTCAGGTAGCCATCTTGGCCAGACTGACGCGGCCATGCAGCAAGTACGAGGAATGTTTGAGCGGGCTAGACGTAAAAAGCGCGATCTAGTCGAGACCGAGTTTGTCGCGATGATTAATGAGGGCAACGCGCTCAAGGGCAATGCTTTTGGCGACGGCGCGGCCCCATCTGATGCGGTGCTTTCGTGGCGCGAGTCCGTCATCATCTTCATTGGCTTCGCGCTCGGTGACCTTGAGAGACAGCGTTTCTTAGAGGTAGAACCGACTTCCCCCGACATCGAGGGAACCCTAGACGTCGTTCTCGACTGGCTCCGCCAGCGCCGCGACAATCCGAACTCTTGGGAATCACGGGTTATGGGGCTGAACGGCCCTGAACTGGATGCAGCTATTGAAGCTAGGCACGCGGGCCAGCCCTCGGATTCGCTGGCGGATCAGATCGACTCCCTGATGCGTGAAGGACTGGACCTCGTAAACGAGTTTTCAGCCCCAGTAGAGCCGGAACAGCACAACGGCGTCTGGAAAGTGTCGGGGGGCGGCGCTCCCCCCGAGTGGCAGACAAAGGCAGATGCATTCAGGGAGAGAGCTTGGGAGTTGCTCGCGAAAGGTCGTCCCGCTTTGCTCTGGGACTACCGCGACGCCTGCAACGACTTCCTTCAAAAACAGCAGGACGCGCAAGCCCCCAGAAGTGACCAAGACCTTGCGCGGGATGAGCGCTCAACTGCGGAAAAGGTTCTCGACCTCGCAACTGCCCAGCGGAGTGGGCCTGCGATGGAAATAGAAGCCTGCCTTGAGGGCCTCGCCGTAGCGCGTCACCGGCTAGACTGAATCTATCTAGTTAATACAGGGTGTCCGATGGCACAGATACTATTTAGAGGATGCTTTTCGGCTTTCTAGAGCAGTTTGCTTTGCAGCCTCGCGGACTTTCTTCGGGAACAATTTCCTCATTGTCTCCTCATCGGTCAGCTCGCGGGCTTTCTTCTTGCGTCGGGGCATGGCTATGAACCTTCCTGAGTTGATCGAGCAGTTCCGCTCCGAGGACAAGTGTCGCGAATACCTCGAAGACCTGCGCTGGCCCAACGGCGTCTACTGCCCTCGCTGCGGAGATATGTCCGTCTCGAAAATCGAGAAGCGCAACCAGTGGGAGTGCAACGAGGCTTCATGCCGATACCAATTCTCGGTCAAGGTTGGGACGGTCTTCCACGACTCCCATCTACCCCTTTGGAAGTGGTTCCTCGCCATCTATTTGATCGGCGAGTCCAAGAAGGGGATCAGCGCCAAGCAGCTCCAAAGGACGCTGGGCGTCAGCTACAAGACGGCCTGGTATCTCGGGCATCGGGTGCGCTCGGCGATGGAGGACGACTCGCCCGTTCCGCTCAAGGGGATTGTGGAGGTTGACGAGACCTGGATCGGCGGGCGCCAGCGGCGCTCGAAGGGCAAGGCGAAGTCGAACAAGAAGATGGTCCTGGGCGCCATCGCCAGGGGCGGCGAGGTCCGCCTTGAAGTCCGCGAAGGCCCGGGCCGCGAGTCCAAAGTCTCTTATCGCAGCTTCGTGGAGGTCAACGTGGACGGGAGGGCGGAAATGATCTTCACCGACTCTGACTACTCCTGGGGCGATATGAACGACTTCGACACGGCCCACGAGAAGGTCGACCATGGCTGCGAAGAATGGGTGCGCGGCATCGTCCACACGAACACGATCGAGGGCGTCTGGAGCCTGTTCAAGCGCTCAGTCGTTGGCACCTACCACCAGCTATCAGCGAAGCACCTGCCGGCCTACCTGGACGAGATGGCCTTCCGCTTCAACAACCGCGACAACGCCTTCCTGTTCCGCGACACGCTGCTTCGGATGGTCGAGGGCGAGACGTTGCCCTACGCAGAGTTGGTGGCGGAAGAGAAGAACTAGTTAGCGATGTTGGAATCCAATGCCGAGAGGGCAGCGTCAACAGCCTCTCGTGCTTCGTCTATGAGCGTTGAGTCCAGCAGCGTCGTCTGCTCGCCTCCTGCGACAAAGCCTCGCTGTATTCCCCGATTGTTCACCGCATCCATCGCCCGATAGGCGGGACGGACATCTTTATGAAGGCTGGTATCGGCCGTAGCCAGGACAGGCCCGTATCTCTCCCACTTGAAGGTCGCCAACTCGTGCTTAACGAAGAATCGACTCATCTGCGGGCCATTCAGGACGCCTTTTGCAGCCTCCAACTCCTCGCCAATTTCAGATAGAGCCAGCCGACGCAAGGTGTCTGGGTCCGGATCTCCTGTATCACCGTTTGTGGTGAGCGGCGGTAGTGCGTTGGGAATTTCAAGCTGACGCCTCAATGCAGCGATCAGCGGTTGCTTGACAGGCTCGGAGGTGATGATCAGAGCGAGACCCGCCAGCCCCATGAGTAGCCAAAGAACGATCAGATAGACAGTTCCCTGGAAGGTTGCCGGAATGACAACGCTCGCAATCAAAGGAATGCTCCCCGCGATGATTCGCCGCACGGGTCGAGACTAACTATTGAATGACCCATTGGGGCTGCACCTCCATGGACTCTCATCTAGCTAGCGGCTTCTCGAAACCTCCCGAGTCGAATGTCCCCCGGCTCCCATTCGAGCCCGTCCAGAAGTTCGTCGGCGCTGGCTCCCAGCGCTCCGGTGAGCTTGACAAGGGTGTCGATGCGGGGCAGCCGTTCGGCCCGCTCGATCATCCCGACTGCCGTGCGGTGGATCGAAGCGCGCACGGCCAACTCTTCCTGGGAGAGCTTGGCCCGCCTGCGGCAGTAGGCGAGGTTGCGGCCGAACTGCTCTTCGACCGTCACAGCCCCAACCTGTCGAAGACAAGGGCGGGCACCGTCAGCGCAAGCTCTTCGTCCTCCCAGCGGATCAGTCGAGCGCGGACGAGGAAGCGGATTGCGTCTGAGACTTCTGGCGCGTCTCCTAGCTCCGCCTCGAACTCTCGGCGGTGTATGCGGTTGGGGTGGCGATCAAGGGCAAGGGCGAGCACGGCGCGTTGCAGGCGCTCGGGGTCCTGCGGAGAACTGGATTGATGCATCGGAAGGCCTGACCTTTCGGTGCCAGGCCGGGGGCCGTTAGCGCGGCGCCCCGGCCGTTTGCATGGTCAGGGCAAAATAGGCAGCGGGAGCGATGGATTCTCACCCTGTGTCAAGGGGATAATCCCCTCGGAAAGCACTTTCAGGGTTGTCCTTGCAAGCGACCCGATGTAGCGATAAGGTTTCGCCCAAGTGTCGTTCACATTGAACGGCCCCGGGAGCTACCCCGGGGCCGTTTCTTTTGCGGCGTGTCCTACTGGCGACTTGCGAGCTTCGATGCGAGCGCAATCAGCGCCCGCATCACACCCGCATAGGCCAACAGGACCACCGCGGTTATGTCGTCCACCTCCACATAAGTCGCTGGGGCGACAAGTTCGCCCCCTGCGGGAGGCGGTTGGGGGAGGGCTCGTCGGAGCAACAGCGGGGAGGTTCCGACGAGCCATCCCCGACCGCCTCAGAGGCCGAGTTGCTCCTTGATCAACCGGTTGACCTCGCCGCCGTCGGCGCGGCCCTTGATCTCCTTCATCACGGCGCCGACGATGGCGCCGATCGCCTTCTGGTTGCCGGAGCGGATCTGCTCCGCCGCCTCGGGATTGGCGTCGACGGCGGCGGCGACTATCGCCGCCAGCTCGCCGCTGTCGGAGATCTGAGCGAGGCCCTCGCGCTCGACGATCGCCGCCGGATCGCCGCCCTCGGCGACGAGCGCGGCGAGCACGGTCTTGCCGCTGCCGTGGGAGATCTTCTTTTCCTGGACCATGCCTACGAGAGCGGCCAGGGCACCCGGTTCCACCTTAGAGCCCGCGGCGTCCGCATCCTCCCCGTCCTGGCGCAGCGCCGCCGCCAGCTCGCCGGTGACCCAGTTGGCGAGCACGCGCGGCTCGATGCCTCCCGCCGCCTTCGCGACCCGCTCGAAGTACCCGGCGGTCTCGGGGTCGGCGGCCAGCAGGGCGGCGACGTCCCCGGCCAGCCCCATCTCCCCCTCGTAGCGAGCGGCTCGCGCCGCAGGCAGCTCCGGCAGCGACTCGCACGCCTCTCGGATCATCTCCTCGGTGGGTGCGATGGGCACCAGGTCGGGCTCGGGGAAGTAGCGGTAGTCATGCGCCTCCTCCTTCGAACGCAGAGAGTGCAGGGTGCCGTCCTCGGGGTGGAAGTGGAGCGTCTCCTGGACCACCGTCCCCCCCGCCTCGATCAGCTCGCGCTGGCGCGCCAGCTCGGCTTCCATGCCGCGCTCGAGGAAACGGAAGCTGTTCATGTTCTTCAGCTCGGTCTTCGTGCCCAGCTCCTCGCTGTCGGCGGGGCGCACCGAGACGTTGGCGTCGACCCGCAGGCTGCCCTCCTCCATGTTCACGTCGGAGACGCCGAGCTGGCGGACCGTCTCGCGCAGCAGCCGCGCCCAGGCCGCCGCCTCGGCGGCGCCGCGCAGGTCCGGTTCGGTGACGATCTCGACCAGTGGCGTGCCGCCGCGGTTGAAGTCGACCAGGGAGGCACCGGAGCCGTGGATGCGGCCCGAATCGCCGACGTGGACCATCTTCGCCGCGTCCTCCTCGAGGTGGGCCCGGTTGATGCGGACCTCTCCGAGCCGGCCGTTACCGGCGATCGGGATGTCGTACTGGCTGATCTGGTACGCCTTGGGACTGTCGGGATAGAAGTAGTTCTTGCGGTGAAAGATCGAGCGCGGCGCCACCTCGCACTCCAGCGCCGCGGCGATCTTCAGCGCGTAGAGGATTGCCTGCTCGTTGGTCACCGGGAGCACCCCTGGATGGGCGAGACAGACCGGGCAGGTGTGGACGTTGGGCTCGTCGCCGAAGGAGAGCGAGCACCCACAGAACATCTTCGTCTCGGTAGCGAGCTGAACGTGAATCTCCAGCCCAATCACCGCCTCCAGCTCAGCCACCTCCGTCACCTCCGCTTCCGGTGCGATTTATGCCATCAATAGGCACATAAGTCGCACCGGAACGAGGGGGGGTGGCGTCGAAGCCGATCGCTTGCTCCAAGGCGTAGGCGGCGTCGAGGAGCTTCTGCTCGGCGAAGGCCGGCGCCGCGATCTGGAAGCCGACCGGGAGCTGCGGACCGCCGCCCTCCGGCTCTGCCAGCCCGGCCGGGATCGAGATCGCCGGGATCCCGGCGAGGCTCATCGGCACGGTGAAGAAGTCGTTGAGGTACATCGCCAGCGGGTCGTCGGTCTTCTCGCCGAGTCCGAAGGCGACCGAGGGCGAGGTGGGCGTGACGACGAAGTCGAAATCGGCGAAGGCAGCGCTGAAGTCGGCGGCGATCTTGGTCCGCACCTTCTGCGCCTGCCCGTAGTAGGCGTCGTAGTAGCCGGAGGAGAGCGCGTAGGTGCCGAGCATGATGCGGCGCTTCACCTCGGGGCCGAATCCCTGCGCCCGCGTCGCCTCATACATCTCGATCACGTCGCCGCTCGCCTCCGCCCGCATCCCGTAGCGGACGCCGTCGTAGCGGGCGAGATTCGAGGAAGCCTCGGCGGGAGCGATCACGTAGTAGGCGGAGATCCCGTGCTCGGCGTGCGGCAACCCGATTTTGCCGACCGTGCCGCCGAGGCTTTCGATCAGCTCCAGCGTGGCGTCGAATTTCGCTCGCACCCCGGAGTCGAAGACGTGCCCGGTCAGGTCGGTCGGGACGGCGAAACTCAGCCCCTCGAGGTTCTCGCGATTCGGCAGACGAGGAGCCTCCGGCAGCCCCACCGAGGTCGAGTCACAAGGATCGCTTCCCTGCAGGATTGCCAGCATCAGGGCGGCATCGCTGACGTCGCGCGTGAGAGGCCCACATTGATCAAGCGAGGAGGCAAAAGCGATCATCCCGTAGCGCGAGATCGCCCCGTAGGTCGGCTTCAGCCCGACGATCCCGCAGAGCCCGGCGGGCTGGCGGATCGACCCACCGGTGTCGGTGCCGATCGCCCAGGGCGCGAGGCCACCGGCGACGACCGCTGCCGAGCCCCCGGAGGAGCCACCCGGGACCCGGCCGCGATCCCAGGGGTTGAGAACCGGCCCATACGCCGAGTTCTCGTTGGACGATCCCATCGCGAACTCGTCCATGTTGGTCTTGCCGAGGATCGGCGTCCCCGCCTCGATCAGCCGCCGCACCGCGGTCGACGTGTACGGCGGCCGGTATCCCTCGAGGATCCGCGAGCCCGCCGTAGTCGGTACTCCCTCGGTGCAAAAGATGTCCTTGACAGCAACCGGCGCGATGCTCGGCCGCTCAACCGCGATCGCGCCCGAGTCGCCGTCACCGTCCCGCCACAGGTAAGCGTTCAACTCGTCCCCAGCCGCAGCCTCGGCCCAGGCAGCGCTGTACTCGACAGCGGAAAGCTCGCCCGCGGCCATCGCCTCATGCGCCTGCACGACGGTCAGCCCGAGCATGTCTCCCACCTATCCCTCCGCCTGCGGCGAAGGCACCCGAAAAGCTCCATCAACCGGATCGGGCGCCGAAGCCAGTGCCACATCTCGAGGAAGACTCTCGTGCGGCTCGTCAGCTCTCAGCACGTTCTCCAGCTCGACCACGTGCGAAGTCGGCGCCACGTCATCGAGCTCAAGCTCACTGATCCGGTCGACGTGCTCGAGGATTCCGGATAGCTCCCCGGCCATCCGCTCCACCTCGTCCTCCGACAAACCCAACCGGGCCAGCTTCGCCACATGAAGAACCTGCTCCCGCTCGATCACGCGCGGGATTCTAAGGCTGCGGGCAGGGGGTGGAGCGTCTTGTACTTTTTCGTCGACGCGCTCGCGCGTCCAGCAATTCCCGTCCCCCGAAAAAGTTAAGCGGAACCCCCTGCCCGCAGCCCCCTATACCCCGGGCGGCGGAGGAGGTGGGGGCGCCTGCGGATTCGGCGGAGGTGGGGGCGGAGGAGGAGGCGCCGATGACGAAGGCGGCTGCACTGGAGGGGGTGGTGGCGGTACGGCACCGCGTCCACCGCCCGACAGATGGTCGGCCGCGTCGCCAAAGGTGATTCCTTCCTCGCGCATGGCGCTGTACCCGCCATAGGCGATCCCCCCAGCGGAGATCAGGCCGAGGAAGATCCCGACCTTGAGAGTCGCATCGTAAGAAACGCCACCGATACTGCCGAAGCTCGGCGGGTCGATGATGCGGAAGAGGATCAGCAGAACCGAAATCGCACCGAGAACCGCGACAACGGTGCTGGCGGGCACCGGCGGCTCGTAGGTCGAGTCCGTAAGGCGCAGCAGGGCAAGCCCAACAGCGGCAAGGACGGTGATCAGGAGGACTATCCGGATCACGTCAAGGGCGTCCCAGGCACTGCCGCCGGCGCCAGGCACAGCTCCGGAGAAGCTACCGAGACCGGATACCTCGACCCCGAACCAGTCGATGAAGAACATGAAGATGAAGAGGAGGATCGCTGAGACCGCTGCGATCTTCTCGCCGAGGTTGAGCCTGTCTAGGTCCATCTGGGTATCCCTCCGAGGGCCGTGGGGGCTAGGTCGACCCGACACTACACCCGGGCTCGGGCGGCAGCCAGCGTATTGACGAGCAGCATCGCGATCGTCATCGGGCCGACCCCGCCCGGAACCGGCGTGATCGCGCTCGCCACCTCCGCGACCGCATCGAAATCGACGTCGCCGCGGAGCCCGTCGTCGGTCCGGTTCGTGCCCACGTCGATCACCACGGCTCCCGGCTTGACGGCGCCGGCGCCGATCAGACCGGGCGACCCGGCGGCAGCGACGAGGACGTCGCCATGCCCGCACACCTCGTCGAGGCCCCGCGTGCGCGAGTGGCACATCGTCACGGTCGCGTTGGCCTGGAGCAGCAGCCGCGCGACCGGGACGCCGACCAGCTTCGAGCGCCCGACGACGACCGCCTCGGCGCCCTCCAGCTCGACCCCCTCGCGACGGAGAAGCTCCATCACCCCCGCCGGGGTGCAGGGGACGAGCCCGGGCATGCCATGCGCGAGCAGACCGGCGTTCACGGGGGTCAACCCGTCGACGTCCTTGGCCGGGTCGATCGCCGCCACCACCCGGTCGGGGTCGATCTGGTCCGGGACGGGGAGCTGGACCAGGATGCCGTCGACGTCGCGGTCCATCCCCAGCTCCGCGACAAGCTCCAGAAGCTCGTTCTCGCTGGTGTCCCCCGGCAGGCCGTGGTGGGACGAGCGCATCCCCACCTCCTCGCAGGCGCGGTGCTTGTTGCGGACGTAGATCTCCGAAGCAGGGTCGTCGCCGACGATCACCGTGACCAGCATCGGGGTCCGGCAGCGCTCGGCCTCGTAGGCGGTCACCTCCTTGGCGACCCTGGCGCGAACCGCGGCACCGACCGCCTTGCCGTCGATGACCCTGGCCGCCATCAGCGCCTCCTGATCGGCGCGTAGTCGGCCATCAGCTTGCGCTCGGCGCCGTCGGCGGAAAAGCGCACGACGACGATCCCACCGGGCTCGATCGCGGTGACGACGCCCTCGCCGAAGCTGGCGTGGACGACGTCGTCGCCGGTTTGCATCTCCAGAGTCGGCCCGGGGTCGATCGGCGATGCGGCCTCCGACCCACCCGTCTCCCAACCGAGGCCCGCGGCGGCCCCCGGCGCGCTCGAGTGCCGCTCGGTCAGGTCCGCCGGCAGCTCGTCGGTGAAGCGCGAGGGCAGGTTGCGCTCGGAGCGGCCGAAGAGGCTGCGTGCACGCGCCCAGGTCATGTAGAGGCGCCGACGGGCACGGGTGATGCCGACGTAGCAGAGCCGCCGCTCCTCCTCCTCTCCCCCCTCTTCCAAGGCCCGCATGTGGGGAAAGGCGCCGTCCTCGCAACCGATGATGAAGACCGTGTCGTACTCCAGGCCCTTGGCGTTGTGCAGGGTCATCAGCGTGACCATCGACCCCTGCTCGCCGTCGAGCAGGTCGTCCTGCTGGGTGTAGAGGGAGATCTGCTGCAGATACTCCTCCAGGGGCGCCAAGTTGGCGTTTTCGCCCTCCTGCTCGCGCTCGATATCGAACTCAGCCGCACCGGCAATCAGCGCCTCGAGGTTCTCAGCCCGTCCCTCGGCTTCGATCGTGCGCTCGGCCGCCAGCGCTTCCAGGTAGCCGCTCTCATTCAGCACCGCCTCGAGCAGACCCGCGACCGGCCCTTCCTCCTCGGCCCGTTCGCGCAGCCCGGCCATCGTCTCGTAGAAACGCGAGACTGCCTTGATCGCGCCGCCGTTCAAGCCCGGCACTTCCTCGACCGCCTCGATCACTTCCCAGATCTTCTGGCCGGTGGTGTTGGCGTGGGAGGCGATGCGGCCCTGCGTCGTGTTGCCGATACCGCGCCGGGGCGAGTTGACGATGCGAGCGAAGGAGACCTGATCGGCGGGATTGGCGAGCAGACTGAGATAGGCGACCGCATCCTTGATCTCGGCCCGTTCGTAGAACTTAGTACCGCCGATCACCTGGTAGGCGACGTCGAAGCGGTTGAGCGTGTCCTCGAGCACCCGGCTCATCGCGTTGGTCCGGTAGAAGACCGCGACGTCCTCGCGCTTGACCCCGTCCTCCTCGGCGAGCCGCTCGATCTCCCCCGCCACCCAGCGCGCCTCCTCGTGCTCGTCGGAGAGCTCGGAGAGCTGCACCGGCTCGCCGCCGGCGATCTCGGTCCAGAGCCGCTTCGGCCGCCGCTCGCGGTTGCGCTCGACGACGGCGTTTGCGGCGGAGAGGATCGTCTGGGTCGAGCGGTAGTTCTGCTCGAGCTTGACCACCTCGGTGTCGGGAAAGTCCCGCTCGAAGTCGAGGATGTTGCGAATGTCGGCGTGCCTGAAGCCGTACACAGATTGGTCGTCGTCGCCCACAACCATCAGGTTGCCGTGCTCTGCGACCAGCAGCTGCAGCAGGCGGTACTGGGCGTGGTTGGTGTCCTGGTACTCGTCGACGAGGACGTGGCGGAAGGTGCGCCGCCAGCGCTCGCGTGCCTCCTCCGAGGTCTCCAGGACGTTGACCGTGCGGACGAGGAGGTCGTCGAAGTCCATCGCGTTGGCCTCGAGCATGCGCTTCTCGTAGAGCTCGTAGACAGCCGCAGCGACTTCCTCGAAGACGCTGCCCTGGGCCTGGGCGTAGGCCGCTGCGTCGACCAGCTTGTTCTTGGCGCCGGAGATCTGCGAGCGCAACGCCCGCGGCGGGTAGCGTTTTGGGTCCACGCCGACCTCGCCCATGCAACGCTTCAGCATCCGCAGCGAATCGGACTCGTCGTAGATCGTGAAGGTGCGGGCGTAGCCGAGCTTCTCCGCGTCGGCACGCAGCATCCGTGCGCAGGCGGAGTGGAAGGTCGTCACCCACATCGCCCTCACCGAGCGTCCGATCAGGGCGCCGACCCGCTCGCGCATCTCACTCGCAGCCTTGTTGGTGAAGGTGATCGCGAGGATCTCGCCCGGACGGGCGGCGCCTGTCGCCAGCAGGTAGGCGATCCGGTGCGTCAGCACCCGGGTCTTGCCCGAGCCGGCCCCGGCCAGCACCAAGAGTGGTCCTTCGCCGTGGCGGACCGCCTCGCGCTGGGGGTCGTTGAGGCCGGCCAGCAGCTGCTCGGCGCGGTCGGCGCGGGGTTCGATCGGGGCGCCCTCCGGCATTCCGATGCCCTCCGCAGGGGTCTCGGACTCAGTCTGAAGCGTCACCCGCCGAGCATAGCCAGGCGCTCGGCGGGCGACGAAAGGCCGGCTACTGGCAGGCTTCGGCGAGTTCTTCGAACCCTTCCGACGAAGGGCTGAACAGAAGTTCTTCGATTTCGCCCTGAGACCTTTCCTGGAAGGCTTCGACGAAGCAGCTCGCGAGCTTGGGGCTGAGCCCGTTCTCCGACGGAGTGAATTCTTCTTCGACGAATTCGACCAGCTTCGCCCGGTCGAACTCGGTGAACTTGACGACTTCGTTGAGCTGCCACTGATCGCCGTTCTTGACGAGCTCGACTTCCAGGGCCTGGCCGTTCAAGGCTCCCCCGGTGAGCGCCGCCTCCGCGGTCGCGCTCGACCCGTTGGCTTCGACGTTGGAGACACTGACCGATTCGGCACCTTCTTCGGCTTCGGCTTCTTCTTCGCACTTGGAAACGGCGGCCTTGCCGCTTTCTTGACTGGTCTGTTCCATGAACTGCTGGGTCTCCAGCTTCGTGCAATCGGCTGGATCGGTGCTCGTCGCCGACGTTTCGATCGCTTCTTCGATCTGGCTTTCGTCACTGTCGCCGCTGCTGCCACAGGCGACCACGACAAGTGCGGAGAAGACAAGGAGGAAGGCGAGGGCGAAACGGCGCTTGAGCACGGCAATCCTTTCCTAGACGAGAGAGTCGCGCCAGGCTATATCAGCCACCGGCCGACGACCGGCCCGTGCGCCGGCGCAGCTGCGGTGGCTCTGCGCCGGGAGTCTCTCCGCCGTCGAGGTCGGCGAGGCGACGCTCGAGATCGGCGATCCGCTGCGAGAGCGTCTTCATCGCCTCGGCGATCGGGTCGGGCAGGTGAATCCAGTCGGCGTCCGGGCCCTCGACCCGCTTGCCGTCGACCTTGACCGGGTGACCCGGGTTGCCGACGACTGTCGCGCCGGGAGGAACGTCCTCGATCACGACCGTGTTGGCGCCGATCTTGGCGCCGTCGCCAACCACGATCGGGCCGAGCAGCTTGGCGCCGGAGCCGACCGTGACGTTGTCGCCGAGCGTCGGGTGGCGCTTGCCGCGCTGGAAGCCGGTGCCGCCCAGGGTGACGCCCTGGTAGAGCGTCACCCGCTCGCCGATTTCGGCCGTCTCGCCGATCACCACTCCGGAGCCGTGGTCGATGAAGAACTCGCGGCCGATCCGGGCGGCCGGGTGGATCTCGACGCCGGTGACCGCGCGGGTCAGGTAGGCGAGCAGGCGCGGCACAAAAGGGAGGTCGGCCTCGAAGAGGGCATGTGCGACGCGGTGGGCGAGCAGCGCCTGCACCCCCGCCCAGCTGCTGAGGATCTCGAAGGTCGAGACCTTCTGGGCCGCGGGATCTCGATCGCGGGCGGCGGCAACGTCGGCCATGACCTCATGGATCAGTCGCTTCCAAGCGTTCACGGTGCAAAGAAGGGTAGGGACACGTAGCGCTCACCCGAGTCACAGACCACCGTCACCACCCGCTTGCCCGCCATCTCCGGCCGCGCCGCGACCTCCAATGCCGCCTTGATGTTGGCTCCGGCGGAGATGCCGGCGAGGACGCCCTCGCGGCGGGCCGCGAGGCGGGCCGTCTCCAGCGCGTCCTCGTCACCGACCGAGACGATCTCGTCGATCACCGAGCGATCGAGCACCTCAGGGACGAAGCCGGCCCCGATTCCCTGGATCTTGTGGGGGCCGGGTACTCCGCCGGAGAGGACCGGGGAGCCGGCGGGCTCGACCGCGACGATCAGGGTCTCGGGGCTGCGCTCGCGCAGCATCCGCCCCACCCCGGTGATCGTGCCGCCCGTCCCGACCCCGGCGACGAACGCGCCCACCTCACCCTCGCAGTCCCGCCAGATCTCCTCGGCGGTCGTGCGCCGGTGCACCTCCGGGTTGGCCGGGTTGGCGAACTGCTGGGGCATGAACCCCTTGCACTGCTCGCAGATCTCCTCGGCCAGCTCGACCGCCTCGGTCATCCCGCCCAGGGAAGGCGTCTCCCGCACTTCGGCGCCGTAGGCGCGCAACAGCTTCGACCGCTCCCGGCTCATCCCCTCCGGCAGGGTCAAGATCAGCTCATATCCCCGCGCCGCGCAGACCATCGCCAGCGCAATCCCGGTGTTGCCGCTGGTCGGCTCGACGATCACCCCGCGCCCCGGCTTGATCGACCCCGCCTCCTCGGCAGCGTCGATCATCGCCACCCCGATCCGGTCCTTGACCGACCCACCGGGATTGAGGTACTCGAGCTTGGCGCAGACCTCGCCGGCCAACCCCTCGCCCAGCCGCGAGAGCGCAACCAGCGGCGTGTCGCCGACTACGTCGGCTGGGCTCCTCCCAACCCTCATGGCGCCAACTCCCGCGGGAGACGGCAACTCGGGGCAATGTCACTCGATTCGTCATGGCACACGCGAGACAGCGTAGTGCGATGCTTCGCGGATCATGCAAAGACGCAAACAGGCGATCCTCGCCGCGGCCGCCACAGTGGCCATCGGGGTCGTCGCGCTGCTCGCTGTACTGGCCTTCCGGCCCGCTTCAGTGCTTGGCGTTGACGGCAATGCGCTAGCCCACTCGGTCGACTCGAAACTGCCCTCGATCGGCGACCCCGGAAACTGCCGGCGAGGCACGAACGACGGCTGGCTCTGCCATCTCCTCTTCGAACCGGACGTCGGCAGCGGTGGAGGGTATGTCGTCTACGAGGTTGTCGCCGACCGGTTCGGTTGCTGGCGTGCCACCAGGCCAAACGGATCGCGAAGCGGCGACAAGCTGCCCGCTGAGACGCACGGCTGTATCTACCTATGGGATTTCTGATCCCACTGGCAACCCGGCAGGCCTTTCGCTCATCGCCTGCTAGATGAAGTACATCCCCGACCCCGCGGCCTCGGCCTCGCGGCGGGCCACTTCGGCGATCGTGGTCTGGGCGAAGACCTTGCGCAGGGCGGTTACGCCCTCGGCCCAGATGCCGCCGGCCTCGTCGGCCTCCTGGCCCACCTTGCCGTCGAGGGCCTGGACTACCTCGAGGACGGTGATCTCCTCGGCGGGCCGCGAGAGCGTGTAGCCGCCTTTCATCCCGCGGTGGCTGGTCAGCAGGCCGGCGCGGCGCAGGGTCGAGAAGAGCTGCTCGAGGAACTGCTCCGGGATGTCGCGCCGCTCGGCCAGCTCCTTGATCGGCACCGGCCGCTCACCGGAGCGGGCCAGCTCCGCCATCGCGACGACGGCGTAGCGGGACTTCGAGGTGATCGAGATCATCAGGAGCTTTCTACCGCACCGTCCGGACCAGGCTCGGTTAGGATCGTTGTCGTTGGGCTCCAGGGCTGACGATGGAGTCGTCGGCGAACCCCGAGAGATCGGAAGCGGTCCTGAGCAAGCGTCCCCAATGCCTGGTCATCGACGGTCACCCGATCGTCCGCCTTGGCGTGCGCGGGGCGCTGGAGGACGAATTCGAGATTCAGGAGGCTGCCAGCCGCATTGAGGCGATAGAGCTGGTGCGCGACATCGGCTGCTTCGACGTCGCCATTGTCGACATGCGGATCTGGTCCGATGGGACCTCCCCCGTGGCCGGCATCGACGCGATCAAGGCCATGCTCAAATCGGAGCCGAGCATCGGCATCGTCGCCCACGGCGAGCGCGCCGAGCGCCACCTCGCAAGTGCCGCCATGCAAGCCGGCGCCAGCGCCTACGTCTCCCGCACCGCCGGTACCGAGGAACTGCGCCGCGCCGCGCGTGCGGCCCTCGACCAGGAACACTTCGTCGACCCCGCCGTCCCTCCGCGTGGCAGCCGGGGCAAGCTGACCCGGCGCCAGCGCGAAATCTTCCAGCTCCTCGCCAACGGCGAGTCGACCACCGTCGCCGCCCGGGAACTGGGCCTCGCCGAAGAAACGGTCAAGACCCACACCAAGCATGCCTTGGCGAGGCTGGGGGCGAAAAACAGGACCCACGCCGTGGCGATCGCGCTGCGCGAGTCCCTGATCGACTAGGCCGCCCGGCGACGAACCGAGCGGCTTGGGCTCTAAATCCAGCCGCAATCGCGCGCAGTGAGAACAGCCTGCGCCCTGTCCACGGCGCCGATCTTGCCGTAGACGTTGTGCAGGTGCGTGCGGATCGTCGAGACCGAGAGCTGCATCTCGCCGGCGATCTGCTTGTAGACCAGGCCCTCGGAGAGGAGACGGAGAACGTCGAGCTCGCGACCGGAGAGCGGACAGGGCTCGGAGATGCGAGAGCCGTCGGTGCGAGCGTATGGGAGCTGGTAGAGGATGTCGCGCAGGCCCTCGGGGTCGAGGCCGCAGCGGCGGGCGAGGGTGCGTAGCCGTTCGGGCGCGATCGCCTCTCCCTGCGAGTAGTGGGCGATCATGTCGGCCGTCGCCACCATCGCCGCCAGGCCTTCGGCGTCCTCTGCGTGGTGGCGCTCTATCGCCACGGCGATCCTCTGCGGCATGTTCCAGCGCCGCGCCAGAACGCCGCCGACGAGGGCGTGGTCGATCCCGAGGCGGTCGCGTTCCTCGCGCAGGCGCTGTTCGGGCGTCTTGTCGACCGCATCGAGGTGCCCGCGGTCGGCGGGATGCAGGTTGGCGATGACGAGCCGTCCGGCGTCGTGAAGCAGGGTCGCCACCGCAAGTTCGTCGCGCTCCTCCCAGCCGACCGCCCGGCCGATCTCGTCGGCAGCCTGCTGGGTGGCAAGGGCGTGGACGCGAACGTGCTCCGGCCGCATCTCGCGGCCGCCGTTGGGCTCGAAGAAGTCGAAGACGGGGGCGGTGCCGGCGATCGCGAGGATGCCGGAGGGCTTGAGGATGTCGATCGCCTCCGGGATGCTGCCGACCGCGCCGCCCTCCCCACCGTTGCGATTGGCAAAGCGCAGTACCGCGATCGCCAAGCCGACATCGGACTCGACCGTCTCCACCAGCTCGGCGATGCGGGGCGGATCAGCCGTCGCGGCCCGCATCACACGCGCTCGCGACTCGATCAGGATCGGAAACTTCTCGACGGTCTCGAAGGCCGCGGCGAGGCGGGCTCCGGGTGCCCGCTTAGAACTGCCGCGACCGGCGCGCACCGCGCCTGCCTTCACCTTCCCGTTGCTGTGTGACTTGGTCGACTCCATAGGAAAACTGGCTTCCGCAAAGCTCATCGGCAGCCGAGGACGCACGGTTTAGCCGTCGCATCCTTAAAACGGAGGCCTATTTGTCCATTTGGGTAAAACGGGAACGCTGAAATTGTCCGCTAGGAGCGGAGCCGGGCCGCGGCTGCCTCTATGCGGGAGAGCGATTCCTCGCGCCCCAGCGCGGCAAGCGACTCGAAGATCCCGGGCGAAACGGCGGTCCCGGTGATCGCGACGCGAATCGGCTGATAGACCCGTCCGGGCTTGGTGTCGAGTCGATCCGGGAGTGGGCTGAGCGCCGCCTCGACCGCCTCCGGGTCGAACTCGCCGTCAATCTCAGCCAGCGCGGCGCCGACAGCCTCCAGTGCCGCCAGGGCGCCGTCTTTCATCACCTTGCTCCAGGACTTCTCGTCATCGACGGGCGACTCGAAGAGGAAGCGAATCAGCGGCCAGACCTCGTCGAGGGTCTGGGCTTTCTCCTGTGCGATCGCGCAAGCTGCCCGCAAGCTCTCGTCGGCATCGCGGCCGAGGTGGCGAGCTACGGCCGCGGTGTACTCGTCGAGCGCCATCTCGCGCATGAAGCGGCCGTTGACCCAGCGCAGCTTCTTCTCGTCGAAGATGGCCGCCGCCTTGCCGACGTCCTCGACCCGAAAGCGGCGAACCAGCTCCTCGGTCGGCATCAGCGTGGTGTCGTCGTCGGTCCCCCAGCCGAGCAGGGCCAGGTAGTTGCGAACGGCGGCCGGCAGGTACCCGGCGTCGCGCAGCTCCTGCACCGAGGCGGCGCCGTGGCGCTTGGAGAGCTTCTTGCCGTCGGGCCCGTGCAACAGCGGCAGATGGGCGTAGCGTGGCGCCTTGTGGCCCAGGGCGGAGAGGACGAGGAGCTGCTTTGGCGTGTTGGAGAGATGGTCGTCGCCGCGGACCACTTCGCTGATCCCCATCTCGGCATCATCGACCGCGACGGCGAAGTTGTAGAGGACCGAGCCGTCGCCGCGGGCGATGACGAAGTCGTCGTAGCTGCGGTTGGGAAAGCTGACCGGGCCGCGGATCAGGTCCTCGACCACCGTCTCCCCCTCGTCGGGCACTCGCAGGCGCACCGCCGCGCCGGGCTCCTCGACCGCCTTGCCCCGGTAGCCCCGGCCGGCCCCGTGCTCGGCCTTCCAGGCCTCCACCTCCTTGGCGGTGGCGGAGTCGCGGTAGGCCGCGCCTGATTCGAGCAGCTGCCGCAGGGCCTCCGCGTGGCGCTCGGCCAGCGAGGCTTGCGATACCGGCCCTACGTCCCAATCGAGTCCCAGCCAGCGCAGCGCGTCGAGGATCTGCTCGACGTTCTCATCCGTCGACCGCTCGCGGTCGGTGTCCTCGATCCGCAGCACCAGCTCCCCGCCGCCATGGCGCGCGGCGAGCCAGTTGTAGAGTGCCGTCCGCGCTCCGCCGATGTGCAGCGCCCCCGTCGGGGACGGGGCGAACCTGAGGCGGGTCGTCATTGCTGCGCGCGTTCGGCCGCGCGCTCCCGCGCCTCACCCTTCTGCTCGAGAGTCATCGCCCCCGGATGACCGTCTCCCGGCCACGGCGTGAGGAGCAGCAGGAGCCGGGCGTCGGAGCGGGCGGTGATCGTACGGCGCTCGCCGGGGGCGAACTCAAACAGGTGGCCGCCCTGGGCCGAAATACTCTCGCCATCGGGAGTGCTCACCTCCACCTCGCCCTCGACGACGACGAGCCGAGCGCGCTCATAAACCTCATGCTCCTGCAACTGCTCGCCTGCCGGAAGATTCAGCACGATCGCCCGCGCATCGTCTGCCGTGGCGAGGATCTGCGGTTCATGTGGCGGCGCTTCGACCGTTCTCAAGTCCCAACTCTTCATCGGTGGCTCCCCTGGATGGATCGGGTCTGTGCTGCTCGGGCACATGTTTCCACAGCATGCGCACTCCGGTCGGGGGGCTCGTCCCCAATCGACCGGCGGGACTCAACCGGCGACCTCGCCCTTAGTCAAAGGTGCGCTCTATCCGCTGAGCTACGGGGGGACAGAGCGACGATATGCCGGGGTTTCGAGATAGCAAGGCGCGTCACACAATTGGCTCCATAGGATGCGCATTGCATGCTGATCGGCGCACATGTCTCAACATCTGGCGGCCTCGACAATGCGATCGAGCGGGGCACCGCGCTGGGCTGCGAATCGATCCAGATCTTCAACCAGAGCCCGCGCATGTGGCGGCCGACGAAATACGGCCCGGAGGACTTCGCCGCCTTCAGGGAGGCGATGGCGGGCTCGCCGGTCGAAGCGGTCGTGATCCATGCCGTCTATCTGATCAACTGCGCCACCAAGGACAAGGAGCTGCGCAAGAAGTCGCTGGCCTCGCTCACCCATGCGCTGCGGATCGGCGACGCCATCGGTGCCTCCGGGGTTGTCCTCCACCCCGGGGCACAGAAGGGCGAGGCGCTCGGCCCCTCGATCAAACGCGCCGCGAAAGTGATCGCGGCGGCGCTCGAGGGCAGCAACGCCTGCCCCCTTCTGCTCGAGCAGACCGCAGGCCACAAAGGGCTCCTGGGCCGTGACTTCGACCAGACCGCCGAGCTGATCGAGCTGGCGGGCAGCGGCGAGCGCCTCGGCCTCTGTCTCGACTCCTGCCACCTCTTCGTCCAGGGCTACGACATCACCGACGAGGAGCACCTGGCGGCCGTCGTCGACGAAGCAGACGCCAAGGTGGGCCTAGATCGCCTCCAGTGCCTCCACGTCAACGACGCCGCCGCCCCCCTCGGCTCCTGCCGCGACCGCCACGCCAACCTCGGCAAAGGCGAGATGGGCAAGCAGGGCCTGGCGGCCTTCCTCTCCGAGCCGAGGTTCGAGAGCCTCCCGGCGACATTGGAGACCCCGGGCCCCAACAAGAAAGGCGCGGACCGCAAGGAAGTGCAGGAGGCCCGGCGCCTCCGAAAAGCCGGCCTGAAGCGTCGCCAGGGGTAGGCCTGGCGCGAAAGTCGGAAATAGTCCGACTTACGCGCCAGTCACCGAACGGGCTCGCCTATTTGACGTGAACGCCTGAGATCGCGCGTGAGATGACCAGGCGCTGGATCTCCGAGGTGCCCTCGAAGATCGTGTAGATCTTCGCGTCGCGGTGCATCCGCTCGACCGGGAACTCACGGGTGTAGCCGTTGCCGCCGAGGATCTGGATCGCCCGCTCGGTCGACCAGACGGCGACCTCGCCCGCCTTCAGCTTCGACATCGAGCCCTCGGCGTTCTCGAATTTCTGGCCGCTGCGGCCCATCCAGGCGGCGCGCCAGACAAGCAGACGGGCCGCGTCGATCTCCAGCTTCATGTCGGCGAGGGTGAAGGCGATCGCCTGGTTCTCGATGATCGCCTTGCCGAACTGTTCGCGCTCCTTGGCGTAGTTGAGCGAGTACTCGTAGGCGGCGCGGGCGATGCCGAGCGCCTGGGCGCCGACGGTCGGCCGGCTCGCCTCGAAGGTCTGCATCGCCGCCTGCGAGTTCGAGCGCTTGCCCTCGCGGACACGGGCGAGGCGTTCGTCGAGCTTCTCCTTGCCACCGAGCAGGCAGGACCCCGGGATGCGACAGTCATCGAGGTGGACGTCGGCGGTGTGGGAGGCACGCAGGCCGTGCTTCTTCACCTTGGCGCCCTGCTCGCAGCCCTTGGTCCCGGGTGGGATCACGAAGGCAGCGTGACCGCGCGAGCGCAGCTCGCGGTCGACGGTGGCGATGACGACGTGGACGTCGGCGATGCCGCCGTTGGTCGCCCAGGCCTTCTGGCCGTTGAGCACCCACTCGTCCGTCGCCTCGTCGTACTTGGCGGTGGTGCGGATCGCAGACACGTCGGAGCCGGCGTCCGGCTCCGACGAGCAGAAGGAGGCGACTTTGGGATCGTCGGCGGTGCCGAAGCACTGCGGGATCCACTCGCCCATCTGCTCCGGGGTTCCCTGCCCGAAGATTGCGGCTACTGCAAGCGAGGTGCCCATGATCGCCATGCCGATGCCGGCATCGCCCCAGAAGAGCTCCTCGTTGGCGATCGGCAGGGTCAGGCCGGTCTCGTCGGCCCAGAACTGGCCGAGGGCTTCGAAGCCGTAGAGGCCGATCTTGGCGGCCTCCTGGATCACCGGCCACGGCGTCTCCTCGCGCTCGTCCCATTCCTCGGCGGCGGGACGGACGACGCCCTCGGCGAAGCCGTGCACCCACTCGCGGATGTCCTTCTGGTCCTGGTTCAACTCGAGGGTGAACTTCGGTCCCTCGCTGATCGCGCCGTCGGTGGGGCCGGCCGCCTCAGCCACCAGCTTCTCTGCCTCTGCCACTGCGGAAGTCTCTGTCATGGCCCGCGATTTTACACGGAATCATGTCGTGATCCGCTCAGATATCGCGCAGGTCGAAAGCGCGGATGCCCTCGGAGCCGCCGTCGGCGCAGTCGAAGAAGCGGCGGTTGACGCAGTCGTAGGAGTCGCCGCTGCCCTCGTAGGCCTGCTCGACCCCGAACTGGCAGTGCGGCAGCGGCTCGCCGGTCATCTTGACGCCGCCGAAACCGCCCGGCTGCAGGACGGCGTCGAGCTCGACCTTGGCGGCGAAGACGTCCTGCATGCAGCCGACGTACTGAACGCCGTTGAGCATGTCGACGAAGCTGTAGAGGTAGCGGCAGCGCATCTCGACGCAACCGCGGGGCTCGACCATCTTGTCGCAGAAAGAGCGGCACTGGCGACACTCACCGGCCTTCTCGCGCGTAGCTGGCATGAACGAAGTCTAGGGACGCCAGGCCTCGAAATACAAGATCTTTACTGGCTAAGCAGCCAGGGCGTCGGGGCCGAGAACATGCCCCAGCTCTGCCCGGAGGCCGCTCGAGGGGCGGACCCGGTAGCCGTCGCCGAGCTTCCACTCCCTTGGCCCGCCGTTGCCGCCGACGACCTCGAGGTGCACGTCGGCCTCGCCCTTGTGGTGCTCGAAGACTTCCTTCAACTGGTCGAGGAGGCCGGGGCGCTGCAGCTGCGAGGCGTCGATCACCAGCTTCAGCGGCCCCGCCGGGGTGCCGGCGACCTGAGGGGCCCGCGCGATCTCCTCGGCGTCCGGTTCGAAACGCTCGGCCTCCTGGACGACGAGCTTCGTCTCGCCGCGGTCCTTGTGGTCGAGGCGGCCGCGCACGACGACGATCGCGTCGGGGGCGATGATCGCTGCGCTCTCGGCCTGGTCGGCCTTGAAGACCAGCAGCTCGACCTGGCCCTCGACGTCGTCGAGGGTGGCGAACATCATCTGGCTGCCGCTCTTGGTGCGGATCTTCTTGCACTCGGTGACGATGCCGCCAACGGTCACCCAGGAGCCGTCCTGCTTTTTCGACAGGTCGGCGAGGCTGCAATCGACCCGTGCGCGCAGCGCCCCGCGCACTTCGGTGAGCGGGTGAGAGGAGAGGTAGGTGCCGAGTGTCTCCTTCTCCAGCGCCAGCAGCTCGGCGCGCTCGAACTCCTCAGCGGGGATCGGCGGGCGGTGGTGGGCCTGGCCGCCGGCGGGGCCCCCGCTGTCGCTCGCGTCGCCGAAGTCGAAGATCGATCCCTGGCCGAGCTGGGCGTCCTCCTGAGCCTTCTGCCCGGAGGACTGCGCCGCGGGCAGCGTCTCGAGCATCCCCTTGCGACTGGCGCCGGTGGAGTCGAGGGCGCCGCACTTGATCAGGCATTCGATCGCCCGTTTGTTGACCGCCCGCGAGTCGACCCGTTCGCAGAAGTCCCAGATCGAGGCGATCGGGCCGTCCTCGCGGGCGCGCAGGATCGCCTCGACCGCCGCGTGGCCGACGTTCTTGACCGCGTCGAGGCCGAAGCGGATCGCCTTCTCAGAGACGACGAAGTCGTGGTCGGAGGAGTTGACGTCGGGCGGCAGCACCTCGATGTCCATCTCCTCGCAGCGGTTGACGAAGAAGGGCACCTTGTCCTTGGTGTTCATCACCGAGGAGATCACCGCGGCCATGTACTCGGCGGGGTAGTTGGCCTTGAGGTAGGCGGTGCGGTAGGAGATCAGCCCGTAGCAGGCGGCGTGGGACTTGTTGAAGGAGTAGTCGGCCGCGGCTTCGTTCAGCTTCCAGAGGTCGGCGGCGACGTTGGCGGCCGTGCCGGACTCCTTCAGGCCGGCCATGAACTTGTCCTTCATCGTCGCCATCAGGTCGCGCTTCTTCTTGCCGATCGCCTTGCGCAGGTCGTCCGCCTCGGCGCCGGAGAAGCCTGCCATCTCGCGGGCGATCGCCATCAGCTGCTCCTGGTAGACGACGCAACCGTGGGTCTCCTCGGTGATCGCGCGCAGGCGCGGGTCCGGGTAGCGCACCGTCGAGGGATCCTTCTTGCCCTTCGCGTAGGCGGGGATGTAGGCCATCGCGCCGGGCCGGTACAGCGCACCGAGCGCGACCAGGTCGGCGAACTCGGTCGGGCCAACCTTGCGCAGTGCCTCGCGCATCCCCTCGGACTCGAACTGGAAGACGCCGGTCGAGTCGCCGCCGGCGAGCATCGCGTAGGTCTTGGCGTCGTCTACCGGGATCTCTTCGATCTTGATCGTCTCGCCGCGGGAGCGGTGAATGATGTCGATCGCGTCCTCGATCACGTCGAGGTTGCGGAGGCCGAGGAAGTCCATCTTCAGCAGCCCGATCTCCTCGATCGGTCCCATCGAGTACTGGGTCACGATCTTGTACTGGCGCTCGGCTTTGCCGCTCCCGTTGGCGGCAGCCGGGGCTGTCTTGTCCTCGGCCAGCTGCAGCGGCACCACCTCCTGCAGCGGACGGTCGGCGATCACCACCGCGGCGGCGTGGATCGAGTTGTTGCGGATGATTCCCTCGAGGCCCCGGGCGACGTCGATGATCCGCTTCGCCTCGGGCTCGGCGTCGTAGGTCTTCTTCAGCTCCTGGCCCGCCTTGAGGCATTCCTCGAAGGAGGGGCTGCGACCCATGACCGGCTCCGGGATCTGCTTGGCGAGGCGATCGCCGCTGCCGTAGTCGAAGCCGAGCACGCGTGCGGCATCGCGGGTGGCGGCGCGGGGCGCCATCTTGCCGAAGGTGATGATCTGCGCCACTGACTCGCGGCCGTATTTCTCGGCGACGTAGCGGATCACCCGCTCGCGCCCCCGCACCGAGAAGTCGATGTCGATGTCGGGCATCGACTTGCGGCCGGGATTGAGGAAGCGCTCGAAGAGCAGGTCGTTGGCAAGCGGGTCGATGTCGGTGATCGTCAGCGCGTAGGCGACGATCGAGCCGGCGGCGGAACCGCGCCCCGGGCCCACCGCGACGCCGTTGTCCTTGGCATAGCGGACGAAGTCCCAGACGATCAGGAAGTAGGAGGAGAAGCCCATCTCCTCGATCACGCCGAGCTCGAACTCGAGCCGCTCCCGCGCCTCGGCCGGGATCGGGTCGCCGTAGCGGGCGCGCATGCCCTCGTCGACTATCCGACGCAGCATCGCCTCGGGCTCCTCGCCGTCGGGCGCCGGGTAGCGCGGCAGCAGCAGCTTGCCCAGCTCGATCTCGGCGTCGCATCGCTCGGCTATCTCGAGCGTGGTCGGCACCGCCTCGGGCCACTCGGCGAAGGAGGCGGCCATTTCCTCGGAGTCCTTGAGGTAGAACTCGTTGGTGTCGAAGCTCATCTTCGGAGCTTCCAGGGTGGACTTGGTCTGCACGCAGAGCAGTGCCGCGTGGTTGTCGAAGTCCTCGCGCCGCAGGTAGTGGACGTCGGCGGTGCCGACCAGCGGCCGGCCCAGCTCACGGGCGTAGCGGACGATCCCCTCGTTGGCCTTGTCCTGCTCGGCGATGCCGTTCTTTTGCACCTCGAAGTAGACCTGCTCGGGGCCGAAGGCCTGGATCAGGTCGTCGAGGTGGGCGCGGGCGTCGTCGGGCCGCTCCTCGATCAGGCGGCGGCAAAAGCGTGACTGCAGGCAGCCGGTGAGGACGATCACGCCCTCGGAGTGAGCGGCGAGCATCTCCATGTCGACGTTGGCCTTGCCACGCGAGAAGCCTTCGAGGAAGCCGGCCGAGGTGAGCTTGACGAGATTGGCGAGGCCGGCGTCGCTCTCAGCCAGCAAAGTGAGATGGTTGCGCTCGTACTTGGGCTTCTCCTTGAGCGTCTTCACGTCGTCGACGAAGTAGGCCTCGAAGCCGGCGATCGGCTTGATCCCGTGCTTCTGACAAGCCTTGTAGAGGTCGACGGCGCCGTTCATCACGCCGTGATCCGTGAGTCCGAGCGCGGGCTGGCCCATCTCTGCCGCCCGCGCCGCCATCGCGTCGATCTTGCAGGCGCCGTCGAGCAGCGAGTACTCGCTGTGGGCGTGGAGATGGACGGCGGCGGGGCTGCTCATGACGACCGGGCGATCATGCCAATCGGGGCAGATGCCACGGGGCACATTCGGGCGTCTTCCGCGCACGTTCCGTGTGTATTTGGGAGGGCGACGATCCCGGGAGGGGTTCCGCTTAACTTTTTCGAGGAGCGGAGACTGCTGGCGCTCGAACCAGCCTCGCGAAAAAGTACAAGACGCTCCACCCTCCCGGGATCGACGCCTATCCACAGACCCAGGCGCTTGAGCCCGAGTCGGACCAGATTTCTGAAGCTATGCGGTCCTGTTCGGCCTTTGGGGCGTTTTGGGGTTCGCCCTGGCCGTTGTAGAGCTGCCAAGTCGAGGGGAGGATCTGGTAGGCGCCTCCAGCTCCGCTTGAAGAGTTGAGAGCGGAGTAGTTGCCGCCTGACTCGCACATGACTATGTAGGCGGGGATCGAGTAGGGGCCGCCCAGCCAGCGTTCTACGGTGCTTTCGGCTTCGGCTCGGCTGGCAGCTTCTGCAGCTTGGATGTCGTCGGCCCAGCTGCCGATCTTCGATTTAAGAGTTGCGAGGGCGGCCGAGCGAACAGTCGTGACTGAGTGCAGCTGCGCGGCTGCCGCTTCGGCCTTGGCGCGCACGCCGGCGATTTCCGAGCGGGCCGAGGCGAGGCGGGCGTTGTAGGCGTCTACCCGGGCCTTCAGCGCAGCTACGCGCTTCAGGGCCGCGGCGACGGAGTGGCGCACCTGGGCGACCCGGCCGGCCAGGTCGGAGTCGGACTGCTCGATCCGTTCGAGGTACTCGGTTTGGGTGGCGAGCTCGTCGAAGCTGCCAGAGGCGAGGATTACGCTGGCGGCGCTCGGCGTGCCGCTCTCATAGATCGCGACCAGGCGCTCGGCGAGCGCGGTTCGGGCGCGGTGCAGCCGCCTCTTCTCGGCGGCAAGATGGCGCTGCGTGCGGCGCACGTCATTGGCCAGGCGGGCTGCCCGTTCCTCGCCGGTGGCGAGCAGGCCGGTGAGCTTCTCTTCGCGCGCACTCGCCGCCTCGGCCTCTTCCTGGGCCGTGGCAAGTTCGCTCTGGGCGGCTTGCAGCTGCGAGGCGAGCGAGCCGGCTTCTTCGCGCGCGGTGGAGACCTTCGCTTGCAGGGCTCCGATATCCGTGGCGCCAGCCACGCCAACCAGCGTCAGCACGACCACGAGGATCGCGCAGGCGAGCACAGCCAAGCGCCCGCGGCTTCCGGCCATTGTCGCGAGTGCTCGCGCCACGAAGACGGCCGAGGCTAGCGGACTTTATGAGCGAACACTCACAAGTTGACCGTAACCCGCAACGGATCTTGCGACCCAGACCCTTCCGGTGCGCTTTATGCACCCATGTGGTGCAAAAGGCGCACCGGAAGCTGGGTCTGGGCCTTGTCAGCCCTCGGGGACGTTGCGGCTGGCTACGTAGGCGGCGACTGCGACGCCTGTGATTGCTACTCCTATGCCGATGCGGATCTGGCGGCGGTAGCGGCGCCTCGCGTACTTGAAGGCGAAGCGGATCGCGGCTCTTCCCAGCTTGTCGGACGTCATGCGTTCTCCTCTTCCCCGCGCCGGCGAATTCGATGCGCCATCCTCGACTGCAGCGACCAAAGCTCGATGAAACCCGGCGAGGCGGCCTGCGAGAAGAGGCCGCCGGACTCGGCGAAGGAGGCCAGGTCTGCGTCATAGACGGCGTTGGGCGAGGAGCGGGTCACGACCCGCACGCTGCCCTTGAAGAGCTTGAGGCCTACGGTGCCGGTGACCTGGGCGTTGACGGCATCCATATAGGCGTCGAGGTCGGTGCGCAGCGGCTCCCACCAGAGCCCGGCGTAGACGAGGTAGGCCCACTTCTGGTCCAGCGAGGGCTTGAACTGGTTCTGGTGGATCGTGCCGACCAGCTTCTCCAGCTCCTGGTGGGCGCTGAGCAGGATCGCCGCCGCCGGAGCCTCGTAGATGTCACGCACCTTGAGCCCGACGATGCGGTCCTCGATCTGGTCGACGATGCCGACCCCGTGCTTGCAGCCGATCGCGGCGGCGCATTCGAGCAAATCGACCAGCTCCATGCGCTCGCCGTTCAGGGCGACCGGGACCCCCGCCTCGAACTCGACTTCGACCACCTCGGGCTCGTCCGGAGCCTCCTCGGGACGGGTGACGAGCTGGAAGACGTCGTCCTCGGGCGCGTGGTCGAGATCCTCGATCCAGCGCCCCTCAGAGGAGCGGCCCCAGAGGTTGTCGTCGATCGAGTAGGGGGCGACCTCGGTGCCGCCCTTGACCGGGATGCCGTGCTCGCGGGCGTAGGCGATCTCCTCCTCGCGACCCATCTGCCAATCGCGCACCGGGGCTATCGTCTTCAGCTCTGGTGCCAGGGTCGCGACCGTCGCCTCGATCCGGACCTGGTCGTTGCCCTTGCCGGTGCAGCCGTGGGCGATCGTGTCGCAGCCGCTGCGGCGGGCGTACTCGACCGCGAGCTTGGCGATCAGCGGCCTGCCCAGCGCGGTGAAGAGCGGGTAGCCACCGCCATAGAGAGCGTTGGCCTTGATCGCCGGCACGATGTAGTCGGCGGCGAACTCCTCGCGAGCGTCGACGACGTGGCACTCGAGCGCGCCCAGCCGCTTCGCCTTGTCCTCGATCACGGCGTAGTCCTCGCCGGGCTGGCCGAGGTTGACCGTGAGGCAGACGACCTCGGCGTCGTAGGAGTCCTGGATCCACTTCAGCATCACGCTCGTGTCCAGCCCTCCCGAATAGAGCAGGAGGACGCGCTTGACCTCGGCGGGGTCGGCCTCATAGGAGGCGGTGCGGATCTGTGCGGGGGAGTCTGGAGTCACAGGGCTAAGAGAGTCGTTGCGGTCGTCTTTGCATCCGCATAGCGGTGGAAATGACGACCGCGTCAGGGAGCGCCGATGCCGCCGCTGCCGTTTTCTTCTTCGCTCGGCGGCGTGGTGGTCGTGGTCGATTCGGTGGTGGTCGGCGAGGTGGTCGTTTCCGTCGTGGTCGGCTCGGTCGTGGACCCGGTCGTCGTCTCCGTGGTGGAGTCCGTGGTCGACCCCGTTGTAGTTGTCACGGTCGCCGGCGTCGTAGTCGTGTCGCTGCTGCCGTCGTCGCCGGCAATCACGACGACCGCGATCAGCAAGCCGACGATGACCGCGATCAGGCCGGCGATGAGAAGGCGCATGTTGCCGTGCGGTTTGTGCTCCTCGGGCCGGCGCATCATCCGGGTCGGGTCCTCGTGCATGGTCTACTCCTCCTCCGGTCCGAGTATCGCGTCGAGTATCTCGCTGGTGTTCTCGATGTCGAATCCGCTTCGCAGGCGCTGCTCGATCTCCTCGCGGCTGCTGCCGGAGACGGCCATCTGGGTGGCCAGCAGGCGGGCGCCGGCCGAGGTCGAGCGCGGACCTGGCGCCACTCCGGGCTCCGCTTCCGGCTCGACCGGCCTCAGATGACTCTCACGGCGTGGAGCGACGGGCGGGTCGAGCTCGTCGGCAAGGTCGCGCAGGCGCTCGGCGACGATCCGGTCGGCGCGGGCGCCGGCTTCCCCGAGCTGCCGGCGGGCCTGCTCCTCGGCGTCGTCGATCACCTTCGAGGCAGCCTGCTCCGCAGCCTCGACGATCGCCGCCAGGCGCTCGGCCGTACCGCTGGTCAGAGCGCGCGGCTCCGGAGGTCGCTTCTTCGAGCTCATTGAGCCGCGTAGCTTAGGAGTGTGGCGCCGATCGAGGCGACGGCACGCTCGATCTGGTCCGTTTCTACCGTCAGCGGCGGCAGCAGCCGCAGCGTGCCCGGCTCGGGCACGTTGACGATCAGGCCGCGCTCGAGCAGCGCAACCCCGATCGCGGCAGCGTCGATCCCCTCCTCCAGGGCGACGCCGACCATCAGGCCGCGGCCGCGCACCCCACGTACGCCGTCGAGGGCGAGAAGACCGTCACGGAGCGTCGCGCCAAGCTCGCGCACCCGGCGCAGCAGCGCCGGGTCGTCGACGATCCCGAGCACAGCGAGGGCCGCCGCACAGGCAAGCGGCCCCCCGGCGAAGGTTGAGCCGTGGTCGCCTGGCTCGAGCACCTCGCCGGCCTCGGCGCTTGCAACGCAGGCACCGATCGGCATCCCGCCGCCAAGCGCCTTGGCGCTGGTCAGGACGTCCGGGCGCACGGGCGTCTGCTCGTAGGCCCAGAGCGAGCCGGTGCGGCCGATCCCGGTCTGGATCTCGTCGAGGATCAGCAGCGCGCCGGCCTCGTCGCAGGCCTCGCGGGCGGCGAGCAGCGACTCGTCGCTGACCGGGTAGACGCCGGCCTCGCCCTGGATCGGCTCGATCAGGACCGCGGCGGTGCTCCCCCCCACGGCCGCGCGCAGCGCCGTGGCGTCGTCGAACGGCACCGAGCGGAAGCCGGGCAGCATCGGTGCCAGGTCGGGATTGGCGGCGAGCGCCGGGGTGGCGGCGAGCGAGCCGTAGGTGCGGCCGTGGAAGTCGCGCTCGAAGCTGACGATCTCCGGCGCCTCGACGCCACGCCGGTGGGCGTGCTTACGGGCGATCTTGATCGCGCACTCGTTGGCCTCGGTGCCCGAGTTGGAGAAGAAGACACGGCCGCCGAGGCTCGACCCGGAGAGGCGCTCGGCGAGTCGAACCATCGGCTCGGTGTAGAAGAGGTTGGAGGCGTGCATCAGCCGCCCCGCCTGCTCGCGCACCGCCTCGACCACGTCGGGGTTGCAGTGGCCGACGGAGCAAACCGAGATCCCGGCGAGGAAATCGAGGTACTCCTTGCCCTCGGCGTCCCAGAGCAGGGCGCCCTCGCCGCGCACGAACTCGACCGGGGCGCGCCTGTAGGTGCGCATCAGGAAGCGCTCCTCCAGCGCCTGCAGATCGGTCAGGTTCACGGCGTCACCATCGTGCCGATGCCGGCGTCGGTGAAGAGCTCGAGCAGCAGCGAGTGCGGCTTGCGGCCGTCGATGATGTGGGCCGACTGGGCGCCGCCGCGGATCGCGTCGACGCAAGCGCTGAGCTTGGGCCGCATACCGCCGTCGATCCCGGGCAGCCGCTCCTCGACCTCGGCGACGGTGGCGCGAGAGATCAGCGATCCGGCCTCGGCGGGATCGGCGAGCCAGCCCTCGACGTCGGTGAGGAAGATCGCCTTGTGGGCGCCGAGCGCGGCGGCCACCTTGCCGGCGGCCTCGTCGGCATTGACGTTGTAGGACTGGCCGGCGCGATCGGAAGCCGAGGAGGCGACGACCGGGATGTAGTCGGCGGCGATGTGGTTGAGCACGTCGACGTCGACTCGCTCGACCGAGCCGACGAAGCCGACCTGCTCGGCGTTGGCGACCGGCGCCACCTCGAACATCGAGCCGTCGCTGCCGGAGAGCCCGACGGCGGGCTGGCCGTGGCGGTTGAGCCGCTGGACGATGTCGGAGTTGAGCTTGCCGAGCAGGACCATCTGCGCCACCTCGACCGTCTCCGCGTCGGAGACGCGCAGGCCCTCGTGGAAGCGCACCTCCATGCCGAGGCGGTCCATGTACTCGGTGATCTCGGGACCGCCGCCGTGGACGACGATCGGGTTCAGGCCGACGTACTTGAGCAGGACGACGTCGGTGGCGAAGGCCTCGCGCAGCGCCTCCTCGCGCATCGCGGCACCGCCGTACTTGATCACCATGGTGCGGCCGTGGAACTCGCGGATGTAGGGCAGCGCCTCCATCAGCGTCTCGACGCTGACTCCGGCCGCCCGCGACTGCGGTGCCTGCTCGGTCATCGCTGCCCCCTCTCGTTGGTGGTCATGTCGTGTATTCCCCGTTGATCCGCACGTACTCGTAGCCGAGGTCCGAGAACCAGACGTGGGTCCCGTGCTCGCCGCGATCCAGCCGCACCCCGATCTCGGCCTCGGCGATGTCCGCGCCCAGCTCGTCGTTGTCGATCGAGTCGACGCCGATCTCCTCGAGATCCTCCCCGGCCAGCGCCATGCCGGCTGCCTGGGCGATCCGGCCCCAGTTGGGGTCGCGGCCGAAGAGCGCCGTCTTGACCAGGGGCGAGTTGGCGATCGCGCGGGCGACGCGCTCGGCCTCGGCCCGGGAGACGGCGCCGTCGACCTGGATCCGGCCGACGCGGGAGGAGCCCTCGCCGTCGGCGACGACCTCGATCGCCAGCTGCAGGAGAACGGCCTCGAGCAGTCCGTCGGGCAGTGGCTCGCCGGAAGCACCGGTTGCCTGCAGCAGCACGGTGTCGTTGGTGCTCATCTGGCCGTCGACGGTGATCCGCTCGAAGGAGACGTCGGTGGCAGCGCGCAGGGCGGCGTCAGGGTCCTCGATTACCGCATCGGTCTGGACGAAGCAGAGCATCGTCGCCATGTTCGGCTGGATCATCCCGCCGCCCTTGGCCTGGGCGGAAAGGGTCACGCCGCCGGCGCGCACCGTGCAGCGCTTCGGCCAGCGATCGGTGGTGAGGATCGCATCGGAGAAAGCCGCGCCTCCGGTCTCGGTGAGGCCTTCCGCGGCCTCGCCGATCCCGCCCAGCACCGCCTCGATCGGCAGCGGGACGCCGATCACGCCGGTCTCCGCCACGGCGACGGTCTCCGGCCGCAGCCCGAGCTGTGCCGCCGCCTCGTCGCACATCGCCACCGCGTCTGCGTAGCCCTTCTCGCCGGTCTCGGCGTTGGCGTTGCCGGCGTTGACCACGGCGGCGCGGATCGCGCCTTTCTCGCAACGCTCGCGACATACGCGCACCGGCGCCGCCGAGGAGGCGTTGCGGGTGAGCAGGATCGCCGAGGAGACCTCGGGCGCGTCGCAGACGAGCAGCCCGACGTCGGTCTTGCCGCCGCCCTTGAGCCCGCAGTGGGCACCGCCGGCGCGAAAGCCAGGCGCAAGCCGAGCCGGGTCGAGCTCCTCGACCCCGGCGGGCGGCGTAACCCAGCGGGACTTGAAGAAGCCCTCGCTCATCCGAGCCACCCGCTCCGGTGCGCTTTATACGGGCATAGGACGGAAAAGGCGCACTGGAACGTCATAGCAGCCCCTCCGTCTCCTCAAGTCCGAGCATCAGGTTGAGGTTCTGCACGCCCTGGCCGGACGCGCCCTTCCAGAGGTTGTCGAGCGCCGAGAAGGCGAGCACGCGGCCCCGCTCCTCGACGGTGACGTAGACGTGGCACTCGTTGGTGTCGCGCACGTCGCGCAGTCCCGGCGGGCGGTCGACGACGTGGACGAAGGGCTCGCCGGCGTAGCGCTCGCGGTAGAGCGCCTGCACCTCGTCCTTGGAGATCGGCTCGCTCGTCTGGGCGTAGCAACTGGTCAGCTCACCCTGGTCCAGCGGCAGCAGGTGCGGGACGAAGGTGACCGGCGCGGGGCTGCCCAGCGCCGCCAGCTCCTGCTCTATCTCGGGTCTGTGTCTGTGCCCCTCGGTCTTGTAGGCGAAAGCGTTCTCGTCCATCGAGGCGTAGTGCATCGCGTCTCCCCCGCCCCTGCCGGCGCCGGAGACCCCCTGCTTTGCGTCAATCACGACGTCGGTGAGCAGGCCGCGCTCGGCAAGCGGCGCCAGGGCGAGCACGCTCGCCGTCGGGTAGCAGCCCGGCGTCGCCACCAGCTCGGCCTCGCGCAGCTGGTCGCGGTAGAGCTCGGTGAGCCCGTAGACGGCGCCCCCGAGCAGCTCCGGCGCGCCGTGCTCGCCGTACCAGCGCTCGTAGGTGGGCAGGTCACGCAGACGGAAGTCGGCGGAGAGGTCGACGACGAGCGCGCCGAGTCCGCGCAGCGCCGCCACGGCCGGGGCCGAGGCGCCGTGCGGGTAGGCGACGATCGCGGCATCGACCTCCTCGATCTGGTCGAGGTCGAGCTCGGTCAGCTCCAGCGGCACCCGGTAGCGCGGGTAGAGCCGGTCGAGCCGGGTGCCGGCGTCGCTGCGCGCGGTAACCGCGACCAACTCCAGCTTCGGGTGGCGCCAGACGATCTGCGCCGCCAGCGCCCCGGTAAAGCCGGAGGCGCCGGCAACCAGAACCCGTGCGGCGGGATCGCCGTGCAGCGGTTGTGCGCTCGGGTCAGACACGGAGCGATCCCCCGATCTTTGCCAGCTCGGCCTCGATCGCCGAGCGCCGTGCGGCGACCTCCTCGTCGGTGAGCGTCCGGTCGGGCGCGCGGAACTCGAGCCGCAGAGCGAGGCTCTTGTGGCCCTCGCCCACCTGTTCCCCTTCGTAGAGGTCGAAGATGTCGGCGGCCCGCAGCAGCTCGCCGCCCCCGGCAAGCACGGCGCCCCGGACCTGCTCCGCCGCGACCTCGGCGGGAATGACAACAGCGATGTCCTGGTTGACCGCCGGGTAGCTGGTCACGTCCTCGAAGGTCTCCTCGCCGGCTGACGCGGCGGCTACCAGAGATGCCAGGTCGACTTCGAAGCCGACGGCGGCCTCGATGTCCCATCCCCGGCAGACGAGCGGGTGCAGCTCACCGACCCAGCCGGCGGCCTCACCGCCGACGCTCACCCGAGCCGACCGGCCGGGATGCAGGAACGGCTCCTCGCCGGCCTCGAAGGCGAGCTCGACTCCGAGCTGGCCGCCAAGCGCTTCCAGCGAGCCCTTGAGCGTGAAGAAGTCCGCGGGCTCACCTCCTCCCCGCCATGACTTAGCAATAAGCGGCCCCACCGCAATGCATCCAACCCGATGCGGCTCGCAATCAGGAGCCCCCTGCTCCCCCGGAAACCCCCCAGACAAGGGGCCGATGGGCCGATTTCCCTGCGTATGCCGAGGATTTCGTCCCGTCGGCGGGGTTTTGAGGTAGACGCGGGCGGACTCGAAGATCGCGATGTGGTCGGCGCCGTGGGCTTGGTTGCGCTGGGCGATGCTCAGCAGTGAGCCCAGGATGGTCGTGCGCATCACGGACTGGTCCTCGGAGAGCGGGTTGGAGAGTGCAATCTGGTTGGCCCTGGGGTCGTCCTCGGCAATCCGCAGCCGCCCAGCCTCGCCCGGGTCGGTGAAGCTCCAGCCGACTACTTCGTCGAAGCCCAGATCCCGCATCGTGTCCTCGGTACGGCGCCGCAGGCGCTGCTCGCGGCTGAGGCCGCCGACCCGCCCGGCTACCGCCGGCAGGGTGCTGGGCAGGTGCTCGTCGAGGCCGTGGACGCGACCGACCTCCTCGATCAGGTCGACCTCGCGGGTGATGTCGTAGTGGCGATCCGGGGGCACGATGACCTCGAGATCCTCGCCCGAGGCCTCGACCCCGAAGCCGAGCCGCTCCAGGTAGGCGACCTGGTCGGCCTGCTCGATCTTCATCCCCAGCAGGCCCTCGACCCGCTCCCCGCGCAAGGTCAACCGCCGCGGCTCGGGGATCTCGGCGGCGACGTCGATCGTCCCCGGCACCAGCTTCGCCCCACAGAGCTCGACCATCAACCGCGAGGCAATCCGCTGCGCCCGCAGGCAGAGCTCGGGGTGGAGCTGCTTCTCGAAGCGCGAGGAGGCCTCCGAACGCAGGCCCAACATCCGCGAGGTGCGCAGGATGTTGGTCCCGTTCCAGGTCGCGACCTCGAGCAGGACGCTGGTCGTCTTCTCGGAGACCTCGGAGACCTGGCCGCCCATGATCCCGGCGATCCCCGAGGGCCCGTTCGAGTCACAGACGAGCACGGTCTCCGAATCGAAGCTGCGCTCGACGTCGTCGAGCGTCGTCATCTTCTCCCCCTCGGCCGCGGCGCGGATCGTCAGCGCCCCGTCCGGAACCTCGTCGAGGTCGAAGGCGTGCAGCGGCTGCGCGGTCAGCAGCATCGTGTAGTTGGTGATGTCGACGACGTTGTTGATCGGCCGCTGCCCGGCCGCCGTCAGTCGCGCCTGCAGCCAGGTCGGAGAGGGAGCGATGGTCACGTCTGTGAAGACCCGGGCGGTGAAGCGCGGGCAGAGGTCGGGGACCTCGACGGTGACCGAAGCGAAGTCGCTGACATCGCCCTGGCCATCGGCAGGAGCGTCCTCGATCCAGGGCTCGGGCCCGAGCGGTGCGGCGCTGATCGCGTGGACCTCGCGGGCGACGCCGTAGACGCCGAAGCAGTCGACCCGGTTCGGCGTCACCTCCAGCTCCAGCACCGGCTCGGCGATCGGCAGCACCTCGGCGAGGGGCATCCCGGGGACGAGCCCGTCGTCCTCGAGCACCATGATCCCAGGCGGGCCCTCCCCCAGCTCCAGCTCGGACGAAGCACAGATCATCCCCATCGACTCGACCCCGCGCAGCTTCGCCCTGCCGATCTCGTGACCGCCCGGCAGGGTCGCCCCGGGCAGCGCGACCGGGACGGTCTGTCCCGCCGCGACGTTGGGAGCGCCGCAGACGATCGTCCGCTCGCCATCGCCGACGTCGACCGTGCAGACGCGCAGCCGGTCGGCGTTGGGGTGCGGCTCCGCGGCCAGCACCCTGCCGACGACGAAGCCGTCGGCCGAAGACGGTCCGACCGCGCCGACCCGCTCGACCTCGGTGCCGGTCATCGCCAGCCGCTCGGCGAGCGCGCCCGGCTCGACGCCGGGATCGCAGTACTCGCGCAGCCATGAGTACGGCACCCTCACGAGAACTGCTCCAGCACCCGCGCGTCGTTGTCGAAGAAGCGGCGCAGGTCGGGGACGCCGTGGCGCAGCATCGCGATCCGCTCGACTCCCATGCCGAAGGCGAAGCCCTGCACCCGCTCCGGGTCGTAGCCGTTCGACTCGACGAAGCCGAGCACGTTCGGGTCGACCATGCCGGCACCGCCGACCTCGATCCAGCCGATCCCCTTGCAGAGGTTGCAGCGCTCGCCACCGGCAAGCGCCCCCGTGCCGTCGCACTGGAAGCAGGAGACGTCGAACTCGACGCTGGGCTCGGTGAAGGGGAAGAAGTGCGGCCGCATCCGCGCCTCGCGGGTGGCGCCGAAGATCGCCCGCAGCAGCTCGTCCAGCGTCCCCTGCAGGTCGGCGAGGGTGATCCCCTCGCCGATCGCCAGGCCCTCGACCTGGTGGAACATCGGGCTGTGGGTGGCGTCTGAGTCGCGCCGGTAGACCTTGCCGGGGGCGATCATGAAGATCGGCGGCGGCTGTGACTCCATGCTGCGGATCTGGACCGGTGAGGTGTGAGTGCGCAGCAGCACCTCAGGGTCTGACTGGACATAGAAGGTGTCCTGCAGCATCCGCGCCGGGTGGCCCGCAGGGTGGTTGAGCGCAGTGAAGTTGTAGTAGTCGTGCTCGACCTCGGGGCCCTCCATCACCCGGTAGCCGAGGCCAACCATCGTGTCCTCGATCTGGCGCGTGGTGCGGGTGATCAGGTGAACGTGGCCGACCGGCCGGGCCGGGGCGCCGGGCAGGGTCACGTCGACGCGGTCCTCGGCGAGCCGCGACTCGAGCTCGCCGGCGTCAAGCGACCCGGCGCGCGACTCGATCAGCGCCTCGAGCGCCTTGCGGGCCTGATTGGCGCCGGCCCCGACCTGGCCCCGTTCCTCCGCCGGCAGATCGACGATCCCGCGCAGGATCGTCGTCAGCTCTGCTTTGCGGCCGAGGTAATGGACCCGCAGCTCCTCCAGCTCCGCCGTGCCGGTGGCGGCCTCGATCGCCGCCGCGGCCTCGACCCTGAGCTCTTCGACTCGCTCAAGCCCTCTGTCAGTTGCCATCAGGACCCTCCGGCATGGCGAGCGACGATATCCGCTCGGCGCAGATTGCGGCCACAGCGGCGACGTTGAGGGACTCGGCGCCGTCCGGTCGTAGGGGGATCGTCACCTGGGTCGCACAGGCCTCGAGCACCTCGTCCGGCAGCCCCTCCCGCTCGGCGCCGAGACAGAGTGTCGCCGCGCCCTCCAGCGTCGACGGCGGCTCGCCGCCGTGGGCGACGAGCGCGGCGCGTGGCGCAGGGGTCTCGTCGACAGCTCCCCGAGCGAGCGGCTGACCGAAGATCGAGCCCATGCTCGCCCGCACCGCCTTCGACGAGAAGGGATCGGCGCAGCCGGGGCCGAGCACGACCGTGCCGTCGAGCAGGGCATGCGCCGTGCGGACGATCGTGCCGACGTTGCCGGGGTCGGCGACGCCGTGCAGGTAGAGGCAGGGCGAGCTCCCTGGCTCAGCCCAGGCCTGCGGCCAGACCGCGATCGCCCGCGTGCCGGAGCCGAGGCTCGATACCCCGGCAAGCAGCTCGGCCTCCACCTCCTCGCCGTCCAGACCGGCCCCGGGCACGGTAAGCACGAAGCGCGGCTCGGCGCCGGCGGCAAGGCCGGCCTCGACCAGGTCCTCGCCCTCGGTCACGAAGGCGTCCTCGCGCTCGCGGTGCTTGCGCTCGCGTAGCTTGCGGACCAGCTTCAGCTTCTCGTTTTGGGGGCTTTCGATCATTGGGTGGGTGTGGTCGATATGTCTGTTCTTGTCCTGTGTTTCTTCTCCTGGAACGAAAAAGCGGGCCGTGAAGACGGCCCGCCCGGGAAAGTGGAGTCTTGGCTGCGGCTAGGCGGCCGCACCCTCCCGGGCCAACTCCACAAATCGGCGGAATGCCTCGCGGTCATTGACCGCGATATCGGCGAGCATCTTGCGGTTTACCTCGATACCGGCCCCGTCGAGGCCGTGGATCAGCTCGGAGTAGCTCATGCCCTCCAGCCGCGCAGCGGCATTGATCCGGGTGATCCAGAGCCGGCGAAACTCGCGCTTGCGGTTGCGCCGGTCGCGGTAGGCGTACATGCCCGACCGCTGCACCTGCTCTTTGGCAAAGCGGTAGGAGGAGTGCTTGCGTCCGAAGTAGCCTTTCGCTTCTTTGAGGACTTTGCGGCGCTTCTTGCGCGCGTGGACGGACCGTTTGACCCGGCTCACTTGCCGCCTCCGAGCAGGTGGCGCACCGACTTGACGTCGGACGGGGCGATCTCCACCGGCCGTGCCATCCGCCGCTTGCGCTTCGGCGACTTCTTCTCGAGGATGTGGCTCGAGTAGGCGCGCCGGCCGCGCAGCTTGCCCGTGCCGGTCTTGCGGAAGCGCTTCTTGGCGCCGGAATGGGTTTTCATCTTGGGCATCGGGGTCGCTATTGAAGCAGACGGGCGGCCTGCGGTGCAGGCACTCTTCGCGGCCGGCAGGTGAAGCGCAGGGTACTGTGGCGCCCGATGCGCATCGTCTATGTGGTCGGAACGCGGCCGAACTTCGTCAAGACAGCGCCTGTGATCGGGGCGCTGCGGACGCGGCTGCCCGAGGGTCGCCACACGATCGTCCACACCGGCCAGCACTACGACCGCCTGATGTCGGAGGTGTTCCTCGAGGAGCTGGGTGTGCCGGAGCCCGACCACATGCTCGAGGTCGGCTCGGGCAGCCACGCCCAGCAGGCGGCCCGGGTGATGGAGAGGCTGGAGCCGGTTCTGGAGGAGGAACGGCCGGACCTGGTGATGGTCCCCGGCGACGTCAACTCGACCCTGGCGGCGGCCCTGACCGCGGCCAAGATGCAGATCCCCGTCGCCCACCTCGAGTCGGGCCTGCGCAGCTTCGACCGCACGATGCCGGAGGAGCTGAACCGGATCGTCACCGACCAGCTCTCCGACCAGCTCTTCATCCACAGCCCCGAGGCCGACGACAACCTGCACGCCGAGGGGATCCCGGCGGAGCGCATCCACCTCGTCGGCAACACGATGATCGACACGCTCGTCGCCCTGGAGGAGCGCTTCCGCGCGGCCGGGACGGCACGGCGGCTTGGGCTCGAGACGGGCTCCTACGTGCTCGTCACCCTGCACCGCCCCGCCCTGGTCGACGGCCCGCTGCTGGCCGACACGGTCGAGCAACTCGCCGATCTGGCGCGCGAGCTACCGGTCGTCTTTCCGGTCCATCCCCGCACCCGCAAGATGATGGAGACAATCGACTCAGAGCACCCGGGCCTGCTCCTCTGCGAGCCCCTCGGCTACCTCGACTTCCTCTCCCTGCTGGCAGACGCCGGCGCCGTCCTGACCGACTCCGGCGGCATCCAAGAGGAGACCACCTACCTCGGCATCCCCTGCTTCACCCTCCGCGACAACACGGAGCGCCCGATAACGATCACCGCCGGCACCAACACCCTCCTCGGCCTGGATCCGACAGCAATAACCCAGATCCCCCAAGCTCTATCCCAACGCCCGGCCCAGGCCCCCGAGCCCCCGCCTCTCTGGGACGGCCACGCGGCCGAACGGATTGCCGACATCGTCGCGGGCTAAGGCCTATCCCGGCAGGGGTGGAACGTCTTGTACTTTTTCGTCGACCGCCTCCGAGCGCCAAGCCCAACCCGTCCCACCGAAAAAGTTAAGTGGAACCCCTGCCGGGATAGGCCCTAAGCAGCCGCTTCGTCGTCGCCAGACGTGTCGTCGCCAGTCGCCGCCTCGGTGCTCGCTCCAGGCGCCGCCTCGGTCTCAGCGCTACTGGCCGCCTCGATCTCCGTTGCCTCGGAAGGCTCTGTCGTCCCAGGCTCGGTTGCCTCGGTCTCCGTTGCCTCAGGCGCCTCTGTCGTTCCAGGTTCCGCCGCCTCGGTCTCAGTTGCCTCGGTGTCCGCTTTCACCGCCTCTTTGCCAGGCGCCAAGAGCATGCTCATGTTGCGCCCTTCCTGCAGCGGCTGCGACTCGATCACCGCAAGCCCGTCGAGGTCCTCGTAGAGCTTTTGCAGCAGAGCCCTGCCCCGCTCGGGGTGAGCCTGCTCGCGGCCGCGGAACATGATCGTGACCTTGACCTTGTCCTGGTGGCGCAGGAAGCGCTCGACGTGGCCCTTCTTGGTTTCGTAGTCGTGCTGGGCGATCTTCGGCCGCAGCTTGATCTCGCGGATGTTGACCTGCTGCTGGTGCTTGCGAGCCTGCTTCTGCTTCTGCTCCTGCTCGTACTTGTACTTCGAGTAGTCGAGCAGGCGGGTCACCGGCGGCTTCGAGCCGGGGGCGACCTCGACCAGGTCGAGGTCGGCGTCCTGGGCGCGTTTGAGCGCATCGTCGATCTCGACGATCCCGAGCTGCTCCCCATCCGCTCCGATCAGGCGCACCTTGGGGACGCGGATCCGCTCGTTGATCCGAGTCGTGTCGCGCTCTGGTGGGCGCCGGTCGAACCTACGCGGAACCGGCACTATCTAGAGGAGTGGTGGAGCTTCAAGAGGACGAGATGTAGGGACCGGGGCACGGGACGCTCAGCGGCGCGGGGTGTTTGGCGTGCCTGCGATCAAGTGTCCGGAGTATAGAGGGAGAACGGCGAGTGGCAAGCGCCCGGCTCAGGCGGGCTCGCTCTCCGCGCGCACGCGGGCGGAGAAATCCGCGGCCGGCATCGCCCCCAGCTCGCCCTCCTCGTGGGAGCGGACGGCGACCGCGCCGGCCTCCTGCTCGCGATCGCCGACGACCAGCATGTAGGGGTAGCGACCCAGCTCGGCGTCGCGGATCTTCTTGCCGACCGACTCGGAGCGGGCGTCGACCTCGACCCGCACGCCGGCCTCGCGCAGCTTGGCGACGACGCCTTCGGCGTAGGAGCTGTGGCGGTCAGAGACGGGCAGGACGACCGCTTGCACCGGCGCCAGCCAGACCGGGAAGCGACCGGCGTAGTGCTCGATCAGGATCCCGGCGAAGCGCTCCATCGAGCCGAGCAGGGCGCGGTGGATCATCACCGGCCGGTGGGCGTCGTCGTCGGCGCCGACGTAGCTGAGCTCGAAGCGCTCGGGCATCTGGAAGTCGAGCTGGCAGGTGCCGCACTGCCATGAGCGGCCGAGCGCGTCGGTGACGTGGAAGTCGATCTTGGGCCCGTAGAAGGCGCCGTCGCCGGGGTTGAGCTCGTACTCGCGCCCTTGGCGGTCGAGCGCCTCGGTCAGCGCCGCCTCGGCCTTGGCCCACTGCTCCTCTGAGCCCATCGACTTCTCCGGCCGGGTCGAGAGCTCGACCCGCACGTCCTCGAAGCCGAAGCGCGCGTAGAGCTCATCGATCGTCTCGCAGATGTCGGCGACCTCGTCGGCGATCTGCTCCTCTGTGCAGTAGACGTGGGCGTCGTCCTGGGTGAAGGCGCGAACGCGCAGCAGTCCGTGCAGGACGCCCTCCCGCTCGTTGCGGGAGACGCGACCGAACTCGGCCAGGCGCAGCGGCAGCTCCCGGTAGGAATGGCGCTCGGAGTCGAAGACGAGACAGGCCCCGGGGCAGTTCATCGGCCGCAGCGCCAAGCGCTTCTCGTCGGACTGCATGAAGTACATGTCGTCCCGGTAGTTCTCCCAGTGCCCGGAGCGGTGCCAGAGCTCCTCGTCGAGCACCTGCGGCGTGGCGATCTCACGATATCCGCGCTTGCGTAGCTGGGCCTGCACCTGGTCCTCGATCAGGTGGAGAAGCGTCGTCCCGTTGGGGAGCCAGAAGGGCATTCCCGGTGCCTCTTCGCGCAGCATGAAGATGCCGAGCTGGGGGCCGAGGCGGCGATGGTCGCGGGCCTTGGCCTGCTCGACCAGCTCCAGGTGCTTGTTGAGGTCTTTCTTCGAGAAGAAGGCGGTGCCGTAGATCCGGGTCAGCATCTGGCGCTTCTCGTCGCCGCGCCAGTAGGCGCCGGCGAGCGAGTTGAGCTTGATCGCCTTGATCCGGCCCGTGGAGGGACCGTGGGGCCCGCGGCAGAGGTCCTCGAAGGGGCCGTTTCGGTAGAGGGAGACGGTCTCGACGCCTTCCTTCTCGATCAGGTCCCGGATCAACTCGACCTTGTAGTCCTCGCCCTGGCTCTCGAAGATCTCGAGCGCCTCGGCGACCGGCACCTCGCGGCGCTCGAAGGCCTCGTCGGCCTCGATGTGGGCGCGCATCGCCGCCTCGATCTTCTCCAGGTCGGCGTCGGTGACCTTGACGTCGGCCGGGAAGTCGAAGTCGTAGTAGAAGCCGTTCTCGATCGCCGGCCCGATCGTCACCTTCGTCCCCGGGTAGAGCTCCTGCACCGCCTCGGCCATCACGTGGGCGGCGTCGTGGCGGATCAGGTCCAGGGCCTCGGGGTCGTGATCGGTAAGGATCGCGATCTCGGCACCGTTGGGAAGCGCCGCCGAGAGGTCGCGCAGCTCCCCATCGACGCGGATCGCCAGTGCGGCCTTGGCCAGCCCGGGCCCGATCCCCGCGGCGGCGTCGGCGCCGGAAGCGCCGCCGGGCAACTCCAGCGGCGTGCCATCAGGCAAGCGAACGGTGATCTTCTGCGTAGCGGCCTCGATGTGGCCCATGCTACCCACGGCCGCCCAACCGTCCCCCCAAGACTGACTTCGTCTTTAGTAGCCCAATAGCGTCACTAAAGACGAAGTCAGTCTTAGGGAGAGCCTTGGCGGGCTTGGCGGACGGCTATCAGGGGGCAGGGGCTTGGGCCGTTGATGGGGCGGGTCCGCTTCCAGAGGATGTATGGAGTGGCGACGCGGTCGACGCCGAAGCCCCTGAACGGCGGCCGCGTGGGTTCGCCCTCGGTCACCACGAAGCGCACGCCGGAAGGTGGATGCCCACCGGCTTCCGCGCTGGTCTCGATGCAGACGCGGCCACCGCGCAGCTCCCAGGCGATGTAAGGGGAGCCGTGTTCGTCGGCAAGCAGTTGTCGCGAAGCGAGCACGAGGGTCGGGCCTTCGCCGACGTCTGCGCGCAGCTGCGTCAATGCGGGCGTGTAGGACGAGGGGCCAACCGGCGCGTTGGCAAGGGCCAGCAGCGAACAGCCGCCTGCCGCCAGTAGGTAGAGCCAGGCGACCGAGCGGCGCAGCAGCGGCAGGACGATGACGAGAGCCGCCAGCGGCGCGCCGATCTCGAGCGCCTTGGCAGCCGTGTAGGGCGTGCCCCCGATCCGGGCGGCCGCGTAGGCCAGCGCCGCGGCGGCGAGGCCGGCGAGGATTACCGTCTCGCGGCGGTGCCAGCAAAGGAAGAGGCCATAGGCGAGGAGGATCGAGGCGAAGGCGGCGCCGGCGTAGTAGCCGAGAGCCGGCACGGCGCCGGCGCCCGGAGTGAGGCGGAAGTCGCCGGAGGGCCAGATGCCAAGCGCCTCGAAGGGCGAGATCTGGCCGAAGAGGTTGCCTAGGCCGGGGCCGTTGGGGTCGAAGGTCTCAAAGCTGTGGAAGTCGATCATCCGGCCGATCTCGGGGGCTATCAGGACGAGGAATAGGAGAACGGCGTAAAGACCAGCGCGCCAGGCTGCGGGGCCCGTCGCGGGTGCGGGGGGGCCTGCGGGCGGGGGCTGCGCCACCGTTCTCGGCCCCCCCGCATCCGCGCCACCCGCAGAGAGACCGAACCGACCTACGGTGTACTCCACTGCCGTCCAGATTGTTGCTGCGGCGATCGGCCAGATTAGGCCGGGGAAGCTGTAGGTGTAGATGCTGCCGGCGGCTAGGAGGGCTGCGGGGGCGAAGCGGAGGGGTAGTGCTTGCCAAGTGGGGTTTTGGGATGCCTCTCTCAGCGAGAGGACGAAGGCTAGGACGAACAGGGCTTGCATCGTCTCCTTGAAGGCGCCTTGGGCAAAGTAGGAGGCGACTAGATAGGTGAGGCCGATGACTAGGGCTGCGGGGGTGCGTAGGAGCGCAGGCTGGTCGCGGAAGGCCGTTAGGGCGGTCAGGGACGCGAGGACGGCTACGGCGACGGTCAGGCCGGTGAAGCCCTGGACCAGGCCGATGCCTAGACCCTTGCTCAGGGCTACGACTATTGCGTGGAGGCCGAGCGGGTAGCCCTGGTGGAGGAGCTGGGAGCCCTGGCCATGGGCGAGCCGGTCGGCGGCCAGCAGGTGCTGGGACATGTCCGGGTTGAAGCTGGTGCCGAGGATGCCGAAGTGGCCCTCGGCGATGAAGGGGAGCGAGGTGGCCGCCAGCGCCAGCAGCGCTATCGGCGCGCCCGCCCGGAGGGCCTCTCCCGCCCCGTCGACTCGTCGCCACAGACAGGCAACCGAGGCCGCGGTCAGCAAGAGGACGACGGCTGCGGAGACCGTGCCATGGCCCGGCAGCCGCACCGTTCCCCAGCAGATCGCGCAGAGCAGCGCCAGCCCGACCGCGGGAGAGAGCCACGACCAGCGCCGTATCCCGCAGAGCGCTATCGCGGCCTGGCCGATCGCCAGCGAGGCGACGCAGACGGCCAGCACGGCTGCATAGGTCCCGATCACGAGCCCGCGAGCCTAGACTGATGGCACGGCGTTCGGATGCCGCCAGGGTCGGAGACGGCGGCCTCCGAGCAGAGTGCGATGGGCGTAACTGGGCTCGAACCAGTGACCTCCGCCTTGTCGAGGCGGCGCTCTCCCAACTGAGCTATACGCCCGGGAAAGCTGAATCTAGCAGCGGCGTGGAGGCCGGCGAGGCTCCATGCGCGCTGCTCGCGGTCCTGCGGGGATCCCGAGCCAAGTGCGCGGCAGGCCCCGCAGCGGAAGCCTCAAGTCTCGATCTGCAAGAGCCGATGCAACCTGTGCAACTTTTCCGCAAACGCGGTGTTTCTAAGAGCACCTTCCGATTAAGGCTTGAGGACCGACGAGCCAGGGAAAAAGTCTCACTGGTGGCACGTCCTTCGGAAACAAAGGGCCCCTCACGGGGCCCTTTTCCGTTCAGCCGAGAACCTGGACGACGACCGTCCGCTCACGCGGCCTGTCGTCGAAGTCGAGCAGCACGATCTGCTGCCACGTCCCCAGCGCCGGCCGGCCGTCGATGACCGGAACCGACAGCGACGGGCCGATCAGCGAGGCGCGCTGGTGCGCGTGCGAGTTGGTGTCGTGATTGAGGCGGTTGTGCTCGTAGTCGCCACCGGCCGGGATCAAGCGCTCGAGCATCGCCTGGAGGTCATGCACTCCCCCGGGCTCGTACTCCATCGTCGTGATCGCCGCGGTCGAGCCGCGCACGAACGCGGTCGCCTGCCCTTCGGCAATCCCGGCCTCGGTGACAGATCCCCGAACGTGGGAGGTGATGTCGACCGCATCGCCATTGCCCTGCGTCGAGAAGCGCGCCTCGGATGCATGGACCATCCGCCCAAGCTACCCGAACGGCGGCAGGCGGCCGGCTAGAAGCCAGCCGCCAACTGCTCTTCGAACTGCGTCCCGGTCAGGGGGAAGCGCGGCGCGCCGGGGAAGGCGACCGTGAGCGAGCCCGCCCAGGACTTCGTCCCGTCGGGAGCGGCGCCATAGATCCCCTTGCCGTGGAACGGCGCCGGGGGCTCGAGCGTGGCCGAGGTCAGCGCATCGTCACGGACAAAGGTCTTGGAGGGCGCGATAGCGATCGCATACCGCACCTCGGCCACCGATCCCATGCTCTGTTCGGCGACGGCGAGATAAAGGGTCTTCTTGCGGACCTGGAACGCGAAGAAATTCGTCGAGGAGAGAGCCTGGCGCCAGTGAGCATCCAGAATCGTCGGCGTGGACCTTGGCGAGCCCCCTGCCGGCCGGCTGAATCGCCTGGCCCGCGGATAGAAATTTCGGGGGGCACAGTGGAGATGGATCGGACTGCGAATCAGTCCCTTCGCCCGGTGAGCACGCACGGCTACGTAATTGCCCTCCCCGGTGAAGCGGATCCTGCCCGCAAATACGCCGAACCGGCGGGTGAACCGATCTGCGCCCCGGCAGCGACGGCGAGGGGTTGACCTCACGACTCGCCCGGACGGCCGGAAGTGAACCGAGATCCTGCCAAAGCCACCGAAAGACGCCTCGATCTGCCCCGGGGTCACCGTTCCACGCGCTACATAGGCAGTAAACGCTCGGCCGTGTTTCAGCGAGGGGGCCACATCGCTCCGGCCACGGAACACCTGGAGGGCCACGATGTCACCGACTCCGATCACGGTCACCCTGTAACCCCCCTTGGTCTTCAGATCGAAGCGGGATTCCGAGGCCAACCGCGATTTGTGCCCGTGCGAGCGCATCCCCGCCCGCACGAGGGCTCGGAACTTCGCTGGGACGGCAGCGGGAATGTCAAGCGGGCCGGCAAGGCACGCGGACGGCGTTACCACGAAGACGACCGACATCAGAGCCGCGCACCGGAGCGAAGGCTTGATCACCTGACGCTCACCGCCCGGGAGAACAGTCGGCCCACTTCCTTGCCGAAGTAAGCACCGAAGTCGGTCGACGGGTCGTTCGAGTAGCCGTAGTTGGTGACGCTGTTGAGGGTCCCGTCGGCGAGGGTCCAGCCGCCACCCGAAGCGCCGCCGGTGACATCGCAGTCGACCGCAAGGTTGAGCGGCCCCGGTGAGAGAAAGGAGAGCGTGTCGTGGCCGAGGAAGGGCGTCTGGGCGCAGACCCGCTGGGTTTCGCCGTCGAACGGAGGCGCTGCCGGATAGCCGTGGACGTCGAACACTTGCCTCGGCTTCAAGCCCCAGGCGATCCCGGTGCCGCCGACGGCCTTGGCAAGCAGCTGACCGCGTTCGTTGCGCGAGACGACTGCCGCGCCGACGTCGAAGTTCTCGCTGCCCGTCGTGCGCCACTGCCGCGTCGTGTCGATCCACTTCGCCGCAAAGACACCGAACGGGCGCTGGCCATATCGGTATCCGGGCACGAACACCCAGCGGCCACCGAACCACCCACCGTAGGAACCGCCACCGTGGATGCAGTGCCCCGCGGTGAAGACGACGCTGTAGTTCGGTGCGTTGACCGAAGTGCCGGAGCAGCGACCGAGCCCAAAGGGGCTGACGAGGAAGATCACGCCGTTCACCCGAGCGGTGGCAGATGCGGGATCGGACACTTCTTCGAAGGCGGAGCTCGCCGATGCACCCGCAGGTGGAGCCAGGGACGGGTACCGGTGCGGAGCTTCGGCCGATGTCTGGCCTGACCTTGCGAACTTGACCCGGGGGCGACCGGGAATGAGCGCAACAAGCGGCCGCGCTTGCTTCATCCGCGCCGGAGTCCAAAAAGAAATCGCGTCTCGCGCCTGCGATCGCGCCGGCACGAAGGCATCCGCTTGGGCGGTCGACATTCCCACCCCGGTTGCCGCCACGAGCAGCCCGGTAACGACCACAGCGGTGACCCTCGACTTGACTAGAGCGCGATGCGCCCCCCGGCCACATGCGTTCATCACGGGCAGTCTACTTATCCATAATGATGCGCATCCGCCTAGGCTTTTGCGCACCCCAGAGCCGAAAGGCGCCCACCGGAATCGAACCGGTGTAAACGGCTTTGCAGGCCGCTGCGTAACCACTCCGCCAGGGCGCCGGGCGGATGAAGGGTAGCGGCGAGCGTAGCTAGGCTGCGTGCTGTTCGGGGCCGGTGTCGTCGTCTACGTCGAGGATCAGGTTGTCCTCTGCCGTGCGACGGACACGAAAGTCGAGCGGGGAGCGCTCCTCGAGCTCGCGCAGAAGGTCGACCGGTTCGTCGAGGCGCATCGAGAGAGTCGCACGGCCCTCGGAGAAGCGTTCGACCGAGATCTCCGCGGTGGCGTCGATCTGGCCGGCGGCGTCCTCGAAGCCGACCAGCTGGGAGAAGTCGTCGAAGGGGCCGATCTCGACTTTGACGATTCCGTCGTAGAGGCTGCGGGCGGCGCGCTCTATCTCGCTCTCGCCGCCTCCGCTTGGATTCGAGGCAGCGTCGCCCATGCCTGCCTGCGCATCGGTCAGCTCTTGAGCGCGGCGACCCACCTCGACCGCCTCGCGCAGCGCCTTCATGCGGATGCGGGTCGCCTGGCCGCGGGCCTGGGCCTGGATCTCCTCCAGCTTCGCCGAAACCGACTCCAGCGAGGCGATGCTGCGGTCGTGGCGTTCGTCGGCTTCGCGGATGCGCTCGCTGAGGACGCGGATCTCGCGCTCGCGCTCGATCACCATCGCCGAGAGCGAGGAAAGCTCTTCTTCAGCGCGGGCAGCCGACTGGGCGGCGTCGCGCCAACCGGCCAGCGCTTCCTGCGCATCGCGCTCAAGTGCCCAGCCCCGTGCATCCAGCCCGGCGAACGCCGCATCTACTTCGGTGCGACGGTAGCCGAGGAATGTCCTCTTGAAGCTACCCATGCGCGGCACCGTAGAGGTGCCCTCGGACGCCATCTCGTGGCGCCTGGAACTCGAGCCGCGGCGCCTCCCGCCAGAGGTCCTCGAGCTGGTAGCGCTGCCGCGCCTCTTCGGTGAAGACGTGCAGGACGCAATCGAGGTAGTCGAGGACGATCCAGCCATCGGCCTCACCGGCCTCAGCGCCCGCCGGCAGCAGCTTCTGCTCCTGCTTCAGCCGCAGCTTCGCCTCGTCGGCGATCGCCCGCGCCTGGCGCTCATTGCGCGCCGTGCAGATCGCCAGGAAGTCGGTGTAGGAGACGAGGCCTCGCATGTCGAGGACGACGATCTCGGTCGCGGCTTTCGAGTCGGCCAGCTCGGCCAGGCGCCGGGCCAGGGCCTCCGACACGTCGGGCTTGCGCTTCACGCTCACCGGTAGAGCCCCTTCTCTTCGATGAAGCGCGCGACCGCCTCGGGCACGAGGTAGCGCAAGGGCCGCCCCGCCGCCGCGCGCTCGCGCACGGACGAGGAGGAGACGCCGAACTGCGGCATCTCCAGCATCGTCGCCCTGCCCTCGGCGTCGAGGCTGCGCAGCACAGCGGCGACGTCGGTGTCCGAGATCCCGGCGCGGCGGGCAACAGCGAGGCGCGCCAGCTCTGTCACCCGCTGCGGCTCGCGCCAGCTCTCCAGCCCCACCGCGGCGTCCGCCCCCATCACGAAGACGAGCTCTCTATCGCCTCTTTCCTTTGCAAGCTGCTCCAACGTCTCATACGTATAGGACGGCCCCTCGCGCTCCACCTCCGAGGTCGAGACCGAGAAGCGCGAGTCGTCGGCCGCGGCCAGCCGGGTCATCGCCAGGCGCAGCTCGCGCCCGGGATCGTCGGCGATCCGCTTGTGCGGGGCGGTGCCGGTCGGGACCAGGATCACCTCGTCGAGGCCGAGCTGCCAGAGCGCCTCCTGGGCGAGGGCGAGGTGACCGAGGTGCGGCGGGTTGAAGGCCGAGCCGAGGACGCCTATACCGCCGGTAGAGACGCTACTCACGAACCTGGCCGTCGCCGTGGACGACGTACTTGTAGGTCGTCAGCTCGCGCAGCCCGATCGGCCCGCGCGCGTGCAGCTTCTGGGTCGAGTTGCCGATCTCGGCCCCCATGCCGAACTCGAACCCGTCGGTGAAGCGAGTCGAGGCGTTGGTATAGACGACGGCGGCGTCGACCCCGGCGCTGAAATGAGCCGAAGCCTCCTCGGAGGAGGTGACGATCGCCTCGGAGTGGCTGGTGCCGTGGTCATTGATGTGATCGACGGCCTCGTCGAGAGAGTCGACCACGCCCACAACCATCTTCAGGTCGAGGTACTCGGTCCCCCAGTCGGCGTCCTCGGCGATCCCGACCTCGACCCCGCCGGCGAGCTCGCGCGCACGCTCGTCGCCGACCAGCTCGACGCCGGCGCCGTGGAGGTCGCCCAGCACGCCGGGCAGGAAGTCCGCCGCGACCTCCGCGTTGACCAGCAGCGTCTCGGCGGCGTTGCAGACGCCGGGCCGCTGCACCTTCGCGTTGAAGGCGATCCGCCGCGCCATCTCCAGGTCGGCGTCGGCGTGCACATAGACGTGGCAGTTGCCGGCGGCGGCGTAGATCACCGGCACCGTCGCGACGTCCTTGAGAGCGTTCTTCAGCCCTTCGCCCCCGCGCGGGATCAGCAGGTCGACCACCCCGTCCTGCGTAGCCAGCTCCGTCAACTCCTCGCGACCGCCACCGGCAGCCAACAACACCGCGTCCTCGGGCAGCCCGACCTCGACAAGCGCCTCTCGCACCACGGCCGCGAGCGCTCCGTTGGACCGTTCCGCGTAGCTGGAGCCACGCAGCACGATCGCGTTGCCGCTCTTGATCGTCAGCGCCGCGCAATCGATCGTCACGTTGGGTCGGGCCTCGTAGACAACGGCCACAACCCCAAGGGACACTCGAACCTTGCGCAGGTCCAAGCCGCTCTCAAGGGATTTCCGTTCGAGCTCCTCGCCGATCGGATCCTCGAGCGCAGCGACCACCCGCACGCCCTCGGCCATCGCGGCAATCCGGCCCTCGGTCAGCGTCAGCCGGTCCCGCAGCGCCTGAGTCAGCCCAGCGGCACGCTCATCGGCCAGGTCGGCAGCATTGGCCTCAAGAATCTCCGCGGTCCGTTCACCTAGAAGCCGCGCGGTCGCCTCCAGCGCCGCATCCTTGCGCACTGTCGAGACACCGGCAAGCTCCCGGGAAGCCCGCCGGGCAGCCGCGCATATCTCCCCCACCGTTTTCGTCGTTACGGCCATGATCGCTAAGGGTAGCCATGAGGGCCGGGTGGCCCCTCCCAAAACGCGCGGCAGGAGCCGCGCTTGAGTGTTTTGGGAGGGGCCACCCGGCCCTCAGACCAACACGAACCGATCCCGGTGGATGACCTCGTCGGCAGCATGAGGCAGTAGCTCACGTACCTCGGTGCTCTTCATACCGATCACCTGCGAAAGCTCAATAGCCGAGTAGTCGACGATCCCCTTACCGACGGTTGATCCGTTCACGGCAACGTCAACCGCGTCGCCAGCCTTGAAATCGCCCTCAACCGCAGTGATCCCGACCGGCAGCAGGCTGGAGCCTTTCTCGCGCAGTACTCGCGCTGCTCCTTCGTCCACCAAGAGTGTTCCCCGCGCCGGCTTCGCGTACTTGAGCCAGAGCTTGAAACTCGAGGCGCGTGTGGCATTAGCTGCGAACCGAGTCCCGACCAGGTCACCGCCCGCTGCCGCGACAAGCGTGCCCTCGCTCGTTCCGTTGCAGACGACGGCCGGGATCCCGGCCTCGCTTGCCATCTCGGCGGCGGCAACCTTGCTCCGCATCCCGCCCGACCCGAAGGCCGAGGTGCGATCGCCGATGTCGAAACCGTCGAGCTCGGCGAAGTCGGCGATCTCTTGCACCAGCTCCGCCTTGGGATCCAGCGACGGATCGGCCGTGTAGACCCCGTCGGTGTTGGTCAGCAGCACCAGCAGACGCGCGTCGAGCAGGATCGCTACCTGGGCGGCGAGGAAGTCGTTGTCGCCGAAGGTGATCTCGTCGGTGGCGGTGGTGTCGTTCTCGTTCACCACCGGCACCACCCCCCACTCGACCAGCCGCCGCAGCGTCTGGCGCGCGTTGAGGTAATTGGTGCGAGCGCCGATGTCGGCCGCAGTCAGCAGCACCTGCGCGGCGCGCGTCCCATGCTCGGCGAGGCGGCTCTCGTAGGCCCGAAAGAGATCGCCCTGGCCGACTGCGGAGGCCGCCTGCAGCTCGTCCATCGCCCCCGGGCGGGCCGGCAGGCCCAGCAGCCGGATCCCGCGCGCGATCGCGCCGGAGGTGACCATCACCACCCGCTCCCCACCCTTCTCCAGCGAGGCGACCTGCTCGCAAACCGAGTCGAGGACATCGGTGCGCAGGGACCCGTCGTCGGCGGCGACGATCGAGGAGCCAAGCTTGACGACCAGGGTCATTGCCGCTCAAGTGTATGAGCCGCCACCGACCGAAAGCTCACGTCGAAGAGGGCCGCGTGCCCTCTCCCAAAACACTCAAGAGCGGCTCCCGCCGCTCGTTTTGGGAGGGGGCACGCGGCCCTCACGGGAAAAGCTCGAACTCGTGCTCCCCGACGCGGACGTCGTCGCCGGGCTCGAAGCCGGCGGCGCGCAGGGCTGCGACTACGCCGATCTCGTTCAGGCGCTGCTCCAGGTAGGCCAGGGCCTCTTCGTTGGCGATGTCGTGACGCTCGAAGAGCAGCTCGACCCCGCGGCCGGTGACCCGGTAGGCGCCATCGTCCTCGCGCTGCACCGAGTAACCGCCCTCCCCCGCCGGCCGGTAGACGCGGTGCTCGGCCTCGAATTCGGCGGCGGGCTCTCCGGCAGCTCTCTCGGGGCGGGCGGGCGCCGACTCGGGCAGCGAGGAGAGGATCCGGGCGCGCAGATCCGACAGTCCCTCCCCGGTCGCCGAGGACGCCGCCATGACTCCGAGGCCCTCCTCGCCCAGACGGCTCCGCCACTCCGCCAGCGCCGACTCGACCTCGTCCACGGGCAGCAGGTCGCGCTTCGAGAGCACGACCAGCTCGGGCAACCGGTCCAGACAGGCTCCGTAAGACGACAGCTCGGCACGCACAGCCTCGTAGTTCGCCACCGAATCGCCCTCCAGCGGCACCAGCTCGACCAGATGCACCAGCATCGTGCAGCGCTCGACGTGGGCGAGGAACTCGTGCCCCAGCCCAGCGCCCTCGGCGGCGCCTTCGATCAGGCCGGGAATGTCGGCGACGATCGCCTGCCGCTCGTCGCCTTCGATCGTGCCCAACACCGGCGAGAGCGTAGTGAACGGGTAATCGGCCACCTTCGGCGCGGCCCGCGTCAGCCGCCCGAGCAGCGAGGACTTGCCCGCGTTCGGCAGCCCGATCAGGCCCACGTCAGCAAGCAGCTTCAGCCGCAGCTCGATCCACCCCTCCTCCCCGCTCGTCCCGTTCTCGGCAAACCGGGGCGCCTGCCGCGTAGAGGTCGCAAACCGCTTGTTCCCATGCCCCCCACGCCCCCCATGAGCAACCACCGCTCGCTGCCCGGCCTCGACCAGATCGACAAGGCTGCCATCCACGGTCTCGGCCTGGGTTCCCGCGGGAACCAGGATCTCCCGCTCCTCACCCCGCCCCCCGTGCCGGTTGGACCCTTCTCCGTGCTTCCCCCGCCCACCCCGAAAGTGCTTGCTCCCCTTCAAAGCCCCCAAATCCCGCTTCGAAGCGTCGCAAACGAGCACCACGTCTCCGCCATGCCCGCCATCCCCACCATCGGGCCCTCCCCGAGGCACATGAGCCTCCCGGCGAAAGCTGACGCAACCGTTCCCCCCGGCCCCACCCTCAACCCAGATCTTCGCCTTGTCGTACATGGGCGTTTCGCAGCGTAATGGCGCGAAAGTCGGACTATGTCCGACCTTCGCGCCAGACAAGCGCCTCGGAGCTTCGAAGAGGGCCGGGAGGCTCCTCCCAAAACACTCAAGCGCGGCCCCGCCGCGCGTTTTGGGAGGAGCCTCCCGGCCCTCTCCCGCCGCTACAAGTCCTGCAGAACCGAGATGGTGCGGCCCTTGCGAGCCGACTTGAACTCGACCGTTCCGGGCCGAGTGGCGAAGATCGTGTGGTCGCGACCGAGGCCTGTCCCGTCGCCGGGCCAGAAGCGGGTTCCTCGCTGGCGGACGATGATCTCGCCGCCGCTGACCTTCTGGCCCGCGAAGACCTTGACCCCAAGCATGTTGGGGTTGGATTCGCGGCCGTTGCGGCTTGAGCCGAGTCCCTTCTTATGAGCCATCGTCAGAATCCTTTTTAGCAGCAGATTTCGCGGCAGGTTTTTTCGCTGCAGGTTTTTTGGCTTTAGTGGACGGTTTTTTGGCTGGCGCTTTGGCCGCAGCTTTTTTGGCCGGCTCTTTTTTCGCAGCAGGTTTTTTGGCCGGCTCTTTTTTGACGGCCGGTTTCTTCGCCGCAGGTTTTTTGGCAGCCGGCTTCTCAACCGACTCTTTCGTCTCCACGGTTGGTTTCGCGGCAGCCGGCTGCTTGGCCTCAACAGGTTTCTCGGCCGCTGCCGGCTTTGCCTCCGCCAGCTCCTCTTTGGCAGCCGCGGGTTTCCGCGTCAGCAATTTGACCTCGGTCACCTCGAGCTTGGTCAGCTCGGAACGGTGGCCGGCGCGGCGGCGGTAGCCCTTCTTCGGCTTGTATTTGAAGACCTTGATCTTCTTGCCGCGCAGGTGCTCGGTCACGGTCGCCTCGACCTTGACCTTCTCCAGCTCCTTGACCCCGGCGACGACCTCCTTGTCGCGGAACATCACCGGGCGCAGGGCGACCTTGTCGCCTTCTTTGGCGCTCAGCCGATCGACGAGGAGGGAGGTCCCCTTCTCGACCTTGTACTGCTTGCCACCGCTCTCTATGACTGCGTACGTGTTCATTCGTCCTTGCCTTGGGTGGACCCCGACCTGCCCCGACCGCCCCTGCGGCCACGACGGCGACTGCGCGAGGGCGAGGATTCTAGCTCGGAGCCGTTTTCGCCGCCGCCTGCGACTCCGTTGGTCACCTCGACCCCCGGCAGCGAGGCCACCGCGGCGGCCCGCTCGACCCGCTCGATCCGCACCAGTTTGCGCTCGCCGACGAAGCGGCCGCCGCCGGTGACGCTGACGATGTAGGAGTCGACACGGGCGACGGCATCGTCGGCGTTGTACATGTGCGGCTCGTCGATCTTGACCAGCACCTCCTCGCCGACCTTGAACGGCAGCGCCCGCTCCTCGATCTCCGCCCGCGTCCCGGCCTCGACCATGTCGAAGGTGGCGATCGGCAGGGCGTCGCCGCCCTCGAAGTGGAACTGCTTGCCGGTCTCGGCCTCGAGCTCGGCCAGCCCGCTGTCAGGGTCGATCAGCTCCGCGGCGACCTTCGGGTGGACCCGCAGCAGCAGCGCCTCGGCGTCCTTTGCGCCCGCCGCGATATCTGGCAGGCGGCGCATCGCGTCCAGCGCCACCGTCTCGGCGGAGAGGACGACCCCTTCGCCCTCGCAGGTCGAGCAGGACACGGTGAGGATCTCGCGCACCCCGTCGGTGACGTTCTGGCGCGTCATCTCGACCAGGCCCAGGGGCGAGACCTCGACCACGTAGCTCTTCGACTTGTCGGCGTCGAGCGCTTTGCGCAGCGTTTTCAGGACTTTGTCCCGGTTGCGGGCTCGCGCCATGTCGATGAAGTCGATGACGATGATGCCGCCGATGTCGCGCAGGCGCAGCTGCCGCACGGCCTCCTCGGCCGCCTCGGTGTTGACCCGGGTGATCGTCTCCTCCAGGCCGCCTTTGCCGCGGCCGGTGAAGCTGCCGCTGTTGACGTCCATCACGGTCAGCGCCTCGGCGTAGTCGATGATCAGGTAGCCGCCCGAGGCGAGATCGACCCGCTTGCCGAGGGTCGACTCGATCTCCTTGTCGATTCCCCACTTCTCGAACAGCGGCTTGCGCTCCTTGTAGAGCTCGACGCCGTCAACGAGCTCGGGTGCGGTGCGCTGGAAGAAGCTGGTCACCCGTTCGAACTGCTTCTCGGAGTCGATGATCGCTTTTTCGAAGTCGCTGAGGAAGACGTCGCGCAGGACCCGGACGGGCAGGTCGGCCTCCTGGAAGACGAGGTCGGGTGCCGCCGTCTGCTCGGTGCGCCGTTGGAGCACCTCGTTGAGCTTGTGCAGGTAGCCGATCTCGCGCACGAAGTCGGCCTTTTTCGCCCCGTGGGCGGCGGTGCGGACAATCAAGCCGCCCGGCCCTTTGTAGGTGCGGTCGACCATCTTGCGCAGGCGGTCGCGCTCGGAGTCCGAGAGCCGCCGGCTCACACCAACCCCGCTGCCCTGTGGCGCGTAGACCAGGTAGCGACCGGCGATCGAGACGTTCATCGAGAGCCGGGCGCCCTTCGACTTCAGCGGGTCCTTGACCGCCTGCACGAGGATCTCCTGGCCCGGTTTGATCAGCTCGTCGATGCGCCGGCCCTGGCCGCGGCCGCGCCTCGGCGCCTGTTCGCCGTTGGCCATGAGGATCTCGTCGACGTGCAGGAAGCCGTTGCGCTCGAGGCCGATGTCGACGAAGGCGGCCTCCATTCCGGGCAGGACGTTGTCGACCTTGCCCTTGTAGATGTTGCCGACGATCGAACGCCGGCCGCGGCGCTCTATGTAGAGCTCCGCAACGTCGCGCTTGCCGCCTTTCGTCTTCGACTCGAGCACGGCCACGCGGGTCTCGCCGCGATCGGCGGAAACCAAAATTGTCTTTTTCATGAATTCAGCTCAGTTCAGATTAGATACGCATTGCCGGGCGCTCCTTCTAGGAGTCACCAGGCGAACCTGCCCCTCTGGCTGAGCCGCGCTTGCATGTGGATGCTCTGAAGTACGCCGATCGCAAGGAAGGTCGCCAGAACCGACGACCCTCCGTAGCTCATCAGCGGCAGGGGGATCCCGGTGATCGGCATGATCCCAAGGTTCATCCCCACGTTGACGAAAGCCTGGAACAGCAGCATGGCGGCGATGCCGCCTGCCACCAGGGTCCCGTAGGAGTTCTTCGAGAGCGTCACAATCCGCAGCGCCCGCCAGATCAGCAGGGCGTATAGGGATAGGACCAACGCGGCTCCCATGAATCCGTAGCGCTCACCGACCACGGCAAAGATGAAGTCGGTGTGCCGCTCAGGGACAAAGTCGAGCCGCGTCTGGGTGGCCCGATCGCCTCGTCCGGTCTTCTCCCCGGAGCCGATGGCGATCTTGGCCTGGTTTTGCTGGTAGCCCGCGTCGCTTGGATCAGCGCTTGGATTCAGGAAAGAGGTGAGTCTCTGTGCCTGATAGCCCTTGAGGACGGGCGTCCCAACCGCGGGAGCCGCCACGAGGACGATCGCTGTCACTGCGACGAGGGCCGCGCCGATCACCGCGAAGTGCGTCCAGCGGACGCCCCCCACGTACATCACGGCGAGGGTTATTGCCCCGAACACCAGGGAGGTGCCGAGGTCCGGCTGCAGGAATACGAGCGCGGCCGGTGCCAGGCCGAGGCAGAGGTAGCGCACCGTGCGCTGCCAATCCGACCCGCTCCTGGCGCCATCGATGACGAACCCGGCAAGCGCAAGCACGAGCAGGAGCTTGCCGAGCTCAGATGGCTGGAAACTGAAAAAGGGAAGTTCGAAGGAGCGCCGTGAGCCGCGCGCCGCGAAGCCGAAGACGAAGATGAGGGAGATGCTCACGCAGAGGAAGGTGTAGATGCCGACCCGCAGCTCGCGGAAGCGCGAGTAGTCGACGCGGGTGAGGAGATACATGCCGACGATGCCGAGGGCAGCGTATAGGCCCTGACGGTCAGCGTAGTAGTAGGGATCGCCGGGGACGTCGTGCAGCGTCGTCTGGGCCAGCACGAAGACGCTGAAGACGGCGAGGGCGGCTGCGGAAAGCGCCAGCGGGCCGTCCATGTAGGGCAGGCCGAGGCGCTCGGCGATGCCGGGGTGGACCGCAAAGGGCTCGGGCCGGGCCTGGCGGGCGCGGGTCGCGTACATCAGCCTTCCCCTCCTTCGGGGCCCGCTTCCTTCGCCAGCCGGCCCGCGAAATACGCCTCGAGAATCTTTTTCGCCGCGGGCGCCGCCGATTCGGCGCCGAAGCCGCCTTCCTCCATGGTCACAAAGGTGACGATACGCGGATTCGGGTAGGGAGCAAGCACGCCGTACCAGGACTGGTCGAGATGCGGCGGGCGCTGGGCGGTGCCGGTCTTGCCGGCGACCGGGATCGGGAAGCTGCCGAAGACGTCGAACGAGGTCCCGCCGCCGTTCTGCGCGGCGTCGTGCAGCCCTTCCATGATCGCGGCCCGGTATTCGGGGTCGATGCGGACGTGCCGGCGCGGCTTCGGGTCGAATTCCTTCAGCACCCGGCCGGCCGCATCGTCGATCTGCAGGCCGATGTGTGGCGTGACGACCGTACCGCCGTTGGCGAGCGTCGCGTAGGCGACCGCCATCTGCAGCGGGTTGGTCTGCAGGTCGCCCTGCCCGGTGGCGAGCTGCACGTTGTCGCCCTCAGACCAGGGCCGTTCGGTTTCGCCTTCCTCGTAGAGCTGGTCGCGCCAGCGCTGGGAGGGGAGCAGGCCTTCTTCGCCGCCGGGCAGGTCGATGCCGGTGGGCCGCCCGATGCCGAGCGCGTGGCCCCAGTGCTGAAGCTCGCCGCTGTCCCACATACGCAGGCCGAGCGTGTAGAAGAAGACGTCCGAGGACACTTCGAGCGCTTGGACGAGACCGACTGACCCGTTGGCCGCTTCCCCCGCGTTTTTGAACACCTGGCCGCCGACTTCCAGCTGGCCCGGATCGTTGATGACTTCGCTGAGTGGCAGGTTGCCGCTTTCGAGCGCCGCGATCGCCGTGATCGGCTTGAAGGTCGACCCGGTCGGGTAGAGGCCGGCGATCGCGCGGTCCGTCAGCGGCGCCGCCGGGTTGCGGATGAATTCGTCGACCTGTTTCTGCGTAAGCGGCCGGGTGAACGTGGCCGGTTCGAAAGTCGGGAACGAGCCCAGACCGAGGATTTCGCCGCTGTGGACGTCCATCGTGATGAAGGCTCCGGGGAGGCCCCTTTCCGCCATCGCCGTCTCACCGGCGGCCTGCACCTTGGCGTCGATCGAGAGCTTGAGCGTCTTTCCCGGGACGGGGGACTTCGAGACCAGCCGGCCGTTGGGCGTCGGCTCACCGAGGGCGTCGACCTGGACCCTCGTCAGGCCCGATTTTCCGCGCAGGAAGCGATCGTAGGTGTCCTCTACCCCGTCCTGGCCGATCTCGTCGCCCGGCCGCAGGCCGCCGCGCGATTCTTTCAGCTGTTCTGGGGAGATCTCGCCGACGTTGCCGAGGATGTGGGCCGCCAGGGTCCCCTCCGGGTAGTCGCGAACGAAGACCCGCTGCACCTCGACCCCGGGGAAGCGCTCCTGGTTCTCCTGCAGGTAGTAGACGAGGTAATGGCCGACGTCGCGACGCAGCGTCACGGGGACAGCCGGGGCCAGCTTCAGTTCTTCGTGCATGATGCGGCGCACGTGGCGCAGGTTGCTGTGGACGAGGCCGGCGAGGCGGGTCAGCTCGGCTCGGCGCTCGGCGGGTTTGGCCGGCAATTTGCGAGGGTTCACCTGGAGCGCGAGGCTGGTGCGGTTGGTGACCAGCACTTCGCCGTTGCGATCGAGGATCTCCCCCCGCGGGGCGCCGACCCGGTAGGAGCGGGTGCGGTTGTTCTTGGCTTCCGCCACGTACTTTTCGCCATCGATCACCTGCAGCAGCCAGAGTCGGAAGAAGAGGACCGCGAAGAGCACCACCGCGAAGCCTCCGAAGATCGCGATCCGTAGGGCCAGCCGGTTGCTCATCGCCGGGCCTCGCTCGTCGGAACGAAGGTACATCAGGTGCTCCTGAGGTGATCAATTGCGTGTTTTGCGGTGGTGATTGGGGGAGCCTGGTCGCCCTCCATTCGAATTGACACCCCAAGAGCTTTGCTCTTGGGGTGAACCTGGTGCGCGGCTTCGCCGCGCAGATGCCGGATTGCATTTCCGCCGCTTCGCGACATTCGAATAGAGGGCGACCAGGCTCCTCTCAACACAGCTCGACAGCCCGAAACTCCACAGTCCCGAGAAGACTTCGAATGCATAAAAGCTGCAAGCGAGGACGACGCTTCGTGCGATTGCTTGGAAGCTTCGAGCGGAGGCATCGCCTCGTGCGGTGGAGCTTGAGGTTTGGTGAGGCTTCGCGAGGCCATCCCGCCTAAGCCCCCAATACGGTCGGCTGCTCCCTGCGGCGCACCCTTGGCTCCTCGACCAGCGCCGGGCGCAGCAGTCGGCGGACGCCGAGGTAGATGGGCCAGCCGAGGAAGAAGGCATAGACGCTCTTCAGCAGCATGTCGCGGACGATGAGGATGCTGACCGGGGCGTCGATGCCGAGCAGCAGCTGCACGACGGCGAAGCCGAGCTCGGCAAGCAGGGTCAGCCCCATGCAGAGCAGCGCCGGAACCAGCGAGCTGTGGATCTCGAAGCGCTCGCGGAAGAGGCCGGCGAGGTAGCCGACCCCGAGCAGCACCAGCGAGGTGATCCCGAGCGCCTCGACCAGCAGGCAGTCGACGAAGAAGCCGATCGCGAAGCCGCTGACCGCGCCGGTCAGGCTGCCGCCGAGCAAGCCCAGGCAGACGACCAGCGCCGGCAGCACGTCGGGACTGACGTGGAAGAGTTCGACCCTGGAGAAGAAGGAGAGCTGGAGCAGCACTCCGAGCATCCCGATCGCGACGATGCGGGCGACGATCTTCGGCGTCAGGATCATCCGCGCGACCCTCTGGTGAGGACCTGGACCAGATCGAGGTTTCGCAGGTCGGCGAAGGGTCGCACGTCCACCTGTTCGTTCGCCTCCTGATCTTCGATCGAGGCCTGGGTCACTTCGCCCACCGGAAGCCCCGGCGGAAAGAGGGAAGCCAGCCCCTGGGCGCGCCAGCCTGCGGTGACGATGGTCTGGGTGCCGTGGACCAGCTTGGTCGAGTCGATGAAATCGAGGATCAGGTCTTCCGGGTTTCCGACCTCGGGCCTTACCACGCCCTGCACGCCCGTCGGCAGCACCTTGGCCGAAATCGCGCTGGCGTGGTCCGTGAGCAGCATCACCTGTGAAGAACCACCCTCGACCGAGGCGATGCGGCCGACCACGCCGTCGCCGCTGATCACCGGGTCGTCGATGCGGACGCCGTCGCCGCTGCCGACGTCGATCGTCACGCTCGAGCGCCAAACCGTCGGCGAGCGGGAAATCACGCGGGCGATCACCTCCTCGTATGCCGAGGAGGCAAGCGCCGGGCCGCGGTCGAGCTCCACCAGCTTGCGCAGCTGCGCGTTTTCCTGCAGAGCCTCCTGGCCGGCCACCGCCTGCGTGCGCGCCGTGACCAGCTCCGACCTGAGGCGGCTGTTTTCGCCGCGCGCGTCGAAGGTCTTATCGAACCAGTCGACGAGGTCGCGGGCCGGCTTCAGGGCACGGTCGGCGACCGACTGAACCGGGCTGAAGATCGTGCTGACGCCGCCCTGCAGGCCGCGCGAACCCTGGTAGGTGAGGGTGAGCAGCACAAAAGAGCCGACAATCAGCAGTGCCAGCACCGCCCTACGGCGGCGTACTTGCTTTCGATACACGGGGGAGACCTAGGTTCGGGGCTTGAGATGAAGAGGAGCTAAGCAAGTCGCCTGGCTCCGGAATTCTCCTTGCTGGCGCGGTGTATGGCCTCGAACTCCTCAAGGGAGATGCCCGAGCCCACCGCCACGCACGTCAGCGGTGACTCTGCCAGCTGACAGGGCATCTGGCACTCGTCGCGGAGGCGCTGTTCGAGTCCTTGCAAGAGCGCGCCGCCGCCGGCGAGGGTGATGCCCCGGTCCATGATGTCGCCCGCCAGCTCCGGGGGAGTGCGATCGAGCGTGTCCTTGACCGCTTCGACGATGCGGCCGACCGTTTCGTCGAGCGCCTCGCGTATCTCCTCAGAGCCGATCACGATCGTTTTCGGAAGGCCGGATACGAGATCGCGACCGCGAATCTCGGCCCGCACCTCCTCGGGCAGCGGCGAGGCCGAGCCCGCCTCGAGCTTGACCTCCTCCGCGGTCTGGGTGCCTATCGCCAGCTTGTACTCGTGCTTGCAGTGGTTGACGATCGCCTCGTCGAGCTCGTCGCCGCCGATCCGGATCGATTGTGAGACGACGATCCCGCCCAGCGAGATCACCGCCACCTCGGTGGTGCCGCCGCCGACGTCGACCACCATCGAGCCGGTCGGCTCGGCCACCGGCAGGCCGGCGCCGATCGCCGCCGCCATCGGCTCCTCGATCAGGTAGGCCTGGCGCGCCCCGGCCGAGAGGCAGGCCTCCTCGACCGCGCGCTTCTCCACGCCGGTGACGCCCGAGGGAACACAGACGACGACGCGGGGGTGGGCGAAACGGTTGGAGTGCACCTCCTTGATGAAGTGGCGCAGCATCTGCTCGGTGACGTCGAAGTCGGCAATCACCCCGTCCTTGAGCGGGCGGATCGCGGTGATGTTGCCGGGGGTCCGCCCGAGCATCCGCTTCGCCTCCACGCCAACCGCGTGCACCTGGCCGGTATGGGAGTCGATCGCAACCACCGAGGGCTCGGAGAGGACGATGCCGCGCCCGCGAACGTAGACGAGCGTGTTGGCCGTGCCCAGATCGACGGCCATGTCGCGACCGCCGAGCCCTCTCAGATAGCTGAAAACACCCATGTGGATTTGGGGACCTGCCCGAAATCATCCCAAATGCCGCAAACGAAGCCGGATTTGGTCAGTTTCACTCGAACAGCTCAGGCGCCAGCTCGAACAGCAGCCCCACCGGCAGTCCGACCACGTTGGAGACACTCCCCTCGACCCGCTCCACCAGCGTCGACCCCAGCGTCTGGATCGCGTACCCGCCGGACCGGCCCTCCCACTCGCCGAACTCCACGTAGCGCTCCTTCTCCGCCTCGCTCAGCGCCTTGAAGGCCACGGTGGTGCGATCCAACCCGCTCCGCTCCTCCCCGCCGACAAGCACCACGAGCCCGCTCATAACCGTGTGCGCCCGTCCCGACATCCGATCCAGATAGCGCCGCGACTCAGCTGCATCGGCAGGCTTGCCCAGCGCCCTCCCGTCCAACACCACATCCGTATCGCAAGCGATTACCACCCCATCGGGCTCAACCGCCCGAGCCTTCAGCCGAGCGTTCTCCAGCACCTCGACCTCAGGGTCTCCCCCGCTGAGCTCGTCCACACCCGACACGACGACCTCGAACTCGAGCCCAAGCTTGCGAAGAATCTCGGCTCTCTGCGGCGAGCCGGATGCGAGAACTACATTCAAGGCAGCTCTGGGAACCAGATGCCGATCTCTCGCGCGGCAGACTCGTCGGAGTCGGAGCCGTGGACCATGTTGAAGGTCACCTCGAGCGCGAAGTCGCCGCGGATCGAGCCCGGTGCGGCCTCGACCGGGTTGGTGGCGCCGATCAGCTGGCGGGCCGCCGCGACCGCTTCGGGCCCCTCGAGGACCATGGCGACGAGGGGACCCCCGGTGATGAAGGAGACCAGCTCGCCGAAGAAGGGCTTCTCAGTGTGCTCTTCGTAATGCTCGTTGGCGATCGACTCGTCGGCCCGCATCGTCTTCAGCGCCGCGATTCGCAGTCCCTTGCGCTCGAAGCGGGCGATCACCTCGCCGGTCAGGGCGCGCTGGAAGGCGTCAGGCTTTACGAGGATCAGCGTCCGGCTCACGGGCGGGGCTCCTTTGGGGTCGCTTGGGTTGGGTGGGTTCATCGTTCTCCGCCGCGGCGGGCTCTTTTGCCTTCGTGCGGGCGGGCGGGCGGCGCTTGGGGCGCTCCTCCCCGGCTTTTCGCTCCTCGCGCTCAACTCGCTCCGGGCTCGCGGCAGGTCGCTCCGCACGGGGCTCACGGCGACCCTCGGCTCGGGGTTTTTTCCGCCGTGGCGGCTCGGCCAGGGCACTCTCGCAGTAGGGACAAAGAGCCCAGCGCGGGTCGACCGGCTTGCCGCAGCTCGGGCACGGGTCCTTGAGGCGGCACTGGCACTTGGGGCAGCGCAGGAAGTTCTTCTCGACCGGGTATTCGCAGTTGGGGCAGGAGGCCTCGGTCAGCTGGCGCACGCGCAGCTCGGCGGCCCTGATCTCCAGCTCGCGTTCGTGGGCGTCCTCGAGGAACTCGGGGGGGCGCACGATCGCGTAGACCGCCGTGCCGATGTAGGGGAAGAAGGAGCCGATCGTCGCGCAGGCGACCAGGAAGGGGTCCGAGATGCGGCGCTTGGCGTCGAGGTACGTGTAGACGATCAGGGCAAGCCAGACGACCACGATCGCCAAGACGAAGAGGGTGGCGGCCAGGTTGAGGCCGTCGTTAGTGATGCCGAAGATCGCTAGTGCCATGGCTGGGAGCCCGCTACAGGGGGCGGGGAGTCTACTTCGCCGCCGGACCCGCGAACCCTCGCATCCGCCCTTTACCCCACCCCAGTGTGGTCAATGTCGGGTGCGCGCTCGCCTGGCCCTAGAGAAAGAGGCTGCCGAAGAGGTAGCCGATTCCGAAGAAGACGAGGATCACCGCGGCGACGACCCCCGCGACGAGCGCCATCATCGAGAGTAGTTCCGTACCGGCGCTCTTGGACTTAGCCTCCATCGGCTCAATCCTCCCACAGGCGCAGGGCGGTTCGGGCCGGTGCCAGCACGTAGTGCGATCCGGTGACGAGCAGAACCGCACCCGAATCCAGGGCCAGCGCACGTGCGCGCCGGACCGCCCCGCCGAAATCAACCTCCGCCTCGGCCCCCAGTCCGACCTGCCCACACATCTCGGCCAGCCGCTCCGCCGAAAACGAAGGCCGATGGGCCGAAAACACGACCCCGGCTCCGGTTTTAGTCCCGTCGGCGGGCTGTTCGGGGAGCTGGGTGCAGATGACCCGGGTCAGGGAGGGGGACATGGCGGCGAACATGGCCTTGGCGTCCTTTTCGGCCAGGACGGCGACGCAGGCTATGACCGGGCGACCGGCGGCGATCTCGGCGACGGCCTCGGCCAGCGCCGTGGCGCCGTCGGGGTTGTGGGCGGCGTCGAGGAACGTTGGCGGACTCTCGGCAACTCGCTCGAGGCGACCCGGAACGGTGACGTTCGACGCTACCCGGGCGACAAGCGAGGCGTCCAGCTCCCCGAGAAAAGCCTCGGCGGCGGCGCAGGCAAGGGCGAAGTTGCGCCGCTGGAAGCGGCCCGCGGCTCGCAGCTCGATCCCCTCGCCGGGATCCTCCGGGGCGACGATCAGCTTCGCTCCCCGCTCCGCTGCCGTCTGCTCGGCCAGGGCCGCGACCTCAGGGCTGACCCTGCCCAGGACCAGGATGGTGTGGTCGCGCAACACCGCCAGCTTCTCCGCCGCGATCTCGAGCTCGGTCTCCCCCAGCCAGTCGGTGTGGTCGAGCCCGATCGAGGTCAGGACCGTGACCCGCGAGGGGATCGTGTTGGTCGCGTCCAGTTTCCCGCCCAATCCGGCCTCCACGGCCGCGGCCTCGACCCGGGCGGCGGCAAAGGCGACGAAGGCAGCGGCCGTGGCGACCTCGAACTGGGTCACCGCCTCGTCGTCCCCGAGCGAGCGGTCGACGACCTCGGCGGCCTGGGCGGTCCGCTCGACCGCGGCGGCGAACTCCGCGATTCCGATCTCCTCCCCGCCGATCAGCACCCGTTCGGACCAGCGCAGGGAGTGGGGAGAGACACAGACTCCGCAGCGGATCCCGTGCGCCTCCAGCAACGCCGCGATCATGCGCGTGACCGATGACTTGCCGTTGGTGCCGACCACGTGGATCGAGGCGAATCGGTGTTGGGGCATTCCCAGCGCGGTGCTGAGGCTGCGCATCCGCTCCAGGCCGAGCTTCCAGCCGACCGGCTCCAGCGAGTCGAGGTAGGCCTGCGGGTCTATTCCGTGAGCTCCCCGAGCTCGGCCCGGTAGCGCTCGAGCTTGGCCCGCTCCTCCTCGACCAGCTCGGCGGGCGCCCTGTCGACGAACTTCTCGTTGCTGAGCTTGCCCTCGGCGCGCGCCACCTCGGAGCGAAGCTCTTGGCGGCGCTTCTCGAGCCGGGCCGCCACCGCATCGGCGTCGATCTCGGCCGAGGCGAGCACCCTGACCGGGCCGACGGAGGCGATCGGGTCTCCGCCGTCCTCGGTGAACTCGAAGCGGGCCAGGCGGCCAACGAACTCCTGCGGTCGCTCTTCGTCGACACGGGCGGAGAGCCGGCTGGCGGCGGGCGCCTCGACCATGTCGCGCCAGGCGCGCAGGCGGCCGGTCAGCTCGATCCCGCGCCCGACCTGGGCCTCGGCCTCGGAGTCGAAGAGCGACTCCTCGACCCGGGGGAACGGATGCACGGCGAGGTGCCCCTGTCGGGACGGGTGGTAGGACCAGACCTCCTCCGTCACGAAGGGCATCAGCGGGTGCAACAGGGCGAGCGTGCGCTCCAGCACCCAGAGCAGGTTGGCGGATACCTCAGCCTCGCCCTCGTACAGCCGCGGCTTGGCGATCTCCAGGTACCAGTCGCAGAGCTCCGACCAGAAGAAGGCGTAGGCCTCGCCGGCGGCGTGGGCGAAGTCGTAGGTGTCGAGCTTGGCCGTGACCGAGGCGATCGTCCGCTCCATCCGCGAGAGGATCCAGCGGTCCTCCACGCGATCGAGGTTGAGTGTCCCTCGTCCAACTGCCGCGGGGACTTGGCCCTGCGGCACCTCGAGGTGCGATTGATCTTGCTCGAATTTGCAATTCAGCAAGATCAATCGCGACGCGTTCCAGAGCTTGTTGGCGAGATCGCGGCCCTGCTGGACCTTGGCATCGGAGTAGCGCACGTCCTGGGTCGAGGACATCGCCAGCAGACCGAAGCGCAGCGCGTCGGCGCCGTGCACGTCGATCTCCTCCAGCGGGTCGATCCCAGTGCCGAGGCTCTTCGACATGCGGCGACCGTCACGGGCCTGGATCACCGAGTGCACGTAGACGTCGCCGAAGGGGACGTCGCCGGCGAACTCGAGCCCGGTCATGATCATCCGCGCCACCCAGAGGAAGAGGATCTCGCGCGCCGTGGTCAGGAAGCTGGTCGGGTAGAAGGCGCGCAGCTCGGGGGTGTCGTCGGGCCACCCGAGCGTCGCGAAGGGCCAGATCGCCGAGCTGAACCAGGTGTCGAGCACATCCTCCTCTTGACGCAGCTCGCCACCGCAGGCACCGCAGCGCTCGGGTGTCTGCTCGGCGACGATCGTTTCCTCGCAGGGATCGCAGTACCAGACCGGGATCCGGTGCCCCCACCAGAGCTGGCGGGAGATGCACCAGGGGCGGATCTCCCGCATCCAATCGAGGTAGACGCGCTTCCACTGCGCCGGCGCGATCCGCACCCGGTCGCGCTGCACCGCCTCGATTGCCGGTGCCGCAAGCTCGTCCATGCGGCAGAACCACTGCAGCGAGATCAACGGCTCGATCCGCTCTCCCGAGCGGTGCGAGAAGGGGACGGAGTGGACGTAGGGCTCCTCGGCGCGCAGCACGCCCTCCTCGCGCAGGGCGGTGACGACGGCCTCCTGCGCCTCGGCCGCGGTCAGGCCGGCGAACCTCTCCCCCGCCTCCTCGGTCAGCCGCCCGTCGGGGCCGATCGCAACGATCTCCTCCAGCCCGTGCTTACGGCCGATCTCGAAGTCGTTGGGGTCATGGCCGGGGGTGATCTTCAGCGCCCCGGTGCCGAACTCGGGGTCGACGTGCTCGTCGGCGACGATCGGCAGGCGCCGACCGACCAGGGGCAGGACGCAGTGCCGGCCGACGAGATCGGCGTAGCGCTCGTCGCCCGGGCTCACCGCCACCGCGGTGTCGGCGAGCATCGTCTCCGGGCGCACGGTGGCAACGGTCAGCACCCGGTCGGAGCCCTCGACCGGGTAGTCGATCGAGTAGAGCGTGTCCTCGACCTCTCGATTCTCCACCTCGAGGTCGGAGATCGCCGAGCGCGAGCCGGGATCCCAGTTGACCATGTAGTTGTCGCGGTAGATGTAGCCCTTGTCGAAGAGCTGCTTGAAGACTCGGTAGACGGCCTTCACGTATCCGTCATCGAGAGTGAAGCGCTCGCGCTCGTAGTCGCAGGAAGCGCCGAGGCGCTTGTACTGCTCGACGATCCGCGAGCCGTACTCCTCGCGCCACTCCCAGACGCACTCGACGAACTTCTCGCGACCGAGGTCATGGCGGGAGACGCCTTCGGCGAGCAGCATCTTCTCGACCACGGACTGCGTGGCGATCCCCGCGTGATCGGTGCCGAGAACCCAGAGCGCATTGCGCCCCCGCATCCGGTTCATCCGCACCAGCGCATCCTGCATCGACCCGTTCAGCGCGTGCCCCATATGCAGCGCCCCGGTCACATTCGGCGGCGGAATCGCAACCGAAAAATTCTCCTCCGGACTGCCCTCAGCCGACGGATGAAAATACCCTGCCTCAAGCCATTCAGCAAAGATCCGCCCCTCGACCTCCGCGGGCTCCCACCGCGTCGTGCCCTCAAGCTTTTTCAGCCGCTCGGCGTCCACCGTGGCGAGTCTAGATAGCCGCGCCTTGAGGCGTCACAGCAGCAGTCAGCGGCGCCGAGAAGAGAGGGCGGGCACCCCTCCACAAAACGCGCGGCGGGAGCCGCTTTTGATTGTTTTGAGGTGGGGTGCCCGCCCTCTCCCCCTCCTACGCAGATTCCTCGCTCAGCTGTTCCTCACCGGGCCCGATGTCCTGAGGCGCAGCCTCGGTGACGAGGGTCGGTCGCCGCCCCTGCTCGATCGTCTCCCGAGTGACGACGCACTTGGTCACGTCGCGGCGCGAGGGCAGCTCGAACTGGACGTCGAGCAGGGTCTCCTCGAGGATCGAGCGCAGGCCGCGGGCGCCGGTCTCGCGCTCCAGTGCTTTGTCGGCGATCGCCTCGAGGCTGTCCTCGGCGAAGACCAGCTCGATCTCGTCGAACTCGAAGAAGCGCTGGAACTGCTTGGTGAGGGCGTGCTTGGGCTCGGTCAGGATCGTGATCAGATCGTCGCGACTGAGCTGATGGATCGCGGCTACGACCGGCAGGCGGCCGATGAACTCGGGGATCAGGCCGTACTCCATGAGGTCCTCGGGCAGCACCTGCTCGAACCACTCGCCGGTGTCCTTCTTCTCGCGCGAGGAGATCGCGGCGCCGAAGCCGACCCCGCGGTCGCCGACCCGGTTCTCGATCACCTTGTCGAGCTCGGCGAAGGAGCCGCCGCAGACGAAGAGGATGTTGGTGGTGTCGATCGTGAGGAACTCCTGGTGGGGGTGCTTGCGCCCGCCCTGCGGCGGCACCGAGGCGGTCGTCCCCTCGAGGATCTTCAGCAGCGCCTGCTGCACGCCTTCGCCGGAGACGTCGCGAGTGATCGACGGGTTGTCGGCCTTGCGCGCGATCTTGTCGATCTCGTCGATGTAGATGATTCCCGTTTCGGCCTTTTTGACGTCGTAGTCGGCGGCCTGGATCAGCTTGAGGA